>JAYZBV010000114.1:0-44323 GCA_036338595.1 Planctomycetota bacterium | reverse complement strand
CCGAGAGAACCGTTCATCGGCAGCCATGTTGTTGCGGAATTGGCTCGAAACACGCGATGGGCTGCTGGTGCTGCCCCCCACAGGAGTGTCGGTGGGCAGCCGCGGCACCGTCCGCATCGAGCCCGCTCATCGACAGTTGGCGCGCTTCGCCAGGTCGCTGCCCGTTGAATTCCTCGACCTCGCCCTGGAACGGTTGGCCCCGATCCCCATCGATGGAGTCCACCCATGGGTATGGCATCCGGAACAACTTCCGCAGGCCAATCACGCCTTGCACGAGGCACTGGAGCGCGCCGATCGAGCAGCGGCCTGGGCACTGCTGGAGCGACCGGGAATCACGGTCGGGATCGATCCCGAATTACTCCGATGGCTCGATGGCCAGGAATTGCCTCGTGGGCCGTGGCACCGAAGCGATGGCCCCCTCACCGAGGAGCCAGAACAAACAGCGGGAGGCTCGGTCGAGGGAGCGTTGACGATCCCGATGCCCCGGACCGGACCCGAACGAAAGAGAAGAATCAATTCCAGGGTCCGGTTGACGCGGCGCCATCCGCTGTCTGATCTGTTTCCGCTGATCGGCGATCGGATGGCGTTGCTCGGTAACGGCGACAGGGTCATCGCCATCGACATCGATGATCCGACGCTGGAAGCGTGGCAATGGTCGATCCATCGACCCGAGATCGATCACGCCAGCAAGGCCCCCGAGAGGCCATTACCCCTGATCAGTGTGCCCGAGATCCCCGTCAGTAGCGGCGACCGGTGCGTATTCTTGCTGCGAACACCGCGCAAATACCACCGCCCATCGACCAATCTCATCATGGAAAGCGGACCCTGGAAGGACAAGGGATGGCTGGAAGCGGTGGTTCTCGAGATCCCCGATCCGACCAGACCCCCGGTTTCATCCTGGGTGGCACCCATCGCGGTGGAGGGCTTCACCGCCTGCCCGACACCGCTGATCGAGGGCGACCGATTGTGGCTGCTGGCAACTCGTGGGTGGGCTCAACTGGAGACCTGGGTGTTCGCATTTGACCTGGAAGATGGCACGGAGTTGTGGCGTCGCCAGGTCGAGGTGCGAGATCTGGAAGCTCACGCTCTGGATGACCTGCGCGACAAGATCTTGCACTCGTCCCTGGTGAGGGATGGGGACGATCTCATCGTGTGCCGCTCTGGCGGCGCCATCGATTGCCTGTCAGCGAGCACAGGGGAGCATCGGGCAGCTCTGTATCAACCGCGATGGCGATTCGAGGAGTTACCGAGCCTCAGTGACATCCGCTGGGGTCACTTCCGGTTTCTCGCTTATCCAGGGCTGAGACCTCGCTCGATGGCACCGATCCAGCGGCCCGCCGATGCCGAGACCCCCTGGCTGTTGCTGCCTCCCGACGGCCGCCTGCTGATCGCACTCGACAAGGAGTCGTGGCAGATCCGCTGGAGCTATCCGGCCAGCCGCCAGATGTCGCTGCTGGGCATCGTCGATGGTGTCGCCTGGCTGGCAGATCTGGCGACACCGCCGGGAACTCGGGATGTTCAGCTGGTCGGTCTGAGGCCGCGCGATGGCAGCGTCGTGGCGGGACCCTGGACCATTCCACTGGAGACGGAGGTCAATACCAAGGGGACCGCAGAATTCCAGCGTCACGCACCGTTACTCAGGGGGCAACCAAGGATTTTTCCGGGTCGCATCTGGTTTCCGGCTGCCAGGGGAATCGAGGTCGTATCGCTCGAGGACGGCACCAAGATCGGCTTACTTCCCTGGCCTGAAGGCTCCAGAGGCGGCACACCGCTACCGCTTCCAGGGGGCGAACTGTTGCTGGCTCGACGCGCAGACAGCGCATTACCCTCCAGCAGCGTGATCGAGGTGATCCGGCCCGCCGACCCCGATGAGGTCAAAAAACCTGAACCGCAACAATCTGAACCGCAACAACCTGAACCGCAACAACCTGAATCGCAACAAGACTAGGCCGCGCCTTCTGGCTCGGAGGAGATGGTAGGACTGTGAAACTCGATCTCGACGCGAGGTGCGCGCGCCCACAGATTTTCAAGATCATAGTACTCGCGCGCCTCCTGCTCGAAGAGATGCAACACGATTTCGCCGTGATCGAGACAGAACCAGCGCGCATCATCGCGGCCGTGAAAGCCGAGTCTGGGCAGATGCATCGGTTTCAGGAATCGCTCGGCAGAGTCCCCCATCATTCGCACCTGTCGAGATGACCGACCCGATGCGAGGATGAAGTAGGAGGAGATGTGAATCATCTCCCTGACTCGAAGAACCACAATCCGATCCGCCTTCAGTTCGTCGAGATGACGCGCAACATCGATGGCGAGTTGTTCCAGTTCTTCAATGCCCCGATTAGGGAACTGATCAGAAGTTGAGTCCATTCGATCCCTTTCGATCCGATCGAGAGTAGCAGTCTTCTGGCGAGCCACAAGACAAGATGAAGAGAGGCCGCCCACCGGAAACCGGCGGGCGGCCCCTCGAGGATGGATCCAGAGTAATCAGCTTAGCCGGCCATCTTCAGGAACAGTGGTACGAACACCAGGCTGACAATCGTCATCAACTTGATCAGGATGTTGAGCGATGGGCCGCTGGTGTCCTTGAAGGGATCGCCAACGGTATCGCCGACAACGGAGGCCTTGTGAGCGTCCGATCCCTTGCCGCCATGCTCGCCCGTTTCGATGTATTTCTTGGCGTTGTCCCAGGCACCCCCGGCATTCGACATGAAGATGGCAAAGAGCACCCCGGTTGCCAGTGAGCCCGCCAGCAGTCCGCCGAGCACCTGCATCGACCAGCAGCCGACTGCGACCGGCACCGCAATGGCGAGGAATCCAGGCAACACCATCTCTCGCAGCGATCCCTTGGTCGAGATCTCGACGCAGGCGGCATAGTCAGGTTTTCCGGTGCCCTCGAGGATTCCCGGAATTTCACGGAACTGACGCCGCACCTCTTCGATCATCGAGCCCGCCGCCTTACCCACCGCCTTCATCGTCAAGGCGGAGAAGAGGAAGGTCATCGCTGCCCCGAGGAACAGTCCAATCGTCACGTTGACGTTGAGGATGTCGAGATTCTCGAAGATCGAAGCATCGAGTCCAAGGTCCTTGATCCCTGCCTTCACCTCATTGGAATAGGTGTTGAACAGTGCCAGTGCGGTGAGCGCTGCGGAACCGATGGCGAATCCCTTGCCGATCGCGGCGGTGGTGTTTCCGACCGCATCGAGAGCATCGGTGCGTTGACGCACTTCCGGATCGCAGCCCGCCATCTCGGCGATGCCTCCGGCATTGTCGGCGACCGGTCCGTAGGCGTCGATGCCGAGCGAGATGCCCAGCGTCGAGAGCATGCCGACGGCACTGAGGGCGATTCCGTAGAGGCCTCCAAAGTGATGTGCGGAGTAGATCGCGACGCAGATCCAGATCACCGGCCACACCGTCGATTGCATTCCGATGGCCAGTCCACTGATGATGTTGGTCGCCGTACCCTGTTCCGAATCGCCGGCAATCTTGCGAGCATGCGGCGCCTGCTCCGAGGTGTAGTGCTCGGTGATCTTACCGAGGATGATCCCGAGCAGCAGGCCACCGATCAGCGTTCCGTAGACGCCCCACTTGGTGGCGCCCTCGGCGAAGGGCAGGTTGTCTCCTGGCAACTTGGTGAAGACGAATGCGGCCAAACCGGCGAAGATGAAACTTGCTGTCAGCAGGCCATTGAACAGCGCCGAGTGAACCTTGCTCTCGTCATTGGTCTTGACCACAGCGGTTCCGATGATCGAGGAGAAGGTTCCCAGGGCACAGAGGACCAGCGGTAACGCCACCCATGGCATCGCAGCATCCGCATTGGCGACGCCGAATGCGGTCAGTCCCAGCGCCATGCAGGCGATCACCGATCCGACGTACGATTCGAACAGGTCCGCACCCATTCCCGCCACGTCCCCGACATTATCACCGACATTGTCGGCGATGGTGGCCGGATTGCGCGGGTCATCCTCGGGGATTCCTGCCTCCACCTTGCCGACCAGGTCGGCGCCTACATCGGCAGCCTTGGTGAAGATGCCTCCGCCCACCCGGGCAAAGAGGGCGATGCTGGAAGCACCGAAGGAGAATCCAAACAGCGGCTTGATGAAGTTCCCTCCATCGGGTGTGTTGTTGAGCCAGTAGATGAACAGGGTCGAGACGCCGAGCAAGCCCAGGCCGACCACGGTCAATCCCATCACCGCTCCCGATCGAAACGCCACGGTCAAGGCTCCGGTGAGTCCTGTCTTCGCCGCTTCGGTGGTACGCACTGCACTGACGGTGGCAGTTTTCATGCCGATCCAGCCGGCCACCCCACTGGCGAGAGCTCCCACCACGTAAGAGATGGCGGTTTGAGAGTCGACCCCGAAGTTGAGAGCGATCGCCACGCAGATGGCGAACATTCCCAGCATCTTGTATTCCGTCTTGAGGAATGCCATCGCTCCCTGCTGGACGAATCCAGCCAGTTCTTGCATTCGCTCTGTCCCGGCAGATTGCTTCTTGATCCAGCTGTTGAGGTAGAATGCATAGATCAGGGAGATCACGGAGATGCCGATGCCGAGCATCGCACCCTTATCGCTGGTCAGGTAGTCCACCCACGAATCCATCTTGGTTCTCCTCCATATCAAAGGTCGAAATTCATGCCCGTTGGCGGGCACCAGATGGACTGCGCTTGACCGGTGGCCACGCCACTCATCTGGAAAGGGTGCTTCTACCAGAAACAGGGATGGGCAGCAACCAGAACCGAGTCACCACGATGGAGGCAAACCGTTTGTTGATATGGACTTGTGTGGAAATGCGCTGTTTTCAGCGCAGTTCGATGTACTGGCCGTTGTTCTGGATGGCCAGCGATCTCATGAATGTCCTCAATTTTCTGCCAGCCTGCTCGAATCCAATCGTGTTGACACGAATTCGCCGAAACCGATTCGCCTCACGAACCCACCTGAGGATCGGGACGGTATCGAGCAGCTTGTTGTCGCGACGCGGCGCTCCATCCGAGAGCAGAAAGATCGCCTTCAGATTGGCAGAACCGAACGCTTTCCGGAGCGCGTGATCGGTCCAGGTTTCTCCCTGGGCATCGAACTTGCGCACGTACTGGATCGCCTCCTTCTTGCGCCTGGACGAGGCCACAACAAGATTTTTTGACATGGCATGAATCTCGTGATTGAAGGTGATGATGTTGAAACGAACATCATCTGGCAACTTCTCGATGGTCCGGATCAACTCGTTCTGAACGCGCCGGATTCGTTGCCTCGACTCCTGCTGTGCTGGCGTTGGTTTTGGAGACCCATCGGGATTGTTGACGCCCGTACCCCCGCCACCTCCTGCGGCATCACCTGGATTCTCGGGCAGATCATCGATCACTTCCATGCTTCCGGAGACATCGAGCAGGAACAGGACATTTTTTGCAGCCACTTCCATGCCGAAGAACGCCGGCGGATCGCGCCGAACCGAGGTCAGCCCTTGCTTTCGCTCACTCGGATCTGGCCTGACATAGTCCTTCTTCCGGGGAGCCCAGAAATTTTCCCAGTCAGCAGCAACCCTGAAATCCTCGCCGACCAGTTTCAACAGACACTTACGAATCTCGTAAGCGACCAGGGTTCCCCTGCGACCCACCTTTTCCTGTCTTGCCAGCGCCTCGATCAGGTGATCGACTGCCCCGAGGTCATCCTTCTTGGCGAGTGCCTCGATGGCGGTCAACGCCACCGAGTCCTCGGAATCGTAGAGGTTGGTCAGGACTGCGGTATAGGCGTCTCGTTCTGGCCGAACCGAAAGCACCAGCGTCAGGATGATTCGTGCCGAGACACGCTTGTCCTTTGTCGCCAGTTGACACACGCGGTCGAATCCCGGACCCGGCTTCAATCCGACCAGTTTGGATCCGATGTAGCGTTCGATGGCATACGAGTTGCCTCCGAGACCCACCTGTACAACCGCCTCGATGGCCTTCTTGCTACCATCGATGATCAGTACATCTACCGCCCGGGAGGCCTCGTCAAAACGATCCTGCTGGATGGCCGAGGCGAGTTGAACCCTGGCCTTGGAGATATCGCTGACCATCGACGCGGCCACATCATCGACGACTCCACACAGAAGCGGAAAGAGCAACAGGCACGGGAAAGAAGCCTGTTTCAGACGTGAAGTGATCACGATGGCCGCACCCAGAGCACCGCTTCCCCAGCCGAGGAGTGTGCACAGGGTGGAGGCCGGTAGAGAGCGATTGGCGTGGGACATCGCCAGCTTCCTTCCGGAGTCGGATCGATACGATACCGACCAGTTGGCATTGTAAACGCCTGCCTCATCGAAGGATAGCACCCACCATGCTGGCCGATTGGGCACTTCTTGCGGATTGTCGTATTCTTTCCTGTCGGAGCGCCCCAGTGGCAATGACCCGTGTTGATGGTCTCTCGGGCGACCTCGTGTCCCGAACCTGCTTTCGGCGTTGCCGAGCTGAACATGACGCGCCATTCCCGTTTTGAGAGGGGGGGAACTGGAGCGTGAGGATGAGGATACAGTGCTTCGCTCCCTCTTCTTACAATCGATCGTGCTGCTGCTCATCGTGGTCACCTGGTCTGGTTGCCACCGCAAGGGCGTCTCTGCAGAAGCCACCATTCCACTCATCGAGAACCTGTCCGTCGTGATCGATTCGATCTCGGCGTTCGTGCACTTCGATGTAGTCGATCCGCACGACCGCACCTGGGATGCGGAGATCTTCTTCAGCGATGATCTCGGTCAACACTGGCTACCGGTCACGCCGGTTGCTGGTAGTCAGGGATATATCGAGTTGATCCCGCCCTTCGAACCGGTCGTCACCGAATGGTCCTTCCGAGGCGATCTGATCACGCTACCTCAAGCTGACATCCTCGTGGAGGTGCGCCTGTACGATCTCGAAGGAATGATGCACGCCTCCAGAAGAAGTGATCCGCTCTCCATCGGTGACCCCTCCGCTCCCTCGGTCGACTCCGTGACGATTCCATCCGGACCCGTGGGTGGCCCCATCCCGATCAACTGTCTCATCTGGGATGCGGATGGTGATTTTGTTACGGTTCACATGGAGTGGTCCCTCGATGGAACTGAACCCTGGAATCTGTCGACCCTTGACACTCCAGGAGATGTCATCATCCCGGGCGACAAGGGAATCAATTCCGTCGAACTGATATGGCTCTCCCACATCGATACTCCGGGAGTGGTCAGTCCATTTGCCAGGGTACGAATTGTCGCCACGGACGCAGTCGGATCATCCCAGGCCACCAGCAACTACATCGCACTCAATACCATCGCACCAGAAATTGAATCTGTCACCATCGGTGAGGTTCCTGATTACCTCAATGGAAGCGAGCCATACGACGATGGGACGGGCGCGGATGTGCCTTTCCTTCTGTCAATTCCGACTCTGGGCACTCAGATCCACATCGGATGGAGCGCCGGTGCCGGTGGAGCGGCCCCCGATGTTGCGACTCTTGCCATCTCGGCAGATCAATCGATCGCAGGACGTGAGGTTGGTGAGCCAATTGAGGACCTCTTCGTCATCGAAGGATCAACGGCTTCCTGGAGAGTGTCAGAACTGCACCCCCTACCTCTGGGCCTGCTGACATTGTCCGCCAGCATCGACGATATCCGCGGCAATCCTTCCGAGGATCGGCTGTTCCAGGTACTGGTCACCCCCGGTGCTGCCTCGGCTCGGCCCTTCGACTGGCAGGATCGGTGGCACGTCGATTTCCAGCGCGACAATTACATCATCGGTTTGCAAACGGACCAGTTCGGCAATCTCAACCCCTTCGCGACTCCCGGTGCCGATGGTGAGCCTGACCACAGGCAAGATCTGCTGACGCTGGGACTGCAGTCTGATCAGCCGAGTTCGGCAGCAGCTGCTGCAGGCACCAACATGCGGGTTCGCATGTGGGTCGAGCAGGCCATCGTCGACCTGATGAAGCAATATTTCGGAGAATCCACTTCACCCGATGAAGAGAGTCTTCAACCTCAGTTGCGATTCCAGACCAGTGCCGTCGATGCGACCAGCGCCATCGGCATCGGTGGCGATGATGTGGACCCGTACAGCTACGCACTCGGACGCGCGACCTTCGACTACCGTAACGGAACAGCCAATGATGAACGCGCCGCCAATCGCGGCGTCTTCTCCAGTAACATGGTGCAGTTCTACTGGAACTCATGGACCTTCAGGAATCGATTCCAGGAGGTTCTCCCGCAGCTGGGTGTACCGGTGGGCGAGCATCCACTCGATCCGCTCGTCCTCGGTTCCGGTTTCGAGCGGCTCAACCCGACCAACTCCACTGCACAGAACCAGCGCTACGACGGCGTCTGGGACGCAATTGATGCGTGGAGTCGGATCAATGCAGTGGTGGCGGCCCATGAAGTGGGACATTCCGTCGGCCTGTGTGCCAATGGCTCGCCTCCTACGGGACTGTTCGGCGGTGTCTCCAGTGCTGATTTCACCGGTCCTTACACGACTTCATTTCACATCGATACACCAGGCTTGAATGTGATGTCATCGGCACTGGGCCTGACCTCCGCTCTCGTCGAGGGAGATGTCGGGTATCGCTTCAACCCATTGAACGAGGCGTACATCGCCGAGTGGACCACGCTGGAGCCCTAGATGAACGACAACAAGAAACTGACAAAGATCCTTCTGATCATCGCCTGCTGTTGCCTGTACGGGCTTCCCGCACCGGGTGCTGAAGACCCATGGCCACTGTTTAGCCACTCCGATCACATCCTTCACGGAACCGTGGTCGAGATCATCGAAGGAGAGAGGGACCGCCTCTACAGGATCACCATCGATCCAGGTACCGGTACCGTCGGACAGGAAAGTTGGTGGCTGAGAGAGCCGGAAGGTGAGGGCACCGAGGGAATCGGAGCACTCCCTGGGCACCGCGGGGCATGGCTCGTGGCGTATCATGCAGGAGGTGAATTTCCTGCTGCAGACGCCACGGTCCTGCCCGGCGGTCTTTTTTCCATCCAGGATCCGTCCGTGCTTCCCGCACTCGAGCAACTCATGGAACCCGATGTGGATCCAGCAATCCCCCTCACACTGCTGGGAGCCATCGATGCCACGGTTCGGAGGATCGCCATCGGCTGGTGGAGAGTTCGCGGCCCCGAGCCGGATGCGAGGCAGTTCAAGGTCATCTCCAATGCCTTCGGCCAGGAGGTCGACACGGCAACACAAAGATCCTGGCTGGAACTATTCTTGCAGCGCGGCTGGAGATTCGAGCCGACAGGCCTTGCTGATCTGGTTCCCCATTCGAAGGACCCTGCGGTCTCGATGTTGACGCTGCAGTATCTCAAGACACACGGCACGCCGAGACACTTCGCAAGGTTGGTCAGTGCATGGCCCGCTGCAAATGCCGCGGCAAAAAAGCGCCTTGCAGTCGCCTATCGAAACCTGGGCATCGAAGAAGCGAGCCCCTGGCTACTGCAGGGGATCGCCTCGAATGACCCCTCTTTGCGTCTCCATTGCATAGAATCGCTGGGCCTCTCGGAAGCCGCACCCTGCCGCAGTGCCATCTACTCCCTGTTGCACTCCACCTCCGATGAAATTCGAGCAGCAGCACTTTGCGGACTTGCGCGCAGCAGACACCCCGGAGCATGGCAACTGCTCGACACCACCATTTCGAACCTGGCCAAATCAGATCCGTTGCTCCCACTCGCCACCGCCCTTCGAAAACATCCATGGAAGGTCCTCAAGACGAGGGGAACGCACTGACCATGAACATCGAACTGAAGAAAATCCTCGACCAGAAGATACGCCAGAAAACCCCAGGCACCTTCCATCTGGGAAGTGGCCGAGCGGCACGGAAAGTGCTTTTCGATGGTGAGTTCTTCCAGTTCGCGGATGGGCAGTCCCCTCTCCACTATCCAGCATCCGACCTCTGGCAAGAGCACCTCGCAGTGGACCGACTCGATTCTCTGCTCGCTCGGTGGTATTCAGAGACACGTGACATCGAGTTGCTGTTGTCACCTGTCGAGGAACTGGATCCAGCGATCCGTACAGAAATTTGCCTGAACCAAGCGTGCTGGGTGCTGGTAGATACTTTTCTGTCGTGCGGAGAAGTATTCCTGTTTGAAGAAGCGGCCAGAGAATCGATCGAGTTCAGCAAGGGAATCCACTCGAAGCCGATGCTGTCTGAACTCACTCAGCAACTTGAACTGGTGGAGACTGCACTCAGCATCTTGCCTTCAGAGCAGGAATTGTTGCTGCTCTCCCCGCTGGGAGTGAAGGCCAGAGACGAGCACCATTGCTGGATCTTTTCTCGAATTGGGATGCTGATCGATGGATTCAGAACCATCCGCGAGATCGAAGCGGACTCCCCCTTCTCCTGGACCTGGACACGTCATCACCTCGCCGAAGCCGCCAGATCCGGTTGGGTCCTCAAGAAGAAGTTCCCCGAGTTGTCTCGTGTTCAACTCGATCAACTCGATGCCAGTGCCCGATCTGAGCTGCTCGAACAACTGGAGCAGGCAACACCGATGGCGGTTGAGCCCGTGAAGATCCTCGACCGGCTGCGTCGACTTCATCGCGTCTCCGGTGATCAGGATGCCATACGCTCCGTCGAGATACGCCTCGTCGATGCGCACCGAGCTGCCAGAGAACCAGAATCTGCCATTGCCATTCTCGACCACCTTCTCGCGGAGAAACCAGAAGATGAAGAGGCGTCCGAAATCCGGATCGAAATCCTCGTGGAACGAGCAGACCAACTGCTCGCTGGAAGCCAGCCTGAAGAGGGTCGTCGTTATCTTCGAAGAGCGATCGAGGTCTCTGATGATGACCAGTTGAGATTGCGGCTGATCGCTTCGCACGACAATCCCACGATGCAGATCCGTGAAGGGTTACGCATCGCATCGCTGTTGCACAGGAACTCGCATCGAAACCGGTCTCTGAGACTGGTGGACAGCCTCGAGGCGCTTCACCCTGAAAGTGAAGAGATGCAACAGGCCCGGATCGACTTCCTGCTCGACCACGGCGAGGAACAAGCATCGGAAGCCGCTCTTGAGCGACTCGCAGCTCGCCAAGCTGCCGAGGGAAATATCCTGCGGGCAAGACAGATCGCTGATAGCGTCAGGAAACTACGCAGAAAGCGCGGCGTGGAGGATCAACAGTCAATAAAAGGTAGGGTCGCACTCGGTCGGATACGTCAGTTCTGCATGCTCGCACCCTTCATCGCCATCGCCATCATCCTTTCGGTCGCAGAATTCTCGCTTCAGGGAGTGATCGCCAGCGCAGAAACCCTTCCTCCCGAACAGTGGCGTCAGCAAGCACGGCCCTGGTTGCAATGGCTTCCTCCAGGGCCCTGGAAGGAAGGCATCGAAAGCGCAGCGGTACTCGTCGATGAACGAAGCAAGGACAGTCAACGCAATTACGCCAGCGCAGCACAGGATGCACTCCAGGACGCACGCGGAGCACGGCTCCTCGGCAACCACCTTCAGGCGAGACAGAAGCTGGAGACCGCCATCCAGTTCGGAGCAGCCGCTCAGGCCAAGCAACTGCTCGCCAACTGGCGCCAGCAAGATCGCGATGCAGCAGAACTACGGATTCTGGTTGAAAAGGCGCGAGACATGACAGATCTTCCTGCAGTTCGTCGCTGGAGTTTACTGCTGCTGGAACAATTCCCTTCCAATGACGCGACGATGGGATTGACCATTCCAGTTCGCATCGAATCAGGTGCGCAGACCAGGATGGTCACGGAATCCGGTGAACTGATCGACCTCCCGACATGGATCGAGATCCCACCTTTCGGATCCAGAATGGTGACGCTCGATCTGGGTGGGAGGCTCAGTGAATATGTGATCACCGCCCAGGGGCCAGAATCGATCGTGCTGCCGAGGCCTTGAAATCATCAGGACTGCTGAATCAAGCGCTCGAGAATCTGCTGCACCTTGCGCGGATTCGCCGCTCCTTTACTTGCCTGCATCACCTGCCCGGTAAGAAATCCCAGCAATCTCGCATCTCCCCCACGGATTTTTTCCACAGCTTCCGGTTGTGACTCGAGGACACCCTGGACCCATGCCACCAGTGTCGATTCGTCGCTGACCTGCTCACTGGTCCCGGCCAGGATCTCGGTCGGAGATCTTCCCTCTTCGATCGACTGCTGAAGAATCTCGCGTCCCTTGGCGACACTGATTCGATCCCCTTCCACCGATTTCACCACCTCCGCAATCGATTCAGCGGTCAGTGGGTAGTCTTCCATCGCTATCTCCAGCTCATTGAGGTGTCTCAGCACCTCCCCACGAAACCAGTTGGATGCGGAAGCCACGGATAACCCTGCCGCCATCAATGCATCGAAGAAGTCGCCGAACTCTCTCCTGGCAAGGATTGACTCGGCCTCGAGCGGAGCAATCTGTAACTGCTCGACGAGTCGCACCCTTCTGCTCGCTGGAGTCTCGGGTAATGACAGTCGTTCACGCTCGATATCTGAAGATTCGATGATCAGCACGGGAAGGTCGGGATCGGGGAAGTATCGGTAATCTGGAGAATCTTCCTTGCCCCTCATCTCTTCCGTCACTTCATCCTCTTGATGCCACAGGCGCGTCTCCTGTCGGATGACACCCCCCGCTTCCAGCACCTGGACCTGTCGTGCAGATTCCACCTCTACCGATCTCTGGATGGACACGAAGGAGTTCAGATTTTTCAGTTCGGTTCTGGTGCCGAGTGGATCCGACCCTGTCGGGCGAACAGATACGTTGACATCGGCTCTCAGGTTGCCTTTTTCCATGTCTGCATCACTGACCCCGATCCATCGCAAGATCTCGCGCGTCGATCTGACACAGTTCGCTGCCTCGACCCCGCTCATCGGCAACGGCTCGGTGACAATCTCCAGTAGCGGGCTGCTACACCGATTCAGATCAATCCTGCTCGTCTGATCATCGGCATGGATGGATTTCCCTGCGTCCTCCTCCATGTGGATGCGCACCAGCGGCAAGATGCCATCGGTACCGTCTTCACGGGGGAAGGGTATCTCGCCCCCGAGCGCATAAGGGCGGTAAAACTGGCTGATCTGGTATCCCTTGGGCAGATCGGGATAGAAGTAATTCTTGCGGTCGAAGCGGCTTTCTGGCTGGATCTGACAGCCGAGACTGATGGCGGCACGAATCGCGCGCCGGACCGCTGCCTCGTTGAGCACCGGCAGGGCACCGGGCCAGCCGGTGCAAACGGGGCAGATATTGCGATTGGCCTCGGAACCCGTTTCACGGACGCAGGCGCAGAACATCTTGGTCTCGGTCGACATCTGGGCATGAATCTCCAGCCCGACTACGGTTTGCCATGTCATGCCGCCCCCCCTTCCGGGAGAGCTCGATGATGGTTGGTCCACTGCTGCCAGCGGGATCCCATTTCAAGGAGCCGATGATCGCTGCCTCTGGCACCCATCAACTGCATTCCGATGGGCAACCCGGAGGAATCGAATCCGCAGGGGAGTGCCAGCGCAGGAACACCCGCAAGATTGGCGGTCACCGTCAGGATGTCGCAAGCGTACAATGCGATCGGGTCATCTATCTTTTCGCCGATGGGGAAGGGTGCGAAGGGAGATACAGGTAACAGCAGTGCATCACACTCCTCGAGCACATGGTCGATCCCTTCCCTGATCAGATCGCGCACAGATTGGGCTCTGGTGTAATAGGCGTCCCGGTATCCTGCCGACAGAACGAAGGTTCCCAGCAAGATGCGTCGCCTCACCTCACTGCCAAATCCCCGATGACGGCTGGTCTCGTACAACGATTGTAGATCCCCGGCAGCTTCCCTGGCTCCGACATGTACCCCGTCGTAACGGGCCAGATTCGAAGACGCCTCAGCAGTGGAGATCACCTGGTAGCACGCATTGGCCGCCTCGAGATGAGGCAGCGATCGCTCGATGATCTCGATGCCCTGGTCTGCCATCTGCGCTGCCGCAGTGCGCACGGCCGTCGCGATCTGCTCATCGATCCCGGCACCAAATCCCTCGGAGACCAGCGCCACCCTGGAGATCGGCTGCACATCTTCTTCATCCAGGGTCAAACTGGTGGCATCGAGGGGGTCGTGTCCTTCCATCACCTGCAGCACCTGTCGACAGTCTTCAGAGTCGCGGGCCACCGGACAGATCTGGTCGAGGCTCGACCCGAAGGCGATCAATCCTCGCCTGGAAACCCGGCCCCAGGTCGGCTTGATGCCGGTCGCACTGCAGAATGCTGCCGGCTGGCGGATCGATCCACCGGTATCGCTTCCGAGGTGGAAGGCCCAGCCATGGCTCCCCGCCAGCGCCGCCGCCCCACCACTCGAACCACCGGGGACCCGTCCTCGATCCCACGGGTTCGACACCACTCCATGCGACGATGTCTCGTTGGAAGCGCCCATCGCAAACTCATCGCAACTGCTCTTGCCGGTGAGTACGGCGCCAGCGGCCAGTAGCCTGCGAACTGCTGTGGCGTCCTCGTGTGCTCGAAAGCCTTTCAAGATCGAGCTGGATGCATCGCTGGTTCCCAGTTCGGTAGTGATGTTCATCTTGACGGTGAATGGGATGCCATCGAGCGGTCCCAGAACCTCTCCTGCCGCTCTTCTCTGATCACTCAGATCGGCAGCCGCACGCGCCTGCTCGGGAAAGGTCTCCACCACTGCACCGATTTCTCGCCCCCGGTCAGCGAGGAAGTCGAGATATCCATCGATCAGTTGCCGCGCAGTACAATGGCGCTCGCCGAGCCACCGGGTCACCTCACCGACCGTGGCATGGCGAGGAGGGAGGGAAGGAGAGCTCGACATCGGTGACCTCCTACCCGACGACTCGCGGTGTCACAAAGGTGCCATCGCGCCAGTCAGGAGCATTTTCGCCGATCGCCGCCTGGTCTCTCGGGCCTCCCGGGTCGTGCTCCATCGCCGGTTGATCGAGGCGAGCGTCTGAAACACAAATCGAAGGCACCGCGGCATCGGTCTGGTGATCTTCCGGGATCTCTACTGATCTCAACACGTCGACCAGATCGAGGATCTTCTCCATGTGATCTACCAGCCCGGCAACCTCATCATCAGAAACTTCAAGTCTTGCCAGGAGTGCGGTGGATCGAACCAGAGCCTCGTCGATGACCGGGCGATCCGGATCGGTGGGAGTGGGCTCTTCAGAATTGATACGGTCCCCTTCCCGCCCTCGAAGTTGGCCTGTCAATTGCACTCATCTCCGAGGTGCCGGAAGAGATCGTGCATCGGATGCGGTCGTAGATCGATGAAAAACTCCCGATCGACCTGGTCGACCGGGAGTTCCTTTTGAAAAATGGTACCGGCGCAGGGACTCGAACCCCGGACCCAAGGATTATGATTCCTTTGCTCTACCAACTGAGCTACACCGGCATGGGCACCGACGATAGCGGCATTGCCTCTGGCTGTCCAGATCGACGGTCCAGTTCCGCTCCCGAGGACGGCCATCGACCGGCATCGGTCCTCGCCTCACTGGTGACGCTGCTATGGCCAGAGACCTGTAGACTCTGTGCCTGCCCGCCGAACCCCGGGAGAGCGCTCTGTGACCGATGCCAGACCCAACTCCCACCCATCTCGCCGGTGTGCTGCCGCTGCCTGCACAGCGGCTCCGACAGAGCCGGCAACTGTCGCGGCTGCCGAGCGGGCGATCCGCTTCGACCGATGGTTCACCTCTCGACACACGAGGGAGCACTGCGGCAGTTGATCTTGCTCGGAAAGCGGCAGCACCGGGATGATGTGGCAGAACTGCTCTCGGCGGCCCTGGCAGCGATCATCCCGTTGCGATGGCCAGACATCCAGGAAACACCCTGGGTGGTGCCCGTGCCCAGGCACTGGCTCCGACGTTGCCGTCGGGGAGTCTCCTTTGCCGAGAGAATGGCGATTCCGCTGGCCAGAAAACTGGGACTCAGATGTCGTCATCTGCTACGAAGACGCCGCGGGCCCACCCAGGTGAGTTTGAGCGCAGGCCGCAGAAAACATCTCCCTGCAGGCGTGTTTCAACCGAGGATCGCTCGGCGTGCTGCCTCAGCTCGCCAGAACCAGGTAGTCCTCATCGACGATGTCTACACTACCGGTGCCACTCTCCGAGCGGCGACCGCTGCGCTGGAGGCGTCCGGTCTGGAGGTCCAGTTGTGGATCGTCGCCAGTGTCAGCACGAATTCGGAAGCGGGTCCGGGTTACGGGATGGCGACCAGATAGGCGATCCAGGCGTCGGTGTTTTCGGCATGCTTCTCGAGAGTGAACTCACCATCGCCTTCCCCATCCTCATCGGTGCCCTCCCAGTAGACCTCGACCGATGAGAAGCCAGCATCGATCAAGATGTCCTGACTCTCCTTCATGCCGTAGCGACGCCAGTCGTAGGTGAAGGCACGTTTCATCTTGGAACCGTCCGGAAAATGGAAAGAGATGTGGCAGAGAACCTCATCACTGATCCCACAGATCTTGTCCTGGTCCCAGATATAATCGAAGCCATCCTTTTCGTGTTCCTCTTCCATCTCCTCGTAAGCTTCCTTGCCCCCGTAAATATCGAGGACGAAGAGGCCACTTCCGGCGAGACTTTCACGAACCGAACTGAAGTACTCGATGAGTTGCTGACGTTGCTTGAAGATCCACCAGGAGAAGTTCATGGCGCATACGATATCTACCGGGTCGTTGGGTGCGTCCAGAACATTGGCGATACGAAGCTCTACGCGAGACCGTTGATCGTCATCGAGTTTGGAAAGATTGTGTTCGACACCCCAGTTGACTGTATCGGAATCAAGGTCATAGCCGATGGCCCTGTAGGAAGGATTGTGCTCGACCCATGTTGCAGAGAGAAAGCCAGTGCCGCAAAAATCTTCGCGCATCAAGATCGGGTCCCGCTTGAACTTGCTACGAAAGGTGTCTTCCATGAACTCGATATCCGCCACTGGCTCCTGCACTGCCTTCTGATAAAGGTCATGCTTGTTGGCCAGAAATGCCTGCCGATCCGGTTTCTTCTTCTTGTTCTTCTTCGCCCCGGCCACCAATGGCCCCCCTATTCTGCTCTGGTCTCCCCGCTACACCCTGTGCGCATGATCTGCAGATCATCGGCGCTTCAACCCACTTCTCAAGGCACCAGTTGCCACTTCTCGGCGAGAAGTGCCCCTGCTGGAGATCGCTGGCCACCTCCACGGAAGGGCTTCGAAGCCCGCCCACGGCACGCGAATCGATAAATCAACTGGAGTGTTCGATGTCTCCCCCGTTATCCTCTCACCCTACACGCAAGGACCGAGTGCTCGCAATCAAGAGTGCCGATGAAATCGGATCGGGTTCCATGGCGAGGCGTTCGACGAGAGCGAAGGGATGGCAGAGTGACACCGGAAATCATCGAGGTCCTGATCGTACTCGCAATTACATTGATCTTATTCGCCTCGGAATTCCTGGCGGTCGATGTCATCGCCGTGCTCGTTCTTCTTTACCTGGTCATTCCCTGGCCCTGGTCCTTCGAAGGGGACTCCTTGCTCGGGATCGGGGAAGCTCTGGAGGGATTCGGGCACCCTGCGGTGATCGGAGTGGGCGCTCTGTTCATCGTCAGTGAGGGACTACTGAGAACCGGAGCACTGGGATTTCTCTCGAACCACCTGCATGAATGGAGCCGCGGCAGCAATCGGCTGCTGACCGCCTGGATGCTCCTGATCGTGCTGGTCGCCAGTGCCTTCCTCAACAATACTCCTGTCGTTGCGATGTTCATCCCGGTGGCCCTGGGAGCGTGCCTTCGCAGCGGAATGAATCCATCCTCGATTCTGATCCCTCTGTCGTATGCAGCGATTCTGGGCGGGACCTGTACCCTCATCGGAACCTCGACCAACATCCTGGTCGCATCCATCGCAAGAGAGAGCGCCGGCATTGAACTGGGCATGTTCGAGTTCGCGAAACTGGGCTTCATCCTGGCAGCGATCGGATTCGTCTATCTACTGACGGTGGCACCCAGGCTGTTGCCGGAAAGGCAGACGATCACCTCCCTCGCCAGCCTCGGAGGCGACCGCAGGCACAGGGAGTACATCACCGAGATCGAGGTTCGCGGTGGCGATCTGATCGGCAAGCGATTTGGTGATTCGATGCTCGCAACAGCAGGCAAGGTTCGAATACTCCAGATCATCCGTGGCGAGGAGATCATCTGGCCACCACTGGAAGATGAGACGCTTCAGCTCGGAGACGCTCTGGTGATCTCAGGAGCCATCGAGGACCTGATGGCAGTTCAGGAAGAACAGGGGGTTGCGAGTCTCTCCGAGATCGTCTCCGAGACCCAGGGAAGCGCAACTCAGCGAGAGTCTCAACTCGCAGAGCTACTGGTTCTGCCGAGTAGTCATTATGTCGGCCAACTGCTCGGGTCGGTCGAGTTGCGCAGACGCTTCGGGCTCAATGTCATCGGACTCCAGCGCCACGGCATGCATATGCGCAGCAAGATCAGCGAACACCCGCTGAGGACCGGTGACGTGTTGCTGATCCAGGGCACTCCGGAAGGCCTCGACCGCATCCGCGGCGAAGAGGGAGTGGTGCTGATGTCGGGTGTCGACGATGTCGTGGTACGAAAAGAAAAGGCACCGCTGGCGATCATCGTGCTGATCGCCGTGATCGGGTTGCTGGCAACCCAGATACTCCCGATGGCCACGGTGGCGCTTGCGGGAGCGGTCGCCATGGTCGTGACCGGCTGTATCAGTGGTATGAAAATCTACGAGGCGGTGCAGTGGAAGGTCCTGGTGTTGATCGCAGGCACGCTGGCGCTCGGACAGGCCATGGTCGTCAGTAAAACCGCCGACTGGCTTGCGCAGATCGTCGCCAATCTGGAGCCGTACCTCGGCGCACACGGCCTGGTCGTGGTGACCCTGATCGTCGCCGCCCTGTTGACCGAGATGGTTTCCAACGCAGCGGTCGCTGCAGTGCTGGTGCCGGTGGCTCTGAAGATCGCTACCGAGGTGCAGGTCTCTCCCTACCCATTTGTCATGGCGGTGGCCTTTGGTGCGTCTCTATCGTTCTTGACGCCGATAGGATATCAGACCAACACCCTCGTCTATGGCGCCGGAGGCTATCGATTTGGCGACTTTGCCAGGGTCGGAGCCCCGCTGGTGGTGATCATCTGGGCCGTGGCAGGGCTATTGATCCCCTACTTCTGGCCGCTGACTGGCTGAATCGGCTCCGACCTCAGGGGCATACCGTCTCGGTGCACTGCAAGGTGTCTCCGGTCAGATCCTCACCACACGTCGCTCCCGGGGCCGGCAATTCTGCGCCACCCGAGAAGAGATATGACAGTACTGTGATGGGATCCGCAACATCGATGCTGCCATCGTCGTTACTGTCGTGACCATCCTCACAGCTGGTGAGGGAAGTGCCTCCTCCGAAGAGAAGTTGCAGCGTCGAGATCGCATCCGAGATATCGAGGGCACCGTCTCCATTTCCATCGCCACGGACGAAGAAGACGCCAGAGCAGGATCCAGGTTGAGACAGTGGGTCCGCAGGATCGGAACATGCCAGGCGTTCGTCCCCATCAAAGTGGCCGTCGAGATCACGATCGATGCCCATCCGGAGTGCCGATCCCGTTGGTACCACGGTGAAGGTCACTTCCGCACCCGCTACTGCGGAGTTGCGAAGTTCGGTGAAGGTGGTGCCTTCGGTCAGGATGTCGGACTGGAATACTCCGGTGCCGGCACCCACCAGTACCCATCCACGAAGGAAGCCGCCTTGCCATGCCTTGGCGATCACGCCGATCCTGCCGAGGCTCGCTTCCTCGAGGATGATCTGCGCATCGGCGAGCACATCGGGGTCATCCCTGTTGGTCTCGTCGAGGGTGATCTGCATCCCCACCGCAGCGTGCGAATCCTGACTGGGCGTCCCGAGAGGTTCGAACGGTGTCTGATTGCTTCCCTCCGGTAGGTCGGATCCAGAGAACGCGAGCATGAAGGCGGTCAGATCTGCAATCTGCTGATCATTGAGTACCGAGAAAGCAGGTTCACTGATGAAACGCTCGACGGAATCCACCGACCCGTCGTGAAGGAATCCAAATCCGGAAGTGTTGAGCAGTTGAGTCGTGTTGAAGCCGGTCCTCTTGTAGACGTTTCGCAAATGGGGAATCTTGATGTTCCGCTGGGCAGAGCCATCGACACTGACCATGCCGTGGTGTTTTTCCCCCATCGGACCGTCCGGAATCGTTTCCATGACAAACCCGGTACTGAACTCCGAGTTGGGCCCGATTCCGATCGGCAACGCATGGCAGGTCACACACTGCAGGCCTCCATCGAGGCCATCATTGCGGTACAGATCCAGCCCGGTCACTGCGTTTCCTGTTCCCAGTGATTCACCTTCAGACCCGAAGCGACCGGTCGTGTAATGCCCATCGAGTGGCAATGCCGTGGGCAGTTCATTTCGGATGCTGCGGAATGGATTGGGAGGAAAGTAGATGCTGGCGAGGTACGCCTCGAACTCCTGCATCGAACTGCCGCCGAGAGGAAGATCATCTCCATTGATGGACATGAATGCACCACCAAAGGCCTCGATACCAAATTTATCTCCACGCCAGTGATGAGGTTCCTTGCCGATGATGTCCTGCAATGTCTGCGTCAACATCGGTCCCTTCATCGGATGGAAATCATCACACGGAGGTACTCCCGGAAGCGGTAGACCCATGTTGCAAACATCGACAAAGGGCTCTTCCTCCCCGCCAGGATCTCCCAGATCCCATGCCAGGCGGTCGGTCCTGGCATCGACGTGGCAAGAAGCACAGGAGACCTGGCCCATTCCGGAGGTGAGGTGTGTGTCGTAGAGGAACTTTCGGCCCGCGCGTACCACTTCACCGGTCGGATCGTGAAATGTGTCTCGACCACTGATGGTGCCGGTCTGTATATCGATGGAAGCCACCGACGCATCGAAGTGCTCCAGCACATAGAGTTTCCCCCTCGATTCATCGAGGGCGAGACCGGTCGCTCCCGCGCCCACATCGATGGGGTCCGCAACAAGATCCCGGGTTCCGTCGGCCTGCAGCCTGACGACATTTCCGGATCCCTTACCGGCGACAAAAGCCTCGGTACCCGCGGCATTCCAGACGATGGCTCGCGGATCTCCGATGCTCAGAACCTGCTGATCGGGGGGAACACTGACACCACCGGCGGGTAGATGAGGATTGAGATCCTCGATCTGTGCGCTGGCCGCGCCTCCCGGGGTGATCATCGCATGCAGCACATCGATGAAGTGCCCGTTGAGATTGTGTTCGTAGCGGATGTGATTGTGGGCCTCGGTTCCGACCACCGAGATGGCTCCATCGGTCGGACGAACACCGATCGCCATGCAGATGTTCATCAGGGACTGGATGTATGAGACCGAGTTGTCGGTGGTATCGATGACCGCGACATCATGATCTGCCAGATCCCAGCCGACCTGGCGACCGGAAAGGTCTGCCTGTGGCCCACTGACTAGATCTCCCCAGTCGCTTCCATTGTCATCGACCCACACATCCTGGTCGATCTTCTTCACGATCAGTGCCACGGGTGGAGGTGTACCTATGCTGGGGTTCAGTGGTGGCTCAAAGTCGCCATTGGCATTGGGCGGTGGATTGACGCCGCCATAAGGACCCGCAGGATCGCTGACAACGTTGGGAGGGAATGCGATGACATTGATTCCACCGTCAAATCCTCCGCCGAGCACGGTGGTGCCATTGCCGGATTCAAAGATGGCGCAGTAGACGGTCGATCCGTCGGGGCTTTTTGCAAGTGCCCGAGGTTCTTCACCGATCAACTGGATGATCTCGGGCGATGCTGCCAGATCGGCTGGATCGTAAACCATGATCTCATCGGTCCCCGAGCAGGAAACATAAGCCCGTTCCGGAGTACCTGCAAAGATCACATCCGCGGGTTCATCTGCTGTCATCAATGTCCATCGAACATAGCCATTTTGCAGATCGACGATGCTGATCGTGTCGGAGATCCGATTCACCACCCACGCCTCGGTCGCATTACGAGCTCGCACCGATACAGGATCCAGCCCCACCGGCACCGACAGCAACGGCTCCGGAACACCGGAGCTGATGTTGTAGATTTCCAGGTGGGAATCTGCCGTGTTGGTCGCCAGCAACAGGTCACTGCCCGAAACCAGTTCCAGCGGATGTACCGGTGGGCTTTCCCAGTTGATCCAGGATTCACTGGTGACCTGCGCTGATAGTGCTGAACAGCAGGTCAGCAGGCAAGCCAACCTTGTCACCATGGAAGTCATACGCATCGAGAACCCTCCGGTTCTGTGGGGAAAGTTGTTATCTGTAGAACACCTTCGATGATAGGGCATGAGGCCCCGAGCGACTAGCGAGAAGAAACCTCATCCATGCGTCGAGAAATCTCTGCAAGACGCTCCTTGCCGCCTCCAGAGACCTCTGCAGAGCCCCATCCTCGGTAACCGACCTCGTCGAGAGCCTTCATCGTCTCGGCCCACTCGACCGAGGATTCCGGATCGCCGATCTTGCACTTGAACCCTGCCCAGGGACCGTCCTTCTCCATCAATGTGCGAGAGTAATCCTTGATATCGAGTTTGATGGTTCGACTGCCGAGTTTGCGAACCCATTCCGGAGGACTGCCATAGCGCACGATGTTGCCGGTATCGAAATACCACCCGACCCACGGACTCTCGAACTGATCGACATACTTGACCGCTTCATCCGCGTCGGTGATGAAATCGTTCCAGACATTCTCGAAGGCGATGCGAACCTTCAACTCTGCGGCGAGGGGAATCAGTTCTTTGATCGCCTCGGTCGAACGTTTCCATGCATCTTCGTAGGTCGCCGCTCCATTGGTACAGGTTCCCGGGACCAGCAGGACGGTGGTACCACCGAAGAGACGACAGTCTCGCAAGGCGGTCTCGACTCCCTCGATCCCGGCACGCCGGGTCGCCTCGTCAGCCGCTGATAGTGGCTTTCCCCAGTGTGTGGAACAGACCACTCCCGGGATCTCCAGACCAGTCTCCGCCTTCGCTCGCAGCACCTCTCGCCAATCGAGATTTGACGGAGAATCGAGTTCGATGCCATCGAAACCCAGATCCTTGAGAATCTGGAACTTCTCCAGCAACGTGTCTCCCACGTTGGCCATGCCGATCTTGAGAGATTTCTTGAGCCTGGGTGATCGACCATGAAACCCTGGAATCGACATCTCCATCGCCTTTCCCAGCGAACTCCCGATCACCGCCAGCGAAGTGGCCGTGATAAATGTCCTGCGGTCCATCTCGGCACTCCTGCCTAGACCAGTGCCGTACGTCCGGGAACCGCCACTTCGGGCATGGCAAGATCTCCAAACTCCCACCTCTCCGGCAGAAGATTCAACTGCGAGTTGAGGGCGAAGTCGAGAGTGACCTCCTTGCCGGTGTAGGCACTCATGCGCCCCATGATGGCGGTCAGCGTGCTCATCGCGACACGCTCCGCCTCGTTGAGGGGATCGTTGGCGCGGATGCTTGCGATCAGATCCGCGTGTTCCTGAACATATGGATTTTTTCCACCACCGGGGGCACTCCAGTTGGTCTCACCGGTGATCCGGCCCGATGGGTTCGCCACTCCCTTGGTCCCGATGATCTTCTCGGAGACCCGGTTCCAGCAGCCGTCGATCTGTCGGCATTCACTGAGGGTCCGGACGCCACCGGGATAAACATACTCGACCGCAAAGTGGTCGAAGATGTGCCCGTATTCAGCTCCGGTGCGAACCTGACGCCCCCCCATCGCATTGGCCTTTTCCGGCGGGCCTCCGAAGGCCCAGTTCATGACATCGATGTTGTGGATGTGTTGTTCGACGATGTGGTCTCCACTGGCCCAGGCGAAGTAGAGCCAGTTCCTGACCTGCCACTCCATGTCCGACATCTGGGGCGTCTTGCGAGCCACCCACAGTCCACCCTGATTCCAGTACACCTGCGCTCCGACCAGATCTCCGATGGCCCCATCGTGAATCTGCTGCATCGTCTCGATGTAGCCCTTCTGATGGCGGCGCTGGGTACCCGCAACGACGGCGAGCCCCTTGTGCTTGGCAACCTTGGCGGCTTCCAGCACCTTGCGAATCCCGGGTCCATCGGTAGCGACCGGTTTCTCCATGAAGACATTCTTGCCAGCAGCGACAGCGGCCTCGAAGTGGATCGGACGGAAGCCAGGGGGTGTGGCGAGGATCACCATATCGACATCGGAGGCGAGCAGTTGCTGGTAGGCATCGAAGCCGACGAAGCAGCGCTCCTCGGGAACATCGAAGCCGTCGCCGAGTTTCTTGAGGTTATTGCGACTCGAGTCGAGACGGTCCCGGAACAGATCTGCCATGGCGGTGATCTTGACACCGGGGGAGGAACTCACGCAATTGTTGGCAGCACCTGAACCACGGCCACCACAGCCGATCAGCCCGACGCGGATGATATCCGAACCATCGGCATGAACCGAACCGGGCATGGTTGTCAGCAGGGTCGCTGCAGAAGCAGCGGCAGCTCCCTTCAAGAAGTCTCTGCGGGTCGCACCAGGATCCTGCTCGCTCATCGTTCCTCCTTGTCAGGCTGTTCTTTAGAGATCGGTCTCGCTTCGGCTCTGCTGGGCCACCAGAGATCCGTCACGACCATTAGCAGCAAGATCGCCTGGCTGACGCTGTACCCGGCCCCCGAGATCACGATGCACAGAGCCCAGGATGGACTGAAACGGGCCATCCACCAACCCCCTATATCGCCCAGCAATCCGAGTCCCATCACCGCCACCAGCAGCGAGATGGAGCGAACAGGCCAGCGCGTCAACAACGCCAGAGCCGCCACCAAGATGCCCTGAATCGACATACTGAGGGCGTGAGCGTGGGTCGACATCGCCAGAACGCTGTCGGGAGTGGCGCGAATCTCGCGCGAAAAGGCGATCGATTTGATGTCGTCAAAGTACTCGAGGGGTGGCCTGGGAGTGCCCGCCTCTGCTCCCGCCTGACGTGTATGACACTCCAGGCAGCGGCTTTCGATGATCTCGGCAGGCGGGATCTCCAGATCGAGGCTGTCGTAATCCTCGACGATCCGGGTGCCGGCGAGCCAGACGAGCAGGATCTGTTTCTCGGCAGCAGGAAGTTGCTCCGGATGCCCTCGCTCGAGTGCCGAGTTGAGCAGCGAAGGAGTGTTGATGCCGTGGTACGCACCCTTGATGTCATCGAGAGTCAACTCCGGTCGCTCGTCGCGATTCGCGTAGTGATTCACGAGGTGAGCAGCGCTCGCCGCCAATCCGCCCAGCAACACCAGCACCAGTGCGGTCAATCCGATGCGAATCCCGATCGGTTGGGTGCGAAGCCCGTGGCCCACAATGTTGCTACCGACCATCAAATCAGGCCTCTTTCAGATCATCAGGGGAGATCTCGACGACCCCTCCCTCGACGATGGCGCGCTGAGCTGCGATGCCCACCGCAGTGGCCCTCAAACCCTCGCTGGCACCACACTGGATGCGATCCCCTTGACCACAACTACGCAGGAAGTCGGCGATGCCATAGTGGAGCGAATCATTGGGCAGGCCGACGCCGTCCTTCAGTTTGTTCTGGCTGGCGAGTTTGGTCGCGTCCGCGATGAGAGTGATCCCCTCATCATTGAAGAAACGCTGCCTGTTGGCGTACACTTCCCAGCCCTGGGTGGCGGCATCCGCTTCCTTGAACATCCAGCCGTGACTCCATGCCAGTTTGAAGGCTGAATTGACACCGTGCAGCACCTCGTAGCGTCCGCCGTAGGAATTGCCCAGCGTCGCCTGGTATTCGAGGCACTGTCCCCTCGGAAACTCCAGTACCAGATTGACGGTATCCGCCACCTTTCGTCCATCTTCCCAGACGAACACGCCCCCCTTGCCGGAGATTCGCACCGGATACTGGCCGGTGAACCAGTGGATGACATCGAACTGATGCGTGCCCCACTCGCCAGGCAGACCCAGTGAGATCGACGGGTCGAGGCGCCAGTCGAGTCTTGCCTGTCGCTCGGCTGTGGAAGCGGCCTGTCGCCACGATGTCTTGCGTGCACACTGCGCTCGCATCGAGACCAGTTTCAAAAACGCCTCGGTACGGTAGAAAGAACGTGCCAGTGAATAGACCGGATTGGAGCGGCCGAGCAATCCTGCCTGAAATAACTGGCTACTGGATCGTGCCGCTGCCGCGATGGCACGGGCATCTTCCAGGGTGTGAGCCAGCGGTGCTTCGCAGTAGACATGCTTTCCGGCGGCCAGAGTAGCCTCGACAATTTCTCGGTGCAGATGGGTAGGAGTTGCGATGAAGACCGCCACCACGGAGGCTTCCTTCGCCAGCAGTTGCGATGCATCGGAGTAACTGGTCGCATCCGGGACTCGGCGCTGGCCACTCCTCAGGCGCGGCTCATCCAGATCGCAGATCGCAGCGATGGTTGCGCCCAGTTTTTGCAACTCGGCAGCGATCGCTCGTCCCTGACGCCCCATGCCGATGATGGCGACCGGCAACCCCTCCGGAATCACCGAGCCCAGTGCGTCCAGCCCCGGGAGCAGCGAGATTCCAGCCAGAGTTCCCGCTCCCTGTTTCAAAAATTCTCTACGGTCCGTTTCCATCATCCCTCTTCCAAGGCAGCCGAGTTTTGCGCTACCGAGAACCATGCTGCTTGCTGACGAGTGACAAGAGGCGTGCGTCCCCTGTCGCCTCGACAGGACTGGCCTCGTATCGATCGGATAGATTCTGCTCGATACCGCTCTGAAAGCCAGCAACGGTCAATGCAGTGGCCCAGGCATCGCAGTCGGTGGCATGCGGTCCCCTCACCATCACGCCCGGCCCCTCCGCGGGCACACGATGGCCATCGGCAGGATCGACGATGTGGCCATCCCCCTTGCCTCCGGACGGGGCACTCACTGCCAGCGATTCGTCACGCAGAAAAACGTGCCGTCCAGAGCCGCTGACGATCTCGATCGCCCAGTCCTCGCGGCCTGGAGGGGCTCCGATGGCGACCACGCTGCTGGTGCCGCCGTGGATCAAGGCGCATTCGATGCCAGCTTCCCGCAGCACCTCTGCGGCCAGATCACAGGCGTATCCCTTGGCGATGCCGCCCAGATCGAGCCGACAACGAGGATCCAGCAGGCGCACGGTGGCCGCCGCACTATCGATCTCGACGGCGTCGAGACCACGACGAGAGGCGCCTCGATCGAGATCGGTTCCGATGGCAGGGTCGAAGTGGCCACCGGTCTGTTGATGAAGGCGAACACAGTGGCACAAAAGGTCGAGCGTGATGGCATCGACGGGGATTGCCCGGGTCGCACCGGATTCGTGGATGCGAGCCAGCAGGCTCTGGCGGGAAAAAGCATTCCAGAGGTGATGACCGATGGAGACCTCTTCGAGCGCCTCCTCCACTGCAGCCTGGATCAGGATCGGGTCATCCCCGCCAGCGACGATCTCGAAACGAGTTCCCATCGCTGGCAGGGCGCCCCTGTACAACATTCAGATTCTCCCGAGCCGACTAGCCGATACTCATCGCGGTCATCGAGGCGGGATCGAACTCGAACGCCTTCCCCTCCCACATCGACCGCGTGGCCAGATCGACCGCAACGATCACCTTGGTGCCCAGGTCGACATTGGAATCGGGTTGGCGACGCGTCCGGATGCAATCGAGCCAGTTTCGCCTCAGTGCATCCTGATCGTTGCCGATACTCTCGCAGATCACCTCCTGTGGTTCGACATCGTCTGCGAACAGGCGCTGCGGAACCATCTTGCAGTTGCCCCCGTTGAGGTAAATCGTGCCCTGATGGCCCCGGATCATCGTCTCGAGTCCCATCTCGTTGCAGGTCGAGCCCGCCACGATGAGGGTGTGTCCCTTCTCGAACTGGATCTGCAGATTGACCTGGTCGTGATTTTCCATCGCCTTGTCGACGTAGTGTCCGCCGGTGGCAACGACACGAGTCGGCCAGCCCTGATCGAGCGCCATCATCAGAGGCGTGATCTCGTGCACCAGCAAGTCCCCGACGATTCCGGTCGAGAAATCCTTGTAGCGGCGCCAGCGAGCGCACAGTGCCGGGTTCCAGTCACGGACCCCGGCCGGCCCACACCAGCGATCCCAGTCGACATTGACACCGGGCTTCCAGTCGGGGTCGATACCGTAGTACTTCCACTCGCCGTCGCGGGAGTTGCGACAGTAGGAGGTCTGACTGAAGGTCGGTTTACCGATGGCGCCATCTGCGACCATCGCCTGAGCCGCCTTGTACTTCGGCAGCATGATCTTCTGGGTGCCGACCTGAAGCAACACGTCCGGATTGCTCAGTACCACCTGGCGCAAACGCAGCGCCTCGGGCAAACGCAATGTCATCGGTTTTTCGAGGTAGACATCTTTTCCCGCCAGCAGGGCATCTTCGGCCATCTGTGCGTGCCAGTGTTCTGGCGAGGCGATCAGAACACCGTGAATGTCATCGCGTGCGAGCAGGTTGTGGTAATCGTTGTAGATCGCACACTCGTCACCCTGGGCCTTGTTGATCCTGCTCTCGGCCACGGCGCGGCGCTTGTGATTGACATCACAGACGGCCACGATCTTGACCTTTTCCTCGCCTCGAGTGGCGAACTGGAGGAACGAGCCGATGTGGCCCCCTCCCATACCACCGGTTCCGATGATGCCGATACGCACCAGACCGTCATCGCCGAGAGGAACACGGCTCGCTGCACGGGCGATGGCACCGGGAGCAGCCCCGATTCGCTCGGATCCAAGCAGGCTGTTGCCGCTGAGCGCGATGGCACCTGCGGCCACTGCAGCGCCCTTGAGGAAATCTCGGCGATCCGTGCTCGCCGGATTCGGTTTGTTCTTGTCAGTCATCTCTGATTCCTCCTTCGAGGGGTTTATTTACGCTTCAGGTCGCCGAGAACTCCTCGCGGACCTTTTCGAGCAACGCCTTGGTCGCGAGGATACCGTCCTGCTCCGATCCTCCACCTTCGAACTCGATACCGACGTATCCGTGGTAATTTGCATCGAGCACGATCTTCATCATCTTTCTGTAGTCCGTCTTGGTCTCGTTGCCATCTTCATCAAAGACATGGCTCTTGGCACTGACCGCCTTGGCGAACGGCATCAACTCCTGAACCCCCTGATAGCGGTCGTAACTCTTTCCGCCTCCAAGGTTGAAGTTGCCGAAATCCGGCAGCGTTCCACAGCGTGGATTATCGACGAGTTTCATCACTCCGGCAAGCCACGCGCCGTTGGATGAAAGCCCTCCATGGTTCTCGACGATCACATTGAGCCCGCTGGAAGCACCATAATCGGTCAATGATGCCAGACCGTCCGCAGCCAACTTCATCTGCTCGTCGTAACTGCCGGCACTGGCCGCATTGACGCGAATCGAATGGCAACCGAGGAACTTCGCCGCATCGACCCAGCGGTGATGGTTCTGCACCGCCTGGGTGCGCGCTTTCTCGTCAGGATCACCCAGTCGTCCCTCGCCGTCACACATGATGAGAAGATTCTTGATGTCGTGATCTGCACAGCGCTGGTTGAGGGTCGATAGGTATTTCTCGTCGTTGGCCTTGTCCTTGAAGAAGGAGTTGACGTACTCGACGGCCCCGATGCCATACACCTCGCGCGTGACGCGGGGAAAATCGAGATTGGTCATCTGTCCACTCTGGAGAGATCGATGCAGCGACCATTCCGCCAGGGAGATATCAAACAGTTTCACAGGATCACTCCCCACCAGGCCACTGGCCCACAGACCCGGAGCTGAATTGCAACCGGTCAGGCCGACGAAGGCCCCGGCAGTGGAAGCGGCCAGCACGCCGAGGAACTCGCGGCGACGCAACGGATGACTGGAAGGAACGATCACAGAGCCTCCTCATTCTTCCCCCGGGAGGGATACATCAACATCATCAGCACCAGACACGCCAGGCTGGCGGCCATCGGCACCTGGAACATCTCCGTGGTCTTTGCGTACCAGGGATCTCCCTCGGAGACACGTGCCGCCGCCCACTCAGCCACCGAACTGGCCACCTTGCTACCGACGATGATGCCGAGACCAACGATCACCAGGTTGAACAGATTCTGGGCGGTGGCGCGAACATCCGCCGAGCACTCTTCATCGACGACCATGAAGGCGACAAAGATGAAGCAACCGAAACAAAACCCGTGCAGTGCGACACCCAGGATCACCAGGGGCATGCCCAGGTCTCCCAGCATCGGCGCGTAGCTGAAGATCGCCATCCGTGCGGCATAGGCGAGCAACCCGATCATCAGTAACTTCTTGCGGCTCAGCGTCATCGCCAGAACAGGAATCATCGCCAGCACGAAGATCTCCGACATCTGGCCGAGGGTCATCAATCCGCCACCGCCAATTCCGAATACGGAGTTGAGGCTAGTGGCCAGGTCGGATCCACCCAGTTCACTCTGAAAGGTGTTGAGAAAAGGCGCGGTGTGAACGAAGTAAAACTGGTGGATACACGAGACCGGCACTGCGATGAGAAACAGCGTCAACAGCGGCTGATGAGAGACCTCTCCCAGAGCCTTCACCGTGGCATTGTCTGCATCCTTGGACTTGGTCGGAGGAGTGCTGGGCAATCCGAACAGGCAGAAGATACCCATGGTGATGCCGCAGATCCCGCTGAGTTTGAAGGCATCCGCCATGCCGGCGTAGACCTCCGGATCCTTGGCATGATCTGACGATCCGCCGGCGTAGTTGTGAAGCAGCCACTGGCCGATACCGATTCCTGCGACGATCCAGCCGATGGTTCCCCACAGCCGGATCTTGCCGAAATCTCGATCCCGATCGGGAAGGTGATGAAAGGAGAGGCTATTGGTCAACGCCAGCGTCGGCGAATAGATGAGACCGTAGATCAGTGCGTACCAGAAGAAGGTGTTGTAATCGTCGAGCGAGGCCATCTGCCACGCCAATACTCCTCCGAGCAGATGACTGAAGGCGAGAAACTTTTCCGTATTGAACCAGCGATCGGCGACCTGGCCAGCGATGAAGGGGCCGAAGATCGCTCCCACCGCCCCGACGGCAAAGATATTCCCCACCTCGGAGCCAGTGAATCCCTTGGCGTTCATCAACAGATCCCACAGCAGCGGTAACCAGGCACCCCAGATGGCGTACTGAAGAAACATCATCAGCGATAGGCGAACCTTCAATCCACCATCGAGTGCAGGCGCCTCGGCCCCATTCGATCCATTCTCTGACAAGGACACGCTCCTCCCGCGGGGTTTCAGTCGTCAATGGACTTCGATTCCGGCGTCCAGATCGTACGCCATCGGCAAGGGAGGGGCCACGACCGAACAGGGTGGCTCCGTTGCCGTGCTCGTGGCATATTCTCCCCGAGGAGAAGAACCGATGTCGATCCAGCCCCGATTCATCGCCGCAGCCCTCGTCATCGCCGCAGCCCTCGCCTTGTTGTGGATCTCTCTGCTGCAGGGCTGCAGCGAAACATCCCCCCGCACCGCCTCCGTCAACGAACCTCGCCCCCTCTTTGACGGCAACACCTTGAGCGGTTGGCAAGGGCTGGTGGGAAACCCCTATTCGCGCGCCGAGATGAGTTCAGAGCCACTCCTGGAAGCGCAGGCTCAGGCCGACCTGCACATGAGGAAACACTGGAGCATCGAAGATGCGACCTTGATCTTTGATGGCCATGGATCCCACCTCTGCACCATCGAGGATTTTGGCGATTTCGTGCTGGAGCTGGAGTGGATGATCGAACCGGGCGGCGATAGCGGCATCTATCTGCGTGGCTCTCCTCAGGTGCAAATCTGGGATATTGAGCAACATCCAGAGGGTTCCGGAGGGCTCTACAACAACCAGCAGGGCGCCTCGCTGCCCCTCGTGGCTGCCGATCATCCACCGGGTCAGTGGAATCACTTTCGAATCGAGATGCGCGGGGAGCAGGTGACGGTCGATCTCAATGGCCAGCGCGTCGTCGAAGCGGTACCGCTCGAGAATTACTGGAACAGGGAGTTGCCACTGCCCGATCGAGGTCCCATCGAACTGCAATCCCACGGCAGCCGACTCCAGTTTCGGAACCTGACAATCCAGCCTTAATACTCGATTTCGAGCCATATCCGGCTTCTGAAGCGGCCGAATCGAAGAACTACTTGCGGACAAGCCCGCCACACAAGAGGATTGCCACCATAACTGTTAGTAAACCGTTTGTATTCCATTGTTAACCCTTGGGGAGTGTTGATCCTCGGGCTGACTATTACGCTATCCGGGGAGGTATTTAACCCATGATACGAATGATCCTTGTCACCACTGCCCTGCTGATGAGCCTTGCCGTGGCCACTCAGACACACGCGCAGACCTTCAGTGCCGGCAGCGATTCCGCAGCCGCCGGCGGCTCGATGAACATCACCGCAACCCTGGATAATATCGGCAGCGGAGGAGCCGTTCAGGGCTGGTCCTTCGGCATGTGTCATGATTCCAGCATCGCTTCCATCTCCGGGATCAACCAGGAGGACAGTAGTGATGTCGATTTCAATGAGACGTCGATCTATACAGATGGTTGGACCCAGGGCGTCGTGATCTGCTTCACGGGCTGTAACGCCATCGCCGAGGGAACCGTTGGATACATCATGTCGAGTGCAGACTATGACATCTCGACTTCTGCACAGCCTGGACTCTACTCTGCCGATTTCTGCGGAAACCAGGGATCTCCCAATGTCTCGACGGTGGCCGTTGTCGGAGGTTCATCCCTGACACCGACGCAGAACTCAGGAACGATGGAAGTCATCGACATCCCGGGGCCGGCATACACCTACTCGGCACAGGATACCATCGGCACCTACAATCCGGATGACGGAAACGCATCCTTCAGCACTGACATCCAGATCTCCGAGATCGACAACAGCGCTCTTGGAGCTCCCTTCCCCAACCAGACTCAAGGGTTCTCGATGGGTCTCGGTCACGACCAGGCGATGCTCGAAGCCACAGCCGTGACACTGACAGGACCGGTGGCAGCACTCGATGGAGGCAACGGTCCCAGTTTTGCTGAATCGAGCATCTACCCCGAAGGCTTCACCATAGGCTGCGTCTACTCCTTCGTCGGAGCGGAGACGATCAGCTATACCAGTGCAGAAACCGTTGCCGTGGCCAGTTACTCGACGATCCCCTCGGCACTCATCGGGGATACCGATGGAGCGTCGACCTCGTTGACCTGGACAGGTGGACTGGGATCCCCCAATGTCACCAACGTCGTCGTGGTCGGTGGAGGATCGATCGCAGCAGACACCGATGACGGGACCGTGACCCTGAATGCCGCCAGCGTCACAGCCTACCTTCGAAGTGACGCCAACCATGATGAACGCACTGATGTCGCCGATGCGATCTGGATGCTCAGTGACCTGTTCCTCGGCGGAACCCACAACGACTGCGATGGGGCCAACGATGCCAACGGAGACGGTGGCTATGATGTGGCGGATCCGACCTTCGTGATCCAGTACCAGTTCCTCGAGGGATCAGCACCACCAGCTCCCTACCCCGACTGCGGGACCACTCCTGGACAGCTGGCGGAAGACTGCAACAGTTACCCGCCCTGCGGATAATCCAGAACCTGACCACTGGAAACTAGAAGAGGGGACCGGCCTGGCGCTGGTCCCCTTTTTTCATCTCTTCAGAGCGTGATCGGCTTCCGCTCGTCGATGCTGGCACCCTCCGCCTCGAGGATTCTGAGGACCTGACTCGCTTCCGCCAGCGACGGATCGATTCGATCGGCACCGGCGGTCACCGCCTCCAGGAAATGTCGGACCTCACCTTCGTATCCGTTTCCCTGCGGAAGATCGATCACCTGGGTCGATCCATCGCGATGCAACATCAACGGTGAATCGGTTCTCGACATGTCGAAATCAGCGACGGCAGCCTCGAACCCGACACGATACCTCATCTGAAAGGGATACGATGGGTCGGGGTACCATGCCGCTTCAGCCACGACGGATGCGGGGCCATCCGGATAGCGATATTGAGTGACCAGCTGGAAGCGAGTACCGCTGGTACAGACCTCGGTCGGCATCCCGAAACTGGCGAAGATGAAGTCAGCATCATGAACATGAAGATCGGTCAAGGCGCCACCGGAGCGTGTCTCGTCGAGATAAAAGTCCTGGCTCCACCCCGGGGATGCGCCGATGCGTTGAAAGTGGGCACTCGTCACCGCACCCAGTTTTCCCGAGCGCATCGTCTCGTGAAGCCAGCTCCAGCCGGGCCAGAAGCGCATGCACATCGCCGGCATACACAACCGATCGGTCGCATCGTCTACGGCTTGCAATCGCTCCACCTCGACGCTGCTGAGGGCCACTGGCTTCTCGAGGAGCACATGCTTCCCCGCTTCGAGAGCCTGGATGGCCAGGTCGATGTGCGTGTCGGTCGGGGTACAGATGCTGACGAGGTCGATGTCGTCAGCCGCCAGCAGGTGCTCGATCTCTTCTGACCATCGAATACCCAGCGATTCCAGATCGATGGCGGAATCGGCGCCCGTATCTACATTTCCGGCTCCCGGTGCGTCTGGTGGATCGAGGCTGTAGATTTCCCGCACCTGAGCATCGATGCCATCCGATGCTGCGCGTCGGTATGCCTCCAGATGGGTCCGACCCATGAAACCAAAACCGATGATTCCGACACCGATCGAGTTCATCTCTTCGCTCCCCCCAGATGCACCGCCAGCAACTCCCGGGCACGGATCACATCGTCGATCCGTTGATCGCCCGCCTCGCGTTCGATGATGAGATCGCGATCGAGCTGGTGACGATCGAGCACCTCGAAGAAGGCGTGCCAGTCGACTGCTCCTTCACCCGCTGGCTCCTCGCTGCCCCACTGACCTGGCTGATCGGAGGGAAGCGCATCCTTGATGTGCAACTGGGAGATGTAGGGCGCCAGCAGATCGAGCGAGACGATCGGATCTCCCATACCGTAGAGGATCATGTTTGCCGGGTCGAAATTGACCCCGATCGACGGTTGATCCAGTTCCATCAGAACCTCGACGAGGGTCTCTGCCGACTCCTGCCCCGTTTCGAGAGCCACACGGCATCCCGCCTCCTGAAACACCGCAGACAGCTGCCGCAAGCGCCCCAGCATCTTGGCTCGCTCAGGGTCTGAAGCGTCATGGGGAATGAACCCGGCGTGAAAGGTGATCAACTCGATGCCGGCTTCGGCAGCGATGCGAGCATTCTCCTCGGCAGCACGGATGTTGCCTTGCCAGTTCTGGTCTGGCCGTAACCCGCCGGTGATGCGGATCGTCTCGAAGGTGGAATAGTCCTCACCTTCCATCATCATCATGCCGCTGAGTACCTCGATGCCCGCGGCTTCGAGTACATCGAAGGCGTGGGAACCACTCCAGTCGAGGCGCAACGGATCGAGCGCCAGTTGAATCGCATCGAGTCCCGTCGCCTGCACCTTCTCGACCAGATCCTCGGGGCCGGATGGAGACAGTGACCAGGAACAGACTCCCAACTTCATCTGGATCTCCCCTTCTTACATGGTGCAGCGCTGCCACGAGCATCGTCGGCAGGCCCGCATGGTGCAAGTGAGCAGCGAGAGAGGTGAGAGGGTCGGGGGGACGGTTCGCGACTGGCGAGGAAGACGGGACTCGAACCCGCAACCACCGGCTCGACAGGCCGGGACTCTAACCAATTGAGCTACTTCCCCAGCAGTCGCGAACCAGAACAGTGATCCCCGCAGGGATCACCCCCGCTGGCCACCTTCGGTGAAGCCCGGCACGGCAATGCCGTTCACCGCCGCTTCCTGAAGTGGCCAGAGGATGAAATATATCCCCCCCGCCAGATCTGTCAAGCGAGGCGGGAGCAGCCCGCTGGCAGAGATCGGCAGCAGCAGCGAGTCACCACAGCAACAAGACGCACTGAACGAAGAAATAGAGCCCGATCATCAGGATCACCGAGATCTTGGCTATCAGACCCAGCGCACGCCCCACCAGCGATGCCAGCCCGACGACCACAGGTTGCTCACCGCTGGCATCGACGCTGTTTTGCGCCCGTACCTGCTGCTCCAACCATCGCTTTTCACCCAGATAAGCACCTACGAAGGTGCCGACGAGGACTCCGATCAGCCCCCCCAGCAGAGGCACGATCAGGTTTCCTGAGATGCCGCCGACCAGGCCTCCGATGACGGCACCGATCGATCCCTGGCGACTGGCACCGACCGTTTTGCCGCCGATCCACCCCGACAGGAACTCGATCACTTCCGCTGTGACTGCGGCACCGAGCAAGATTCCGACCTCGAGGCCGAGATCTTGCATCTCTTCCGACTCACCTCTCCAGCCGAGCAACCAGATCGCCAGCGCCACCACCCCCGGGAGAAACTGGCCTGGCAACCCGATGGAGACGACGACCAGACCGATGATGGCCATGATGCATTGCAAGAGGTAGTAGAAGAGACCGGAGTGCTCCGATAGGCTTTCCAGCATCGAATTGCCTTTCTTCGGATAGGCTCGGATCCGGGACCCCCCATCGGGATCCCTCCCCCTGCGAAAGGATGAGAAGAATGAGCTTCTCCAGCAAGTACCTTGATACCGCCTTTCCTCGAATTTGCTTGCTGATGATTTTGCTGATCATCTGTGGCTGTGGGACTCCCACCGCCAGTACCGATACCCGGGCTAACTCCCAACAAGGTGACACCGACGTCAGTCGCGAAATGTACACGAGAGTGCTGGTTGGCGGCGAACTGGTCGGGTTCGTCGGCCAACGCGAAGCCACCCTGGTGAGGGGCGGCTCATCGGTGACCACCTCCCTCTTCAACATCTACGATTCCAGTTTTCAAATCGTCGGCAGTTATGATGCGGCAGGGGCCACCTACCGATTTACCCGCAACGGACCGGAGAAGCTGGGCCATTTCAGCCCCGCCAGATCATTCCAGATCGTCACAGGTATCGAGGGCCGGCTCGAATTCCTGGAGGGCCTGCAGTAAGTCGGAGGAACTGGACCCGATGAAGTCCACACCCTGGATCACAGCGAAGCGAAGCCACTGGATGGTGTTCTTGCTGGCACTGGGGATCCGCCTGTGGTCAGTGGCCGAATCGAGCCACGTCGATCCCGCCTTCGCTTTCCCCATCGTCGATGAACAGACCAATGTGGATCAGGCGCGAGGATTTCTTTCGGATGGACCGGGGCATGGAGCGCCGTACTGGAAGCCCCCTGGATATCCGGCTCTGCTGGCACTGATCGCCTCACCCTGGGGAGACATCGGAACCACTGGCCACGGCGTCCCCACATCCTACGCCTGGGCGGTGAAGATCCTGCAGTGCATCCTCGATGCCTGCTCGGCCTGGATGATCGTCAAGATCGCCGCTGCGACTGCGGGCAGAGTGGCGGCACTGCTATCTGGCTTGCTCTATTCGATCGCTGCGATGCCGGTCTATTTTTGCAGCCAGTTCCTCGATACGACCCTGTTCACCTTCTTGATGCTGCTCTCTGTATTCCTCGCCTGCAGCGCCTTCGCCGACCGCCGGGTGACGCCCTGGATACCGGTCGGCATGGCGATCGGGCTCGCCTCCATCACACGCGCGACGGGTCTGCCGGTGGCCGCGGGGCTGGTACTGGTCGCCGGCTTCCAGCAGGGCACCTGGAATCTTCGGTGGATGCGGGCGGGGGTCGTTGCGGCAACCTGCGCCATGGCGATGTTGCCGATCTTCGCGGTCAACCTGAAGCTGGGTCACGATGCAGTGCTGATCAGTTCCAATGGCGGCATCAACTTCTACATCGGCAACCGGACCGGTGATGGGATCGGTTCGGATGGATTGACATCGGTGGCGACAGGGCCTCGCTGGGATCAATTGCTGGAAAAGTCAGACGATCTGCGGCTGCCTTCTGAACGCAGCCGTCGCTATTACAGTCTGGCGCTACAGGAGATCCTCGCGGAACCCGGTAGATGGCTGCAAAAGATGGGAAGAAAGGCCGCGGCACTGGTCTCGGCGCGTGATGTTCCCAACAACAAGAACCTGATCGAGGAGACGCAACGCAACCGCGTCCACTGGCTGCTCTCCTGGTTGCCGGGTGCGAGTGGACCGCTGATGGCCCTGATGCTGGCAGGACTGCTGATCGGCACGCGAGGTCTTCGCGATGATGACCTACCGTTGCGGGTGTCACTGCTGCTACTGGCACTGACCACCTGGTCCTTTTTCGTCGCGGGCCGCTTCCGGGTTGCGATTCTCGCACTCGGCTGCGTCGTCGCAGGGCGAGGATTGGTGACACTGGGGCTGCGCTGGCGGACGCTGCTGGTGATCGTGCCACTGCTGATCGGGGTCCATGCGATTCCGGTGCCCGCTCGCAGTCTGATGGATGGCTACTGCATCGACCCCGTGGCCATCGGCTATGTCCACGAGCAGCGTGGTGAGCCCGATCTGGCGGCGCAGTGGTACCAGCGCAGTCTCGATCAGGATCCAGGCGATGTGAGAGCACTTCACAACCTCGCTCATCTGGCCCAGGAGGCGGGAAACATACCGCTGGCTCTGGAGCGATTCCGCAGCGCCACCACCACCGCCCCCGATCACTCCCCATCCTGGAATAGCCTCGGCGCACTGCTGGTCTCCCTCGATCCTCCAGAGGCGCTGCGCTGTTTCCGTGAAGCGGTCGAGCGCGATCCGGAATATGTCGGGGCATGGATCAACCTGGGACAGATTCTCGAAAGCGGTGGCGAACTGCACCCGGCACAAGATGCCTATCAACGCGCCCGCAGACTCGAACCTGCGCGTGCCATGCCTCCATTCCTGGAGGCCAGGATTCAGAACAAGCTGAGGTCGCCGAAAAACGCGCAACGGTTGCTGCGAATGGTGAATCCTCAAATGCTCGAAGCCGGCACCCGGGAACTCTACGAGCAGTTGACCGAAGAGGTGCGAAAGCAACTCGAAGATGTGCCAGCGCCACCGGATACGATGCCACAGCAACCGGAGCCGCTGGATGATCCGGACCCGGATCGCCCGGAAGAGCAGGGTGTCGTCGGTTGATCCCTGCGGTGAGTTGCCATCAGCGAATCCCCCGCAGCACCGTCAGGTAATCGCTCCTTCGTGTCGGAGTTCCGTCTGATCGCAGCCACACGTAGTTACCCAGGATGATATCCACGACGCCATCTTCATCGACATCATCGAGCAGCACCGCAGAGTGGACTGGATTTCCCACCTCGAGTGTACGCACCTGCCACTCCTTCGCGCCCCCGAGATTTTGCGCCCACACCAGCGAATCCCACTGCTTCCACGTCGCAGGATCCACCTGTGGCATGAAGGCCGCGCCGACCACATCCAGATCGCCATCGCCATCCAGGTCGCCCACCGCAGCCCGTTCGCAGCCGGGAAGGAGCAGGATCTCATGAAGAGTGGGAAACGAATCTCCGACCCGTTCGAGCCAACGAACACCGTGAATCGGTTTCGGGGTGTTGTCATCGAGGGTATCGCCATTGACCACGACCAGATCCCGGTCGCCATCTCCATCGAGGTCCACCGCCTCCAGCCCGGAAGAACCCCACGCCGCATGGGGCCAGTTCATCAATACCTCGGGCGAGAAATTTCCGGATCCATCGTTGGTGAACTGCATCAAGACCTCATGTTGCTGCGAGAGCAGTGCAATCAGGTCATCGTCTCCATCGCCATCCACATCCTCGATGACGACGGCGACGAATCCGTCCCGCGCGTCGAGTTCGGTGGTTTCGAAGGTCTCCCCTTCAGCTCGCAGCAGCACCAGCCGACCGGGACCGCGAAATCCGAAGGCGCAGGCGACCAGATCGACATCTCCATCGCCGTCCAGGTCACTCCCTTTCAGATCGCAGACTCGCGCCAGCTTCTCTCCGACAGGACGGGCACTCCAGCGCCCCTTGTCGGATGTCGCCAGCCAGGCACCACCTCTGACCTCGTTCCCCGGGTTCATTCCTCCGATCGAGGCGACCAGGACTTCAGGATCTCCGCTTCCATCGATCTCGCATGAACTCAGCGCTGCCGGATATCGAAAATCGACACCTGGAAGAAATGGCATCAGCCGGGTCGACTTCAGATCGCCATGAGGAAGCACCATCAAGCGACGACTTCTCAACTCGGAGACGAGAATCGCTCGTCCCTGGCCATCGGCTCTTTCCCATCGGATCAGATCGGAGACCGCAGGAATGCGCTCCGATTCGAGTCCTCTCGGAGTCAGGGAGATGGTCTCGAACTGAAGTTGTTGCTCCGGCAGGTGGCGGCTGTAATCCAGTTTCAGCGGTGCTTGCTGCTCGTACCAGTACAAGGCGATGGCGAGTTCCTCTTCGGTGGCCGCCGGTTGTCCCCAATCGCCCACCATATCTGCCATCGAGAGCACCACCTTCTCCCAGGCAGCACGCGGCAAGGTGTCTGCAGGCAAGGGTGCGTGGCAACGGCTGCACGCCCCCATCACCCGTGAAGTCGCGTCTTCCCGCATCTGGGCGGTGACTGCGGGGAGATCCTCGCGTTTGAGCCCCTCGATGTCTTCAGCCTCGATGGGATTCGCAGATCGGGATGCGACCGGCTGAGTATCCCCAGAAGGTGGCTGCTGATCCACGCACCCGGCCAGCAGACCCGACACGGACAGGATGAGAAGGATGATGCAGGGATCAGGGCGAACCGAATCGGGTGTCACTGGACGCTCCCTTCTGTGCGACTAGAATACCGAAAGAATCGAGGCAGGTCGAACCTCTGCGCAACGCCGCGATGGACTCCATCACGGTGCGAACTGGCCAACGACACTGAACATCTCATCCGCAGTGATCCGCCACTGCGGATGTCGACAGGAGTTGCCATGGTGCCACTATCTTCACTCTCACCGACGTTTCGGTGCCTCCTCGCCCTGATGCTGTCGATGGTCCTGGTCCAGCCTGCCACCTCGGGGCCTTCCTTTCAGGATGCAGATCCCGCACAGAGTCCCGCCGAGGAGGAATCGCCACAACCCAGTTTCGAGACTGACGAGGCGAAGCAGCAGTTCGAGAAGGGGCTCGAACTGTTTGAAAAGCGCCAATGGCGAGAAGCGACTCGATCCTTTGCAACCGCACGAAAGGGCACTGCCGACAAGGACTCTCGATCGATGGTGTCCTCCTGGGAGAAAGCGTGTAAGGGCGGCAAGGCACTCGACCGCGCAGTCGAAGATCTCGCGCGCAAGAAATACCGCAAGGCGTGGATCGCAGCCCTGAGTCTCCATGGCAAGTACGCCGCGACCCCGCTGGTGAGCCCGATCGAGCAGTTAAAGGAAGAAGTCTATCCGCATCTGTTCCTCGACCTGGCCTGCTTCGAGGCGGAGCCGGTCGAGGTCGAGGCTGCCGCACGCAAGGCTCTGCCGGCGGATCGTAGCCGGCTGACCAAGGATCCCGACCGCATCACCGAGGGCAAGGGCGCGCTCGAATGGCGCTCAGGCGGAGGACAGGGTTTTGCCGGACTCAGTTTTGGTCGCCTTCCGCTGGCTTCCATCGGTGAACTGGTGATGGACGATTATCGCTGGATCCGATTCTCCATCTTCAATGAGGATGACAACTTCGGCAAGTTCACACTGTTCTTCGGCATGGACGAGATCGGCCCCAATCGGGCGTGGGCAGGGGCGGGTGGAATAGCGGGTCTTCTGCAAAGAGACTGCTACTACCACCATTTCACGCTCAAAAAACCGGGCTGGAATCACTTCCGTATCGACCTGAAGAGAGAACTGTCGATGAATGCGTCGGTGGCCTGGTCTGACCTGCTGTCGCTCTACCTGATGACGGTACCCCCCTCGCATCCGAAGAAGATCACCATCGACGCCGTCAAGTTGGAGCGCCCCTGACCGGCAGTTCGTCAGGCAGAAGTGGCGTCGATGCGCCTCTGATCGGAAGTGTCGTTGTCGCTGGATGCGAGCCACCGACGGGGCCGCAGCACTCCATCACTGATGCGAACCAGGCCACGGACCCGATCCTCACTCCACACCACCAGAGGCCCTTCGGCACCACCTTCCGCTACCAGATCATCTGCCAGGATGTCGCATCCTGTGACCTCATCGACGGGCAACCTCTGCCCCTGAGCGAGCCGAAGCGCCTGTTCGCGGCTCACCTCGATACGAGGCTGGGCGATCAGCAACTGCTCGAGAGAGAGCCAGTCGGAGGCGACGACGCGATCGGGAAGCACCGCCATCGATGCGTCGTGTGCGCCACTGGCGCTGCGGCGTAGCGCCATCAGGGAGGCCTGGCAACCCAGTTTCTGCCCCAAATCTCTGGCGATGCTGCGGATATAGGTCCCGGAGCCACAGGCGATTTCGAGACGGAGCCGCTGCTGATCGTGCTCGATGAGTTGCATCGAGTGCACCGTCACCGTTCGCGCTGGCGGCGCCGTGGTGTCGCCGGCTCGAGCTCGCTGGTAGGAGCGGCGACCGGCGATTCGAACGGCGCTATGGGCCGGCGGCACCTGTTCGATCTGACCTGTCATCTTCTCGAGTTGATGAACAATTTGATCGGTGGTCGGCCATCGAGGTGCCGGAACGGGACAAGAGAGCGGTCCCTCGGCATCGTCGCTACCACTGGCGACGCCGAGCCAGACGGTGGCCAGATAGCGCTTGTCGTGACCGGTCAGTAACTGCTGGAATCGCCGAGCGGCACCCCCGATCAGCACCATCACTCCGCTGGCGAGCGGGTCGAGGGTGCCGCAGTGGCCGAGCCCGCGCCACTGGAGCCGCTGCTGCACCTGATCGAGAAGCGCCCGCGAGGAGGGCCCGCGCGGCTTCCACACGATGATTCCCCCGTCCGGGGCGTTGGCACGTCGAGCCAAGGCAGAACTCCTCTTGCAGCACTGCAACGGATCCAGTGAGGGCTGCCGCTGCGAGGCAGCACCCCGGCGGTGAGCGATGGAGCGATCGTCGATGGCATGAAAGTGGAGGCGCCGGGAGTCGAACCCGGGTCCCGAAACGCTTCCAGAAGAGTCTCTACAGGCATAGTCCGTTATTTATTGCCTCACGAACGGCTCCAACGGACAGGATCCGAGCCGTGAGCGCCGGTTCAATCTCGCCTGGAAGATCACCGGCAGGGTCTTCTTCGGCCAAGTCCGGAAAGTTTGCCCTCCAGTTACGATCCCGGACAGACCGCAGTGGAAGGGGCGCTTAGTTAAACTAGGCAGCCAATGCGAAGTTGTTGTTCGCAGTTAAAAAGTTTTTATCCGGTGTTTTAGGAGGCCTCCGGATAACCTCCACCTGCCACTCTCCGTTCCGACGTCCGGTCGAAACCGTTTCGCCCCCTTCACATTCATGCCATTGCAGCGAAATTGATCGCTGGATCTCGGCAATTCTGGCCCAGGCCAGCGCCTGATGAGATCCACCGATGATCCAGCCTACTGTAGAAAATGACGCTTCAGCAAGGATATCGGTTCCCAAGGTTGTCCATCATCTCTACCATTCTCACAGACGGTACCCCGAAAATTGGAGATAAATGACAGACACACCGATCCACAGCACCATGGCCAACGACCCAGAGTTTCAGGACCTGGTGGTTGCATTTGTCGCCGAGTTGCCCTCTCGCACCGGAAGAATCATGACCAGCATCGGAAAGGGTGACCTGGATGCGGCAGCGGATCTGCTTCACCAGTTGAAGGGAGCGGCAGGAATCTACGGATTCAATCCGATCTTCCAGGCTGCTTCCGAGGTCGAAAAGTTGGCACGGGATGGCTCCTCCGATATCACCGAGAAGGCGGATTTCCTGGCGAGTCTTTGCAAGCGGGCGACCTCCTTACCGCAGTAAGGGCGCCAGCGGTCTCGATCATTTGCCTCTGCGAAGCGCGCGCTGGATATCTCGTTTCATCTCCTGGTCCTTCTTGGCGCGACGCTTGTCGTGAGTCTTCTTGCCGCGACCCACAGCGATCTCGACCTTGATGCGTCCCTTGGGATTGAAGTAGATCTTCAACGGCACCACCGTCAGCCCCTTCTCCTCCATCTTGACGCGCAGCTGGTTCACCTCCCTGGCGTGAAGTAACAGTTTTCGTTTCCGGGTCGGCTCGTGGTTTGAATATCCGCCGTGACTGTATTCGCCGATATGGACCTTCAGCATCCAGGCTTCCCCGGCATCGACGCGAACGAAGCCGTCGACGATCTCGCAATTGCCGGCGCGGAGACTCTTCACCTCCGATCCCTGCAAGACGATGCCCGCCTCCAGAGTCTCGATAATTTCAAATTGATGCCGGGCTCGGCGGTTCTGAGCGATGATCTTCATCGACCTCTGGTCTTTCGGTTCAGGGGCGGCACACGGCGGTGCCAGAGCCGATTTTGTACCACGGTTGCTACCAGTTCATCACGGTAGACTTGACATCTGAAGCCAACAGGGCTATTCCATCGGGAGAGTGCCGAAGTGGCGGAACTGGCAGACGCGCCAGGTTCAGGTCCTGGTCCGGTTCACACCGGGTGGAGGTTCGAGTCCTCTCTTCGGCACCAATTTAGAATTTCAGGGGCGATTAGCTCAGCTGGCTAGAGCGCTACGTTCACACCGTAGAGGTCACAGGTTCAAGTCCTGTATCGCCCACCAACATGAAA
>JAYZBV010000113.1:0-108203 GCA_036338595.1 Planctomycetota bacterium | reverse complement strand
TTGGGGTCCACCGAAGTTGCTGGCAGCGGATGGCGCATTTGACAGGAAACGGAAGATCACTCGCCAGTTTACCTGCAAAGGATGATCCCCTCAGGGGCAACCCCCCCGAGCATCTCAAGGAGTAGAAGTGAACCAGGACAGCTCGTCCGGAAATTCAGATGGATCTGGCCGCCGTCGTCGTAGCAGCCGAGGGAGCCGTTCGCGCACCTCGACAGCGCGAGGTGGTTCCGGCAGCGGCAATGGACCGAACCGTGGTCGGGGTCGTAGATCCGGCGGCCAGCGGCGTGGACAGGGTCGGGATCAGCGCGATAACTCAAGAGATCAGGGGCGCTTCGATCCCAGGAGCGCGGCCGCCCCTTCCGGTCCCCCACTGGCAGAGGGAACCGTGGTTCGCGGTATTCTAGAGGTGGGGAACCAGGGCTTTGGATTCCTGCGCTCGGTCGAGAAATCATTCCGAATCCAGCAGGACGATGTCCATGTCGGGAAAAACCTTGTCCAGAAGTACCAGTTGCACAGCGGACATTACATCGTGGGAACCGTTGGCGGTCGGGCACCCAGAGGACGCGGCCCCAGCCTCGCCAGGATCGAGTCGGTGGACGGCGACGCCCCTGAAGATGTCAAGAGGCGTATCTTCTACAAGGAAATGACCAGTATCGATCCTACCGAGCGATTCTTGCTCGGTGGAACCGGCAACATCTCGATGCGACTTGTCGATCTGATTGCACCCGTCGGTAAGGGGCAACGGGCCCTGATCGTCGCCCCACCTCGAACCGGGAAAACGATCTTGTTGCAGCAGATGGCTCAGTCCATCACCGAGGTTCACCCCGATTCGATGGTGCTGGCCTTACTGGTCGATGAACGACCCGAAGAGGTCACGGACTGGAAGCGAACGGTCAAGGCGGAGGTTTACGCTTCTTCGAGCGACGAGACCTCCAAATGTCATGTCCGGGTCTCCGAGATGGCGCTTCAACGATGCCAGCGACTGCTGGAGGCGAAGTGCGATGTGGTGCTCCTGCTCGATTCCCTGACTCGACTGGGACGAGCATACAACCTGGAGACAGCACACAGTGGTCGAACCCTCTCTGGAGGTGTTGACGCGAAAACACTGGAAAAACCGAAGGCTATTTTTGGTGCAGCCAGAAATGTCGAGGATGGCGGCAGCCTCACCATCATTGCAACAGCGCTCATCGAGACAGGCAGCCGCATGGACGAGGTGATCTTCGAGGAGTTCAAGGGAACCGGAAACATGGAACTGGTACTCTCCAGAAAACTTGCGGACCAGAGGGTTTTCCCCGCCATCGATGTCACCCTTTCAGGAACTCGTAAGGAAGAGAAACTCTATACGCCCGAAGAGATCGATCAGATCTGGAAACTGAGAAGAGTACTGACCAGTGTCAATCCCATCGAGGGTATGGAACTTCTCACTCAGCGCGTGGGGTCCTTCGAGGACAACGAGGAGTTTCTGCACTCTCTCGGCGGTTGATCAGCGTTTTCTTTCGAACTGCATCAATCTTGGATCGATCAATTCTTCCTGGACTCCGTATGTCCCTACACGTGAGCGTGCGGTTTCGCCATGGAGATCGGATCCACCACAACTGCCCAGCTGGTGCTCCTCTGCGAATGCTCTGGCAGTTGCGCGGTTCTTTGGACTCAAGTTCCGTGACAGGCACTCGACGCCATCGAGACCCGCATCGGCGAGACATCTACCCACCTGCTTGAGTTGAACTGCTGCAGGATGGGCCCAGAACACCAACCCTGAAAATTGATGGACCCGTTCAATCGCCTCGGTGGCTTCCAGGCGAGGTCTGGCAAATCGCTCTTCGCCGAGCCACCGCTTGTAGAGCGGCCTGGTCGTGGCGGACAGCCCTCCACGCACCAGTGCCCTGGCCACATGAGAACGACAGGGGACTCCCCCCTGCAACTCCTGTTCGAGGTCGGCGATGGCGAGAGGAATCCCGTCGTCACGCAGCCGCATCACCCCGGCCATGACTCTCTCTCTACGATCCGTTTCCAGTTTCAGAATCCACTCCTCGATGTCACTGTCGAGACCCTCGGGGAAATAGGCGAGCAGGTGGAGATTGTGTGCTTCTGCACGACAGGTCATCTCTACTCCGGCGAGAACCCTGAGCCCATCCGGTACGACCAGACCGCTGTAGGCAGCCAAGGTGTCGTGATCACAGATGGAAATACAGGAGAGCACACCGTGGGCTCGCTCCAGGACCTCTGCAGGAGAGAGCATTCCATCGCTACACCGGGTGTGCAGATGAAGGTCGACGCGAGCAGGAATCATCAGGGTGCACTCTTCAAGATCTCGATGGCCCGTTCAATCCGCTCGATCACACGATCCCTCCCCAGCACAACCATCACCTCGATCAGATCAGGTGAGTCGCTGCGAGAGGTCAGTGCGAATCTCAATGGCATGAAGAGCAACGGTTTCTTCCACTGCTTTTCGGCCAGCAATCCATCGAGAGCCTCGGCGATCGCCTCTCCCTGAAAAGGGAGATCGGAGTTCAACAGCCCTGAGGTCGCCTGAAGCGCTTCCAGCGATTGCTCGGGGCTTCCCTTGCGAGGCACCAGGTCTTCCGCAGTAGGAGGCTCTGGTTGAGAGAAGAACCAGGTGGTCTTTGTCTCGAAATCAGCCAGCCGCACCATCCGCTCCACGACCAGTGGCAGTACTGCGGCAGCCTGCGAGGGAGTCACCCCTTGCGGCAGGAATCCCTCATCGGCAATTCGTTGAAGCAGTTGCTCGAGATCCAGTTTCCGGATGTGCATTCCATTGAGCCAGTCGAGTTTGGTGAGGTCGAAGACGGGGGCTCCGGTGGAGATGTCCTCGATGCGAAATTCTTGCTGGAAACGATCGAGGTCGAAGACCTCTTCTTCATCGGGAGGAGACCAGCCCATCAGGGCCAGAAAGTTGAGCAATGCTTCCTTGAGGTAGCCCTGCTCCCGGAACCAGTCGAGACTGACAGGGTTCTTGCGTTTGGAGATTTTCGACTGATCGGCGTTTCTCAGCAGCGGAACATGAAAGAAGCGCGGCAGCGGCTGCTCCAGCGCCTGGTAGATCAGTACATGTTTTGGTGTCGATATCAGCCATTCCTCGGCACGCAGCACATCCGTGATGCCAAACTCGATGTCGTCGACGACATTGGCGAGGTGGTAGGTCGGAAAGCCATCGGACTTGATCAGCACTTGATCGTCGATCTCGGCGTTTTGAACGACGATCTCCCCCCGGATCTGATCGATGAAGCGGGTTTCTCCCGTTTCAGGGACCCGAAGTCGAATCACATGCGGATCCCCCGCTGAAGCCCTTTTCTGCGAATCACCGGCGTCCAAGTCTCGACAGGCTCCGTCATAACCGAACCTTTCCTTGCGCTGCTTCTGTCCCTGTCTCACTTCGGCGAGTCTCTCGGGGCTGCAGAAACACCGATATGCCGCACCCCTCTCGAGGAGCAAATCCGTGTGGGAGCGATAGATCTGATTGCGCTCGCTCTGTCGGTAGGGAGCACAGGGTCCACCGCAGTCCGGCCCTTCGTCCCAGTCCAGCCCGAGCCACCCGAGTGCCTCGAAGATCTTCTCCTCGCTGGTGGCCTGATAACGGGTGCGGTCAGTGTCGTCGATCCTGAGCAGGAACTGGCCAGCAGATTGTCGGGCATGCGTGCGATTGAAGAGGGCGACATAGGCAGTGCCTACATGAGGATCACCTGTGGGGCTGGGCGCAATCCGGACACGAACCGGAGTGGAACTCATCAGATCTCTCCTTGTCGAGGCGAACTCAGTTCAGCAACCCAGCGACCGAAGTGATCCATCTCCAGGTTGAGTGAATCCCCCACCGAGCGGCTACCCAGGGATGTGACATCCAGAGTATGGGGAATCAATGCCACGCAAAAGGAGTCGACGGTACGGGAAACGACGGTCAGGCTGACCCCGTCGACGGTCACGGAACCCTTCTCGATGGTTCGAAAGTCTGCTTCGGGTTCGTACTCGATGACCCAGAGGGTTTCACCGCTGCTCTCGATCGATCGGATGGTTCCCACCGTATCGACATGACCGGTGACATAATGGCCCCCGAGACGATCTCCCACCCTCAGAGCTCGCTCGAGGTTGACAGGAGATCCCACTGCACGGTCGCCGAGAACCGATCGACGCAGCGTCTCCTCGACCACGTCAAAACGGAGATCTCCATCTCCGCGGAGGAGAGTCAAACAGACCCCATCCACGCTGATGCTCTCCCCTGCTTCCAGGTCCGTCCAGGGATCGAGATTGCCGTCGATGGAGGACAATGCGCCTGAAGAGACGCTGAAACGCACTCCTGAGGCGTTTGCGGAAGTTTCCACGATGCGGGCACAGCGCTCGACGATGCCAGTGAACAAGGGGCCTCCTGCCTCGAGGGGATGCTACGGCAGCAACCGCTTCGTCGCCACCGAACCGCACCAGGGGTGCCTGTTCCTCCACGTCCAGGAGCCGCCAGAGCCCAGATGCGTGTTTCAGGGGAACTTGACCCCCTCTCGCAGGGCAGATAATATGTGCCACTTGGAATCGAACCTGTCGATGTCGGGTGACGGGACTCTTCCCCGTGTTGAGCCGTCGACGACCCCTCTCTCCCGGAGGAGGTCAGACTTCGAGTGGGACGATATCCCGAGCAGGGCGACAAGGGCCCTGCCTCGTTCTGGAGAACCTTGTGGTCAACGGATGGTCAACGAGTGGCCAACCATGAGGAACTCGTCAATCAAAGGAGTTCGAATCGGTTGCAATGGGATGGTCGGATGATCATCCAACGTCCCGGGGAGACGGGTCAGTGACCGAGGAGATGATGCACGGGTAGGCGGCAAGGCCGCTGCTTCAGCGACGACTTCGAAGTGTTTTCGAAGCGCTGGGGATCCACCCGAACGGAAGGAACTGGAGATGAGTGGGCTCGCCAAGTTTTTCGTGGTGATCAATCTCGTCCTGGCACTCTTCTTCCTCGGTGTTAGTGCAACGTTGTTCCAGTCCCAGAAGGACTGGAAAGGCGCTGCCGAATCAGCCGTGGAGAATGCAGAAGAGACGGTCGCCATGGCGGAGAAGATGAAGGAAACGCTGCAAGGCGTCGTCGATGAGAAGACCAGAAATAACGAATCCCTGACGAGAGAAAAGGAACAACTGGGTTCCTCGATCTTGGTCCTCCAGAACTCCAACGGAGATCTGAGAAAGAGCGTCGCCCAGCTGGGCACCAAGATCGATGATCTTGATTCCCGGATTGCCCAGAAGGACGAGCATATCCAGGACAAGGATTCCAACATCGCCCGCCTCGAGGAAGAAATCACACGACTGAGTTCGGAGATTGACGAGGCGGGAGACGCCAAGAAACTGGCGGAACGGCTGCGCAACCGAGCATTGCTCGACAAGGAGCAGCTGGCTCAACAGACGGAAGCCCTCAACAAGGAATTGACCGCACTCAGGGAAGACTACGATGACCAGCAGTTGCTGATCTCCAGGATCGTGGACTCTGGCGTCCGACTTCCCGATATCGGTGTGACCACCGCCCCACCCATCGACGGCATGGTCGTCGGTGTCCAGGAAGGTGTCGTGGTGCTTTCTGTCGGCAAGGATGACAATGTTGAGATCGGCTACGAGTTCACCATCTACGACGGCAACCGATTCATCGGCAAAGTCCAGGTGACCAAGGTCCTCGACGATATGTCCGGCTGCACCATCCTGTTCCAGGAGGATTCCGGTATTCGTGAGGGGCACAAAGCCTCGACACGGCTGTCCAGCTAGAAGGGGGTTCAAATGTACGATCAGCCCATCGTTGAACGTAAAGATTCAAGCCCCCTGGCGACCAGTTTGCTGGCCATCTCGGTGGTCTGTCTGATCGTCGCCTCGACGCTTCTGGGCATGCGCCTCAAGGAGTTGACCTACAAGGGCAATTCTCCGACCACGAGTGCCGAGAAGTGGGAAGCCGATGGTCTCCGCAGGGTCACGCAGGATGCCAAGAAACTGTTTGCTGACGTCGATATGGATACTGACGAGGGTTAGCTAGCAGCGTCATGCGTTTGACTGTTCATCTGTAACATTGAAGCCTGCCTCCCGATCCGGGGGGCAGGCTTTTCTGTTGGCCGAACAAAGCCCAGGGCATGGATCTTTTCTTGCTCCCCCTCGCCTCTGCATGATTCCTCACCTAGAATCCAGGGCGCGGCGATGGGGTGCTTTCGTCCGCGGTGCAATACCGCGGGAGACCTGTCAGAGATGATGGGGCCAGTAGGTTGCGAAAGCCCGAAGTGGGAATGAGGGCCAACGGCCCTCGGGGATCCGATCGAAGGGTAGTGTTACACCACTGCCCCCTGATCGGGCGGGGAGTATCTATCTTGCTTTTCCGAATAGCACACAACTGGATCAACTCCGTGGTCGGGAGGTTCTCCACCGACCTTGGAATCGATCTGGGCACGGCGAATACTCTCGTCTGTGTCAGGGGTCGAGGCATCGTGATCAGTGAGCCGTCCGTAGTCGCAGTGAAAGCTGGTACCAACCAGGTTCTCCTCGATGGTCGAGCTGTCGGTAGTGTCGCAAAGGAAATGATGGGCCGAACCCCCACTTCCATCGAGGCAGTACGTCCTCTCAGAGACGGGGTGATCGCCGATTTCGAGATCACGGAAGCGATGTTGAAGTACTTCATCACCAAGGTTCAGAAGCGATCTCGCTTCTTCAGCCCACGTGTGGTCATCGCTGTACCCAGCGGCATCACTGCAGTCGAGAAACGAGCGGTCTACAACTCTGCCGAGAGAGCTGGAGCCAGGAAGGTATACCTGGTTGAAGAACCTCGTGCTGCAGGACTCGGTGCAGGACTCCCGATCGAGGAGCCCATCGCGAGTATGGTGGTCGATGTCGGCGGTGGTACTACAGAGATAGCGGTTCTCTCGCTGGCAGATGTTGTGACCAGTGTCTCGTTGCGTATCGCCGGAGACGACATGGATGAAGCGATCATCAAGTACATGAAGGACACCTATAACATCCTGGTCGGTCCTCTTACCGCAGAACAGATCAAGATCAAAATCGGGTCCGCATTTCCGCTCGAAGATGAACTCGAGATGGAGGTCAAGGGGCGCGATCTGATCGGCAACTTGCCGCGAAGTGTCATGATCACGAGTGATGAGATTCGTGATGCACTTCAGCCTCCCGTCGAGAAGATTATCGAGGGAATCAAGGCCACGCTGGAGCAGACCGATCCGGAACTGTGCGCAGATCTGGTCGAGCGAGGCATCGTCCTCTGTGGCGGAGGAGTATTGCTGAGGGGACTCGATGAGATGATCCGCAAGGTCACGGGATTGCCAGTCCGCGTCGCCGATGACCCTCTCACCTGCGTGGCTCGTGGAACGGCCATTTTTCTTGAAAAACTGGATCAATATTCTTCGGTCCTCGACTCCATCGAGGATGATTTCTAGGGGCCTTCTCGTCCGATTCGAACGGGAGTCATGTGAAGCGCACCCAGAGCGCTTACTGGGCGATCAGTTGCTGGTTGGTCCTGGCCTTGCTGGGCTACGGGCTTCAACCCCTCGTCGCTTCATTTCGTGGGGATGATGAGCGCCAGATACTGCTGGAGCAGGCACTGCAACACTCCTTGCTGATCGATTCTGAAAATTCTGCGATCTTCGACCGCCAGCGTCTCCTGGACCGTTACCTTTCAGCCAGTTTTGCGGGTTCCAGTTTTTTGCTGATTCCTGCTCGTTTGACTCCGTTACTGGACCCGGCGCCCAGAAGATCCTCGGCCAGGCTCGACCGTGGCACCGAGGCTGGCCTGGAGATCGGAATGGGAGTGATCGGTGCTTCCGGAGTGGTGGGAAAGATCGCCGCAGTCGGAGAGGGCTGGAGTCGAGTACAACTTGCCGATGATCCTGCGTTCGTGATTCCCTTCGTCGATGACGTCGGTCATGCGGGGATTTTCGCTGGCGGACCCAGCACTGGATACGGACACCCTCGACTACGGATCGATCCGATTCAGATCACGGATGCCCTGGTCCTCAGAACACACGGCGGAGGGGGCATTTTCCCCGAGGGACTGATCCTGGGTGTCGTTTCCGATTCGAGAATTCCTGTCAGTGATTCCAGGATCCAGCTGTCTCGGGCACTTCATAGCAGCCAGGAAATTCTGGTGCTGTCTCCCCTCCTGAATGCGAGCCATCGATGAGACTCGGTTGGCTGATCACACTCACCCTGCTATCGATATTTACCGTGGGAGCCTACCGCCCGTTCGTGGTCGAATCGGGAGGCGTCGCTGATCCTGCACTGATCTTTCTGGCCTGGTTGGCGCTGGTCGATCGCTGGCCCAGATTGCTGATTGTCGGTTTCGTGATCTGTATCTACAGATCCCTGGGTGGCATTTCCAGCGCGGTTGAAGTGGTCTTCCCGGTGGCTGCACTGATCCTCTCGGTTCGATGGTTTCGTCAACTTCTCGATCCCCACCACCGCTGGAAGAGGCTTCAAATCCTGATTCCCGCCCTGCTGATCGCATCGATGGTCCAGGAGTGGCTGCTGGCGGGGGTCGTTCCAGGACTGATCTTCCTGGTACATGGTTGCTGGCTTTCGATACTGTTCACGGCATTGATGTTGCCTGTTCTGGATCTGGCCGCCCCCTTGCTCAGGAGTGCCAGATACCCCCTCTGATGTGTGCTTGTTCGGTGAAGATGGGACCAGTGGTGGTCTGGAGAGTAGAAGGATGCAACGCTCGAGGATCCTGACATTGGCCCTGGTGCTGATCCTGATGACGGTCGGCATCGGCTGGCGGCTGGTTCAGTTGCAAGGCGTGGAGTGGCGTGAACACGCGCTTCGGGCCTCCAGTGTTCACCGCTCCATTCGATATGCGGCTGCTCCTCGAGGACGGATCGTGGATACCCTCGGCGTAGAACTGGCGAGGGATACCCCGGTGATTCGAGCCACCTTTCTGCTTTCAGAACTGGAACCCGTTCGCTGGGTCGCTCGTCGCCTGGCTCACATCCTGCGCGGAAGTGACAAGGATTTTCCCTGGCAAGAGATGGAACTCTGGAAGTCGCTTCAACTGGCCAGGGCCAGGTTGCGCCCCCACTTCGGAAGCGAGTCAGACCTTCCTCCGCATCCGTGGCTGAGTCGCCTGGATCAGGACTCTGGAAGCAAGGTGGCGAGGGCAGTAGCAAAAAGGCCAGAGGACTTTCCGGGGATCACTGCAGTGCGATCCGGGGACGAGTACACGGTACTGGTCGATCCGGATGTTCTCTTTGCAGGTGAAATCGCGATTCGCCAGCTGGAGAAGCGACTGTTACTGGATCCCGGCAAACTGTGGGCTCGGGTCGAGGAGGCCTACGAACGTGTCCAGGATTCATCCATCGATGTCCAGGAGCGAGAGTGGATCTTCAGACGCCAGCGTCACCCGCTTCACGAGAAGATCCCCTCGCAGCTGGTCGTCGAAATCAGTTCCCATCCGCAACGGTGGCCTGGAATACACCTGGAGGAGGCTCACGATCGTGAGCATCCGCAGGATCCATTTCTGGGTCAGTTGATGGGACACACTGGATTGCCCACAGCTGAGATCGTCGAGGGCTGGAAGTTGCGCCAGGAGCCCATCATCGACCGACTGGTCCTGCGTGATCTTCGAGTATTCAAGGCGCTGCGCCCCTTCGCCCATCACAGTGCCGATCGAGTCGGACGCAGCGGCCTGGAATCGATGCTCGAAGAGCGCTTGAGCGGGATTCCTGGAGCTGAGGTTCGGATCATGGATCACCGGCGCCGCTCGGTCGGCGCACCCCTCGAGGTTGCTCAGGCGGTCGCCGGAAAGGATGTGGTGCTGGCTCTGGATGTTGAGATGAGCCGCTGGTGTGCACAGGTGTTGCTGTCGAGGCAGATCGAACAGGGCGCGGTCGTCGTTCTGGATGTCTCCGACGGCAGGGCGATGGGCTGGGCCTCGCTGCCCCGGCAGGGGATGGAGGTCTATCGAGATCGAGATCTGTACAGAAATAGATCCGAGTCTCCAGACGGTTGGTTCCATGATCGCGTCAGTGGCTGGGCCATCGATCCCGGTTCGACCTTCAAGACGGTCGTCGCACTGACTGCCCTGCAAGCTGGCGTCGTCGATCCCCAGGAAATCATCGTCTGTGACGGCCTACTCGATCCACGGAGACCGGACCGGAACCGCTGTGCGAATCATCCGTATGGACTCGAGATGAACATGACCAGTGCACTCTCTCGCTCCTGCAATGTCTATTTCTACAAGATGGGACAGCGACTGGGACTCGATGCCCTGGTCGAGGGAGCGGCGCAACTGGGTCTGTGGAGAGGCAGCGGCTGTTCCATCCCATCGGAATCGGTCGGCATACGCCCCACCACTAATCCGGTTGGAACCGCCATCGGACGCGGCTTCACAACCACTCCTCTGCAGATGGCTCGAGTGGCACTGTCGATCGCGAAGCGTGGTGAGACTCCTGGCATACAGTTGATCGCGGGAGAATCCGGCACTGTATTGCAACCTTCCTTCGAGATTCGACACTATGAAACCGTGATCGATGGCATGGTTTCCGCAGTCCGAGACAGGGGAGGTACGGCATCCCGTAGCCACTATCGACTCTCCGATTTTGATCTCGCCGTGAAGACGGGAACCGCCAGGATCCCTGGTTCTCGATCGTATAATGCCTGGCTCATCGGATTTTCGCCGGTGGTCGATCCAGAGATCGCCTTCGCCATCTCTGCCCAGGGTGTTGATTCCGGCGGCGGTGAAGCTTGTGCACCGTTGCTCGCCGACATCCTGCAATGGCTCGAACAACACCGCGGCCTGGAGCTGCGACGATGATCCCTGACATCGGAAACGGGCTTCGAGACTGGAAGACTGGCTGGGCCGGCCCGGCAACATTGCTGATTCTGGCCAGCTTGTGGCTCTTGCTGATCGGCACCATCTTCGTCTACAGCTCAGCGGATGGTTCCGAGGGTGGATTTCCTGGTGCCTATTCGGCAAGCCACATGAAAAAGATCCTGGTCGGAATCTTCGGGTTGCTGTTGGTCTCGATGGTTCCTCCGAGACGACTCGAGAACTTCTCGAGTCTCTTCTACGGTGGAACCCTGGCGCTGCTCCTCCTTCTGCTGGTGTGGAAGGGGTTCGAGGGCGGTGTGGTGCGCTGGATCCGCATCGGTGGTTTTGGATTGCAACCATCGGAACTGGCAAAGATCTCCACCGTGATGGTCATCGCAACTGCCCTGAGACCGGGCAAGCAGTTGGAGCGATGGAGCGACCTCTTCAAGATCACCCTGATGGCGGTCATTCCTTTTGCCCTGATCGCCTCTCAACCCGACCTGGGTACTGCCCTGATCCTGGTTCCTACGGTGGCGGCGATGCTCTGGGTAGCGGGGATCGAATGGAAGAAACTGGCAACCCTCGCCATGATCTTGATCGTGCTTGCTGGTTTTTCATGGCCGACGATGCACAACTACCAGCAGCAACGCATTCTCTCCTATCTTGGAGTGGGTGCCGTGGCGGTGGAATCTGCCGGTGGCTACCAGGTGGCTCAATCGATCATCGCGATGGGAAGCGGTGGGCCGACGGGAAAGGGATTGCATCTCGGTAGCCACCACGATCTCGGGTACTTGCCGGAAGACCATAATGATTTCATTTTTTCCGTGATCGGTGAGGAATGGGGATTGGTGGGGACCATCTCGGTTCTGATCGGGACGCTCGTGCTGATCCTGACGATGCTGGGAGTCGCCTGGAATTGTCGCGACCCCTTCGGGCGACTGGTTTCCGTCGGACTGGCAGCACAGATCGGCAGCCAGGCAGCCATCAACCAGGCGATGACGGTGGGTCTGGTACCCGTGACCGGACTGCCACTGCCTCTCATCTCCTACGGCGGTACCTCGATCGTGGTGACACTGCTGGCGATCGGGATCGTCATCTCCATCGCTCGCAAGCCGGTAGAGGTGGTCCACCCCGATGGTCTGCAGAAGGGTGTCTCTCCGGTGCAACACAGATCGACCCGCGCCAGGATCTCCAGGCAACAGGCTTGAGCTGTCCACGGTGCGCCGGTCGATGACAGATGAAAAAAAAGAGGCGCCATCGGGGAAATGGCGCCTCCTCGGAAAGAAATGAAGCAAGGAAGGCAGCTACGCTGCCCCGGGGAGGTACACCGAACCTTTGCAGGTGGGTGGCCTTGCACGAGAGGTCTCCGTAAAGAGTGATCTCTCCAGCTCCCCTGTCCCAAAGAGCCCACCAGCAATAAGCATTGTCCGTGCCAATCGGACGACTCCCCATCCACGACACCCCAAGCCACTTCTTGGAACGAGTTTAGGACGATTTAGCGGAAACCGTGGGCGAGGCAGGAGATGGACGGAGTGATCAGATACTGGCCAGTGTCTCGCATGGGGTCCAGGACCAAGACTCTAAGGTGCTAAGAAGTCAGGGATTACGACTGCGGTTGGAAATTGTCCGATGGCACCCGGCATCTCGGCAATTGTGGATAGAAACCACCCACCACTGCTCCCTCACGTGTTCAGTCCTGGATCGCCAGCCGCGGTCGGATCCAGCCCAGGGTTTCCCCGGAGCCGATCGGATCGCCCGCTTCTGACCAGTGAACGAGAAGGATACCCGCCACCGGAGAGGGAACCGCGTGGAGTTGATCTCCGAGAGCCACCAGCAGCAACTCCTGGCCCTCCTCGACGGTATCTCCCGCACGCACTCGCCATTGCATCAAGGTCGCTACCGTGGGGACCTCAGCGGCGTCCTGAGAAGGATCTGAAGATATGACGGACCCCGGCGCTGGAATCCGGGTGGCGGTTTGAGAATCCCGAGGGGCCTCCCGCACCGTCTGTGCGGAGGCGGGTCGAGCCCCCTCAGGAAATTGGATCGCGATTGCTCCCGGCTCCACCACCTGCGCGTGCCCCTCTCGCAGTTATCCTAGAAGACACCACATGCGCTGGAAAGTCCCGGTCGCCTCAGGGACAGGCGTCAAACTGCTCGCAGGTGAGATCATCCTCGGTGGGATCGATTCCACATTCGTCAAATGGCGCAGCAGGAGGCTCTCCTCCCGAGAACATGTAGGTCAGCAGCAGGACCGGATCTCCCAGCACGATGCTGCCACTGTCATCGATATCGCCATTCTTCTCGCAAGCGGAGGCGGCTCCGCCGCTGAACATGTAATCGAGCAGATTCACCGGATCGCCCAGGTTGAGAGCGCCGTTTCCATCAAAATCGCCGCGCATGAACTGGACACCGACGACCCCCTCGAGGATCTCGATACTGGTGCCCGATGTCTGGACAACGGATCCGGACAGGCCGAGCGAAACCACGATGGCTGTCGGAGGTGAAGAAACCTGCGGCACCAGGGTATCGGTGAAATCAAGAGCGGTGCTGCCGATCGGTGCCGTGTCGGCAACCTGATAGTGGCCGATGATCAACTCCTGGCCATTGCCCGCAGGGAGCGTCGTCAGATCGGAGACCGAGTAGAGACAAGCGGCGATCAGGCCGTCTGCTCCCACCGGATCGATATCCAGGGCCAGGAATTCCGGTCCGTCGCCACCATTGAGAGCTGTGAGGGCGGCACCAGCCTCGGCAGACAGTAGGATCAACGCCTCGCCAGAGTGGGCGAAGCCAAAGGAAAATCCGTAATTCTCAACGGGAGCATCCAGCAGCATCTGGACATCCACATCGAGTCCCTGCTCGACGCTACTCGCTGAGGGCGAGGCGCTCAGTTCGAAAGGAAGCAATCCTCCGATCTCGATGAGTCCATCGATGGTCGTCGGTTCGATGGCCACTCCACCGGGAGCCACTGCCAGATTTTCCGATTCTGAAGAGTCACCTGGAAAAATCGCAGTGCAGTAATCGATGGCTGCAAAGGTGTCGTCCGGTCCCAGCAACTGTGCCTGCATCACGATCGCCTCATGGTCCGTGTTGATGGGAAGATCATTTTGTCCGACAAAATTGATCACAACACCCTGCCGCACTCCAAAACCGGGAAACAGGCTCAGCTCATCGAAATCTGCTGGGCTGCCGGCGTTGGCTGTATTGGGTGCGGATCCACTGACCGCCTCGATCACCTCCATTGCGGAATCGTGACAGATGGCGATCGACCAGCCTGCAAGATTTCCACCGTTGTTATCGATCAACGCTCGGGTGGTGACGACAGCACCGGAAGGACCTGAACTACTGGTATCAAAATGAAAGATGTAATCAGGATTCTGTGCTGCGAGTGGTGTCGAGATGACCATCAGCAAGAGCAGGCCGATGAAAAGCACCGGGGTACGAAGGTGAACCATGAGTAGACTCCTGTTCGGGCGCGCACATCCTGGGCGAGGATCGACTGGTAACTCGATCCAGAGGATGGCACCGGGACTGATTATAGGCCCGTTTGGTGGCGAGGGACCCGAATCGGGACTCACCGCATCCTCGCACTGACGACCGTTCCAGCGCGGAATCCGTGTCAGATGGTCCTATTGTAGCACCCGATCCCTCTTTTCGGCACCCCCCCCCTCACCTCGGATAGGACACAGGCTGCCGATTGTCAACAACCGGGACACACGGGTCGCCATCGGTACGGAGTTGGGGTCGGGAGGTGCGGCGATCCTGCCGGGAACCTCGATCGGTTGCGGGCACGCCGTTTGCCTCCCCTCCACCAGCACTGCGGTACTCCCGCGGCTGCAGCAGAAAGGACCGAGATGACTCCTGAAGCCAGTGATAGCCCCTGGTCGCTTCGAGCCAGTTCCATGCACGAACTGCAAGACCTTCAGAAGAAGGGCATCCACAAGTTGCGAGTCGTCTCTGCGAGCCAGTTGCGAGACACGGCCAGGAAAGCACTCGCGAGAGCGCTGACCGAGTTGCTAGAAGAGATCCAGATCAGTGTCGAGGAACGGGAACTGTTGCTGGATCGAGCCCAGAGCTATCTGATGGCTCCCCCCACCAGCCCCCCGCCGCCTCCTGCGGATCTGCCGGAAGTGGCCGTCCCATCGAGAGAAATTGCTGCGCCCACCGAGGCGCCGCAAGCACAGCAACCACGGCCCTCGACAGGTGCCTCCACTGGAGCGCTTGGACAGAGAGAGAAGGCGCTGCTCGTGCAACTGTCGCGGCTGATTGCGCGCGACTGGAGATCCGAGCTGGCCACGGTAAGAGATTCCCAACGCACTCAGGTCGAAAGGCTCGAAATGAGGATCGAAGAATTGACGCTTGCACTTCAGGCGACCGATCACGCTCTCGCCAGCGAGGGCGATCCAGCGATCGACGAGTTAGAAGTGAAGTCCCCCTTTGACAACAAGAAATCAGAACTCCTGGATCAACTGTTTCAGGCAAATGTGGCTCTTCGATCCCTTGCAGAAGACTCAGCAACCGGAGAAACACGATCACAGGACCGAGAAGGAAGGTAGTCATGACCCCGGAAAACAAGATGCAACAAGACAGTGACAAAGATGTGGCCGCCCCATGGGTCAGCAGCAAGACGAGTATCTTGCATGTTGGAATCGATCTGGGGACGAGCCGAAGCGCCATCGCCAGTTCCAATGGTGCCCGTGAAGTGATGGCGAGCCTGGTCGGTTGGCCCAAGGACTCGGTATCTGCCAGGGTACTGGGCGCCAGCATCGTTGTGGGCGACGCTGTGCTGGAAAATCGGCTGGCACTCAATACCTGTTACCCATTGAGCGCAGGAAATCTTGCGTTCACCGAGTTGAGCGGTAACGAAAGGGAAGCGTCGCGAAAGGCGGGTGTCACGCTTCTGGCCCAGTTGCGAAAGGCCAGTAATCCGAGGCCCGATCAGGCGGTTTGTGCCGTGATCGGTGCGCCAGCCGAAGCCACACGCGCGAACAAGCAGGCGATCGTGGATCTGGCCAGGGACGCAGGCATCGATGGTGTGATGGTGGTATCAGAACCCTTTTCCGTCGCATACGCCGTCGGTGCTCTGGAGAATGCCATCGTCATCGACATCGGTGCTGGCACCATCGACCTGTGCCGGATGGCAGGCAGCCTGCCCGGAGTAGAAGACCAGGTCACCGTATTTCGGGCCGGAAATTATGTCGATCAACGGCTCGCAGAATTGATACGTGAGGCCCACCCCCAGGTTCAATTCACAACGAACATGATCAAGACCGCCAAGGAGCGTTTCAGCAGCGTGGTCGATACCGAAAATCGCGCTCTGGTGACCTTTCCCGTGGCCGGTTGCCCAACCAAGATCGACATCACTCCGCAACTACGAAGTGCCGTCGAGGAACTGGTCCCGTGGATTACACAAGGGATTCAATCCCTGGTAGCCTCCTTCGATCCAGAATTCCAGCATCGTATCCGCAACAGGATCATCGTCAGCGGCGGAGGATCGCAAGTCTTTGGCCTCCAGGAAGCCCTCGAACAGGGACTGGAAGCACTCGGCGGAGGCCGAGTCATGATTGTCGACGATCCGGTTTACGCAGGTGCGCAAGGTGCACTGAAACTGGCCCAGGAGATGCCAGAAGAGTACTGGAGCCAGATGAGAAAGTGATCCGAAGATTCCAATGCACTCCCCCCCTTCTCTGCCGGGGTCTCGATACGTCGAGACCCCGGTGTATTTTTTATGCGATGGGAGGAGACTGGAGATCTCTTTGACGCAGCTCTGAAACAATTCGTGCCAGCTGGGATCCCACACTGGCCATCCGGTCAACACTGCAGGTCGGCCCCAGCGACAGGCGAATGGAGCCACGGATCCATTCGTGCTCGACACCCATCGCCGCCAGTACATGGCTCGGCTCCCTTGCTCCGGATGAGCATGCAGAACCGCTGGAAGCGGATATCCCTGCCATATCGAGCCTGACCAGTAGTGTTTCGGCATGGATGCCAAGAAATCCGATGTGCAGACAGCCGGGCCAGTCCTGTGGTTGGTGCTCGACGATGCGTGTGTCGGGAACCGACTCCAGGTTGGCGACCAGAGCGGCTCTGGAATCCCTCAGCTGGTCAAGACTCCAGAGGGGAGTTCGCCCGGCGATTTCTGCGAGCAGTCCAAGTCCTCGAATGGCTGGAAGGTTCTCGGTACCGGGTCTGATCTTCTTCTCTTGGGGTCCCCCTCGGATCACCGGTTCGATGAGCATTCCGCTTCTGACCCAGAGTGCGCCGACACCGATCGGACCAAAGGATTTGTGCGCTGTGATCGATGCGGAGTCGACGCCGAGTTCAGCCAGCGTCGGGTCGAGGCGGAAAAATCCCTGAGCCCCGTCGATGTGTAACCGGCCCCCACCATCATGAATACGTGTCGCCAGGGCTGAAATGTCCTGAGTGATCCCGGTCTCGTTATTGACCCATTGAATCGAGTAGAGGGCGCCCTCCACCACCTCGAATTCCTGGATGCGCCCGAAGCGATCCACCTCGAGCAAGCCTCCGGGGCGGCCCTTCTGCCACTGCTGTTTCGCAGGTTCGAGAATCGAAGGGTGTTCGGTGGCGCCGACATGAAGCGGAGCATCGGTAGGTGCCAGCCCGAACATCGCCAGGTTGTTGGATTCGGTGCCACCACTGGTGAAGTGTAGTTCTGCAGGATCCACACGCAGATAGGTAGCAAGTCGCTGGCGCGCTTCCTCGAGAAACCGACGCGCTTCCCTGCCGTGACTGTGCAAACTGGATGGGTTGGATGGTTCCCCGGCAAGGAGCCAACCGGACATCTGGTGAGCAATCTCAGCATGGATGGGTGTCGTTGCATTGAAATCGAGATAGACCGAGTCCATCACATCGCTCCACCGAGATCGACACCTCGGGTCAGGAGCAGATCAATCTGCCACTGGCCTGTGGAGTCGGGTTGAAGCAGCAAGGAGTACTCGATGAGTTGCTCCTCGGAAGACCAGATCAGAGTGACCCACTGATCGGGCTCACCAGCCGAGATCGGTTCAGTGACAGGATCGATGCTGGAATAGACCAGCAGTTCCTTCAGGGGAATGTCCCCCAGTTGTGGTACATCCGCGAATCGCAACATCGCCTCGAAGGCGAGCGCAGAAACTCGATCCTGACTCGTGCCAGTTAGACAACGATAGGCAGCCGGGTATTGCCCCGCATCGATGGCGTACCGGAAGTAACGAACCGTCTCATAGGGACCGTCGGTGCTGAAGTGGCGATCCACGTCAGGGACATGGCAACACCCACCAAACAGCAGGTAGATGCAGCAAAGCGCACTCGATCGGGCGGTCGTCCTCGCCATCGTCAGTTTTCCTCATCTTCCGAGGGATCCATTTCAGACATCGGTGGGAAGTCTGGCAAGGGGATATCGGAGATCCTCAGATCGGTCACATCGTTGACCTGATCGAGTACCTTTTTCGATACAAATATCGGGAAGCCTATTCTGGCTGAAAGAACGAATGCGTCACTGGGCCTCGAGTCGATACGCACCTCTGCTCTCATTTCATCCTTGTCGGTTCCCTCGTGAACCAGGACCAGGGTGGCACAGAAGGCGCTATCGAGGATCTCGGAGATGACCATCTTCGTGATCTTGAGATCGAATCCAATCAGGATCGATCGCAAGAGGTCGTGAGTCAGGGGCCGCGGAGTGTCCTGTTCTTGAAGAGCGCGTGCCAACGCTTCCCCCTCGGTAGGTCCGATGAAGATGACGAAGGTCTTTTCGGAGCATCTGAGGAATACAGCGGCTCCTTCCGGGGAAACCCCGATCAATTTATCGATCGCCACCTCGATGATGTGTTCTGTCATCGTCGCCTCTCGTCGGGTTCAGTCACTCGCTCCAGGATTCTAATCGGGATCGATTTGATGTGCATCCATCCCGTGTCCAGCCAGCGCCGCTTCAAAGCAGGGCAGCAGGGAACTGGATGCCGAGGAGAGGGCGAATCGCTCCCCGGGCCCGCCGTCCGGGACCACCGTCACTGTCCCACCGGACTCGCTGATCAACAACTCGCCCGCCGCCACATCCCATGGCTGGGTCCTGTACCAGGCGCCCCCCTGAAGCCTACCGGAGGCGATCCAGGCCATCTCCAGAGCGATCGATCCGATCGATCTGGCCTTGATCGATGGGGGAAACTGTGACCGCCAGTCGGGATAGCGTCTCCTCCAGTGATCGGACAGCGACAGCATCGGTACCTCGATCGAACTGGCGAGTGAGGGACTCGGCCCCCCGAGTTGGATTCCGTGGCCGCGCCACGCCTCGAACCACTCTCCTCTGACCGGGTCAGCGACCCACCCCAGAATCACCGTCCCGTTGCGTATGTAGGCGATGGAAACGGCAAACAGGGGAATCCCATGGCCGTGATTGGTCGAGCCATCGAGTGGATCAATCAGCCAGCCCTGCTGATCGGCTCCCGCGTCCATTCCCAGTTCCTCACCGGCGACCAGATCATCCGGAAATGTAGCGCAGAGCTGGTCCCGAAAGAGTTGTTCAGATTCGATGTCTGCAGGCAACCCATCCTTGAATCTGTCCACGACCAGCCGAGAAAGGATGGCAATCATCCGCTGTCCGAATTCTCGGCGAGGTTCGAGTTCGTCTGCGCTACTCAAGTCACTTCCCCACCTGCAGAGCGCTCGAGAGCAGCGATTCCTGGCAGTTCTGTGCCCTCCAGGAACTGCAGAGCAGCGCCGCCACCTGTAGATACATGATGGACACGATCCGCGATGCCGAACTGGCGGGCAGCAGCAGCGCTGTCCCCCCCTCCCACAACGACCAGTCCCGGATGCGCTGCAAGAAAGGATGCGATGCAGGCGGTCCCACTTCGAAACTCAGGCGTCTCGAAGACCCCGAGCGGGCCATTCCAGAAGATGGTCCTGGCATCTTCGAGTCTCTGACAGAAGAGTTGAGCGGTCTCCGGACCGATATCCAGAAACATCATTCCCTCATCGGGAGAGGTTCCCGCTGCCACGATCTCGGTCCTGGTCGGTCTTGCGAGCTGGTCACCTGCAATGAAGTCGACGGGAAGCACCAGTTCTGGCCCCCCGAGCAGCACATCCTTGACCTTCGATAGCGCTTCAGGTTCGGTCGCCGAGGCCCCCACATCCACGCCCTCTCCTTCCAGCAAGGTATTGGCGAGTCCACCGCCACAGATGATGCCATCGAGCTGGCCAGAGAGGTGAGCGAGAACACCGATCTTGTCACGCACCTTGGCGCCACCTGCGATGATCCAGAAGGGACGCTGCGCATCCATACGGAGTCGAGTCAGTACGGCGACTTCTCGCTCGACAAGATAGCCTGCGTAGGATGGAAGTAGATCCGCCACTGCATCGACGGAAGCATGCGCACGATGGCAGCACCCGAACGCGTCGTTGACGAAATACTGGCAACCAGTCACCAGTGAACGGGCAAAGTCAGCATCGTTGGATTTTTCACCGGGATCGAAGCGGAGATTTTCCAGCATCATGACGCCACCAGGAGCTAGCGATTCCAGTTCTCGTGCTGCCACGGCACCAGCAGGAATCTCGGAGACATGAACCACTTCGGTTTCCAGATGCTGTTGCAGGGAAGTGGCCACCACTGCGGTGGAAAATGCCGGATCGACAGCCGCTGGCCGTCCCAGATGTGAGACCAGCACGATCCTGGCACCAGCCACCTGCAACGCCTTGAGGGAAGGCAGCAGTGCCTCGATTCGATTGCTATCGGTGATGGTCCCCGAATCGATGGGAACATTCAGATCGGCACGCAGCAACACCGGGTCACCAGGTGCCAGCAGTGGCAATAACTCGGCAATGGAACGCAACCTCGACCGCCCTTCAGCAGACGATGAATTCTTGTTGGCGAAGGTTAGCAACCAGCACCGCACCAGGAAAGGGCCTCGATTCTCGATCCAGTACGGCACCTTGTCGAGAGCCTGTTGTCGGGGTGGAGCAAGGTCATGGCCAGGCTCTGAGAGTTCCCGTCAGGGGGACACTACTGCCGGCAAATCTACTCGAGTTCACTCTTCATCGATGACTCGGATTCATCCTGAATGATTCTTGCGATGTTGGCAGAGATGGCATGACGTCGAAGCAAGAAGACCGGGAATCTCAGCATTCCGATCAGCCCCTGAGCAAGGCCTGAGAGCAGTTGCCACATGACGATCCGCTTTGCCTCTGTCCCGGCTTCAGGCAGCCCAGCCGGCGTATTTGTGGCAGCGGAGAACCCCTCGGAAGTCATCAAGGAGAGTCCGGCATCGGCAACGATCTGGATCCCCGTTGCTTCATCCAACTCCAGCGGGAGATCCTGGCGGCGATTGTCTCGAGAGTGACATAGTAGGTGTACTGTAACGCCTGCTCCTTTGGCCGCTGTGCACTGGAGGAGAAGGGAATACGCATCTTTGTGGTCTTTCGAAGCACCATGTCACCCTTTGAATTTCGCTCGAAGAACTGCGCCCTGGCTTCGCCCTGAAAAATATTGGCGATGGGGGCTCCATAAAACGTTTCGAGCCTGACGAAGTAGCAACGAATCCTGATCTTCAGGACTACCGGTACTTTTCCATCATCTTTGCCTTCCACGAACTGGAGTTTTCCACCCATTCGACGGAGGTGATAAGTCATTCCAGAACGCTCTGGCCCGGATCTCCCAAGTTTCTCGTCCATCGTCACGACCACGCGATCCACTCCCAGGGTGGGCAAGGGGGGCAACTCAGGGATGACACCGGAGTCAGGTCGTTCCCACTCGGGAAGTCTCAATTCTTCCGGGATCACCTTTGCGGGAGTAGCCGGATCGAGCTCGAGTTCAGCCCGTCGCTTCTTCGCATCATCGGACCCTCGAAGAAACCAGTCACCACCGATCCAAACATATCCCAGAACGGAACGGGCTTGATCGTGATCGGGATCGATCTGAATCACTCTCTTCCAGTGCTTCATCGCCTGAGGAGTGAGATTGACCGAGTCACACCAGCGAGCCAGGCTCAGTTGATCTGCAAGACTTGAGGGATCCAACTGGTCGAGCCGGGTGCGATACTGGTCGATGGGAGTCAACTGTTTCTCTGTCTTGACGATCTCGCTCCGATCGATGGTAATCACTGCTCCATCGCTCGATCGGATGCTGATCAGGTCTCCGATCTCTCTCAGTACGGCCCCATCGATGACCCGGCCGTCCTTGAGATGGAAGATGTCGGCAAAACCCACCTCGACAGGAGACAATGTCAGCAACACTCCCAGCGCCATCGCCAGGATGCGCACTCCTCTGGAAGGAGTGGTGAGTTGTGCTGCTGATGATTGGCTCATGAGCGGGTATCCTTCCACGAACAGGCGCCAGACTGATTCTCCCCCTGGCAACTGAAGTTACCAGTGGATTTCCCAACTGGAGGGCCCCCAGCCAGGGAGAGTGAAGGCCACAGCGTATGTCCTGCTGCCCCGACCCCATCGATCTAACCCCTCCGAGGGTGCTGCGTTGCGCTCCAGATCGGCAGTTGTCTCTGCCGGTGGCATTTCTCTGCCTGGCTCTGTCGGGGTGTGTTGCTGCGTCGTCGACACCACAGGTTCTGGTGGATATCACGGATGAATCCGGGATCCAGTTCTGGCATGACAATGGCATGACCGGGGAGCTCTACTTCTGTGAGACGGTCGGCCCAGGCTCAGCGTTCCTGGATTTTGATGGTGACGGGGATCTCGATATCTTTCTCGCCCAGGGGAGATTGCTGGGAGACACCAAGCACGATTCGAACCGGATCTTTTCTCCCCCTGCTGGGCAGCCGACGGGCGCCAGATTGTATCGAAACGAGGGAGTGGATGATGTGGGGATCCCACAATTCATCGATGTGACCCGCTCATCCAGGATCGAAGCGAAGGGCTACGGTATGGGGTGCGCAGTGGGTGATATCGAGGGTGATGGCGATCTCGATCTATACCTGACACAATTCGGCGACGATCAGTTGTGGGTCAATCAAGGTGACGGCACATTCATCGATGGAACCGAGGCGGCGGGCCTGGGAGATGCTCGTTGGACTACCAGCGCCCTCTTCATCGACATCGACGCCGATGGAGATGATGATCTGTATGTTTGCTCCTACATCGATTTCACGCTGAAGAATCATAAGCCCTGCTTCTCCGACAGCAGTGCTGTTGAGTACTGCGGGCCCAGTTCCTATCCCCCGTTGCCTGATCGCATCTACCGAAACCGTGGAGACGGAACCTTTGACGACATGACTTCACCCAGTGGCATTGGAGCGCACCCGGGTGCAGGCCTCGGCGTTGTCAGTTCAGATCTCGATGCAGACGGAAGGCTGGACCTCTATGTCGCCAACGATGGCATGGCCAATCGGCTGTGGCGGCAGGTCGCCCCCTTCGTATTCGAGGATACAGCCCTACTTGCTGGTTGCGCATACAACAGGGATGGCCGCCCGGAGGCATCGATGGGAGCAGACCTTGCTGATTTCGATGGGGATGGAGACGATGATATCTTTGTCACACATCTGACCGGAGAAACCAACACCCTTTACACCAACAACGGTAAGGGTGTATTCGATGATGAGTCTGCACAGTCGGGACTCGGCGTTCCCAGTCGCCGCTGGACTGGATTCGGGACGGCGTGGTTTGATCTGCAGAATGATGGGTTTCTCGACCTGTTCGTGACCAACGGAGCGGTGAAGCGGATGGAAGAACGAGTTGCTGCGGGCGATCCCTATCCACTGGATCAACCCGATCAGCTGTTCATCAATCGGGACGGAACTCACTTCGAAGAACTCGATGCTGCCAGAGCAACGGTGCTGCAGGAGGAAGCGGTCGGTCGAGGTGCAGCATTTGGGGACATCGACAACGATGGAGACATTGATATTCTGGTCAGTAATAACTGTGGGACTGTCCGTCTTCTTCAGAACAGGATCGGCTCCAGCAGTTCCTGGATCGGTCTCGATGTCCGCAAGGCTGAAGGAAGGGTCGAGGCAGGGATCAGGTGTGAGATCCGACAGGGCGAGAGAACGGTAATCTCGCGTCGATCCAGGCGGGGAGGATCTTATCTGTGCAGTAATGATCCACGAATTTCGGTGGGCCTGGGAGAAGGGACGGAAAACTGCGAAGTCACAGTTTTTTGGTTCGACGGCTTGATTGAGGTCTTCGATGATCTGGCACTGCGCCGGTATCACACGCTGCGCCGTGGCGAAGGGATTCCTCGACGATGAGATCGAGTTTGCCTCGCACATTACTGATGACGGCCGGGCTATCGCTGGCTGGATGCGATTCGAGCATTCAGCCTCCCGAGCCACCAGACCTGGTTGGGCTGGAGGCAGGGGTCGTCGAGCATCTGGATCAAACCCACGAGACACTTGAGCAGGCACACGAGAGTCTTGAGGGGGTAGAACTGGCGGCGGCCTACGGCGATGCTGCCATCACCTATCATGCCTATGATTTACCGATTGCCGCACACTCCTGCTATCAGCGGGCGTTGGATCTGGATGCCGATTCTGCTCAGTGGAAGTACCTGCGGGCGATGATCCAGGTGCAACTGGGGATGGAGGCCGAGGCCTCCCGGCTACTTGTGGAGGTGCTGGAATTGATTCCAGCTCATCCACCATCACTGGCTGCCCTGGGAGACCTCTACCTTGAACTCGGTGAACCTGAAATATCCAGAACCTACTACATGAAGTTGCTGGATCTTCAGCCCAACAGTGCGCCCGCACTGGCAGCCCTGGGGAAGATTGCACTGGAGGAAAAGCAACCACAACTCGCCCTCGAATACCTCGAGCATGCTCTGACTCTCTCGCCCGCTGCTTCCGGATTGCGTTACCCCCTGGGTCTGGCTCTTCGCGATCTCGGTCACAACGCTCGCGCCATGGTACAGATGAAAGCGCGCGGAGATGCCTATCCCAGAGTCGCAGACCCCTGGCTAGACGAGGTGAAGAACCGTCCAGTCGGGGCCAGGATCGCTCTCAATCGGGGAACCACGCTCTTCCAGGAGGGCCTTTTTGAGCAGGCCCGGGAGCAGTTTGCGAAGGCGTGCTCCGTTGCGCCTGAATCCGCCACGGCACACCTCAACCTGGGTTCTGCGCTGGCCAAGTTGAAACGAATTTCAGAAGCGATTGAAGAATACGAAGAAGCGATTCTGCTCGACCCGGCCTCGACGATCGCGTGGTTTGATCTGGGTGTACTTCATGCCGCGCAGAATCAGGAGTCGGAGGCGATTCGTTGTTACGACCAGGCACTGCTCATCCATCCTGACAATACTGAAGCTCGATTCAACAGAGCAAACGCCCTGCGCAGGCTGGGGCACTTCTGGGAAGCAGCGATGGAGATGAAGAAGGTTCGCACACTTCGCCCGGGCAACGCCACTGCCTGGCTTGCAGAAGCGGTTTGTCACCTGCGAATCGGGGACAGGGATGCTGCTCTCAAAGCCTGTCTCGCTGGCCGAATCGCCACCGGAAATGACGCCCGATTGATCAGCCTGGCGGCACGACTGGCAGCCACCGATCCAGACCCTGCGAGCGAGCAACTGGTCTCCTATCTGGCCCAGATCGAGGCACTGCTGCAGGTTCAAACCACGCTCGAACTGGTAGAGACCAAGGCGATGTTGCTCGCAGCACAGGGAAACTTCCAGGAAGCGATCCAGTGGCAAGACGCAGCACTGGAGGCGGCTCGCAGCGCGGATCGCAATGACATAGCCAGCCGACTCAGCGGCAACCGGACCCTTTACTCCCGGGGAGTCGCAGCATCCGAACCCTGGCCCGAAGAATCCTCAGCAGACTCCACCGCTTCTGGAGCGGGCAAGAGCGCAACCTCACCGTGAGCGCGGATCTCAGCCACAGCGTCAACGACCTCGCTCGTGGTCCCTTCCTTGAGGACCCACGCTTCCTTGGCGAGTTGATAGGTCAACTCGAAACGTAGATGTGCAGCACGAGCCCCACTTCTCCCGCCTGGCATGTCGAGAAGCAGTTGAGCCGGATAGCGGTGACCCGGAAGCCAGGACTGCACTACCAGTTTCCACAGCAGTTTTCCAGATTCATCAAAGATGGACTCTTCGATGATTCGACCAGAATCGAGATCGAACTGGATGTGGGCATGGTCGGCGCCACGGATGGTCCCTTCCCAGTAGGAGATATTCAGAAGCCCGATCCCTGCATGACGAAATGGGAAGCTGGAGATCTGCAGGCGAATCACACCGTTGGCGGAACCGGATTCCGAAACCATCTCGGGCTGAGTTCCGGAAGGGGTGCAAAACAGCAGGTCTGATGCCGTTCGAAGGTGAATGACACGATCCAGGTCGTAGCCCATCATCCGGAGCGATTCCATATCCTCTACCGTGGAGTGGATCTCAATCTCCTTGTTGGAATCGGAAGCAAAATTCACCATCGAAAAGTTGTAGTCGAGCCGTGCAGGTGGCCGTGCTCGACCGATCCAGGAATCATTAGCACTGAATAATTTCTTGAAACCGGCAACGTCCTTGCCAGTTTCAGCAGTTGCAGAGAGCCAACTTTCCCTGGCGCTGGAACTATTTTTCGAATCGAGCAGCCGCAGTCGCATCCTGGAGAGATCTCCATCCGCAGGTTTGGACTGGTGGGCCCGCTCGATGGCGGCGAGTGCCGCATTACTACACTCGATCATCTTGGCAGTGTCCTGCGCTTCCCCGCCGGCGACGCGGCGGAAAGCGCTTTGAGCAAGAGGCATGATCTGGGATTGAAATCCGCGCAAGGCTGCGATTTTCAGAACCCGATTGGTGCTCCCGAGGAGTGGCTCGAGAATCGCCGCGACACGTAGATCCGAAATGAAGCCGAAACCGTGTGCAGCAGCCTCCTGGCTATGGACATTGTCGGCGGCGAGGCAGCGCCCGAAGAAGTCGAACGCTTGGTCGGGAAAAGCTCGTAGCACCAGCATCGTGATTCGTCTGCGAAGGGAAGAATCTTTCAGGGTGAGTAGTTTCTCCAGCTCAGGGAGTAGCGCTGCATCCCGGTTGAGCAGAATTTGCTCCATCGCACGCTTGTGAGTGGGAGGCTCGGAAGCCTGCAGGTCGCGGAGAAGATCTGCTCGTTGTCGGTCAATTTTTCCGGGTTCATCCCCGGCGAGAGGCGCGCCGAACACCAATACCGCGGCGATCAGTAGAAAAGTACCTCGCTGGAACAACATGAGAGCCCTTCCTGGCGCCAGATTACAGGTCAATGCCGCCGTCTCCCAACCACTGGATGGGTAGACGCGGACCTTACAAGGTTTACAATAGACAGATAGTTACCTTTGTTAGTCAGGAAGGGTCCCTGCCCTCACCTGTCATTTTCGCACCTTTCACTCGATAATTCCCGGAGGTTTTCGATGCATTCGAAACTCATTCCGACCCTCATGCTGCTCCTGTGTTGCTCTCAGGTCGAGGCGCAGTCTCAGACTCCTGGCTCCGTATCGCAGACCTCAGGGGCACTGGCACCCCCTGCTGGATCCACATCCGCCCCCATGATTCCGGGAGATGTCATCCAGTCTGTAGGACATGGCGGCAGCAATCCACTGGGAATTTGTGTGGATGAACCTCAACGACTTCTCTATGTCTGCGATCTCTTCAGCGGCACCACGCATCTCTACAGCATCGACGACCTGTCAGCTGGGGTGGTTTCCACAATTCCCAATCCTGCCGGCAATGTCTCGACAAATGGAATCGCCATCTCGGGTCAGCACATCTACTGGGCTATTCCAGGATCATCGCCAAATCTCTGGAGATCCCTCAAGGACGGAACCAATCCGGAAATTGTCGGGAACCTGGCTCTTCCAGGGGGAGGCATCGTCGGAGACATCTGCATCACTTCGGATCAAACGATGTGGGCTGTGGATGTCACAAATGATCAGTACAGCAGCCACCTACTCACGGGTGAATTTTCTGGATCGATAATTGGTCATCCTGCTGGTAGCGGCGCTGGCAACAGCATCGCTTATCGCAATGACTGCAACCTGCTGCTTGTTCCGCATAATGTACCCGGTGCTACCAGTGTCAGCGCCATCAGCACAATGGATTCGTCAGGAGTGATCAGAGCCGAGACGGATATCTCTTCGCTTGGAGGATTCATCAACGGGATCGCCCACGTTTCAAGTGGCTCTCAGGCAGTTCCATCGGTGTTCCTTGTCGACGCATCTCTCAATCGTATCTATGAACTGGAATCTCAACCTGCGTGTCCTGCCCCTCAACTCAGTGGACAACATGAGTTCGAAATCTGTGGGCCAGTTGGCTTGAACCCCATCAATGACACCTCCCTGATTCTGGAGATGGTCCACTTTGACCACTACGGAACGGTGCGTGATGTAGACGTCTACATCGAGATGGATCATGATTTTCCTGCGGATATCACCGTCAACATCACCAGTCCTGCAGGAACCACGGTAAGCCTGCTCACAGAAACACAGTACAGCGGAAGTTTGTGGGGGCTGGTTTTTGACTCGGACGGCCAGGGGATCCAACCAGATGGCCCCGGATCGCTGGATGATTTCGATGGCCAGGAGATTCAAGGCAACTGGATCCTGACGGTCGCCGACCCTTACCCTGGTTCCGATGGAACTCTCTCGAACTGGTGCGTCAGAATCGATGAAGCAACGAAGCGCATCCACCGCGGGGTCTTTTCGGTGCTCCATGCCCAGGGAACACAGAATCAGGCGGTCAGTCAGTCGATTCCGATCCTGGATGCGATCGCCATCTCTGACACCTTCAGTGCCATCGACCTGGATGTCGGAATTGACCTGATCCATGGATTTCTATCGGACCTGGCCATCAAAATCGCCAGCCCGCTGGGTACAGAGGTGACCTTGCTGGGACAGGGGCCGGCTACTGCTGGAGAGATTCACACTACCTTTGATCACCAGGGAATCCCGTTTGCCACCGAGAATCTACCCACCGGGCAACAGATGGCTCCTCAAGGTCCAGGGGCGCTGAACGATTTCCTGGGAGAAGCCATCGACGGAAACTGGACTCTTCAGGTGGACGATAGCGTGACCAGCGACGACGGCATTCTTCAGAGCTGGAGTCTGGACCTACTGGAACCTGTTCTCCTCAACTCAGGTGGAAATCCGATGGAGTTCAGCATCGAAGTTCAGGAGAACATCGCGATTACCGACATCGAGGTTGAGTTACAACTGACCCATCCATCGATCGATCAGATCCATGTCACTTTGATTTCGCCACAGGGATCCATTGCGATTCTTGAGGGCTTCGGAGGATATGCCGGTACAGCGATCGACTCTGTTTATGACATCAGCGGTATTGCCTACGACGAGACGCTCGTTGCAGATGGACTCCGAATGCAACCCGCAGGCTTGCTCGAGGCGTTCATCGGTGAATCGATGCAGGGAATCTGGACCCTGAGGGTTCAGGACAATCTCGCCAGTAACCAGGGTTGGCTGACCGATGTGGGTCTGGTCATCCATGGTGATGATGCGCCCTGTGTGGCCCCCACCGTGATCGCGACCAGTTCTTCACTGGTTACCGATATCCCGTTTCCGATCGCATTCTCTGGAACACTGGGCGGCAGCGCTGCTGACCTTCTGTACTGGGACTTCGGCGATGGCACCGGGTCTCCAGACCTGAATGCTGTGCACCTGTACGCGCTCCCCGGTACCTACGATGTACGCTTGACGGTGGAGAACCCGTGCGGAACTGCATTTTCTCAGCTATCCGTGATCGTCTGTGAAGCACCAGTTGCGGATTTCGATCTGTCCAGTTGGATCGGTATCGCTCCCTATTGCGCCGAATTCCAGAACCTGTCGAGTGGAACCATCGATCACCTGCTCTGGGATTTTGGAGACGGAGCCACCGTTCAGAATAACGGAAACGCCTCGTTCAATTACGATTCACCGGGTTTCTTCAGCGTGACGCTGGATGCATACGGAACCTGCGGAACCGTCTCGACGATGACAAGAAACAACGAGGTCAAGGTGCTGTCGATGGGAGACGTCAATGCCGATGGATCGGAGGACACCTCTGATCCCATCACCCTGGTTCTCTACCTGTTCGGAACAGGTGGAGCCCTTCCCTGTCCGAAATCTGGAGATGTAAATGGAGATCAAATGTTGAATCTCGGCGACGTGGTCCATCAGTTGATGTTCTTGTTTGGAGGCGGTCCCGACTCTGCTCCAGTGACCAACTGCGGTTCATGTGAAATCTGATCACCCTTACTTGACGGAATGAAAGCCGGCACCCTTGCTGGCGAGTTCCACGAGAAGACCACAGGGGCTTCGTGCTGACCCGGCTTCATGGGCGGCACGAAGCCTTTTTTCAATTGCCGGCAAACCCTCTGCATCCGCCGCACGAAGTGGTCCTCCAAGGTGAGGTGGGTATCCCGTCCCCATCACCATCGCCAGGTCGAGAATCCCAGCGTCTTGAACAACTTTCTCTTCAAGACAGCGAGCGGCTTCATCGACCATCGGGTCGAGCAAGGCAGAGATGATCTCGACGGACGACATCGTTCGAGAAGACGCCTTGATCATCGATTTGACCTGGTGATTCCAGGTCAAACTACTGCCCCTGTGCAGGTAAAATCCGATTCCTGCCTTCTTCCCGAGCCAGCCCTTCTCGACCATTTTATGTAGCATCGGTGAAGCCGCTGCTCTCTCTCCGAAGGAAGCGTGGAGGGTTTCCTGAACCTCAACTCCGATATCGAGCCCCACTTCATCCATCAGGCGAAAGGGACCCATCGGTAATCCATGTCCTCGAGCGACAGCATCGATATGGGACCCGCTGAGTCCATCGAGCAATAATCGAGAAGCTGCATCCAGATAGGGAAGAAGCAGTCTGTTGACAAGGAATCCGGGAGAGTCCTTCACGAGTACGGGATACTTGCCAAGCTTCCTGGCGAGTGCCAGGGCGATCCCGACCGTTTCAGGAGCTGTTTGCTGTCCAGGAATCACCTCGACCAGAGGCATCCTCGGAACTGGATTGAAAAAGTGCAAACCCACCACCCTGGAGGCGATCGGACTTCCATCCTGGATCTCCGTGACGCTCAGTGCAGAAGTATTCGTTGCAAAGATCGACTCAGCACCGAGCAGTGGTGCTACTTCGGCAAGAACGGATCGTTTCACATCCAGGCGTTCGACAACAGCTTCCAGTACTCCCGCACAACGACTCAGACCGTCGAGTTCTTTTCCATGTCCGAGCCTGGACAGAATCTCTGCCTGTTGATACCTGGTGATACGACGCTTTTTTCTCTTCTGATCTATCGCAGAACCGATGATCTTCAGAGCTCGATCCAGCGACTCCAGAGAGATGTCACGCAGCCTGACGGGGATGGATTTCTCTATGGCGAGTGTAGCCACCCCGGAGCCCATGACTCCTGCACCGAGAATCACGAGGCTTCTCTGCTCTGGCCACTGCCCGTCGGGGTCGCCATCGGTGCCGCGCCTGACCCGCTCGGAATCCTGAAAAATCGATACCAGATTCCTGCAGACCGGTCCCGTGGCCAGATGAGATACGGCGATCGCCTCCTGCTCCAGGCAATGGCGCTCATCCATGTGAGCAGAAAGCCTGGCCACTTCGATGGCCTTCTCAGGAGCGGGCATGTGTCCCAGAGTACGAGCACGTACGGTTTTGATCGCCTTCTTGCAAACGATGGAACGACCCAGGGTCGTCTCATCGAGAAGGAATGAAATGATTCCCTTCCGTCGTTTCTTTCGGCGAGCGCGAACCGTCCGAAAACCATCGGAGACCATCTGCTCGATCAACTGTAGTGAGAGCTGACGAAACCCTTCAGGGGGCACGGTGGCATCGAGCAATCCCTTGCGATGGGCCACCTGGGCGGGAAGCCTGCTGGCCGGCAGTATCCAGCCGAGAGCAGCGCGCAGGCCCAGCAACCTGGTCGCGCGTACAGTGCCGCCAAATCCGGGAATGATTCCAAGATTGACCTCTGGAAAGCCGATGCGGGTCCTGGCATCGGACACTCCGATGCGAGCCGTACATCCCAACGATAACTCGAGGCCGCCTCCGAGACATGTTCCTCTGATGACCGCGATCGTCGGAACGGAAAGAGAACTCAATCTGCCGAACAGGTCCTGGGCTTTCCGACAGGCATCCACAACCTGATCAACATTTGTTGCAGATCCTATGGCGTTGACATCTGCACCGGCGATGAAATGATCTTTCTTGGCGCTGGACACGATCACGGCGTCCACGCCCTGATGGCTTTCGATGTCATCGATCTGCCGGGATAGATCCGTCAACACCGCCTCGCTCAGTACATTGGCGCTGGTCTCTGCATCGATGACCAGGTGCAACCAACGACCCTTTGGATCAGGAGCAGGTATTGCTGCAGACCATCCGGATGAGCGGATCAACTTCCATTGACTCATGAGGCGATCCCTTCCAGCAGCACCGCCCCACCTTGCCCACCTCCGACGCACATCGTTGCAATACCATGACCACCGCCACGACGCTGCAACTGCCGTGCGAGTGAGAAGATCAACCGGGCACCGGATGCACCGACAGGGTGCCCCAGTGCGATCGCACCACCCTGTACATTCAGGCGCTCAGGATCGATTTCGCCGGGAATCGATGAAAAACCGGCCTCACTGCTGAAACTGTCGCTGGCCAGTGCTCGCTGGCAAGCGATCACCTGAGCCGCAAACGCTTCATTCAACTCGACCAGTTCAAGATCCTTCAATTCGAGGCCAGAACCGGCAAGGACGGACGAGATGGCGAAGACAGGGCCGAGGCCCATCCGTAGCGGATCGCATCCAACGAAGGTGGTTCCGAGGATTCTGGCGATGGGCGAAAGGCCAAGTTGATGAGCGCGTTCAGAATCCATCAAGAGCAACATCGATGCTCCATCGGTGATTCCACATGAATTGGCGATGGTGACCGACCCGAGTTTCCGGTCGAAATAGGGTTTCATCCGGTTCATCTTTTCGAATTTAGCATCGGGTCTGGGTCCGATATCCTCCCTGACCACATCATCGAACCGTGGCGGAATCGCCAGGGCGCTGATCTCCTCGGAAAGAGCGTCTCGTGCCGAGACTGCCTTGCGATGACTATCCAGCGCATACTGATCCTGGTCATCTCTACTGACCCCCCACTCTCGCGCAAGGCGTTCGGCCGTGTCTCCCATCATGTCACCACTGAACGGATCCCTCAAACCTTCCAGCAACCCGATTCGAGGTTTGAGGTCTCTGGGACGGAAGTGAAAGATCCCTGCAAGTTTTTCGGTGATCGAGCGAGCGCGAGAGAGCGATGCCAGTTTGAAGCCGAATGAAAGCGGGAACAGTATCGGGATCCTGCTCATCGACTCGGATCCACCGGCAAGCACCGTATCGGATGCCCCGGAACGAATGCGATCAAAGGCATCCGACACCGCCTGCATTCCACTGGCGCAGTTGCGTGCAACCGTCTGCGCAGGTGTGCTCTGCGGGAGTCCGGAGCGAAGGGCGACAACTCTGGCCGGGTTCGCACAATCGGGGGGCTGTGCCACGCATCCCAGGATCAACTCGTCGATAATTCCCGGATCGATGGCAACGCGGTCCAGAAGGTCGCGGGTGCAACTGCGAGCCAGTTCATCGACGGGAACATCCCTGAACACCTCCCCTGCACGAACAAAAGGAGTGCGGGATCCATCGACGATCACTACTTCCCTGGCCAAATCATTCCCCTTCTGGATCAGCGAATCCTGACATATTTCCCGAGATTTTCCTGCGCCAGTTGCTGGAGGAACTCTTCCTCTGCATCGATGAAACCGAGCGTGAAAACTCGAATACCACGCAGGTAGTTTCTGGCCCTGGTCTCTTCCAGAATCTGTTTCATCAATCGCCGCGAGTCCACGGGCAATTGATTGCCCTGGCTGCCGATATGGGTGGGTGCTCCATCCGTGATCAGGTAAATCGTATCTACCGTTGGATCGGTCAGTGCCATGTGGAGCGCCTCGTCGGTCACGGTGATTCCACTGGCCTTGAAATCGCTGACAAACCGGGACGCTGAGGCTCGATTCTTTTTCGTGGCAGGAAGCAGAACTCCACTCCAGGCCGTCACGGCAGACGAGTACGAGATGACCGTGAACCGCCGGTCCTCCCCCAGACCTTGAATGGCTCTACTGACCTGAGTGCGTGCCCTCAAGATCCTTCTGCGATGCTCCATCAATTCCCGGAGTTTCTCTTCGACAGTTTCACCAACTCCTGTACTTCTTCGAGCTTTCTCTATCGCCTCCTCGGATGGTGGATCGGTCGCCATCATCGAGCCTGAAATGTCGACAAGAAATACGATGTTCTTACCCGTGATATCCAGGCCAAACAAACCGGTTCCCGTCACCGGCTGATTGGGTTTGATGTCGCCAGTACGGCTCGGGTCGATTTCATCGCGGTGAGTCGCGATCCAGTTTCTATACTGATCAGAACCGTGAAGAGAAAGTCCCGTGAGACGATGCAGAGCATCCCTGCAGGCCAACCAGGTGCGATCTTGAGGCAGCTGACTCAGTTCTTCTCGCCCTCCATGGACTGCCTTATCGACTGTTTTGGAGTCCTCCCACCTGGACATCGCGAGTACGAGAGGATCCAGCGCAAGGATTTCCTGACTGCGTCCAAGAATCCTGGCAGCGACCGCAACAACCTGGGGAGCCTTGTCATCGATGGTGGCCAGCGCCAACTGGATCGAATCGATCGAGGCTGACTGCAGAGATGCTTCCAGTAAAAATAACCTTGCGGGCCATTTCTTGCTCTTACGGATGAGTGCCTGGAATTCCTTGGCTGCAGCTTCTGCAGGCACAAATGGCACGGCCCGGATGGCCGTCACGAAAATCCGATGGCGATCAAAGTAATGCCACTGACCCTCCGCCACCTCCTCGACACGGGCCACCGCGGAAGCGAGCACCGAGATCGATGAGACGCCCTGCTCACGAGCAATCTCCTGGATCCTCACCATCACTGCAGACGTGTCCCTGTCAGCAATGGCCTGGTCCAGCACACGGTCACCTGCGACGGGCATGGCGAGAACAAGAAATAGGAGCGGAATCAAGATCGCACCGCTTCCCGGATGGCCTGAGCCGCTTCAGCCACTGGAAGCCGCGTTTGTTCCATCGAATCTCGTTCCCTGAGTGTCACCGTTCCATCATCGAGGGTCTGGCCATCGATGGTGAGACAATAGGGTGTTCCTGCTTCGTCCATCCTGCGATATCGACGGCCAACGGCCCCCTTGCTGTCATAAAATACTGGCAGCTCTCGCTTGAGATCTCGATAGATCTCCTGGGCACACTCTGGCATGCCGTCCTTCTTGACCAGCGGCAATACAGCAGCCTTGATCGGAGCGATACGAGGATGGAATTTCAGTAGCACTCGGCCCTGCATCTTTCCATTTTCATCGGGAGCCATATCCTCTGTATATGCCTCACAGAGGAATGCAAGTGCCGCTCGATCCGCACCCGCAGAAGGCTCGATGACATGTGGAATGTACTTCTCGTTGGTCACAGGATCGCGATAGGAAAGATCCTTTCCGCTGCCTCGATGGACGGGCTTTCCATCTTCACCGAGTTCAACTTCGAGCGGTTTGGTGGCGGGATTCAATTTCCCTTCCATGTGGCTTCTGAGATCAAAATCTCCCCTGTGAGCCACTCCCTCGAGTTCTCCGAATTCGCCGTCCGGCAGGAACGGGAATGCATACTCGATGTCTGCCGTTCCGGTGGAGTAATGGCTCAGTTCATCGTCATCATGTTCTCTGAGAATCAGGTTATCGCTCGATAGGCCCAGTTCCTGATACCACTTCATGCGCCGATCTCTCCAGTAGCCATACCACTGCTTTGACGAATCAGGATGGCAGAAGAACTCGACCTCCATCTGCTCGAACTCGCGAACTCTGAATGTGAAATTCCTGGGTGTGATCTCATTGCGAAAGCTCTTGCCTATCTGAGCGATTCCAAAAGGAATCCTGACCCTGGAGGAATCGACCACATTCTTGAAATTGACGAAGATCCCCTGAGCAGTCTCGGGGCGCAGGTAAGCGACGCTGTCCTCATCGAAAAGTGCACCCATGTGGGTCTTGAACATCAAATTGAACTCTCGCGGCTCGGTGAGGGTTCCCGGCTCCTTGGCGTCCGGGCCGAAAACCTCCGAAAAATCCGAGACCGTCTCAAGCGAAACAACATCCCCGTCCCAGCTGATCTGGTCCCTGTCCTTGGCGCGCAATCCAAAATGCTTCTGAGCCCTGGCGGTCAGCACCTCTTGCTCTTCTTCCGGTTCACAGACGGCGGTTACGAATATCCGGTGATCGCCACGAAGTGCCCATCGACCACGCACCTGATCGTGACGATACCTGCGCTTGGATTCCTTGCAGTCGATCATCATGTCATGGAAAAGATCATGATGGCCGGAACATTTCCATACCTGAGGATGCATCAGAATTGAACAGTCGAGGCCCGTCATCTCGAACGCCTCGGAAGCGCCATCTGGAGTGGAACTATCATCATGGTGAGTGACCATGTCTGCCCACCAGGCATCTTTTACATTGCGTTTGAGTTCCACGCCAAGTGGCCCGTAATCCCAACAGCCATTCATGCCGCCATAGATCTCGCTGGATTGAAAAAGGAACCCGCGTCGTTTGCAAAGCGATACGATCTTTTGCATGACTCCCAGGTCATCGTTGCTCAATTGGCCTCCAACGGTTCGGTGTTGATCCACTGCGCTTTCTTGCCTGGACATCCTAGAAACCTTGCCCCCGGGAGGCAAGAAGACTGGAGTGACCGTTGACCTGACGGGCTACTCTCCCTATACCGGGGACCAGAAGGAGGCCCCCTTGTCAGTGCTCACCGAGGAAAGATTGATCCAGTTCATGAGGGAGACCATCGAACTGGAGCGAGAATGCCTGGATCGCATCGTCCAGGAAGGGACGCGTCCTGCGCCTGAACAGGTCCTGAAACGCTTCGGGCAGCTGGTTGCGTCGATCGAGGCAGAGAAGCCCAATGAGGCCTCCTTGCAGGATGAATGCTGGAACTGGATCTGGAACATCAACGAGGGAATGAACCTGATTCAACTCTATGGGCGCCTCGCCTGGATCAACCTGCAACTGCTGGAATTGCTCTGAACGGATCTACATTCGCTCCAGCGGCTGGATACAGAGCAGTCGCAAACCCCTGCCCAGAGTGTTTTTCAACGCCTCCACCAGTACCAGCCGATCCGAACTCAGGGATGAGTCATCTCCCAGCACCCGATGTTGAGCGTAATAGGTGTTGAAGTCGCTGGCCAGTTCAAGCAGGTACTGCGCCAGATGTGAGGGCTCCGCATCACGAGCGGCTCTGGCCACCACCTCGGGGAACCGAAGTATCCTCTTGAGCAGTACCAGTTCTTCAGATTCTTCGAGAAGTCGACCGTCACCAGCAGCGAGATCCTGAGAAGCCGCTTTTCTCAAAATGCTGCAGAATCGCACATGTGTATATTGCAGATATGGGCCTGTTTCCCCATCGAAGGCGAGGATTTTTTCCAGCTCGAAGTTCACATCTTTCCTTCTCGCCGCTTTCATGTCACTGAAGATCACGGCACCGACTCCGACAGCTTCTGAAATCTCCTCGATCTGCTGAGGATCCAGATCCGGATTCTTTTCCCGCACAGTGGTCGTGGCGAGTTGAACCGCCTGATCGAGAACTTCCTCGAGAAGCACGACCTGACCTCCGCGAGTCTTGCCCTTCTTCCAGCCACCATCGACCTTGAGTCGCATCACGCCGAACTCAGCATGCTCGAGATGGCTTGCCCACTCATTGCCGAGCAATTTCAGGACCCCGAATACCTGTTTGAAATGGAGACCCTGTCCCGCATCGACGACATAGAGGCAGCGGTCGAATGGGTACAACCGGTGCCGTTCCATGGCACTGGCGAGGTCCCGCGTACCGTACAGAGTGGCTCCGTCATTCTTGCGGATGAGCATCGGGGGCATCTGGTCCGTCACATGAACCACCTCTGCCCCGTCACTTTCCACGAGCAGTCCCTTCTCCTGCAGCTGAGAGATCACCGATTCCATTCCCTGCTCGTAGTGAGATTCTCCGATCGTCTCGTCGAAACGGACTCCGAGGCGTTCATAGATGGAATCGAACTTGTGGAGTGACACGGCCCGAATACGTTTCCAACGAGAAACTGCGAGCGGATCTCCAGCTTCCAGCTTTCGAAACCATTCTCTCGCAGTCGCGTCCAGCCCCTCCTCCTCCTTGCAGGCCTGATGGAAGCTGACATAGTGTTGATTCAGATCGGCAACCGGGTCTTCACGCTCCTCGAGCGGTGGAGAATCAAGATCATCTGTTGACCTGTATTTTTCCCATGCCGCCAGCAACATCCCGAACCCCGTGCCCCAATCACCAAGGTGATTCCAGCTGATGACGGTGTGGCCGGCGCAACGTAGCAAATTTGCCATCGCCTGACCCAGCATCGTCGAACGAAGGTGGTGCACTGCTAGTTGCTTGGCAATGTTGGGAGATGAGTACTCAACGATGACAGTCTGGTCCTCGCCACTATCCCCGCTTCCCCACCCTTCTCCCGCTTTCAACACTCGTTCGATGGCCAATCGTGCGAACTCGGAACGATTCACCCTGAAATTCAGATACGGCCCCGCGGTGTCCACGGATTGCAACCAGGGAAGATCCCATGTCGCCTGGGCCAGTTGTGTAGCAATCTCAGGGGGAGATTTTTTCAACTGCTTGGCGAGTTGAAAGCACGGAAGAGATAGGTCTCCCAGATCCTGTGATGGTGGATCGGTCATGGAGTCTGCCAGATCGGTGCTCGTCAGATCCAGGATGGATGCGACCCTGTCACCGATCTGTTGCCTGAATTGGCGCAATCTACCCTCCCACCGAGAAATTTGTACGTCTGCTCTCCGACACATTTTATAGTGGAGATAGGACGCGGATCAAACGCTCCCGACGGAGGAGTCCCTCTCGTTGCTGAATTGAGCGATTTCTGCAGGAAAGGATACGAGATGCAAGAGCACAAAAGGGGTCCAGGCGGCTCCTCGGCACTGTTACTGAGAACGACACTGATACTGGCTGTGGCCGTGATCTGGCTCCTCCCGATGGGCCTTTCCTCCCGGAATCAGGGCACGGCAGCAGCACAGTCAAAAAAAGCTCCTCGTTGGAATTTCACCAACGCAGGCACGATCCCCACCGAGTTCGGGGAACTGGTGCATGCAAACGGGACATCGGGCAACTACACGCTGGTATTTCAGGGTACCGACAAGAAGATCCGGCTGGTCGACCTCAGAGGCGGCAAGGTCCCTCCCAGAGCGATCGTGATCGATCGTGAGTGAACTGCACTAGCATCAGCGGCGGGCCCCTTCCTACGCGATTCTCGGCTCTCCAGATCCAGGGCAGCTGTGACCGGGGAGAGTGGATCCACTGGCGAGACGATCCCCTCTTCTACTGACATCGGGGTTGGACCACTTCCTTCCCCGTCTCCCCGGACAGCTGATCTGTGGTGCCAGATGACACCGTGAGACGCCTCCCCGCCTCTTCCTTCACCCCGTGAGGACTGGAACCGTTACCGCCTCCGGTGCCCGGTGCACCCGGAGATCAACGAAATGATTGCAAGCGCCATGCCGCTACCTTCGTGTCCAGCACCTCGCGATACAGTGCCCGTGTTGACTTGATGCTGTGCTGCTGCTGTACGATCCTGGAAAGTCATCCGGACACTGGTCGTCCGGGGTCCGGGTCTGGTCAGCAATGGAAAGGCGTCTTCTCATGACCTCCAGAGATCTTCCGAAGCCTTCCCCGATGCTCGAGATGGCTCGACTCAAGGGGATCATCGATCGGCTCCGATCTCCTGGAGGATGCCCATGGGATCTTGCGCAGACCGCCGAGAGCCTGAAGCCATTCCTGCTGGAGGAGGCCCACGAAGCGGCAGAGGCGATACATTCGGGAGACCCGGAACGGATCTGCGAGGAACTGGGTGATCTTCTGATGAACATCCACCTACAAGCGCGTATTGGCGAAGAAAGCGGCGAGTTCACGCTGGAAAATATTGCACATGGAATTTCCGAAAAGTTAATTCGAAGACATCCTCATGTTTTTGCGGATGGGGTAGCCGACGATCCCGATGCGGTCCGTAGGAACTGGGATCAGATCAAGAGCCAGGAAAAGGGAGAGGTGAACCAACACTCTCCGACAATCAGAACCCTGCCCGCCTCCTTGCCCGCTCTGGCGCGAGCAGACAGGGTCGGCAAGATGGCGGCAGAGGTCGGTTTCGACTGGCCTGCACTGGGTGGCGCACTGGATAAGTTGACGGAAGAGGTGGCAGAGTTGACGGAAGCGGTGAGAGATGCGAACCAGAGTGCGATTCACCATGAGATAGGAGACCTGCTATTTGCGGCCTCCAGTATCTCCAGAAAACTGGATATCGATCCCGAGCAGGCGCTCAACGACTCCCTCGAGCGCTTTCGTCATCGGTTTTCTTACATCGATGAACAACTCGGGGGCGACATCAGCGCAGATCTTGACCAGTTGGAAGAATGGTATCAGCAGGGAAAAGCACGCGAGGAAGAGGAAACCGATGGACGCTGATTACGGCGGACTGGCTGCGGTCCAGCAGCGCATCCGGGAAGGACTGTCGACGAGGATCATCGGCCAGGATTCCGCAATTCAGCAGATTCTCACCGCATTCTTTGCCGGAGGACACATTCTCGTGATTGGCGTTCCAGGTCTGGCCAAGACCCTGATGATCCGGTCACTTTCTGAACTTCTGGATTTGCAATTTAGCAGGGTGCAATTCACTCCTGACCTGATGCCTCAGGACATCACCGGAACTTCGATCCTGACTGCAGACTCCGCTGGATCGGACCGGGGCTTTCGTTTCAGGAAAGGGCCACTCTTCGCCAACTTGATGCTGGGCGACGAAATCAACCGTACACCTCCCAAGACTCAGGCCGCATTACTGGAAGCGATGGAAGAGGGACAGGTCACTGTGATGGGCCGTAGACACAAACTGCCCGTACCTTTTTTCGTCATGGCAACACAGAATCCGCTCGATCAGGAAGGCACCTATGCGCTTCCATCGACCCAGCTGGACCGATTTGCCTTCCAGGTGATGCTGGATTACCCCGACGCATCTGAGGAACTGGATGTGGTATCCAGCACGACTGCACGCATCGAGGAACCACTTCAGCCGGTGATTCCGGGATCCTGGATCACGGAAGCGATCGAAGAGATCCGCAAGGTTGAGATCCCGGACTGGGTTCTACTCAGGGCGATACGGCTGGTGCGAGCCACTCGCCCCGGTGAAGAAGACGGCAGCGATGTGGCCAGGGAGTTGCTGTCTCATGGTGCAGGCCCACGAGGAATCCAGACGATGCTCACCACTTCAAGGGCACTGGCTGCATTGCGAGGTAGAAACACGGTGATCGCTGAAGACCTGGACGAGGTGATCCTGCCGTCACTACGTCACCGTATCGTGCTCAGCGTGCACGCGGATGCAGAGGGCTTGACCCAGGATGACGTCATCCAGCGGGTGAGAGAATCGATCGGCGATCTCGATGGAGATATGCCAGGGATTGAATCTCGAGAACTGGGCTTCTTACGCAGATGGCTCGAGAAGTTGTCGGATACAACTCCAGACTTCAAGGCGGTCAAGTAGATCGACTGAGATATCCCTCAGCTGCTGGTAGCCACGAACCCGATGATGTCCTTGGCGCTCTCTTCGTCGTATCCGTGACGCTCTTGAAGTCGCCGCAACACCGACTCTGCAGTGACAATCTCTTCTTCGGTCAGAGCGCTGCGCTCATCCGTGAAGTACCTCAGTACATCGCGTTGAATCCGTAGCATTGTCGAAGATCGTTCATTCCAGATCGAGCTCTTGAGCTTGGTGAAGAGATCCGGAAATACCATCTTGAACTTCAACTCGACATCAGGATTGTCCGTTGCATAGGCACCTATTTTGCTCAACAACCCCGAGCGGAATTCGGGGACACTCACCTGGATGTCGAGCATCTCTTCTACCCGCTTCATCAGATCTGTAGAAGCTGTGACATGCTCACCAGTAGACTCATGATAGATCGTGGTGCCGGTATCAAACGCTTTGATGTGCTTGAAGTAATCACCGAAGATCCTGTCAAACTCAGCTTCGTCTACCAGTCCGATGCTATCAAATATCTCGTGTCTTACGATTTCAAGATAGTGTGAGCGAACTTGGTCGATGAACTGGGCACAATCGTTATATCCGTTATCAACTGGCAACCTGAGAAAGTCGTGAACGCTAGATTCTTTGATGAAACTCTCGATCTCCTCGAACATGGTCAGCGGAGATAGACATGATCGAGTACTGTCCTCAGCCGCCAGTGCTATCATGGTGATCATCTCTCGAGGAGAAACTCCTCTACGCCCCTCGTATTCAGAACCGTAAATTCCTTCAAACTCCCCCTCTGCCTCCTCGTGTTCTTCTCGCAATGCACGAATGTTCTGACTGAGCAATTTTTGATCATCGGCCTTGAACTCGGATGGGGTCTCGCCGTGGTCATAGAGGAGTGCCTTTTGCATCGGCGTCAGTCGCGCGACAACCGGAGCCAGATCAGGGTGGTGATTCTTCGGAGACGGTCTCTTGAGTCTGGTCAGGACGGCCCACAGTGCAGTCATTTCTGCGGTATGGGGCGCTACGGATTTTCCGATCGCATGTGTCTGAATATTACGCTGGTACAGTTCCGCTTCTCTGGAGTACTGCAACAGGTATGGAACCCTGACAAAGCTGAGTCTTCCCTTGAAGGATGAGAAATCTGGAGTTCTCTTGAACAGATTGAGTTGTTTCTCGTTGGCAGTGCCGGTCAGTACGATGTCGAGATGTGCCCTGTAATTGGGTAGTTGGATCGTGCCCTTTTCTGATGTGGTGAGCAGGTATTTATTGGTCTCGGGAGGACGCTTGAGGAAATCAGAGTATTCACACAGTCCCCGATTGGAGTCGACCAGTTCCCCCTCCAGCTCGTAGAGGGGCATTCCATGAAGCACGCCGGGTAAAGCATTGCCTTCGTATGCCATCAATCGTGTCTGGGCATCAATATTCCCCTGGGGTTCAATGCTGATACATCCAAGCCGGTATCGTTTTGAGTGGAAGAAACGTTCGACCTGGATGTGGCGCATCACCTTGCTCCAGTCGCCTTGATTCGCAGCCAGCAACGCTTCGTAGATCCATTTGCTCTTCTGACTCAGGTCACCATGAATGGCCCAATCGTAATTGAATTGATCCATCTCGGCGATTTCAGGGTGAGCAGCCATGGCTCGGTCAATCAGTTCCTTTCGCTCCTGTCTTGGAATGAGGAACAATGGCGAGTCTTTCAACTCGCAGCGAATGATGGACCCGATATCCTCGGCCTTGAGGAAAGCGTAGGTGCCGCTTTCTGAACCTTCATCCTCTTCAAATCCGATCTTGCCCGCCTCGCTCGATTTGAGCGGAAAGATCCAGTTGAATCTGTACATCGAACCCTCGAGAAGGGTGCTGTAGTGAGTCATGGCGTGCATGATCGACTGGATGGTCGTTGATTTGGCGGATCCATTGGGCCCGTGAAGCAAGATCAACCGATCCGCGATCCCATTTCTGGCGAACTGTCGCAACTTCAGATAGATCGAATTCTGGACCCTTTCCTGCGCAACGAGCGACTCCTCTGCTCGAGAGAAGCCAAGATTGAAGAGTTTCCACCGACGGTCGATCATTCCGACCCGTTGAACCTCCTCAGTTCCGTAATACTCGAACATGTCACAGAGGTATCGGGGAGAATTTCTCAGATAGGGATACGGACTCGATAGAAAATCCTCGATGAAACCTGTGACACTTCGCAGCCGATGCCTGGCCTCGAATCTATCCAGAGACGTATGTCGAAATTTACTGATGAAATCAGATGCTGCGCTCACTCTTCCCCGCTTCCTCTGGGCAATACCAGATCGCTGATCGGGTATACCAGAATGATACCCGAATCCAACTCAGAGGTCACACCCACCAGTGCGTTCGAACTACTTGTATGCGGGTATTCCCGTGATCTCGTGCCCGAGGATCAGGGTATGAATGTCGTGAGTGCCCTCGTAGGTCTTCACCGATTCGAGGTTGAGCATGTGCCTACCCACCGGGTATTCATGCGTGACCCCATTTGCACCGAGAAGATCTCTGGCAGAACGAGCGATCTCTAGCGCCCAGTAAACATTGTTACGTTTCGACAATGAGACGTGCTGGGCGGTCATCTTCCCGGAGTCCTTCAACTGGGCAAGACGAAGGCACAGCAGCTGAGCCTTGGTGATCTCCGAGAGCATCTCGGCTAACTTTGCCTGTACCAGCTGGAAACTGCCGATGGGTTTATCAAACTGGATGCGACTCAGAGAGTATTTCCTGGCAGCATCAAATGAAGCCATTGCGGATCCGACCACGCCCCAGGCGATTCCGTAGCGCGCCTGCGTCAAGCATGAGAGCGGTCCGCCGAGTCCGTCGGCACCAGGCAGCAGGTTTTCCGCTGGAATTCGGCAATCCTGAAAGTGCAGCTCCGATGTTGTCGATGCCCTCAGTGAGAACTTCTTGCCCTGCTTCGTCGTCGAAAAACCCTCCGTGCCTTTTTCGACCAGAAAGCCACGAATACGGCCATCCAATTTGGCCCAGACAACGGCAACGTCACTGACGCACCCGTTGGTAATCCACATCTTGTTGCCGTTCAGAATGTACTCATCCCCATCCAGCACAGCGTGGGTGATCATGCCGCTGGGATCGGAGCCGTGGTCCGGCTCTGTCAGGCCGAAACAACCAATCATTCGCCCGGCAGCCAGTTCGGGGAGGAACTTCTGTTTCTGTTCATCACTTCCATATCGATGGATGGGATACATCACGAGACCACCCTGAACGCTCACGAAGGAACGCAAGCCACTATCACCTCTTTCGAGTTCCTGCATGATCAATCCGTAGGAGATGTTATCCAATCCAGCACACTCATAGCCCTGGAGATTGGCACCGAGCAAGCCCAGTTCGCCCAGGGCAGGAATGACCTGATCTGGAAAGCGATCCTCCATGAAACAATCCTCGATCACGGGGATCACCTGATCTTCGACAAAGTCACGGACCGTATCCCGGATGAGGCGCTGCTCCTCCGTGAACAGATCATCCAGGTTGTAGAAGTCAGACCCCTCGAAAGGCTCCATTGGATATCCCTCTCCATAACTGGACGAATTGCCACGCGGTTCTCGACCCGTGGATCTGGATGGTACACAGGGATAGGTTCCGCGAGAATTGATTCCTGGGGCCCGTGGAGCATCCGACCGTCTCCTGGCGAAGGCAGCGCGATAGAAGCGGCCAGGGAAGCAGATTTTTCGCCTCGTGGGTGGCTCCGGCAAAGAAACAGGGGCCGATGCAGGACAACATCGACCCCCTCCATTTTTGACCCCAAGGGGATTCGAACCCCTGTTCTCAGGATGAAAACCTGATGTCCTAGACCTGACTAGACGATGGGGCCTCGATTTCAAGTGAGAGCAGTTGGGCTCGAACCAACGACCGACGCCTTAAAAGGGCGTTGCTCTACCGACTGAGCTATGCTCCCGTGCAGCGACGAAATGTACCGACCCACGTTGGGTCCGTCAATGTCTTCCCTCTCTCTGATCAGATCTCCATCAACTCTTCTGTCTTTCGCTTCAGGTCCTCATCGACCTGTTTCTCTACTGATTTGAGGACTTCCTGGATCTGATCCTTGAACCTCGCCTGATCATCTTCAGAGAGATCCCCGTCCTTCTTGGAGGTATCGATGTGCTTGTTGGCATCCCTGCGGATGTTGCGCATCGATACCCTGGACTCCTCCGCGACCTCTTTCGCCCTGGAGACGAGCTGTTTGCGCCGCTCTTCCGACAGGGGAGGAACCTTCAAACGGAGCAACTTCCCATCATTCTGTGGCGTTATCCCCAGATCCGAAGTGAGGATCCCCTTCTCGATGTCTGCAATCGCGCTGGCATCGAATGGTTTTACGACGATCTGGTCGGGTTCCGGGACAGAGATGTTGGCCAGTTGTTTCAATGGGGTTTGTGTACCGTAGTAATCGACTCTGATTGACTCGACCAATCCGGGGTGTGCCCTGCCGGTACGCATGCTTCTCATCTCCACACGGAGATGATCCAGCGCCTTGGTCATGCGCTCCTCGGCATCGATGATGACTTCCTCCACCTTGAACCTCCACGCTATGATGTTGCTGATTTCTGACTGATCAAGGACCCCACGGGCTCGCCGCGCAGGGCCTCATGGATTGCATTCTCACGGGTCATGTCAAAGATACGAAGCGAAATCTGCTGATCTCGGCAAAGGGCGAATGCGGAGGCATCCATCGCCTCGAGCCCCTGCTCCAGGACGTGGTCAAAGGTTGTGCTATCCAGTCTTCGAGCATCCGGGTGCTCGGCAGGATCTCGATCATAGATGCCGTCATGCTTTGTCCCCTTGAGAAGTTCAGTACAGTTCAGTTCCGCAGCCCGAAGTGCAGCACAGGTATCCGTGGTGAAAAATGGATTTCCGGTGCCGCCTGAAAGTACCACGGTTGTCCCTGCAGCCAGCGCCTCCCTGGCGAGGCCCGAATCGAAGGGGCGGACCTGGGGAACCGGGGAACCAGCGCCCATCACCATCGTATCGAGTCCAGCGAATCCGAGATGGGCACTGAGAGCCAGTGCGTTGACATGGGTGGCCGCCATACCGATGGCATCGGCGTCGGTCCTGTGGAAACTTTCCGAATCCCAGTCGGCTCCCCTGCAGATGTTGCCCGCTCCGACAACGATGGCAAGTTCGACGGATCCTGAGGCTTTGGCGATCTGGGAGGAAATGGCCGTCAATGCCAGGTGGTCTAGCCCGGTGCCTGAGGGACCGCCGAGCGCCTCACCACTCAATTTCAGCAATACCCGCCTGACCACATCTATTGCCATGAAATCCTGTCCATTCCGGACCGAGCCATGGAACGCGGGTGCCTACTGGCCGATCTCTAGCCGGTGGAAGCGAGTCAACTGGATGTTCTCGCCAATCAACGCGATGGCATCCTGAATCACCTGCTCGATACTCTTCTTGTCATCCTTGATGAAGGCCTGATTGAGCAAGCAAACCTCGCTGTAGTACTTCTGCAACTTACCCTCGACAATGTTGCCCTGAATATTCTCGGGCTTGTCTTTTACCTGTTCTTCAAAAACGGCTCTCTCGCGCTCGACATCGGATTGATCGAGCTGATCGGATGACACTGCCAGTGGATTCATCGCTGCGATGTGCATTGCAATATCTTTGATGAGAACCTGGAAATGTTCATTCTTTGCCACGAAGTCAGTCTCGCAGAGTACTTCCACGACAACTCCGATTCGACCATTGGAGTGGATGTACGACCCGATCCACCCCTGGCTAGTGGCGCGATCCGCCTTCTGCGCAGCCATCCGGGCTCCACGCATTCGCAGCAAATCTACGGCCCCCTCGATATCGCCATCGGTTTCGCCGAGTGCCTTCTTGCACTCCATCATGCCGACTCCGGTTTTCTTCCTCAGTTCTGCTACGGTCTTGGCGCTGATCTGACTCATACTAACTATCTTTCTTCTTGTCGGGAGTGACGACGATCTTCGGTTTGGATTTGGCTTCCTCAGCCTGGTCTACACCAGGGGCGGGCTGTGGAGGTGTGTAGGGTTTGGACCGAGCCTCCTCCGGGCTCACCGTCCGCTCCTTCTCCTTCTTTTTCACCCTATCCTCATCGGCGGCCTTCTTGGCGGCCTCCTCCTGCTGGCGTGCTTGCAACTTATCCTTACCAGCGATGATCGAATCTGCGAGCTGGCTGAGTATCACCTCGATACTGCGATATGCATCGTCATTTCCGGGTATCGGGAGATCCACAAGATTGGGATCACAATCGGTATCCACTATCGAGATGATGGGAATGTTCAATCCCCGAGCTTCCTTGACGGCGATCTCGTCGCGTCGAATATCCACAGCAATCAGCGCCCCAGGCAGACGAGTCATGTTTCGAACACCTTCGAGGTTGCGGAATATCTTTCTGCGCTCCCTCTCCATCCTGGAAAGCTCTTTCTTGGTTCGTACGGCCGATTCGTCGGCAAGATCCTTCTCGAGTTCTTCGAGACGACGCAGTCGGCTTCGAATCGTCTGGTAGTTGGTCAGCGTTCCGCCCAGCCATCTGTGGACGCAGAAGTGCATTCCGCAGCGACCCGATTGTTCCCGGACCACCTCCCGAGCCTGGGATTTGGTTCCGACGAAAACAACGTCATGTCCCGCCTCCACGATGTGCTCGAGGAAGTGCTTTGCGCGAACGATTCCACGAACCGTTTGACGCAGGTCGATGACATGGTTCTTGTTATGCTTCTGGTGAATGTATGGAGCCATGGCGGGGTGCCAACGGCTAGAGCGATGGCCGAAATGGACTCCAGCCTCGATCAGTTCCTTGATCTGCATTCCGGACATATCCGGCTTCCTTTCGTTGTTCCGCACAGGGGGCCTCTCGACAGGTATCCCGCGGAAAACGTGTTTCACTCCGCTGATTCGAGGACCCGCAGCGCAGGTCCGGTAGAAATCAGAGACTCGGATGGAGAAGTATCGGCTCCCCACCGGGAGAACCTCGACAGTCGCTCAAGGTATCGTTTCAGCACGGGACCATCAATCGATTCGAGAAGCCCCAGGCTCTCGTCTCAGGCGTTCTCCAGGGCCTGCCCGCGGCCTCGAAGGCTCTCGATGACCTGGGAGGCCGCCTCCATTGCCCTGCGCCCCTGAGAACCGGTAACGGCCGGATCGCAGTTCCCTCTGGCGGCCTCGAGGAAGGAATCGAGTTCTGCCCGGAGGGGCTCCTCCTCGGCAAAAGTCAACGGTTCCTGATCCAGGTGCCGGGACAGAAAGTCTTCCACACCTGCGGGTGCCTCGACGCGGCCCAGCGAATCGAGAAATTTGGCCGGATCGTAGGAATCATCCAGTGACACGCGAAATCCCTCCCGATGAACCAGATCGAGGCTGACGTACTGCCTGTGGCCAAAGATTCGAATCTTTCTGGATCGATTCAATGCGACCCTGCTGGTCTTGACGAAAGCGGTAGCACCCTTGCAAAAACTGAGTCTGGCGTGGGCAAGATCCTCGGTCGGCGATAGCACTGCGCAGCCATGTGCATCCACGGATGAGAGGTCGTCATCGATCAGATGAAGGGCGATATCGATGTCATGAATCATCAGATCGTGAACGACGCTGATCTCGGTGGACCGAAGCGTAAATGGATGGATTCTATCGCATTCGATGAATAGTGGTTGGTCGATCACGCCGATGGCAGATCTGATCAGAGGATTGAATCGCTCGATGTGGCCCACCTGGAGTACGGATCCAGAAGTCGAGGCAAGATCACAGATCTGATCTGCCTCTTCGAGGGTTGCTGCGAGCGGCTTTTCGACGAGAACAGCAATCCCTGCCTCGAGAAATGGCCTGGCTGTTTCGAGATGGAATGGCGTTGGTGTAACAATGCTGACTGCATCGACCTGGTCGATGATTTGCGAGATGTCCGAAAAAGATCCGCACCCGTGAAGTTGGGCGATTTCATTCGCCCTTTCGCCATCGATATCAACGACTCCGACAAGGTCAGCATCCGGAATTTCGTTCCAGATCCTTGCATGAGCACTGCCGAGATGCCCGACTCCAACAACTGCAACACGCATACGGCCCATCCTCCTACGGTTGACGAGCACGGCCCTGGCGACCACCTTCTGTGGACCGCAGGAACGACCTGAGGTGGATTCCCTCCTCGGGGACGTGCCCACGACGTTCGAGCAATTCGAACGCCTCTCTCCGAATCATGTTGTTGTTGTACAGGAGCCGCTGAGCTTCCTTGAGCCAGGCACACACTTCCTCGCTGATCCCGGCTCTTTTCATGCCCACCGAGTTGATGGCCCGGACCCTGGAAGGGTTGCCCTCCGTGATCAGATAGGGAGGTGCATCGGTTGTGACTCTGGTCATGCCGCCGATGAACGCCAACCTGCCAACGGTGGCGTAGTGATGAACAGCAGCCAATCCGCCGAAGCCAGCCTGATCCTCGACAACCACATGCCCCCCGAGCAGCACTCCATTCGCCATGATGATTTCATTGCCAACGATGCAATCGTGAGCGACGTGTGAACTGGCCAGAATCAAGCAGCCGTTTCCCAGTCTGGTGACTCCTCCACCCTGGGCGGTACCCCTGTTGATCGTGCAGTGCTCACGGAACAGGTTGTCAGATCCGATCTCGGCCCAGGTTTCCTCACCCTTCCACTTCTTGTCCTGTGGATCGCCGCCAAGTACTGCTCCAGGATGGACCACGCAACGATCACCGATCCGTGTGTTGCAGACCACGGAAGAATGGTGATGGAATACGCAGCCAGTTCCAATCGTCACCTGAGGCCCGATGAAAACTCCAGGGCCGATGGTCACATCGGGTCCGATCTCGGCAGTTGGATCAATATGGGCGGTTGGATGGATCAACGGTTCATCTCCTCAGCCTGCATCCACTATCATGAATCTGATGGTCGCTTCAGTAACGGGTTTTCCATCCACGGTCGCCTTGACCTGGACCTGAGCAGTACGCTCACGAAACCGTTTCAGTTCGGCCTCCAGGATCAACTGGTCGCCAGGAACCACCGTCTTTCGAAATTTGACATCGTCGATCCCGAGAATATAGGCGATGCGATTGGAATCGGCACTACTCCTGAGTAATAGAACCCCGGAAAGTTGCGCCAGAGCTTCCAGTTGAAGCACTCCAGGCATCACAGGCTGCCCCGGGAAATGGCCCTGGAAGTACTCCTCGTTGAAGGAAACATTTTTTAGACCAACGGCCCGGACTCCCTGCTCCACCTCGAGAACCCTGTCCACGAGCAGGAAGGGATAGCGGTGAGGTAGCAACTTCTGGATGTCACGGATCTCCAGGCCATGCGGCGCCTTGATCAGAACATCTTCCAGTTCTCTCTCCCTCACATGAGCCTCGGCGATCCGCGATGCAAGATCTGCATTGAGGCCATGACCACTGCGGTGAGCGATGATATGTCCGGAGATAGCACACCGTAACAGATAGACATCGCCGATCAGGTCCAGGATCTTGTGCCTGGCGGGTTCGTCGGGAAGTCTGAATTTGGCGGCCAGCCCGCGTTCATCGATCAGAAGTGTATTGCTCTCATTGGCTCCCTTCCCGAGTCCTCTTGCCTGAAGGTCCTTGACCTCACTCTCGAGCACAAAGGTACGGGCGGGCGCAATCTGTTCCCGAAAACTATCCTCATCGATTTCCAGGTCGACCGTCTGGCTGAATCCTGGATCTCCGTTGTACTGAAGTGTGTAGGTGATTCGTAGTTTTTCGGAAGGCAAGGCCACGACACTGGCATCCCCTTCCTCTGCTGCAACCGGTTTGGTGACAGCCAGTGTGCGTCCGCGAGCTCCTTGATCGGCGAGGCCTGTCTCGCCGATCGCCTCGAGAAAGGGAAGGGCAGAGCCATCCATCCCTGGAATCTCGGGGCCATCGATCTCGCAGATCAAGTTCTCTATTCCAAGCACATGCAGCACTGAAAGCAGATGCTCGCAGGTATGAACCTCGACATTGCCTACTCCAAAACTGGTGCGTCGGGGCTGCTTTCTCAGCGTGTCGAGACCTACCGGAATTTGCAGTTCAGGATCGATATCGGTCCGGATGAAGATGATTCCAGAATCGGTGTCGGCTGGAAGCAACCGAAGCGTCGCTTCCTCTCCGAGATGGAGTCCACACCCGCTGAGCACAGTCTCCCCGCTGATAGTTTGCTGGGTCACCGAAGTCAATTATCACCATCCTTGGCAGAAACCCTCGAGATGACATCTACCGTGATGTCGAGTTCTGGCTTTGCCCAGACACTCACGTAGACCTTGAAATCACTGGCCCTGGCGACATTGTTGAGGACCAGGTCCAGTTCTCTTTCTCCGGCAACTTCCTCGATGGCAGCTCTGACCAGTTTGATCAGGCCATCACGCCGTTCCTTGAAGCGTGTGGTGAACTCTCGCTCGAGATCCTCCTGCATCCAGGCCAGTTCAGCCTTGGCGAGGGTAAAGCGCTTTTCCACTTCTCGGCGACCATCGGTACCCGGGAGCAACTGCTCCGCCTCCTGCTGAATCTGCCTCAATGTAGTTTCGCGGTCTCGAATCTCCTGCTCCATCGACACCTTCAGTTGATTGAATTCGACGGTGATCTGCTTGCCCTGCGGTATTTGATCGAGAACTACCTGGACATCGCAAACGCCAACACGGTGTGATTCCAGCTGAACTCCGACTGCCGACAGAGAAGCCTGCAGCACCAGAGTCAGGACTGCTCCGCACAGAGCCAGTCCGAACAACTTTGGAACGATGTGGTATCGATGCTGATGATCTGTCATTTCGCTTCTTTCAAGTGATGGAGAACGGGTCGTAGGCCAGATCACCAAACTTCAACTGGTCGGCAATGAATGCAAGCTTCACTGAACCTGTCCGTCCTTTTCTCTGTTTCGCAACGATAATTTCGGCCTTGCCCTTGGCGTCCTCGTCATCTGGTTTGTAGTACTCCTCACGATACAGCAACAGCACCACATCAGCATCCTGCTCGATGGCTCCCGATTCTCGGAGGTCAGACATCCTGGGCCTGTTTCCTTCACGAGATTCGACTGCCCGGGACAGCTGGGAGATGGTCAAGATCGGGACCTGGAGTTCTCTTGCCAGTTGTTTGAGCGATCGGGAGATCTGAGAGATCTCCTGCTGGCGATTTTCCGAACGGCCCCCCATATCCAGCAGCTGAAGATAATCGACGACGATCAAACCCAGCTTTTTCTGGTGGTGCAGTCGCCTGGCGCGAGCCCGGATCGACATCGCGTTCAAGCCGGGGGCATCGTCGATGTAAATCGGGGCGTCCCTGAGCGTCTCGCAGCGGGCGATGATCTTCTTCCAGTCCGCATCATCGAGAGAAGCTTTTCTGAGTTTCGTGGCACTGACCCCCGAGGACATGCTCAAGAGGTTCAGCGCCAGTTGATCATAGGCCATCTCGAGGCTGAATATGGCCACTGGAGTATTGTTGGTAAGCGCAGCATGAAGCGCAATATTCAGGGCAAATGTGGTCTTCCCCATCGAGGGACGACCCGCCGCCACGATGAGGTCGGCTGGTTGAAGGCCATTGGTCATCTCATCGAGTTCCCTGAATCCGGTCATGACGCCAACAACGCCCTTTTCCCACTCCTCGATGTTTGTGATCGCCTGATCGATACTTTCCTTGATTCCATGAACTCCCTGGCTGGCATCATCCTCTGCAAGAGTGAGTATCTGAGCACCCGCATCATCAATCAGGTCACGCACTCGCCCTGTTCCTGATCGAGCTCTCGATTCGAGATCCTGGCAGGTTTCTATCAGTCGACGCCTCTGTGCTTCCTGGCGAATGATCTTTGCATACTCGATGGCATTGGAACTGGTCCGGATCTGGCTCGTGAGATCTACCAGATATTCTTCGCCACCCGCTGCTGCCAACTTCCCGGAAGCGCGCAGGCGATCGATCAGGATCAGCGCGTCAGTGACACCGTCGTCTGCCCACAGCAAGAGCAACTCATCAAAGATCACCCTGTGCCTGGACAGGTAGAAGTCCTGGGCCTTGACCATCTCCAGTACCGAGTGGCTCTTCGCTCCTCCGAGTAACAGGGAACCGAGAAGACTGACTTCGGCTTCCACATTGTGAGGTAAACTGGGCTGCGCAGGCGTCTCTTTGTTCATCTGATACTCGATTTCATCCCGCTGATTGATCGGCGACGAAGACGACATGCTCTGTTGTCAGAAGCAGTGCGCTGGCCCTCGAAGGGCCGAGCGCTTGACCCTACCGGAGCCGAGCCCAGCGCGAAAGAGGAGGACCAAACTCGCGTTGTGAGCAAGGCTTGGGGATAATTCAGTGACATGGTCGTACTCGATGCCGTCTCAGTCAGAATCGGACGAAATGGACCCACCGCCATCATCTTCGTCCTCCCCCTGCTCATCTGCTGGGGCATCATCTTCGATATCGTCTTCATCTGCCTTGACGACCCACACCTTGATCGAAGTTTCGAATTCCGGATGCACTCGTACTGTCAGGTTATAAATACCAAGTTCCTTGATCGGCTTTTCGAGGTCGATCAGGTCCGGGTCGAACTCGACACCATCGGCAGCGAGTTGATCGGAGATGGTCTGCACCGTAACTGACCCGAACAGATGTCCCTCTTCGGTGGCCCGGGCGATGACCGTGCAGGATGCTCCATCGATCTTCTCTGCGAGTGAGCGCATCTCCATGTTGCGTTCCGTCTCTTCCTGCTCAAGACGACGCTTTTGAGCATCAATCCATTGCAGGTTAGCCTGCCCCACTTCGACACCGATGCCCTGGGGTATCAGGTAATTACGAGCGTATCCCGGTTTGACGTCGATCACGTCACCGATCTCGCCAAGCTCGCTGACGGTCTTCTTGAGAAACAATTTCATCGATTTGTCTCCATTTGCCGTCCGTCTGTCGACTGGACGACTCCTTCATTTTCGACTGATTACGTGTTCACTGACCGTAGGGTAGCAGTGCCATGAACCTGGCCTGGTGCACCGCACGCTTGATGCGGTGCTGCATCCGGGAATCACAACCGATCTGGCGCCGGGAGGTCAGTTTCCCTCCGCCGGTCAAGACCTTGTGAAGTAAATCAACATTCTTGTAGTCGATGTATTCCATATCAGCGACCACGGACTTCTTATCTCTGCGTCCAAACATTGCTATCTCTTTCAGCCCTAGAAGGGCACCTCATCATTGAAAGGTTGGCCCTGTGGAAAACCTTCGGTTTGTCCTCCAGAACTTTGCTCGCCCGTTGCGGAGTAGCCGCCCTGCGTGGATCCACCCTGTGGCGATCCACCCTCGCTGGAGCGTGGCATGAAGTGGACACGATCCGCGACCACTGTCAGCTTGTTTCGATTCTTGCCACTATCCTTGTCGGTCCACTGGTCGTACTTGAGTCGCCCTTCGACCACGACCTGCTTCCCCTTGGATAGATATTGATTGCAATTTTCTGCCTGCCGACCCCATACGGTGACGGTCACGAAGCAGGTCTCTTCCTGAAGCTGTTCATCGCCTTGTTTGCGGTACCGTCGATTGGATGCGAGTCCGAGGTCACAGACCGCCGTGCCACCCGGAGTCATTCTCAACTCTGGATCCCGGGTCAGATTGCCAGCGATAAATACCCTGTTGATCTCCATGACGACCTCTTCTCGTTCAGTTGATTTCTTCCTCGGTGTTGGCGACTTCTTCAACGGAATCACCAACCGGTGTCTCCTCGTCGCCTTCTGCTGTCGCGACCTCCTCCGGAACCTCTGATTCGGAAACCTCGGGCTCGGACTCCGCAGCGTCAACTGCCGCAGCGTCAACGGCCTCGGTTTCGACTGCCTCGGTTTCGACTGCCTCTGTTTCGACTGCCTCTGTTTCGACTGCGACCTCGCCGTCGCTGTCCGCATCTGCTTCCGGGGGGGATGCATCGAGCGAGTCACCTTCACTGGCAGCCATCGCATCCTCGACAACACCCTCTCCTTCGGAACCAGAATCCGATTCAGAATCGGATTCAGATTTCGATTCAGAGTCCGATTCAGATTTCGATTCAGGTTTCGATTCAGGTTGCGTTTCCGGCTCAGCAACTGGCACGGCGGCTGCGCGTGCAGCGGCTTCCTTGCGCTTGGCCATCTCCACACCGAGAAATTCCTCCTGGACGATCAACATCCTCAGGACATTCTCGTTGAGCTGGCCATCACTGCGAATCGCAGCGATAGCGTCGGTGTTGGAGGTAAAGTAGGCGAGGAAGTAAACACCTCGCTTGATACCCTTTACCGGATAGGCAAGCCGTTGCTCCGGCCACCTTTCTGAATATTCGATGGTTGCGCCCTGCTGTTCAATCAAGCCAGAAATCTGCTTTTCGATGTCGGCCCAATCTGTCGCAGCAACTGCTGCATCGACGAGGAAGAGTCCCTCGTAAAGTCGTTCGGTCAAGATGATCTCCTTAAGATCTGGATCCGCAGCCCCGCTCCCCCGGTGACCGCCAGGGAATCTCTGCGAGTGCCGCACCCTATGATTACTCGTTCAACTGTCCTCGACCCCATCAGGGATCTCGCCTGCCTGTTCAGGAAGCGGCCCATTGTAGCGACGAGCCGCATTCGTGACACCCTCAACCAGCCAGCAAAGTGCAGATTCGGACGCTCTTTTCAGGGACCGTTCAAATAGCGCCCCCTCCGCTCCTACCGGGCGATCCAGCACGTGGTCCACGACCTCCCTCGAGGTGCCGGGATGGCCGATTCCGATGCGGCATCGGGGTATCTTCGTGGTTCCCAGGGCCGAGATGATATCTTCTAGCCCCTTGTGCCCGCCCGAAGAGCCTCCCGCACGGATTCTGATCGAACCGCTGTCCAGATCCAGATCGTCGATGACGACCAGGCACTGTTCCGGACTCATCGACATCGACTCGAGAAACAGACGCACCGGTTCGCCACTGAGATTCATGAACCGCATCGGCTTGAGGACATGAGCCTTGCGCCACTTCCACGACCCGGACCACAATTGGGCTCCGGTGGCGCGACCTGCTTCCGGTTTTCTGAGGTGATCCGCGACCAGATCAGCAACCGCAAAACCGACATTGTGACGGCTTCCGATGTACTCATCACCAGGATTGCCAAGGCCGATGACGGCAAGGGGTTGCGACCGATCTGGTCCAGTCCGTCTCATCGGCGCCCTTCCTCACCAGAAGCCGGGAGGAATCAGCCTCCGCGGCGCCCATGAACCATGATGATGGGTGTTTCCGCTGGAAGTGTCGACTCGACACCGTCGGGTAAGTCGAGATCGCGCACTCGGATGGATTCATCCGCAGCAATATTCTCGATATTGACCACCATCTTGTTGGTCAGATCGCTCAACTTTCCTCGAACTGGCATATGGTGGTAAGCGATATCAAGAGTTCCCCCGGCGCTAGTCCCCTTGGCGATACCAATCGTCTGGATATGGATCGTGGTCTCGACCACATCGTCCATCTTCACCCTGGCCAGATCCGCATGAATGGTATGATCACCGAAGGTGTCGTATTGCACTTCCTTGATCAGGCCCAGTTCCGAGTGGCCATCACAATCGATCTGGAACAATCTGTGGCTATTTTCCAGTGCCTGGTAAAAGGCCGTCGAATCGACAGCCAGCATCGAATTGGCCTGCCCTGATCCGTAAACATTGACCGGCATCTGGCCAGATGCTCTCAGGCTCCTCGCAGAACGGCTCCCCTTGTCGGAGGAATCTCTGACCTTGCCCTCCATCACGAACTTGTCCATCGTCTCGTCGCCTTTCAGCGTCCAGGCAACCTGGACGTGTCACTTATAAAATGTTTCGACCAATCGAAGCTGACTTGTGAATTTGCCGGATCGAATTGGCGAAGGCCGGGGCACACGACAGTAGCGTTACCCTATCATCGAATATCTTTCCGTCCACGGGAATGGTATCGACAACTGCAAACTCCTTCGCAGGGCTGGCCTGGAGCCGCTCCACGGCAGGCCCACACAGCACCGGATGTGTACAGGCGAGAAATACCGATTTCGCACCTTTTTGAAGGATCAGATCGGCGGCCTTGGTGATCGAACCACCCGTGGCGATGACATCGTCAGCGAGGATCGCGTGAAGCCCTGCGACTTCTCCGATGATGAAACCGATCTCGGTCTCTTCTCCGCTCACTCGACGCTTATCGACGGTAGCCAGTCTCGCTCCGAGTCCTCGGCTATAGGCGCGAGCCATCTTGATGGCCCCGACATCCGGACTCACCACAACAAGGTCCGTCATCTTCTTCTCAGCGTAGTGGTCGATGATGATCGAACCGGCGTAGACATGATCTACCGGGATATCAAAGAATCCCTGAATTTGTTCACAATGCAGATCCATCGTCACGACACGATCTGCTCCTGAAGCGACGATCAAGTTGGCGACCAGTTTGGCGGTGATCGGAACCCGTGCGCCCTGCTCACGCCTGTCTTGACGGGCATAGCCAAAGTATGGGATCACTGCCGTGATTCGCGCAGCGGACGATCGTTTGACACAGTCGATCATCACCAACAGTTCCATCAGGTTCTCATTGACCGGAGGACATGTGGATTGAACCACGAACACATCCTTACCTCGGACATCTTCCTCAAGAGTCACGGAGATCTCACCATCTGGAAACCGGGTGACCTTGGCATGGCCACTTTCGAGCCCCAGTTCTGAACAGATCTTGTTCGCCAGGGCTCGGTTCGAGTTTCCACTGATGACCACCATGCGGTCTGATAGTTCCTGGCTCATCGGATCTCTCTTTCATCCTCACGAACATCACCTGTTTGGTCCTGTTGCGAATTTCTCTCTCGTGCAGGAACACCGAGGACAGTCGTCCCTGGGCGCACCTCCCTACCGGGAGGAACCACGGCTCCTGCGGCGACCACTGCACCAGCACCGATATTGCCCGGCGCCACGATGACCGAGCCACTGCCGATGAATGCGTCCTCGCCGATGGTCGTCGGAGATTTTTTGACACCGTCGTAATTTGCCACAACGGCTCCCGCTCCGATATTGGCTCCCCGTTCGACCTTTGTATCGCCGAGGTATGCGAGATGCTTGGCTCGAACTCCATCGGCAAGCTCGCTCCTGTTGATCTCCACGAAGTCGCCCACCTTCACATCGTCACCGATCACGGTGCCGCTTCTGAGATGTGCGAAGGGGCCGATCTCACAATTCGCCCCGACCCGGACATTTCGCCGCACGATCGTCTGGGGATGGATCACGGTATCCTGGCCGATCGATACCTCGAATTCGATCCAGGTCGTGGCCGGATCGACAATCGTCACGCCCTGCGCCAGAAACTGCTGCTGCAACCGGTCCTGAATATTTCTGGAAACTCGAGCCAGTCCTACCCGATCATTGACCTGGAGGAACTGCTGGTCAACTCCGACACCGATCGCAGCTACGGGCATGGATCTCTTGACCAGCACCTCGACCAGGTGGGTCAGGTAGCTCTCTCCGGGGGGATCCCCGCTGGACAGATCCTCCGTCACCATCTCAGCGATCACTGGTGTCACCATCTCGGCGTCGAGTACGTACAGACCAAGATTGACCTCGTGTATGGCGCGTTCGAGCTCGGAGGCTTGCTCCTCTTCCACGATGGAAATGAACCCACCCGTCTGATCGCGAACAATGCGACCCATGCCAGCCGGATCCGCCACTGTTGCGGTCGCCACTGAAAACGCCGATGAACTGTTCCGATGGTCACTTACAAATGAAGACAGCAGAGTCGGGTCCAGATCAGGCAGATCCCCATTGACGACCAGTACCTGCGGATGAGCGGGAGGCTGCTGTTGAAGTGCGGCCAGCAATGCGTCGGCGGTGCCGAGTTGTTTCTCCTGAATCGCAATGCGAGCCTTGCCATCGTCAAGGCATCCACGAACTTCTTCCGCTCCATGCCCAAGGACCACTACCAGGTCAACGGCACCGGAATCGCGCACATTTCTCGTGACCACCTCGATCATCGGGACACCAAGGATTTCATGGAGAACTTTGGGGCGCTGTGACTTCATTCGCGACCCTCGTCCCGCGGCCAGGAGGATGGCGGAGAAATTGGGGTCCATCGAAGCATTCCTGTCCTGCTGCACCATCCGGCTGGTGATGGGTGCAGATTTTATTGCGATACGTGCGCCCACTGGTCGTGACTAAGAATGGCTACCCGGCGAGGACTCGAACCTCGAATGACTGGACCAAAACCAGTTGTGTTGCCAATTACACCACCGGGTAGCAACAGTCGTTACCCTGAACGAGGACTTCCCTCCAACGAAGGGTCGCCTGCTCGTCGCTGGTTGATTCTAGCCCCGCACCGGATGGAGCGTCAATCGAGCCGGAGTGGTTTCAGGACAAAGCTTTGGAACCCGCCGGATCATGCTCATGGGGTTCCAGTACGGGGATCAGCAGTGCTGACCAGGATTCCCAGGCAGGATCCGTGGCACAGAGTTGCGTCAGAGGCAGCCACAGGCCCTCCATCCGGTCCGTCTCTCTGATCTGCGCCGGGTGGTCCAGTGTCGCCTCGATCGCCAGGCCCAGGTGAACCTGTCCTACATCTGTCGCATCGTCATTGATCCAGCCGAGCAATCGAAACTGGCCGGGAGCGCGAAGCAGCCGAACCTCCTCTGCCAGTTCTCTCCTCATGCCGCGCATCAGGAGCGGTTCTGGACCCGCCGGCTCGGGATTGACATGACCTCCCACACCGATGGAAATCCGGTGATGCAGCCGAGACTCTCCCTGGGTCGAAAGGCGACGCAGACGAAGCACCCGGTCTCGATGGCGTAGCACGAGGTACGGAATCACCTGTTTCCAGTGCGGATCATCTTCGACCTGATCGCGTGGACGAAACGACCCGTGCGGCTCCAGATCACGACAACGCGCCAGCAAATCCGCGGGATCCGCCCTGAATCCCTGGAAATCTCCGACCTGCTGGAGCATCGCCTCGCGCGGAATCCCCCAGACTTGCTCGATGGTGCTGGCTGCCATTTCTCCCCCTACTCGCTCTCAACCGCTGTGCATTGCAATTTTCCCCGAAAATAGATCATGCCAGCAGCCAGCACCAGATCCCCACCACAGGAACTTCGTGGCGGTTACAATGTGATCAAGGAGATCCCAGCGATGCGATGCAACTCGACCCGTCAACCCGGATCCGCACGGAACTGGATCCTCGCCACGATGCTCGTCTTGCTGGTACCTCTGGGCTCGATCCTCGAGGCTCAATCGTCCAGTAGTAGTCTCGCACTCCAACCGACCAGCATCGACCTGGGCAGGGTCGGACATGGCGGCAAGCGATTGCTGGAGTTCCAGATCGTCAACATGACCAAGGAGCCCGTCAAGATCTCTTCGATCCGTCCCAGTTGTGGCTGTATCAAGATGCGCCCTCACGATGTCCGTACACCGCTGGGTCCCGGGGAAAAGCGCAACTTCCAGTTCGACCTGAGTCTTGGACGGGGCTGGGGCGACTTCTCCAAGAAGGTCGAGGTGCTGGTAGGGAACCTGCCGGTGGTACGGCTACCTGTACAGGCAAACTTCCACCCATCTGTGAGGCCCTCGAGTCGCGATCTCGTGCTGGCGACCTCCACCGCTGGCCCGATTGCAGAGTCCTCTCGGATCCTTGAACTGACGCAGAGCGGCACGACCGAGCCCCCATCGATAGAGAATCTGAAGAGCAGCGCCCAGCACTTCAAAGTCAGGCTCCTCGAGCCGAAGGGAAGTCGGGCGCGCATCGAAGTGACCGCCACAGCGGGAATTGCACGAGGGCGCTTCGTGGGCCAGATCGAGGGCCTTTGCAATGGTCTGCCCTTCGTCATGCCCATTCGAGGACGTGCCTTCGGGCTGATTGTTCACCAACCTCAGTCATGGAACCTGAATCAGGTCAGTCAGAGTGGATTCGCCGAAAGCACATTGAAGTTGCGAAGAGCGGATGGGAAACCGCTGAAGGTTCTCGGGTCCCAGCTCGAACTGACCCGAAATCCAGCTGGCCTGGACATTTCCTTCTCGACCAAACCGCAGGAGGATGGAAGTGTCGAGATACGCGCTTACATCGCAGATCCATTCCCAACAACTGCTGGTGGTATCTATGGTAAGTTGAGTCTGACTCTCGATACCGGTGAGAGCGAGCCTCTTGTGGTCGACCTACTCGGCGTGATTCGGATACGGAGCAACTGATGACGATGGAAGCGCAGGAGATTGCCGACAGGATCGGCGGCGAACTCGAAGGCCAGCCGGACATCGTGCTCCATCGGGTCCAGCCGCCAGAAAGCGCCGGAGATGGTGATCTGGCCTGGATCGCCGATGACCGCCCGATTCCTGACGGAATCGCCGCCTCGGCTGTCATCGTCGGGGCGCAGAGAACTTCAGAACATCTGGGCGATGTTCCAGCCATCATCCGACATGACAATTCCAACAGTGCTTTTGCCAGGGCCATCTTGTTGCTGCATCCGGAACCTGATCCACCCTTTTCTGGCATCAGCGACAATGCTCAGATCCATGCAGATGCCACCATCGAAGGAGAAGTCTCGATCGCTCCTGGTGCATTCATCGATGCTGCCGTGGAGATCAGTGCGGAAGCTGTGATTCACCCCGGTGTCGTGATCCTCGGCCCCTCCAGTATCGGTGCGGGTGTCGTGCTGCATTCCAATGTTGTCATCTATGCGGGCACAACCATCGGTGACGGCACAACGATTCACGCCGGCAGCGTGATCGGCGGAGATGGTTTCGGATACGCTTCCGGCGAGGACGGACCCAGAAAGATCCCCCACCGGGGAGGTGTCGTGATCGGACGAGATGTCGAGATTGGCTGCAACTGCACCATCGATCGCGGTGCGCTCGAGGACACTTCCATCGGAGAAGGAAGCAAGATCGATAACCTGGTACATATCGCTCACAATGTAGATGTGGGATCCGGATGCTACTTCGCAGCTCAGGTCGGTATTGCTGGCTCTTCCACGATCGGTGACGGCTGTGAGTTCGGTGGCCAGAGTGGAATGATCGGACACATCGAGGTCGGAGACAGGACCCGGGTCGCAGCCAAATCTGCCATCATGCGCAGTTTTGATGGACAGCAACTGCTGATGGGGATCCCCGCTGACGACGCACGACAGATGCGCAAGATCTTCGGAATCATGTCTCAATTGCCTGAATTGCGTCAGCGGATCCGTGACCTGGAACATCAGTTGAAACAGCAAACCGACTCATCGACATCCTCGTAATCTCTTGAGGTCGACGCGCCTCCTCTCTATAAGGTGAAGGGCCCGTCTGGGAGTCCTAGCCTATCGGCAGGGAGTCCTAGCCTATCGGCAGGGAGTCCTAGCCTATCGGCAGGGAGTCCTAGCCTATCGGCACGATGGCGAGTGGGCGCTTGCACAATACAGAAAATGGGCCTGTAGCTCAGATGGGAGAGCGCTGCGTTCGCAATGCAGAGGTCAGGGGTTCGATCCCCCTCAGGTCCACCAGAATTTCCAGGGGTGCCCGAACTCTGTTCGAGCACCCCTCACTTCATTCAAGGGACGGAAGCACTCGATGTGTGCCCCTCAATCGGATCGCCACTTGTTGAGAGAGTGCCATGCGGGGATGCTGGTTATCCGGAGGACTATGACGCCAATTCCAGTGTCACATCGGTACAGCAATCATCTTCGGTTGACCCTCGCCAGTTGTGTATTATGGCTGCTGGTGATCGTGTCCGGGTGTAACAGTTTGCCGGACCTCGTGGAGGATACGATGCTGGAAGTTTCGAGCAGACAGCGAGTACTGGTGGTTCACGGCCTGTTTCGCACCCAGCGAGCGATGCGCCCCTTACATCCGGCACTCCGGAATGCTGGCTTCGATGTGATCGAGTACCGCTATACATCGACTCAACAGACGGTAGAAACGCTGGCCACGGAGTTGCGAGAATACCTGCTGGAGCAGGTCGATCAGGAACCCGATGTACCCCTTCATGTCATCGGCCACAGTCTCGGGGCCGTGATTGCCGTCAAGGCCACCAGCCCGGCGATTCCAGGAATAGGAAGAGTCGTCCAGATTTCCCCCCCCAATCGCGGCTCACCCGTAGCGAAGGCCTTTGAGGGCCTGGTGGGCCCCTGGATCCTCTCGCTCGAGGAACTCTCAAATCGAGACGGCGGCCCGATTCCGGCGGGAAATGTGCCAGGGGCTCAAACCGGTGTGATTGCAGCAAAAAGCGATGCCATGGTGCCCATCGAGAGTACGGAACTGGCGGGAGCGATGGACCGGATCGTACTTCCAGGGTCTCACACGTTCGTGTTCTGGAGGGCGAGAACACAGCAGGAGATCATTCACTTCCTGATCCATGGTCAATTCTCGCCAGATGCGCCGCGCCCAGACTGATCTAGCTGGCCACCATCTGGTCCAACCGGTTCACCAGTTCCTGCGCCGCTGCCGCTGTCTCCAGGTTCTCGATGGCGAACAGGAACTGCTTCTGCTGGCCGCCATGTCGGTACCTCGGGTCGTAATGGTGTTGCAGCAGATAGGTTGCCGCTTCGATGGCCTGGCCCCCCCTCAGCAGCTCCTGCACACGCTCGACACCACCGATTCCCAACTTGTCGTAACCGCGCAGTGTCTCGATCCGATCGATGACCGGCTGCCAACCAGCATCGGTCGTGTAGTCCTCGACCAACATCCGAGCACGCCTCTCGAGACCTGCCATCAACTCGATCCTGGGAGCTTGACTCATCCGATCCCAGAGCGCCTGGGGAATCTGACGGTCGCCGACCTTGCGACTCTCGCCCTCGATCAGGTACCAGGGTGATTCTGGATCGAGTCCAACGAGAGCGGCCACCAGATGGCTCTCGAAGCACTTTTGACTGGTCGGATTCAATCCGATGTCTCCCAGTACAGATGAGCGATGGCCTGCGTATTGTTCCAGGTCGAGTACCCGGCCAGGATGACTGGCATCGATGCGCTGTAACAGTCGCGTCTTGCCGACACCCGTGTACCCATCGAGAACAAACAGATTCGCCAGGGTACAGGTCGATAGGTTTTCTCGGACCCCCTGCCTGAAAGATCGGTAGCCCCCTTCGAGTTGCCTCGCCTCGATTCCGCGACCGATCAGGAACTGGACCACATGAGCGGATCGTGCGCCTCCTCGTGCACAGCAGATCACCGGATGGGTCCTGGCACCGACCTGTTGTTTCAGCGCGCAAAAAAAGTTCTCGAGGCGAGATGAGAGTCTCAGGAGCGCCCATTGCTGGGCCGTCTCCTGGCCCTCGCTGCGGTAGATGGACCCGGCTGTGCTTCGCTCCTCATCATCGAGCAGCGGAACATTGTTCGATTCTGGAATATGATCGATTTCAAATTCCCCTGGCGACCTCACATCGATGATGCTGGCCGCGTCATCGACCGCGGAGAGGCAAACCGATGGAACCGGCTCCCCCGTGGGCCGGAAGTCGATAGGCCTTGATTCTTGAGGTCTACTGGGCAATTGAGGCTCCTACCTGGGAAAATCGGGCCCTCAAGGCCAGAATACACCTTTTCCAGGCGACCTGGGGGTATTCCCGGGGTTGTCATGATGAAGTCGGAGCGCCCACCGCATGGAAGTAGACGATGAAGAATTGATGCGTCGCTTCCAGGGGGGAGATACCTCCGCGTTCGACATGCTCGTCGAACGGAACCTCGATGCAGTGGTTCGCCAGGCCAGACGGTATGTCAAGGATCTCGCAGGTGCAGAGGATGTCGCACAGGATGTATTTCTCAGGATCTGGAAATCTCGTGATCGTTTCCGAGAAGCCATCTCTTTCAGAGGTTGGATTTCCAAGATGACGACAAGGATTGCACTCAACGAATTGCGAACTCGTACCAGAAAGCGCTGGAAACCTCGCTCCTCTCTCTCGAGCGATCCCGATGCCATTGTCGGAGTCGACTGGGTCGGAGGGTCCGACAGATCCATCGATCCATCCCAGGGCCTGCTACAGGGTGAGCGTGTGAAAGCAGTTCAGGAAGCGATCGAGCGCCTTGAAGAACCAGCTCGCCAAGCGATCCTGTTGCAGAACTTTGAAGGATGGTCCGTAACCCGTATTGCAGAAACTCTCGGGTTGACGGTTCCTGCGACAAAATCGGTTCTGTTCAGAGCCAGGAGAAAATTGCTTTCAGAACTGGAGAACTACATGAACGATGGCAGAACTGATGAATCTTGATTCATCGAAACCCACCCCATTGCTTCTTGCCGTGGGGATCAGGAGGCCGGATGCACGAAGACGATCATGAAGTCAGCAAACCTCTCCAGTCGCTTCTGGATGAAGCGGCCAGAGCGGAGTCTCGGATCAGCGTCGATTCCGTCGCTTTCCTGAGTCGGCTACGTCATCGAATCCGTATGCGACAGAGGCGCTGGAGGGCGATCTCTGCTGCAGCGGCTGCCCTGCTGGTGATCACCCTGATCTGGCAGTCTTCCCCGCCCTCTGAAAACCCCGGTCCATCGCCGGAAAACTCTCTTGTCATGAATCCAGGTCCTGAGTTGCTCGAGCAGCTGGATGTTCTCGAACTCCTCTCCGACTTCGATCCGAAGATGGTCGCAGCTCTGGCTCCCTCCCACTTCGACACCGTGGAGGGGTTTGACATCGCACTTGCCGAGTTGCCGCTCGAACTGCTGGTCAGTCAGGATGAGGAGGATCGATGAGACTCGTCACTCTGGCATTCCTGCTGCTGGTCTTCGCCGCAACGACACTTCCACTGACCCTGTCGGGACAGGTCCGCGATGACGCCGCCACAGAGATCAGCGCTCGCGAGCGCTGGCATGCTCTTTCCGTCGAGAAACGACGTGAACTGGTGCGCATCCACAAGGCGTTGAATGCTGTCCCGGAAACTCAAAGGAAACAATTGATCCAGCGATTGAGGGAGCTGCCGCCGGAGGACTCCAAGAAGTTGATCCAGAGATTACATAAATTCATGAACTCCTCCGCAGAGCACCGCAAGGATGTCCGCCGCAGGCGCACGGCTTTTCAACTGTGGGATTTCCAACTGGAGCCGGAAGACAGAAAGCGCTTCCAGGCATTGGCACCAAAAGAGCGTCGTTCCTTTCTGGATCAACAGATCAGTGACCGGATGGACCAGATGGTCTCGAAGTTGTCTGATTCTGAACGCAAGCAGATCGAGAAATTGCCAGAGGGCGGCCGACGAGAGATGCTACTGCGTCGAAAGTTGCATCAATCCCTTTCCCTATCCAGGGCTGCTCACCGTGTCATGCATCTGGCCAGGCATCTGGATCGAGATCAGATGAGCCACTTTATCGAGACGGGAAGGATCGAGGAGGATACTCAACAGGGTGGCCCACACCGCCTGATCGAAGCGATCGATCATCTCGATCCGGGGGAACTGGACCAGATTCGAAAGTTGCTGCGCAAAGGCAAGGAGGCGCGCATGAAACGCCGATTGCGCCAGGGAGGCCGCGATCAGGGGCCCCGAAGACCTGCTCGCCCTGGTGGCGGTGGCAGGGTCGATGGGGATTCCGAGCCGGGAGACAAGCCGCGTCTTCGGCCACAGGGGTCGCCTCGACCACCCCGAGGACATCCCGGATCGAGGGGACAATTTGATCGGCGCCGGGATAAACGAGGGGCTCCAGAATCCCCCTTACTCGAGGGATCTCCCGGCCACCTGCTCGATTCGGGCAAAGTAGCGGGCCCCCTGGATCACCTGGCCTGAGCGGAACGGGACGAATCGGTCTCCGGCACCTCAAACTGGCCTCTTCGTGCCCTTGACCCCACATCTTCTCTTGCTAGGATTTTACATCCCTGACTGACCCCGAGAGGATCCGATGGCCAAGAGAAAAAAACCCGCAGCAAGGAAATCTCGACGAGGCGGTTCCAGCAAGAGGAGCACTCCGAGACTTGCCAGTGCACCTCCAGCATCGGGCGGAATTCCTGTCGTTTGCAGTGAATGCTACTCTGACTTCATATTCTTGCCCGCAACTTCATCGGCTACAGCCTCGTGTCCCGTGTGCATGCACAGCGGCCAGATTCCAGACGCCAGTGAAGTGGCCAGGATTGGCATGGCCAAGGCGAGCGAGAAGAAGGCCTTCATCTCTGCCACCATCCCCGGGTTCCTGTTCCTCGGCATAGGAATGTATTATCTCACCCAGTTGAACTCGGCAGGAAGCCCAGAAGCACTGGGTGCTGCGATGAACTACTCGTTGCTGGGTGGAACCATGCTGATGTTTCTGATCACCATCGTTTTCGCCGCACGATATGAGAAGTGTCGTAGCGAGGTTTACTTCTAGGCCGACGCCAGAACCTCCGCTCATCTCTCGACGAAGGTGCCGTGGTTTTCTTCTGCAAGTAACCGCATCAAACTCGATGCCTTCGGATCCAGATGAAATCCGATGGTATGGATTTTGACCTTACGGGCAGCATTACGAGCTCGAACCGCTGCCAGAATCCCTCCGGGTTCGACGATCTTGCCCATGGTAGGCGAACCATCACTGAGGAAGTAAATGGTATTGACTTCGGGATCGTCCAGCGCCGAGATCAATGTGTCATAGACATTGGTCATACCCCGTGGCCCCAGATTTCTTACATAATCCATGGCGTCGCTGCGGATCATGTCATCCATCTCGACCAGCGCTGGTCTCCAGGGTGTGAAGGTACTCTCGAAGGCGATGATGTTGAACTGTGTTCCTTTTGGAATCCCATCGAGGACCCTCAGCAACTCCCGGCGTGCCACCTCGATCTTTGCCAGTTTCTCCCGCTTGTTACCCCCACCTTCCGCATCCGCATCGACACCAGTTCCACTTCTGCCTATTCTCCCGCCCGGCAACTTCCGGGTGTCTACCTCGTATGGCTCTTCCATGCTTCCAGAGATATCGACGATGAAGGTCACGAACCGGCTGATGACACGGAGGCCATAGTAAGTACCGGTGGTGCTGTCGGAAGCTTCCGCTCGAATACGCTCGTACTCCTCGCGGGAGATGCCACGGATCTCTGCATCCTCCCCCTCTCGATCCCACCACGACGTCCAGGAAACATTACTGGGACCGAAATCCTGACCGGTCAGCCAGATCAACGTATCGCAGATATCATCCAGTACCCTTCCCTCTTGCTTCGAGATCTGTTTGACGAGGGCAGAGACGACTTCCTTTCCGCCGATCTTTCGCAGTGCTTGAACTGCCGAGACCTGAACCTCGACGAACGAGTCCTTGAGCATTGGCAGCAACACCTTGACCACCTCTGGATCATGAGTGTCACCGAAGATGTCCACGGCACAGGCTCGTACCGTCCAGAACTGGCTCTTGAGTGCCCTGTGGAAGGTGCGGCTCTGATCTTCCGCTTCCAGCTGCTGCAACGCCTTGAGCACAGCGCATTGCAGCTTGGCATCATTGACCCGAAACAACTTGCCGAGCTTCTTGTTGACCGATGTCACCGAGTGGATTCGGAGCAGATCAACGATGAGAGCCTGGTTATGTGCCGGGATCTTACGATTGCCGAGCAGTTTGGCGGCGGATTCGCCAGCAGTTGAACTGGTCACCCTCGCCGCAAGAGTGAGCACAATGTTCTGTGCTTCCACCTTGAGACCGGGCACCTTCAGCAATCCTTTCTGGGCGAGGTACTGCTGCTCACCCGCGGTCAGGTCCCGATCCCAGCAGTCCCTGATCACCCAGTACGAACGGAGCGGAAGGATCAGAAACCCCTGTTCAACGACCGCCTCGAGGCCCACGGAGTGACCATGTAATGCGACGAGTCGTACGCAGGATTCGATGACCGAGGTTTCTTCTGTCCGATCCCGGATGATCTTTGCCAGGAACTCCGAGGCTTCCAGGCCTTCCATCTCTCCGATCTGCTGGATCGTGGAGATTCGATCGATCACATCCAGAGATCTCTCCTGGATGAACTTTTCCTTCAACTGTTCTAGCCCCTGGGCATCGCAGAGGGTTGGAAGACAGAAGAGCAGCATGATCACCATGAAGTGACGAGGCAGAAAGCCCACGGGTCCAGTCTTGTACATCTTATGCCTTCCAGTTCCAGGCCATCCACACCACCCTGACGACAGAAGAGCACTGGCCACGGAGTCGTCGATCTGTACCCTGGATCCGGTCGTTGGATACCAGAATCTCTCCTCCGAGAAGCGACGGCGCTGTCATCGTGCCCTGTTTCTGGCTTGGAGATCTGCTGCTGTCCATCCCCCGGATCGAACTGCGAGGCGGTGGACTCGAGTGGAATGGGAGAATTTTTCGTGCAGACGAGATTACTTCTGGCCCTGGCACCCGTGCTGATTCTCCTGATCGTCTCTCCGCTGGCCCCTCGTGATCTGATGAAGTCGAGCCACGCATCGGCTCCAGATCAGCAGCACACACATCCCTGGCCCCATCCCGAGGGCATCACCATCTTGTTGATGGGTGAGGATCCTCCCGCTCGATTTCCTGACAATTTACAGATAGCCGCCGATATGGGCGCGACCTGGATTCAGATCGCGTTCCCCACCTACCAGCGGCGATTTGACACGGCCAGTTTCCCGATCGCAGACAGGCGCGCCCCATCCAACGAAAAGATTTCAGGAGCGATCCTGTCGGCAAAAGCGCTCGGCTTCAAGGTCGCCATCCACCCACTCTTACTGATTCAGGATCCGACCGATCCGCACTGGAGAGGCCAACTCGATCCTCAGAATCTGGCGAGGTGGTTCAGGTACTATCGCCAGTGGATCGGCAACATCGCTGCCCTCTCTGAACGCGCGGGTGCTGATCTGCTCTTCGTCGGCAGTGAACTCTCCTCACTCCAGAGCCACACGATGCAGTGGCAGCATACCGTCGATGAGGTGCGCAAGATCTTCTCCGGTTGGATCAGTTACTCTGCGAACTGGGACGATTGGCAGCAGATTGCCTTTGCGAGGCATCTCGACGCCCTCGGTATCAATGGCTACATACCTCTGAGCGACGGATCGGAAATACACAGAGAGGCTCTGATCGCGCGCTGGCTACCGGTGCGAGGACAGATTCATGGGTGGACCCGGTTATCGGGGATCCCCATATTTTTCAGCGAGCTGGGCTACCCTTCTCACACACACGGCCTCGAGCGCCCCTGGGACCATGTTTCAGATTACGGTGTGGATCTCGCGATGCAGACGCGCGGGTACCAGGCCTTCATCGATACCTTTTCCAGCGATCCTGTTGTTGCGGGGACCTTCTTTTACGCCCTGCATGAAGATGGCGGCGAGCATGACCGGAGTTACACTCCAGCGGGGAAACCGGCTCAGACGTTGATCCACGATTTCTTCCAGAGAGGAAGCCAGGTCGACCGATGACAAGACTGCTGACCATCTGCGCCCTGTTGGCGACCCTGGTACTTCTACAGGCTCTCCATGGCCGCCCCCCCGAGGTCGTGTTCACAACGACCGGTGAGGGGAATGAGAGCACCGATCCCTTACCAGGATCCCAATCGGTATCGGTACAGGAGGATCCGATGGCTCCTGCATGGACCGATGACCAGATTCAACAGTTATCGGCACAGCTGAAATCGTGGTCGCAGGTCGATCCTTCCCTCGAGATCGATGATCCGAGACCTCGAACCGAGCAAGAAGAGAGTCTCCGCATCGAAGTGATCTGTCAGCGTGAATTGCTGCAGTTGAAGGATCACCGTACTCCCTCGATGCAGCCGATCCGGTTTCTTCGTCTGAAAGGGGATTCCTTACTCGCTCACAGGTCACTGCGATTTCGATCGGGTTTTGCCGAAGTGGTTTTGCCCGATGGTCCTGTGGTCCGGATTCCTGCATCTGAAATCCTCGCCACCCGTGTCACACCCGACGATGTCGATACCCCGTTGCTCGTGGGTGGCGGCATCGCCGATACTCTTGACATCCTCGATGCCCTTTCCCGCAACGAATCGATCGATGACACGCGATGGCGGCACTGGTTGCAGCATGGAGGCCCCGAGGTGCTGCTCCACTTGCTTCCTGCTGCCAGAGCCAGGCCACTCGAACTGTTACTCCGAAGTAAGCCAGGTGAGATCAGTGGTGAAGTCGTTGCCAGTGCTGGTGGCAAAACGCCTCTCCAGTTGACTCGCTGGAAGAAGTCGATCCGGCAGCTACTTCGCGATGGATTGCCAACCGAGCAGCGGCCCCAGATCCTCGAGGAGATAGACAACTGGCAATCCTGGCTCGATGCATACGGAACACAGGTATATCGATCCAGAACACGATACCTTCAGATCAGCCGCGAACTGCGCCTCTTGAAGCTGGACATCGTCAAGAGCACTGGGTTTTGAACTAGGGAGCCACGGATGAAAAATAAACGGATCGCTGTAATAGGACTGGGACAGTTCGGGTCATCACTGGTTCGCGATCTTGCCCATCGAAAGGTCGAGGTTCTCGCCATTGATAAGAATTCTCGAAAAATCCAGGAGGTCTCCGAGTATTGCGACGATGCCATGACCCTTGATATTCTGGACGAGGAGGCTGTCCGCGACCATCTGGAAGGTGTCGAGGTGCTGGTGGTCTGCATCGGAGAAACACCTCTGCCTGGCATTCTCTTGACCACGATTGCAAAGGATCTGGGTATTCAGGAGATCTTCGTGCGAAGCCACGGCGACACCGCCAGCTATATCCTCGAAAAACTGGGAGCCACGGAGCAATTTTCACCGGAGCAAAAAGCAGCGGAGCACATGGCCCTCAGGTTGACCGTCCCCAATTCTGTCGATTCCGTACCGCTGGCAGCAGATCAAGCCATCGTGAAGGTAACGGTTCCCGAACCCTGGGTGGGTAGAAGCATCGCCGACATCGGGATTCGTCAAAACCATGCGGTGAATATCATCTGCGTCTGCCGAGAAGGTGACTCCGTCGCCGATTTCTCACCTGCTCTTGAAAAGCCATTTGAGGCCACTGACCAGGTGTACCTGCTCGGTTCAAAGGACCGTCTTGAACAACTGGGTAGCCGTTCCTGACCGGCCCTGATGCCATCTTAGCCGAGCATGACCCGCCCCGTGGGACGTTCTCCCCTGCTTGCCACCGGCGAAATGGAAGCCATTGCAAGTACCAGTGCCAGGGGGCCAAGCCTGCCAAAGATCATCGCCACCTCCAGTATGACTCTTCCCAATTCGCCGACATCTGGAGTCAAGCCTCTTGATAAACCGACCGTTGCCAGCGCACTCGTCACTTCAAAGGCGTAATCGATGAATCCAAATTCAGCCGCTGTGCCACCCGTTGATTCCACACTGAGCAGGCAGAGTACCAGAACCAACCACATCATCGTGCCGACGAGAGTCAGTACCGCTGCAGTACGAATCACTGTATCTGGAATCAGACGTTTCCAGGCAACCACCTGTCCCGAACCCTGTACCTCGGCGCGGGTCGCCAGGAACAGTACTCCCAGGGTCGATGTCTTCAATCCACCTCCGGTGGAGCCAGGCGAAGCACCGATATACATCAGAAACATCAAGATCAAGGTACTCGACAGAGGCAACATTCCCGTGGAGGAGGTGTTGAAACCGGCGGTCCTTGCGGTCACTGACCAGAACCAGCAATCTGCTCCAGCTCCGGTGACATAAAGCAGAAAGGTGCCTCCCAGGAGAAGCAGAACACTGACCGAAAGGTTCAATCTGGACTGAAGTTGCAAGCGCAAGGTCTCACGCCTGCCATATCTTCGCCAGAGATCGAGCAGGACCGGAAAACCGATTCCTCCCAGCAAGATCAAGATCGCCATCACGCCCTGCGAACTGACACCCCAACCCTGCAAGGAGTTCTCATGAAGAGAAAATCCAGCATTGCAAAAGGCACTGACCGAATGAAACAACGAACTGACAAAGGATGCGCTGGAATCTCCCGTAAGTCGTAGAAGCAGTGCTCCGATCAATTCGATGGCGAGAGTCGAGACCACGATGATTCTCAAGAGTCCTCGGAGTTCACCGCCACCCATCCCATCCAGGGCGTCGCGCAATGCTCGCCCTTGCCGGATGCCCAGTCCATTGCCCAGCACCAGGGCAAAGATCGCGAACAAACTCACGACTCCCAGTCCGCCCAGTTGGATCAACACCAGCAGTACCCAGTGCCCCTCAGGTGAAAAGCGAGAACCGACATCGATGACGGTGAGACCGGTGACTGTCACGGCACTGACCGCCGTGAACAGGGAATCGGAATAGGTCAAAGGATCGTCGCCGGCCTGACATCGAGGAAGCATCAGCAATATGGATCCGACCAGTACCGGAGCGATGAGGAAGCCCAGGATCACCGCAACTCCTCCGCGTCGAAGCCGATCGAGCAGATAGGAGAGCCCCTCGAGCATCGAGAAGCCAACTGCAAGAACAGAGGCCAGGATGATCAATACTTCACGTGAGGAGGTGAGTGCTCCGATGCACAGGCCAAAGACCAGCAAGCCTGGCACGGCTCCGCGCCAACGTCCGATGCGGATTCTAACGATACTGTCGATGAGCGAGACCACTGTGAGTGCTCCGATACTCACCGTGACAACCAGTAAATCTGAACTGCCGGAGTCTCGTAGAAACCAGGGGCCCATCACCATCGCGCCAGCCAGTCCCAGAAACAACCGGATGGAGGAAGGGAGGGAAGCCATGGGTGAAGATTGTGCAGGAACTTTCGTCGTGGAACCAGTGCGTGTGGATTCCAGTGACCGTTTCTGCTAGAAAACTGGTCGGGATGCAGGGCGCTCTGCCTCTGACACCCGATCCTCATGCACCAGGGCCCTGTAGCTCAGTGGATAGAGCACCGGCCTCCGAAGCCGGGTGTCGCACGTTCGAATCGTGCCAGGGTCATTCGAATCAGCACCGGGAGCGACCACTCCCGGTGCTTGTCTTTTTCTCGGTGGCCTGGGGGTACCCCACTGTTTCCAGGCGACTTCACGAGTTCAAATACCCTGTCCGGTTGGCTGCCAGCACTGGTGCCAACGTCGACATTGGAGGCGCATTGAGTGACTCACCGTCAGATCCAGAGTTCACCGAGACCTGGGTCATCGGAGATGTTCATGGCTGCCATCGGACCTTGCAATTGATGCTGGAGAATCTGCGACGGGAATCAGAAAGTGCTCGATTCCTTTTTCTCGGAGATCTCGTCGGTAAAGGGCGAGACAGTCTTGCTGTCCTGGAATCGGTACACGCACTCGGTGATTGTGCGAAGGTGATCCTGGGCAACCACGATCTGCATCTTCTGGCTCGATATCATGATCAGTCGGTCGCTCGTGCCAGCGATGGGCTCGAAGAGGCACTCGCCGACACGCTGCCATGGAACTGGCCCGATTGGCTGGCCAGCAGACCGCTGGTCAGCCTCGAGAGAAGCGACAATACCCGCAACCACATCATCACCCACGCTGGCATCCATCCCGACTGGAGCGTGTCCGAGCTGGTCGAACGCGCCGAGCACCTGTCACTCGCGATTCAATCCGCTGACTGGACCTGGTACCAGGATGATTCCTGCCGTGAAAGTTTCACAGCAGCGGTACTGACCCGGATGAGAGGTGTCCATGCCGATGGTTCACTGGCGGATGGGCTGACCGGCCCTCCCGCCTCCTTCCCGCCGGAGGTGACTCCCTGGTTCCAGGTGACTGGTCGCAAGACGGAAGACCAATCGACCGTCTCCGGGCACTGGGCCTCTCTCGGATTGCACCGACATCGCCAACACATCAGCATCGATGCGGGGTGTGTATATGGCGGCGAGTTGATCGCATTCGCACTGGGATCAGGAAAGACGATGAAGGTCCCCTGCCAGGCAGAGGACCTTCCTGATCGGTGCTAGATGTAGTCCTCTAACAACTCATCGATGATGTAGGTGCCACTTCTCTGATCCTTGTGCACCTTGATCAACTTCTCCTTCTCTGCATCCACCAACAGCTTTGAAAAGTGAGTGTATCCGTGATATTCCTCGCTGAACGTTGGCTGCTTTCTCTTCATCGTCTGCTTGACCATCGACGCCCAGATCAGTTCATAGTTCTCGCGCTGCAACGCGGCGATGGAACTGATTAGCAGCGAGAAGGCCGCAACCTGGTCCTTGGACAATTTCCTGGACACCTTCTTGGTTGTCTTTCGAGAGCGCTTCTTTCTGGTCCTGACCAGATCCTCATAGAAGATGAACTCATCGCAATTGTCGATGAGCAAATTGCTCGAGGAGTGCTTCACTCCCAACCCGATGATCTTCTTGTTATTCTCGCGCAGTTGGGATACCAGTGGCGAAAAGTCGCTGTCTCCGGATATCAGAGCAAAGGTGTCGACATGGGGCTTCGAGTAAGAAAGCTCCAGTGCATCGACAACCATCTTGATATCTGCACTGTTCTTTCCGGACATCTTTCTTTGAGGAATGTCGATCATTTCGATGGCACACTCGTGAAAAGGACGCTTGTACTGGGTCCAGTTGGACCAGTCTGCATAGGCCTTCTTGACCGTGATCTTCCCCTTCTCGACCAGTCGGTCGAGCACTCTCTTGATGTCCAGGCTGGTGAGTTTGGCTTCCTTGACTCCAATAGCGATGTTGTCAAGGTCCACGAAAACGGCGATCTGGTGCTCCGGATCGACCTTGCTATCCATTCATATCCCCCTTCGATTCGGGGTACCGACTCTCCACTGTTCCTGACATGAGGAGCGAGAGGTCAGTTCATCTGTAGAAATGCGTCCTACTATTCATCCCTCTCAGGAGATGGATTACAGGGCGCCATTACGATCCCCGATTGAGGATCGTCGTGAAGTTCCCCCGGAGAGGAACAGGACCCACCCATCATGACATGGACGGCCATCCGAATGCAACCCCGCTCGCCAACATGGTGCCAGAACCCCTCAGGGAGTACAGGGAAAGCCATCCGCCGGAGTCGGATCTGGACCGTATTCGGGATACGGCGTCCCGGGAGCAGGCCCCTCCCCGAACACATGGTCAAAGATCCTGATCGGATCCGACAGAGTCAGTCGACCATCGTCATCGACATCGAGAGCTTCCAGGCAGGAACTGCTCGTGATCCCAAAGATCACCAGTAAAGATTCGATCCCATCCGAGAGATCGACAACTCCATCGTGATTCGCATCTCCTCGAATGAACACTGCCGGAGTCGAAGCCGCATCGAGAGGATTGAATCCGAGTTGAGCCTCCGCATGATTGGAGACCCCGTCGCTATCCACATCTCCCGACGGATCCACCACCAGAGCCCGGCTCAACCCCGAAAGGTCGCCACTGCCAATCGGCGTCTCTACCAGCTCCTGTTCGATGATCTGGCCCGTCGGATCCAGCTGGACAACGACGGAGCCGTCTCGACACAGAACAGCGACGGTTCCGTCGCCATTTCCACTGATCCCGAGGGGACGAAGGGGTACATCGATGATGTTCTCCACTCCCTCATCCCCGACCACGACCACCTGGTGACTGGACTGGCAAGAAAACCATGCTCGCCCGAGGAGATCTGTCGTGACTCCGATGGGAAAGACTCCCGCTACTCCGCTCCATATCGTCACTCCACCGGAAGAGATCCTTCGTAAACCTTCCTTCTCGGCGAGCCATACTCCGCCGTCACGAGACGCCGTGATCCCCGTCGGGAAGAATCCGACGGCATGCTCCTGCTCCAGGTCGCCATCGGAGGTGAGAATTTGAACCACATTCCCGTAGGAGCAACTGATCCAGATTCGATCCAGGGTATCCACCGTGATTCCGTATGGCACCGACCCCACGCCATGAGAAGCCACGATTCCCTCACCCGCCATGATGACGATGACATCATCGAGTGCGGGTCGCGTCCCCCACACCCTACCCGTCGAATCTATCGCCAGGGATTGGACCCCGACGTCGGTATCCACCACTTCCAGGACCACTCCAGCGGGATCAACATGGACCACCTCACTCTGGCCATCGATGGCAATCCAGCCGCCTCCCGCTGCCGTTCGAGCGATGGAACGAAGATCGTTTCCCAGGTCAGCCAACGGCTGTGACACGCCATCTTGCTGCCTCCAGAGTGCATCTTGATCCCCGTACCAGGTTCCCTGAGCCAGCATCGGAGTGGGGATGAGAAGCACTGCGATACAAAGGCTGAGGAGGTGCAGATTTCTGTCGCTCATACATGATCCTTTCTGGATCCGAGATCAGTTCGAACTGGGCTAGTCGTCACAATCCAGGCTGTCCTCGTGCAGGTCGTCTCCGGCAACGGGGTAAGGGTATGCTGGAGGGCTACCCTGTGAAAAGAGGAAAGAGAGCAATCCGATGGCATCCGAGAGATCGAGTTCTCCATCGTCACTGAAATCAGCAGCATCGAGACAGGGGATGGCCACACCCAGAAACAGATAGCCCAGCAACAAGATGGGGTCTGCCACATCGACTTGCTGATCCCTGTTGATATCACAGCGAATGAAGGAATCGAAGTCCGCGTGAACCGTGACAATTTCCAACCCCTGCTGAGTGGTGAATATTCTCCCACCGGAACTGGCGATCCGGTTTGGAAGGAAATTACCAGCCAGGGATTCGATCCAGGCTCCACTACCTAGGTCGTATCTGGATACGGTGTTCGCGAAGTATTCAGCGACCAGAAATGTGCCCCCAGCGCCCTGGCATACCGAAGTTTGCACCACTTCGCCAGATTCGAGAGGGTAAGTCTCGTACAGACTTCTGGTCGCCAGGTCGATCCTGTAGACAACGGAACTTCCTCCAAAGATCGTCAACAGTGCAGTTCCATCGTCGAGAATCTCCAGATCGCTGGGTGCAGGAAAATCCGATGTATCGACATCGATTTCGAGTTCCGAAATCGTTTCTCCATCGATCGGGTCAATCCATCTGAGCAGCGGTGCGGCAGTGAAGTCGTCGTCAGGGAAGCCTATCGGAACCAGCAAACTTCCATCATCGAGGGCAGCCAGTACTGAAATACCTCCAGCGATCTGATATCTCTGCAGCACCTGTTCCGTAACAGGATCGATGACCAGCACATTCTCATCGGAACCGTCGAAACTGCCACCATTCGACGCGACCAGGATCTCACCATTGAAACCGTGCGCCAGGCCCGAGGGGTATCCAATATCGGATCCACTGCTGTCCGTGATCGGAATTGAATGAACAAAACCAGTGGCCAGGTCGATCCGGAACAGGGTACTCACGGTCGAGCAACTCACCCAGAGATCCCCATCGTGCAACAACAACTCGGTAGGGAAATACCCGACCTCGAAGATCCGAGAGACCTCGAGCGTTCTGGCGTCAAACTCGACCACCTGTCGGGCACTGAATGCATCGACTGGCTCACCAAACGGGGCGACATCTCCGCTGACGGAAACATATCCAAACTGATGTTCATCGTCGATGATCACGGAATACGGATGCGAATCGACAACAGCCCCTGGGATCACCGTGGTCACCTCTGCGACAGGATCTGCAGCCTGTGCCGAAGAGGGTGAAAGCAGCGGAAGGCCGATGAACAAGATGAGCGCTGAACCGATGCCGGCGAGGGTGCGTCGATACGGCATGGTGATGGAGATGTCATTCAGTCGCACGGGTCAACCTCTCTGCTCGGAGACCTGACCTCAAGCGAGAATCAGGGACAGGAGGTCTTCTGACTTCCGGATCGTCCTCTCCCTGCGCCTTCCCACGGCACTCCGTAGTGGCGTTCCAGGCAATACCTGGAATTGCAGGGGTTGTCCCCGGTTACAGCGGCGGCACCGCGGTGGAATCTCACCACACTTCCGATCCAGAACCAGTCCGGATCAATCCTGTCGCTGCTCTGAATACCGTACCTATACTGGTTGTTCAAGAGGCATCAGTTGAATTCCTGGCTGCGTCCACGGAGACTGGGGTATGGCCACTTCATCCAGAAATCGAGCGTCCGATCAGAAGGTCACCGTAGCCGCTCTGGCAGCACGGCTGGCGAAGGGATCGCCCCCTGTCAGCATCGTGGTGGGCAAGGAAGATCTGCTGCGCCGTGAGGCGATCGACCTGCTCCTCGAATCGATTCCGGGAGGCACTCCCGATGCAGATTCGGTGATCCGTTACCAGGGCAACCGGGCGGCAGATGAGAATCAGATCCGTGAGATCTTTGATGACCTGAGAACGCCGGGCCTCTTCGGCAGCGGTCCCGTGGTCATCATCCAGGACGCACAGGGTTGGCTAAAGTCCGATCCAGATTCCTGGGTGCAATTCATGAAAACGGCTCCACAGGGTTCCTGCCTGATTCTCACCACGGATTCGATGGATGGGCGTTCTAAGGTGGCGAAGGCGCTGTTGAAACACGGTCTGTGGATCTCTGCAGATCGGCCCTATCACCGCCCTCCACCGTGGCAACCGGATGCAAGACCCTGGGATCATGAGATGAACTCATGGGTGGTCCATCGTTTCAAGAAGCTATCACTCACGGTGAAGCCCCCCATTGCGCAGATCCTCATCGATCGGATCGGCCCCTTGATGGATCAACTTGCAGGCGCCATCGAGAGGATCTCGACGGTCTGCGATGCGAACCATATTCAGGACATTGACGAGAAGATCATCGTCGACAACTCCCCTTCTGGCGGTGACGGATCCGCCTTTGATCTGGTCGATTCCTGGTTTGAACAGGACCGGGCCCGATCTCTCAAGGTGCTGGCGGATATCGTCACCAGTGGTGCACTCGATGAGAAGAACCAGCGCGTCAGGGACCCACAACGATTGCTTCTTCAGTTTCTTGCGCTGTCACTCAAACGAGCCAGGGAACTACGAGCCGTCCATGAAATCATCGCCAGGGGAGGTGGTCAGAAGGAGATCCTCGAGGAGGCAGGGATCGCTCGCCCATTCCTGCCGAGAATTCGCAAACAGTACCAGAGGTGCGATGCTCCTCGCACCAACAAGATCATCGAAACCCTCATCGAGATGGATTGGCAACTGAAGAGTGGAGCCGGGGCCTCTCCGGTGGAACTGATCGAGCGCGCGGTCGTCAGCGTGTGAATGATCGGTAATCAGGGTATCGGAAGTCTGATACTTCTCATCCGAGGCACGATCTGACGAAAAATTTCCTCGCTCCCCTGACCTCTGGAAATCCACGTCACATGGATCTCGACCAGCAACTCATCGATATAATCTTCGCTGGGGATGGAGCGATAATTGACTTCTCTTTCACCATCACCATCTTGCCTGACATTCACGAGCAACTTGTCTCGTCCTTGCTGCTTGGAGATGGTGCCGTAGCGGACCTCGACGAAAATCCCTGGCCATCGGTCAACCAGTAGATCCCAGGGCGGATTGTTGACCAGATCGGTGACGGTCGCCCCATCCCGAATCGCCCCTTCCAGTGAAGCCAGCACCATCTCGGAGACCTCGATGGCGCGGATTCGATCGACAGCCCGGCGATGAGAAGCGGTCCCCGCGGCAAAGAGTGAGATCGCAGCACTGACACCCACTGTCAGGATCCCCAGCGCCACGACAACCTCGAGCAGGGTGAAACCTGCTTGCCTTCTGCTGGCAGTCATCGTGCACCTCCAGGATCGCGTGCACCCGGAATGCGAACCGTCTTACGAAATGAAGAACCGTGCACCACCTGGCGAAGTCTCGGATGCGTGGTCGCAATGGATCCTCTCATGCCGCGATCGCAATCCAGAAATGCTGCGGATTCGATCCTTCCGACCCGGATCCACTCCGAATCGATACGGATGAAATTGTCGGCTCCGATCGGATACTGTGCCGTGGAATCGACCGGAATGGTCTGACTCGAATCGTCGAGATCCATCGTCAGTCGACCCAGCGCCAACGATCGGGCCGGCTTCAACACCAGCAGTACCTCGACTGTATCGGGAAACACATCATCTGCAGGATCGTCTCGGCTACCGGCATCCCAGCTGATTCCCGAATCTCGCTCGGGCTTCACGATCCCCCGGGTAGAATCCCAGAATTTGATCGGTGCCTGCGGCTTTCCATCCTCCCAGTGGCGTCGATCTCCACCCCAGAAGGACCACTCGAGGTAAAGCACCCCGTCCGCTACAGGACGGCTTCGCATCGGTGTCCCGTCTACATCTGGAGCGAGGTTGGCATCCTCGAAGAGAGTTCCCTCACCGCCGATGGGACTCTTGAAGCCCCTCCAGAGCACCTCCGAAGACGCCTCTGGCCCCATCGAGTAGGACACCTCGCATAGCCCTCCGGGTGCTCTCAAAATACCGAGTCGCGCCTCCATCGAATCATTGCGGTAATCGATATCTGCGAGTCCCCCGGTCAGCGATCCAGCGATCCGGCTGATGGGATTACGGGTTTCCTCATCGAGGACACTGACCATGCGAAGGCGGGATCGACGATGGTGGTCGCGATCGCACAGTAGCAACACATCCACATAGCCGCCGCCCGGCCCGGGATCCGGTTGCGTGAAAAGAGACCTCAGATCGGCACACATCGGCTCCAGGATCGCTTCTGCCCGCTCGATCGCTTCTCTCCTCGATTCACCGATTTGCCATGTTGAGATGCCATCCCGCAGAAACATCACGAGACCGCTGCCGAGCATCACGAAGATGCCCAGTGCCACGAGGATCTCTATCAGTGTCAGACCCTGTTGACGTCCCATCAGTAAGGGTACTCCTCGTGGTGGAGAATTCTCCACTCCTTGCGGTGGTCGATCCCCAGTGTTCTCAGCACAGGAAGGTGCTTCCACTCATCATTCCAGAGTCCTTGCTGACGCGATTGACCATAGGCGCCCTTGCGATGCAGGTAGTGAACTCGAAGCTCTATCGAATCTCCATACTGGGCCAGGTGGTTGAGGTCATCCGGATTATCGAACAGATACAATCCACCGGGAGAGTTGGTCGGAACGGAATCCCACCCAGGAGCGCCATTGAATCGGGCCAGCACCCTGACAGTGCCAAGTGTGGCACGATTTCTCGATTCTTCGATCTCCCAGTAGATGCGATCCCACATCGTTCCCGGCATCGTCCATGCACGTTCGAAGTACTGCAGATCTTTCGACTCGACCAGGGGTTGATAGCGGTCGTGGTGACGAGCGACCAGTTCGATCACAGGAGTCCCCCGCGGATGAACCCTCATGTCGGTACCGAAGCGCCCCCTGAAGATCCCTCGACCGGTGCGATCGTCGCGGTAAAGGCCAAATCCGCCGCCGACGGTTCCGGTATGAGCGATGATCTCATCGGGCGTGGTCACAATTCCATCATCGACCAGCAGGTATCCCTCGCCGCCACTGAAGCCGATGGGGCCACTGTTGGAATTCTCGCTGCCGGGCAATCCAAGAGTGGCGAGAGTCAGTCCGCTCTCTGCCATCTGGCCGGCGAGTCGAACCACGGGGATGCTGGGAATTGGCACCAGCGGCTCATGGCCCAGTTCGCTGGCATGACGAGCAGTGGAGAGCATTCCTCGCGTCAAGATGTCTATCTGGCGCGTCGGCAGCAACCTCAGGCGATGGGTATTGGTGACCACCTGCGTGGCCCCCTGCGCATCTAGATAACTCCACTGGTAGACATAGCCACCGACGGGAGAACCCAACTGACCCCTGAGGACATTCCTCAGTACACCATTGGAAGCTTGCTCGTAGTAGAAGACCTCGTTGGTGGACCCCGTGATCATCTCGAGAAAGCCACCGTTGGCAGGTAGGTTTATGGTGGAGTCTACCGAGATACTGTTGATCACCTCGACCCGAAGATCGCGATTGGGGTCATAAGGAATCATCTGACCATCGGCGAGCGCGTTTTCATCGAGATAGGGATCACGAGGCAGGTCCTGGATCAATTGCACCACGATATCTTCCTCTACCGAACCTGGATCGAAGGTGTAATGCATCACCTCTTCATCGATCTGCAGAAGCCCCTCACGCTTGCCCATGCCGAAGGAGCGGGGGTCGCCCCGAGAGAACTGTCGAGCAGATCCTGCAATGGCCACTCCTCCATCTTCTCCGGGTGCAGCGGCAGTGGCAGCAACGACCAGCTTGGAACGAGCCAGTAGCCCGATGCGGTCGATGCCACCTCCTGGTTCCTCTGAATCCTGCGCAGTGAATCCGCTCCGAAGTACCTCGGTGCGTACTCCAGATGGGAGTCCAGGTGAGGCCTGAATCGCATCGGTCTGGTAACTTCCATTGGGACGAATGGGGAAGGCGTAGGTATCGACATCGCTGGCATCGATCCGGCTGAAGCGCACCTCATCGATGGTTCCGGGAGCGTCGATGCCATCACCAGAGATCATCGAAGCGCCAAACAGGATCTCGCCGGCTGCTGTCGAGGGCAATCCCCCGCTGGGAAAGCGCCGGATCCTGGGATCCTGCCCCGGAAGATATACACCCTCTGGCGGCCAGTAGAAACTGACATAGATACCACTGTCCGTCTCCCGGACCTTGCGAACCCTGAGCGGTGTATCTTCCCGCAATCGCGTGCTCGGATCGCCATAGCCATCCCCGAGGATGACCTGATCACCAAATCCAGCACCGGCTCCGACCGAACGAACGACCTGAATCACCTCTTGCCCGGCGAGATGGTTGACGACACCATTTTCATCCCAGATCGGTCGATTTCGTCGAAACGGGTCGGCGGTATTGATGAATCGATCTCCGGTGTAACCCCGGAATGAATCGGCAATATCGGGGTCACAGATGAAATACTTGCCCTCCGCGAGCTGTGTGTAGCGAATCCACTCGACATCCTGCAGCACACCTCCAGCAAGCAACCCGGGTGGCCGATCGACCTGGACCACACCGGAGGGGGCGTATGCGACATCCAGATTGGTGGCATCGGATTCGACGGAGACACCGAACACGACCAGTCGAGTGTCTCCCGGATTTGCACTGGTTCCATCAGTGGGTTGAGTATTGAGCAGGGCCCTGCCCATGCCGGTGAATCGAAACAAACCAGGAACAGGACCCGGGGTGATGCTCGAGTACTTGGCAAACTCTGTCCCGACCAGCGGCATCGCCCCGTTCTCATTGCGAGAGTACTGTCGGATCTTGATGTAGCCATGTTGTGGGAATCCCAGTTCGAATGGATGGCTACCCTGAGTCTGAACCAGCAACGAGATGGAATTGGGGCCGAAGGGCTCCAGTTCCATGGTGCTGATCAGCCCCGGCGCAGCGAAGCCTCCATCGGTACTGGCCCGGGCAAATGTGGCCGGACCCAGTTCGATGGCTCCGTTGCTGGGGTTGAAGGATCGAATCTGCTGCGTCGGCAACATATCCAGCGCCAGAGATGCTCCCCCTGGCCCGATGATGATTCGATTACCGGAATCGGCGACGCCGAGACGGTCATCGGAATTCGCCAGAGGCAGCGAGTAGCCGAGCAACCGAACCGGAGTCCCTGCAGGATGAGAAGATCGTACCGTGCCGCGCGCACCCCGACCGATCGGCGGATACCCTCCTGGCCCGGGTGGCTGGATGATGAAGGAAGCACCTTCTCTACCGGAATAGTCGACCGCCTCGGAACCGACGAGCAGTGTGCCACTGGGAGGGAACTTCGCTGCCATGTCGCTGTCGACGAGGGAGACCCTGTTGCCGGTAAATGAAAGGGAACCATTGAGCCGAGAGAGCCAGGATTGCCGACCCACCGGGCGACGGTCGATCATCAGGATCAGATCTCCTGGTCTGGTCGATCTCCAGCCAGCCGAGATGTGGTACCAGGTGTCATCCGCAAAGGTGACGGTGGAGACCTCATGACGAACCTCGGCCGCAGGCAATACGTCGGAACTCCAGGCGATGGCAGATCCCGTGTCATCGAAGACCTGCAGCACCAGCTCCTGGGTATCGCCAGAGAAGAAGAGACGGATGCGATCCCGATGACGGTCGAGAGTGGGACTCACCGAATCGAAGATGATTCGATTTCCACTCCGTGAACCCCAGCGCGGTCGGTACCAGAAATCGACCATCGCAGGAACTGTCGAGAGAGCATCGTTATTCGATTCCTGGCCCGGAGGCACGAGTTCCTGCGGCTCGCTGAACGCCCCACCCCGGCGTCCTCTCTGTTCGGTTTCTTGCTGAAGAGCTATCGATCGTTTCCAGGGTCCTTCTTCCAGCTCATACCCCTCGATCGTCTCTCTGAAGTGCTCCACCTCCAGCTGACCAACCCGACCGAAACCGTAGTTACCAGGATCGGTCTCGTTCGAGATCGTTTCCCCTCGAAGCGTCCCCTGATCCATGGAAGCGCCGGTGAACTTGCGTCGATTGAGCGGAATCGGCCCGCTGATGACCAGATTGGATGCTCGACCCGGCACGAAAGTGCTGTTGAAACGAGAGAATCGCCCCTCGCCAGGATCCCGCGTGGCAAATAGAGTTGCCCAGTCCTCCTGCGTTTGAAGCCTCAGTGAAAGCGCATCGGGAGGGGCGACCTCGATCACCTCTCGAAGCCGGACGGTGGCCTCGGGGGTCCCTGCTGGATTTCGGGCAACTCCGGTAGACTCGACGGTGTAGATCTCCGAGGTGGAGTAACAGAATCCTGTCGTCGAGATCGAGAGGCGCGGCGCGTTCGGATTGAGAGCATTGAGCAGAATCGCCTCGGAATCACGACCATCGAGCTCTCCACTCAGTTGAGCCTTCTCGACCACCTGACGAAAATCAGCAAATCCCATGATGGGCATCGCTTCGACGAGCAGATCTGTCAGTGCTTTTGCTTCAGACACGGTGACCGAGTTGAATCGTGGTTGGAAACGGTCGGTGGTCACTCCTGTGAGGACCGCCTCGATCACCTTGCGTGGGGCGGTGTTGATGTTGATCGGATGGCGCAATGCAGCGCTGACCAGAGCTTCTCGCTCAGCCCACTCATATTTGAGCGGTTCCTTGAGGATCACTCCCCCCTGGATGATCGCTCCGGCACCCATGCCGCGGAATCCTCTTCGTGGGGTCGGGAATGCTCCCGCAGCAAGGCCGTATTCAACCTTGGAAGGATCATCGATACTTCGAATCCTGACCACCGTGCCAGGGTTGAAGAAATCGTAGCGAGGGAGACGCATCTGGGGCACCCCCAGCAGCGCACTGTTGGTGATTTTCCCCTCGACCATCTGCTCCTGGGACCACGCCCTCGGCTGCGTCGATGTGGTCGTGACATAATCGCGAATCTGTTCGAACTCGGAGGCGGAGAATGTCTCCATTCCTGGCAGGTCGAAGATTTCCTGATAGGCGAGAATGGCGCTGGGGAAGTAGCTCTTCGAGCGGGTCTTTATCTTCTTCAACTCAGGCGCGATGAAGGTCAGGTAAACCCCCTTGAACGCATTGCCTCGCGCCTTGTCAAGATTGAAGACATCCTCTGCGAGTTCCGCAGCCTCGATCACCGCCGCCTTGCCACGGATCGATTCGACGAGATCCACGACCTCCTTCGGAATATTGTTCTTGAGCAGCATCGATCGCGCCTTGCGATACTCCGCCTCGTCGACCTCCTCTGCATCCTTCTGGAGCATGGCGGGATCGAGGCCGGCACGGACCATCATTTCCGGCGTCAGCCCCCACTCGGCCATGTTATCGAAGTTGAGTCCGACCACGGCGAGGGTCTGCAAGAAGTATGGAACCACCGACCAGTCGGCGATCTGGCGAATCCCGATGGGTGTACGGAAGGTGGCGATCTCTCCATCCGAGAGATTGGCCAGACGGTGCAGGAAAACCTTCAATCCTCGGAGGTCGAAGACTGGCCAGCCCTTCTGGTGCTCCCAGGTTCCCGACAGGTACTGGCCCCGAAAGATGCCCGTGAGTGCAGTTTCTGTCTTGCCCGTGTAAGAAATCGCCTCCACCGTGAAGAATAACGGATTGAGGATGACGACCACTCCATCGATGGTCTCTGGATCATCATCGGCAGGAAATGACGAGGTGTCATCGATGGGCAACTCGCCAAGGTCTTGCTCGTACCCGATGGCTTCCGACAGATGACTTCCGGCAAGCAGATTTCCGATCAGATTTGGCATCGATGTATTGAGGTTGACCTTGCCTTGCTCGTCGGTGACTCGTGCGTCGAGAACAAGGCGAGAATTTCCACGCACCTGATAAACACCAGGACGAGTTCCAGCCACGGCAGTGGCGTTGAAGCCTTCCGGGAATACCACATCGAGTTCATCGAGGCCGTCGATCAGGTCCGGTGCAGCGGTTCCCGGAGACCAGTTGTCTCTCTCTCGACTGTGGTGAGTATCGAAGAGGTGACTGAGCGCATGGCTACGCGCACTCTGAGCACCGAGGCGGGCTCTCTGCTGGGACAACGATCGAGCGGCTCCCTGCTCCTGTAATCGCATCGAGATCACGAAGGGAGTTCCGATGGCAGCCAGTGCAGCCAGCACCAGGATGACCATCAGCAACGCCATGCCACGTTGTTGTGCAGGGCTACCGCTAACCACGGATCGCTCCCGTCAGGTCGACGACCACATTGTGTAGCCTGAGCACGGAAATGCCGTCCACATCCCCGAGACCGAAGTGGATTCCTGGAGCCAGTGGGATTTGAACCGGTGGCTCCTCGCCATCCTCCAGTTCGGAAGGATCGGAATTCCAGCTCTCCAGATGATTCATCAGGTCAGAGATGGGGTCACCGAACGCCTGCTCGATGGCCTCATCTCGAGTCTCTCGCTCACTACGTTCTCTTTCCATCCGTTGCCGGAAGCCCTCTCCTGCGACAGCGGTTCCATCGGCGATTTCTGCCTCACTGAAATCCCCCACCTCTGCGATGTGGATCACGACAGGAAGGTTGTGGTGCAACGGATCGAGCGCACCGCGACTATCGAGGTGGACCAATGTAGACGGCCCGAGCAGTTCGATACCCACTGGTAACTCCACAATTTCAGGGCTGGTTGCAACCCTCAGCACAATCTGATCGATGGCGCCCAGAAAAAATCGATCCGGATGACTGATCCATAGTTCCGAATCGCTATGAGGCACTGCGCTCGGCAACGGTGGCCACTGCGCAATCAATTCGAATCCTTCCGGTACCCACTCGTGCTCGACTCCGTCCACCTCAAGGACGATCTGGATCCCATCAAAGGTTGCCCTCAGGTGAACCCAGCGGTCAGGTATGACGATGGCGCCCTCGGTTTGAACTCGGATGAACTCGCCCTCGATGGCTCTCTCGGAATCACCGATCTCCATGTAGACGGCACCGTCACCCAGCAGCCCCAGTTCGAAGGCGTGCGGGATTCCCAGCACCGCCAGCCTCATCTCCCGGCGTGGATCCGAGAACCCTCCATCGGGTTCGATTCCATCTTCGTCCTGCCAGGGAGGTTTCCAGAAGTTGACCCACGCCTCGACGGAAACACCGTTGCTACCCTCGTAGCTGGGCAAGTTGCTGGCACGGAAAGCAGCACCGTCATTCAAGAAGAGCGCCCCCTTGCCAATGGATCCGGGGCAACTCTTGACCTGCCCGACCACTTGAGCCCGCTGTCGATAAGCGCCGACCGTCACCGTATCGCGATCCAGAAGCAACTCATCGGAGAGGCCCTCGAAATCCTCGAAATCCCATGCAGCAACGAGCTGGAAGCCAAATGCGGTGACCTTTTGCTGCTCTGGGTCGATCAGGACACGGCTCGGCATTCCTGAAGAAATCGACCAGTTTCGTGCAGCTCTGACCGTGGTCGACACCCTGCTGGCCGTGATCTCGAGAGTCTGTGCGTCGCCAAAGGACCGATACACGGTGACCGACATCGCCAGCAATGCCGATAGGATCGATAGCACCACAAGGAGCTCGATCAGGGTCACGCCACTCGTGGTTCTTTCGACCGATCTCACCATGGTGTGACATCATCTCCGGCGCCCGCCTGGTGCAGCCCATCGGGCCCGGCGGACCAGATTTGAAAGCGCAATGGATCGTGATATGTGGCTGTCTTCAGCGATGTCCCTGCCGAGATGCGGTGTGGACCGGTTTCCTGGGTGACCGAGTATTCACGACCGTAGTCCCTGTTGTGGATGTAGGCATACGGAACCCCCCAGGGGTCGACATACTCTCGCAACTGGTCATCTCCAAAGACCCAGCGCATCTGCTCGACCAGGTTGGCATCGGTCAGTCTGTCGCCATCCAGATTCTCCAGGTACTGCTCCTTGAATTCGAAGTAACTGCGGCCTCGAGATCTACTGGCCAGGTGCGCGACCAGGCTCTCGATGCCCTCGTCGAGACCGTTGCCGGAAATCTCGTACTCTTCCTCCATCGATGTGGGAGGAAAATCTCCGAAATCGAGCTGATAGGTCTCGACTCCCAGGATGAGTCTCTGGATCTCTTGTTCTGCCAGCCCGATGGAACTTTTCTTCGTCGCATAGCCGAGCATCCTTGTCCCTAATCCTGCCAGTACCCCGATGATCGCGATGACTACCAGCAGTTCGACCAGGGTAAATCCTGATTCGCGGGAGGATCTCATCTAGAACTCTCTTTCACGCACCACCTTCGCCTTGCGGCGAAATACCTCGAACTCCTCTATCGCCAGCTTGTAACCCTCTCCGAGAGGTGCCTGGCCAGAAAACCCAGCCGTCAGGCCAGACTTTCGGGCGGGTCGGTATGAGATGCCTCGCGCCACACGAACGCCGTCGAACCACAACTCAGCCCCTTCTTTCCCATCGCTGGAGAAAACGATTTCCATCTGATGCGCACGGTCGTCATCTGGCCATACGGATGCGATGAGGTCGTACTCCTCTGCCATCTCGGGATCATCGCTTCGCACCATCTCCAGGTCTTTGCCACCGAGAACGGCAAAGCCAAGCGTCCCATCGGGGTCACGGAAATACACGACTCCACCGCCAGATTGGTCCTCGACCCGGAAGGCAACCCTTGTTCCCGGTCCACCAGCAAGTAGGCGTATTGTCGACCGAAGTCCCGTCAGGCGAGGAGTCAATATTTCTCTCTTCATCGTGGTGAGACGATCCGGTTGATGCTTCTGAATACCATCGAGCAAGGCAGACCCATCGCGAATGGAGACCGAGATCCCGTAGGCTTCCTCTTCACGCCAGTTGTTCTGAAGGGAGGAATCTGCCTCTCGCTCAAAATCATCGAACCAGTACTCTTCATCCATCGCCCGATCGATTCTTCGCAAGGCCCTCATCGCCCAGCGCAATGGAGCGGGGGCCTCTGGATCCCAGGACTCTCTAATCTTCTCGGGATAAAGTAAGAGTGTCTGTTGGAGGGCGGATCTGGCCGCTTCAAGATCGCCACTGGAATGGAGCAGTTCCGCCAGTACATTCCAGCCATCCGGGCTCTTGGGCTGCTCGCTCGTGACTCGTTCCAGCGCCTCTCGCGCTCGCACGGGATCGCCTCCAGGCCCCCGCTGCGCCAGTGCCAGTCGCAGCATCACATCCGGACCGTCCAACCCGCTGGCGATGCAGTATTCGAGCCATCGCCTCGCTTCTGCGTGCCTACCCCGCGTCAACGCATGATCTCCCAGCACCAGTGAACACTCGGCGAAGGCAGCAGGAGTCAGCAGTTCGGCGCGGAGCACCTTCTGAACATCTCCGGTGGGATCCCACTGGCTCTCGGCCCTTCGCTTCGCCTCGATACTGAGCAATCTGGCCTGCCAGGGCACCTCATCTTGAAGGCTCGCTTCCTGATACAGCTCCAGTGCGGCTTCGGTTTCACCCTGAGATTCGAGCACATAAGCCTCCACCAGTCGCCAATCCACCTCGACCTGCGTGCCTGCCGATGCAGAGGCGAGCAGATCCAGCGCCTTTTCGAAATGGCCCTGGCGAGCGAATGAAAGGGCGAATGTCGTCGCAGCGACCGCATCGACACTGCCCGCTCGAAATGCTTTCTTGAAGTCGGTTTCGGCGTCGGTGAGATCCCCGTCGAGAAGTCGCGCAGTTCCGCGGTAGAGATAGGCTTCTCCTGAGATGGTCCCGCCGGCAATCAGGTCCTCCACCATCTGCTCGATCGAATCGCGAGAGTCGAGAACGCCTGCCGCATAATCGAGAACTGCCCAGCGGATTTCGCGTTGCAATACTTCTGCATCACTGCCACCGCCACCACTGCGCAATCTCATCGCGGCACTGCGAGATTCCTCACTCCGGCCCATCGAATCGAGGAGTACCACCAGTTTCCTGAGGCCGGTAGCCACGTCAGGATCGGTCACGGGGCCATCGGTCAGTTGCGTCAGCAACAAGACAGCGGCTTCCAGTTCACCGATTCTGATCAGCGAGGAGACTGCCAGCTCATCGATGCCATCGATGTCTACCCGTGCACGTACTGCGGCGAGTAAGGTCTGACACTGGGACACCTCTAGCATCCGGGGGGCAGGATCATCGAGGGTCGTATTCACCTGATAGAGTGGCAGCAGAACCAGGTAAGACTCTCTTCGTGACGGGTCGATCTTCACTGCAGCCTCGAGGTGCTGGATCGCATTCCCGATCAATCCAACGCCAGGATCACAGCACCAGCGTCCGATCTCGAACTGGCTGTCAAAGGAAGACTCGTCAAACCCGCGCCGGAGTCGCGTCTCGTACACCTTTTCCGGGGGGTTCCTGTAGAGGATCTGTTTCACATCCGTTCTCGGAAATGTGACCTTCCCCGCCTCCGTCTCGAACTGGATCAAGTCGTTCAACTCGGCCAGGATTCTGCCCTCGAAGCGATTGCCATTGGTCAATACAATCTGGTCGAGGGCGCGGATCTGTAGATCATCCCCATCTTGCCCCTCCAACATCACCAGGCCTGTACTCGCCAGGGACAACAGCGCGCAGAGGAATATCGATCGCATCTTCACTGGGATTCCTCCTCATCATCTTGTGACTGGGGAGGTTCCAGTTCAGCACGAAGCCGGGTTCTGGGATCACTCGAGACCAGCACCGGGAGCGGAACCCGACGCGGCAGATCGCCAACGGGGGGTACTCCGAGCAGATCGACAGGGGCAGGTTTCCACTCACTGACCGTCTCGAATGGATTTCTGGCAACTTCGATGGGAATCGGCTCGTACCATTCCAGCCGGACCAACCCACCCACGGCTCCTCCGTCGCTCGATCCTGGTGTGCGAAGGTCCACTCCGGAGAGAGGATCGCCAAGGATGAATGTCTGAGCCAGCGCCAGAAAGCTCAGCAACAACATTCCCATGCAGATGACGAAGAAACCCTTTTCGACATTCCAGCGCATCAGAATCCCCCCCTCGTTCGACCGGGCCCTCTTCGATTCGGAGTGCTCTCTTCCCTCGGATCCTCCATGTCGATCCCGACAACCACCAGATCAACCTCGAGCAGGGTGCCGCCATTGATTTCAGGCACCACTCTGGTGGGTTCCAGTGACAGGAATCCGCCATCTCGTTGAAATCTGACCAGCATTTCTGACAACTGTGCAGGGGAACAGAGCATCTTGACATTGAGCGGATAGCGAGCGAGCACCTTTTTCTCGTCATCGAGTGGCTCCTGAATCCTGGATCCCGGGACCACCTGGTCGATTCGAGAAATTCCACCTTGCAGACAAACCTTCACGAATCGATCCATCACCTCGAGTAACCGATAGCGATCGGCCCATTGTTCCAGCGTCAGGTCACCCCGCTCATCAAAGTTGGGAATCTCTGCTGGCGTCACCATGCCTTCGCGGTTTGCACTCTCGCGAAATCCGTTCCAGACCAGATCCTTGGCACGCTTGAAATCGGTACTCACCGAAGCCTCATCCGTTGTCGGGTGATGAGTCGCTGAATAGGAGATCCCCAATTTTCTCAGCAGATCCTGATTTCGTTCTTCCAGGGCCGATCGGGACTTTCTCTCCACATCGACGATCCCGTCGAGTTCATCCAGATCCTGCGCCACGACCTGAGCGTCTTCCTCGTACAGAAGCAGAAACTTTTCATGTTCCGAGCGGTAACCTCGCGCCAGGTTGGAAGCGACCAGAAAGATCGCCAGCGCAGACAACGCCTGAATCAGTACCTTGCGATTACTCTGCCATATCTCCTGAATCATCCTCTGCCTCCAAACGGCGACTTCACTCTTCGCCTCTGGCCACCACGTCCAGATTGCGCGGGCATGGCATCGACCGGGGAAACCAGGATGTTGAAGGGGTACGAGCCAGACTTCGGGTCTTCTGGTGTCACTCGAACCCGCTCCACTCCCGGGATCGTCTCGAGCACTCGCTGAAATCCCTGGATCGCTTCCAGTCCTTTTCGGCGCGAATCATCTGCGAGTCCACTCAACTCCACCTCGATGCCGATGCCGGATTGCCCTGCAACCCTCCTGAGACTGATCTGATCCAGGGAGATTTCACCTGGAAGATCCTCTCTGAGGCGGTCCAGGATCCGCGCGTAAAAGCGCCCCGTCTCGATTTCCTGGATGATTCGGGATTCACGCTTGCGAAAGACGTCGTTCTGTTCTCGAGCCTGATTTTCAGCTGCCCTCCAGGACGAGATATCGTCGCGCCAGCTGTGAATCGTCTCTGACGCTTCATTGGCCCGTCCCGATGCGAGCGAAACATCGAGGAACTGGACACACAGCGCCAATACCAGCGCCGCAGCCCCGGCCCACAGAAACCGTGTATGATCCCTGAAGGTCCTGCGCTTTCTCTCCGCAGCCGGAAGCAAATCGACGACTCGTTCCTCTGCATCGATGGCAGCAGCCCCAGCTCCCACAGCAAGTGTCCACTCCGGACCGGGAGAATCTGAGAAAGCGATCACATCTAGATCGCAATCGAGAGTGCGTTGAAGTTCACCTCCCTGGAGAAGCACGTCGGTGGCCACACCTGACAGGCGCACGATGTCTGCGGTCATATCCTCCAGCTTCAATTGTGCCTGACAGAAGGTGAGGGAAGACTGAAGCATCTGAGCCAGCTGGCTGATCCACCCCCGATGACAGCCCAGGACGGCTTCCTCAGCAGATACCAGATCTCCGGAAGCAAAGGTGTCGACCATCCTTCTCGCCTGCGATGGAGTGACGGAGCAGCGCTCCTCAACCAGATTGACCATCTCTTGCAGACCGAACCGGACACTGCGAGCAAAGAGCAACCGGTCGTCTCTGACCACCAGAACCTGGGTTTCTGTCTCCTGCACATCACAGAGCACGACCGTTTCACCGTCAGCGTACAGTCCAGTTGTCAGATGCGCCTGAAAGGTACCGATCGCGGCAGGGATCGCCATTCGCACCTGCCCCTTGCCGTCTCGAATTTGATCGATGACAGGCTGGATCTCGCCATCCTTCCCGACCCCGAGCAGTAACAGCGTGTCCTCGGACAGACTCTCTGGAACCTGTAATTCCATGTGACCGCCAGAGAGTGCTTCCCCATTTTTTTCAGCGATCTCCTCGATCTCGTAATGGAGGATCAACTCCAGTCTCCATGAGGGAACGGGGGGGACACTGTGGTAGCGAAGTGAGGAGTTCTCGCCATCGAGCAGAAGCACGGAATTGTTCACGGGGAAACCTGCGACTGCAAGCTCCTTGATCCATCCCGATAGAGCTTCGTCTTCTGCGGGCGTCGACTCTTCCACTGCAACCACCTCGACGGAATGGCCCTCACCGCGTACATGGGCTGCACGCCAGAGATCCGGTCTCAACTCGATAACCGTGGCCTGTCCCCTGTAGGACATCAGTTCCCCCTCGCCTCGATGAGTTTCAGCTCCTGCTGGGCTTGCCCAGCTCCTGGAGTCTGTGGATGATGATCGACAACCCACTGGAAGTAGAATCTGGCAATCTCGAAACGATCTTTCCCCAGTGCCTCGCGACCACGGGCCAGCAGCAAATCAATCCGGCCCTCGGCTAGCAGTTGCTGTTCATCTGTGGCCACTTGATCGCGAGAGGTCAGAATTTGTTGCGATCGAATTGCAGGATCCAGTCCGACGAATCTCACCAGGGCTTCGCGACAGATTCGCTCCAGATACTCATCGGTCGGAGAACCGGGGTAACGGCTGGAATCGTCCAGCACTGCGTCGATCTGAGCCATCGCAGTATCCATCTCGAGTTGGATTCGTTGCTCGACGAGGTCCAATTTGCGTCCCAGGTCCGCTCGCCATGGAAATGCAGCCCTCGCCTCCTGAACCAATCTGAAGGCCTGGCCCTCGTTTCTGGCTTCAAGGGACGAATTCACATCAGCGATCGCTGCCATCACGCGTGCCTGCTCGCGTTCGCTACTGGCTGAAACTGAAATATCGACGGATTCTCCGGGAACAACAATGCCGGCATCCGCAATCAGCAACGCACCACGTCCAGACACTTCCGGGACGAGCGAGAATTGGACCTGCTTTCGAAATGAGATCACCAGCTGGTCACTGCCTTTGCCGACGGAAATCTCCGTTCCCACACAGGGCAGGAGATCGGCAAGGCGCTCACTGCTTGTACCTGATTTGTCGCCGCTGAAGACCTGCACCTGGGCATCGAGCCGACGCGAAGAAACTCTTCCGATGAGTAACAGAGGAACGGGGCGTTGCGGAGCCCAACTCGCTGCGATTCTCCATCCGATCGGTCTCGCGAATTGCTGGATGACGACCTGTTCACCCTCTTCCTGAAGCTCGAAGCCAAGCCTGAGCGATCCATCATCCCCGATGACGATCTGCTCCTTCCGTGTCGGGAGCAATTGCCCCCAAGGCATCGTACGAGGAGGGCCAATTGCGATTCGCAGATCGGAGATCAACTCACCCCGTCCCCGGATCAACTTGCCGACCCCGGTCTCGTCGATGGCGAACTCTATCTTTTGTTCCGCCTCACCTGCAGTGATCGTTGCAGGGGAAGGCCTGGACAGTTCAACTCCACGAACCACAACCTGATCAGCCGACAACTGACCGCTGCCGTTTCCCAGTGCCACCAGTGAAACCCTGGCGGAGCCTCCCTTGCCAGCAACCGGGGGTGTGAATTCTGCGGCATGGCCACTCCAGTGAGAGGCTTCTTTCAGAGATGAGAAATCTTCCGAGATGACCAGGTCGCCATCGGCACGAGGATCGATCCAGCGCACGCAGATCCCGACCCTGTCAAATCCAGATTTCTTGAGGCGGGCGGTGATACGAAGCCCCTGTGCTTGCCCCACCTCGAGCAACTGGGAGAACTCGACCCGGAAGACACCCGCCCGGTTGACCGCTCCTCGAGCTTGAAGCCACTGCTGCCCTTGCGGCGCAGTGTCGCCGGTGAGAATCTCGAGAGAGTCCTCGCTGCTGGCCAGGACCCAATGACCAGCGGTCATCGGGCCGACGGGGTCCAGTTCGAAGTTACCTGCGCCTGACAGTCGATCCCCTTCGGAAACCGCCAGGTCCGGGTTGGTCGCCAGATCCTGCAACAACCCGTAGCCTGAATACAGAACCACGCCAAGCAGCACGATGAAGGCCACGGTGAAGAGTCCTTGTGACCCCTGAGAGCCCACATCCACGCGAGTGCTTCTGCCGACAGCAAGGCCGACCGAAGTGGCCGCTGCAGGGGTCTTTCTTGCCCTGGTCGGTGTTGATTCCGCTGCAGGAGTGGAAACCGCATCACCGAATTCGATGGCCTCGAACTCGACCGTTCCGAGGCGAAACACAACTCCATCATGAAGGGCGAGTTTCGCCACCTTTTGATTCTCGACCACGACCCCGTTGCCCGACCCGAGGTCCACCATGAACCAGCGATCACCTTGTTGCGTCAGAGTTGCGTGCTTCCCGGAGATTCTCGAATCTTCGATGATGGCATCGGCATCTTGCCCGCGCCCCAGGACCATGGTGCCGCTGGCGGCGATCCATCGTTTCTTCCCATCGCAAACAAAGCACAGACGTGGTCCCGTCGGCTCAATATCCGTGATGGCATCGCTGGTCTCTGCTACGGGAATCTGGGTCGTGTCTTCTGGATGACCATCCACCTCAGCCATCTCGATGGTCAATCTCGCCTCTCCGATGCAGATGCTATCTCCGTGCGAGATCACCACCTTGTCGACTTTTTCTCCATCGAGCATGCTTCCATTCGAGGAGGACAGATCCTCGTAGACGAGAGTGTCCTCATCCCAGTAAAACCTCCCATGTTGGCGAGAGGCGAGTCTGTCTTCAATGACGATGCGGGATGCAGGATCCCTTCCGATGGTGATCGGTTCGTGGGAAACATCGACAAGGGTTTGACGACCACAATCTTCGACTCGAATCCTGCCCATCATGAACGCTTCTCCCCATCGACGTCGGAGTTCTTCTTGAGTCCATACTTCTCAATTTTCTGGTCCAGCGTTGGCCTGGAAACTCCCAGTTGTCGGGCAGTCTGGCTCTTGTTCCAGCTATTTTCCTCCAGGGTGGCATCGAGAACCTGCCTCTCGAGACCCTCGGTGGCTTCCGCCACGAGTTCGCGCAATGTGCCTCTCATCGGTTCGCCATCGCCAGAGCCTACTCCTGGCCCGTGAGCCAAAACCGAAGGAGAGATCGTTTCTGGAAGGATGACACCCTCCGAAAGAGCGACAAGGCGCTCGATCTCATTTTCAAGTTGTCGAACATTGCCGGGCCAGGGGCTGTGATAGAGGGCATAGAGTGTCCTGGGATCCATCTTGGGGCGGGGTCGATCCTGTCTGGAGCAAACCTGGTCGATGAAGTGATCGACCAGCAATGGAATGTCCTCGCGACGTTCACGAAGTGCCGGCAACTGGACGGTCAGAACATTGAGTCGGTAGTAGAGATCCTGCCGGAATTTCCCGGTTCTCACCAGTTCATCCAGGATCTGGTTGGTGGCAGAGATGATCCTGACATCGACACGCATGGTATCTCTCGAGCCCACTGGTCGGATTTCACCGTCCTCGAGCACACGCAGAAGCTTGGCCTGCAGATCGGGGCTCATATCCCCGATCTCGTCGAGGAAAAGAGTTCCGCCATCGGCAAGTTCGAAGAGCCCCTTCTTGTCACGGTGAGCTCCGGTGAAGGCTCCCTTGGTATGGCCAAAGAATTCGCTCTCCAGCAAATTCTCGGGGATGGCAGCGCAGTTTTGCGAGACGAAGGGTTGATCCTGGCGATCAGATCCCACATGCACCGCCTGTGCTACCAGTTCCTTGCCGGTTCCACTTTCACCGAGTACAAGCACAGGCATATCGGTGTTGATCACGCGATCGAGCAACTCAAAAACACGCAACATTCCCGGGGATCGGGTAACGATACGGTCAAAGGAGTGCTTCAGGTCCGGGCGAGCACCTCGCTTGAGTAGTTCTCGGACCTCCTCGGGCTCAACGTCTCGTGAGATCAGCATCGCCTGCAATTCTCGATTCAATTCCTCAACCTGGTCCTTTGAGGCCTGGATCGCTCCCTGTTTTCTCTGCAGTTCCTCGAAGAGGCGAGCGTTCTCGATGTAGATGGAAGCCTGATCTGCAAGAAACTGAACAAAGCGAAGAGTGCCCTTATGAAAGGAGTGCTTCTCAAATCGATTATCAACGTAAACGGAGCCCAGCACCTTCCCGCGCAGGCGCAAAGGTACACACAACACCGATTCGAGTCTGAGATTGGCGATCGAAGCGGATTCATGGAAGCGAGGATCACTCCTGGCGTCCCCGGTGAGTACGGGTTCTCCCGAATCGATCACCCGGCGAGTCAGTGATTGACTGACCTGAAGGTGCGCTCGACGCACAACATCCCTGTCGATGTTTCGCGACGAAGCCACCCGCAACTCTCCCGCATCTTCGATGATCAAGAACCCACGCTCAGCACCGGAAATTTCGATGACATTCTGAAGGATGACATCGAAGAGTTCTTCCGTGACCAGGATCGCACCGAGGTCGCGCGTCAATTCCAGCAGCCGCAGGAAGATCTCCCTTTCCTTCTGAAATCTGATCGGATCATCAGCAGGATCCTCGACCACGATCGGCTCGAGGAAATACTCGGTACTCAACACCAGAGTTTCCCCAGCGGGTGAGTGGCTCTGATGCACCTCTGGAATCTCACCGAAAAAGATCTGGGTCTTGCCGATTTCGATCAGATCGCCCTGCACCAGTGGCTGTCGCCGGATGAGGATGCCATTGACCAGCGTCCCGTTGCGGCTACGCAGGTCCTCGATGTGCCATCGCCCCTGAATCCTGGTCATCTGACAGTGCTTACGAGATGATGAGATGTCCCCGATCTCGACGTCATTCTCTCGAGAACGCCCGATCGAGAGGGATTCCCCATCGATCGCGATACGGCGTTCCCCCGCCATATCACGGATGACAAGTTCGGAAGGATTCGCCGAAGATTTCGGCTGATCCTCTCGTCGTGCACGTTCGGGCACGTCCAATTGAGTGGCTCCGTCTCGGGCTCGGGCCAGGGTTCCTGGGGCTGCTCGATGTTCGCACGCCCAAATCAGATGTAAAGAAGATTTTACAGGGGGGTGCCCGTTATCCCTTGCCGCCTGATGGGCCCCTGAGAGCCGATTCAACCCTGAGTAGCGACCGGTCCTGCCAGTCCCTGGCGCGGGATGCGAATCCATGGCGCCCCTGGTAGATGAGGCAAAATGTGACCGGCCCGGCAGATGACTCGAACATTCCGGCGAGTGAGATGACGCCACGAATGGTACCTGTCTTGGCGCGCAGTTTTCCCGCCAGCGGTGTCGATTGAAACCGTCCGTCCAGTGTTCCATCGACCGCTGCAACGGGCAATGCGTCGAGCAGGATCGACCCCCAGCGGCTCGCAATGGCCTTCTCGATGATCTGCCTCAACAGCCTCGCGTCGAGTCGATTCTGCCGCGATAGGCCAGAGCCATCGCGAACCACGACACCTTCATGCCCTGGAAAACCTTCCTCGATCCATGCTGATAACCTGGCAGCGGCCGACTGGAAAGATCCATCTCCACCCCCTTCACGCCCCAGCACCCTCGCCAGGGAATCTGCGTAGAGGTTCTGGCTCTTCTTGAGCATCACGGGGAGGCGTGACGCGAGCGTATGTCGGGTACTGGCGACAGGAAGCGCACGGGAAGCTGGAGGCAAGGTCTTTCCCTCGACCAGGATCCCTGAATCTCGGACCATCTGCAACAGAATACTCACGAACCCATCTGCTGGATCGGGAACCGTGACCCAGTCGGTTCTCTGCCCCGAAGTCTTGAGAAACTTCCCGGATACCGTCACCTCCCAGCCAGTGGCATCGCGCGAGATGTGGTAGAGGTGGCTTTTCTTGTTGCTGGTGGCGACTAACTTGTTTCGCAGTGATAGCAACGGGTGCATCGGCTTCAGCCGTACCGACACCACGCCTTCGGTGACTGGACCGATCACCACGTCGATGCAGTTGTCATTGAGATTCAATGCACCCGACGGGGCGCAGTACCATCTGTTGAGTTGATCCTCCGGCCAGTCCGGATGCACACCAACGCCCGACAGATAGCGCACATCGGCGAGCACTCGCCCCTCGATCCTCTCGATGCCAGCGGCCTCGAGTTTGGCCATCCAGGGCCGCAGTTCCCATAGCGGATCGGTGCTGTTTTCGCGGCCACAGATCGCCGGGTCACCGCCTCCGATCACCAGCAGGTCGCCTCTGAGAACGCCCTCCTCGATCTGCCCCAGTCGCATCAGATCCGTCTTGAGCAAGTGATCGGGACCGAGCAGATCGAGGGACGCTGCAGCGACGACCAGTTTCATGCAAGAAGCGGGGGCGCACGCTTCCAGTCCTCGATACTCGATCACTTCACCCGCGGGTAATCGCAGCGAGAAGGAAACTTCTTCCTTCTTGAGACCCAGCTTCTTCGCCTCTGCCAGGATTTTCGTGCTCAATCCGGAATCTGCGAGCACTGCTGGAGCCAGCAGCAACAGCAGCAGTATCAGCCCCCACTGACGGGGCATCCGACACTCTGTTGCTGGCCTGACCCTGTGGTTTCGCAAACTCTGCATCCATGCCTCCGCTGATGACGGGAAGCCTAGACCCGATTGATGGGATCTACAAGGCTGACTCCGATTCCCGATACCACTACGATCACGCAGGAGTTTCCATCATGGGCATACAACCAGGCAAACCTCGCTCTCGAGCCGCTGAAGCGATCCACCGGCGAATCCGTGGACTCGTGAAGGCTCTTCTGACTCGAGATGGCGACGAGTCTCTCGCTGGCCTACCAGAAGCCATCGAGTTGAACCTGCGAATTCCGATGCACCTGAAACTCGACCACCATGCAGACTCACTACAATTTTCTCATTCCCTGCTCGCACAGGTGGAGTCTCTCAGGATTCAAGGGGAAACCGAGGCGCTGGGCCACAGGTTTGGTCATGCCCCCTGCTACTGGTGCGACGCTCCCGTCTGCGAACACTCGATGCCGGGCGACCAGAGATCGGTTCTCGTCGGCTGGTCGGCGACCGGGATTCCACTGTGGCGAGACATCGCTTCGCTTCTGATCGAGACCGGTGATGAGCAAATCGACCTGCTCTACGGCGAAGATCCAGGCCCTGTCATCTGCTGGCGTGGGGAAGGCGAACTGCTCGGCGAGATCTTGCCAGAATACCTCTCCGATTCTCTTTTTGCCCGTCCTGTCGGAGCGCTACTGGCGGGAGGCTTCCCCTTGCCGGGGCATTCTCACGACAATCTCAGTGTCACTGCACTGGTGGTCGAGTCTCGGGCCGGCAGGGTCGTTCCCAGGTACTCTCTCAATCTGCTCTCCAACGCTCCAGCTCCACATCATCTCGCCACCCTCAACGGCGACAACAACCGCTCCATCCTGGCGGGGTGGATCGGATCACTGAAATCCGCCCTGCACCAGTTCCAGGAGGAACTGGTGACAGATGCATCCCGAGGTCATCGGGAATCCCTGAAGTCCTGCCGGGAGCGAGTTGTCGATCTTCTCATCGAATCCAGATCGCACCTCGAAACACTTCGTCGAAGATCACAGCGCAGAACAATGCATGCCCAGAAACGCTCGGAGGACCCGAGCAGGCCCACCTCTGCAGCGATTCCTGACCTCCTTGCCTGTGCCGAAGCAGATCTCTATCAGGATCGTAGGGAGTCGACCATCGTTCTCAGAGGGCCCCAGGGGAGGATTCACATCTTCACTGCGACCGGTCGCCATATCACCAGCGCCATCTACAGTTCAGAATCGATAGAGGCGAGAATTACACGGTCTCGCTGGATATTGCTGGGTGATGTGAAGGCTCGAGCATTCATCGAGCGAGTGAACAGATCGATTCCTGATTCAGACACCGGTAATTCTGCGAGTGACGCATCATGACCGTCCCTGGATGCTCCAGTTCTTCCACCAATTGATGAATCCGTCTCCGAGCACCGAGTCGACTGCCGGCGGGGGAACTCCAGCTTGCTCCAGCGCTCGAGCGAGACGATCCAGATCTCGATGGTCCCGGAAATCTACGGGAAGTGTCGAGATGCCATCCAGGTCGGTTCCGATGCCCACTCGTTCCTGCCCCAGAAACTCCATCAGGTGCAGGACATGCCTGGCCACGGTTGCGAGATTGACGCTTTCAGTCGCAGGTGCCAGGAAGGGTGGATAGACATTGACACCCACCATCCCACCCCTGTCCGAGATCAACTGGAGCAGTTCATCCGACAGGTTGCGAGGGTGCTCATGGAGGGTCCGGGAGTTGGAATGGGTGGCCAGCACGGGAGCCCCTGATTCGCATACATCGATCACCCCTTCCCGGTTCAGGTGAGTCACATCGATGGCCCACCCCAGCTCTGAAGCGAGCCGAACCGCGTCCTTGCCGAAGGCTGTCAGTCCCTCGTGATCATCCTCCATGACTCCCTGGCCCAGTTCGTTGGCCCCGTTCCAGGTGACTCCGAGGATTCGGACCCCTCGTTCGTGAAGCAGGTCCAGTCTGGAGAGATCACCCTCGAGACAACTGCCGTTTTCGATGGTTCCGAGCATGCCGGTCGTCGACTCCTCAAGAGCCTCCAGTTGCATCGGATCCACCACCATCTCGAACGGTTCCTCGGCTTCGGAATGCAACCTGTCACGGACATCGAGCAGACGATTGCAATGATTCCACGGATCTACCCTGTCGTCTTCGGTGAATACGGCGGTGCAGAGAAGCCTGATGGACGCTTCCTTGCATCTGCTGGCATCGATATGAAGTGGTTCCCGCCGAGGAGACAGTCCCCCACCCTTTTCCTCAAGTCTCCACAGCGTATCGACATGAAGATCAGCCCTCATCGCCCCCCCACCTCGCCCAGGCGCCAGCGCCCAAGGCTAAATACATCGAGCAACTTCGCCTGTTCCAGATGACGCACCTGTCTGGGATCGTCTGCGCCCATCAGTTGAAGAGAGGCCTCCGTTCCGACGTCAAGTGTACCCCACCCAGCCGGCAGAAAGTTAGCACTGGCCGCGGCTGCAGTCCTCCAGCGAAACGCAGAGTCAAATGAGACGCGCTCAAGCGGATGGAAACTGTCCCCATCCCCACCAGGCTGCAGTCGTCGAACCGCTGCATCGATGTCGCGCCAGGGGTCAGCGCTCTCTATCGGAGCGTCCGAGCCGAGAATCAATGGGATTCCTGCCGCGTCGATGCTTCGCAAGGCCAGTGCATGGGCAGCGCGCTGCCCCCACCTCTGCGTCAAGATCTGTCGATCCTGATACAGGTGGCACGGCTGCATCGAAGCGATGCTTCCTGTCGCGCGAATCGAATCCAGATCTGCCGGGTCAAAGCATTGAAAGTGCTCGATCCGGTCGGGCAACGGTTCACGCCGAAGCGACCTGATGCGATCGATGACCCGATTAGCTTCACAAACAGCCGCATCTCCGATGGCATGAATGGCCAGCGCCCAGCCTCTGTCCGCAGCCAGACGTGCTGTATCGTCGAGAACGGTTCCGGACCTTCGAGAAAAACCCAGGTTTCCCGGGTCGTCACAGTATTCCGACTTCATCCAGGCCGTTCGCGAACCGAGAGTTCCGTCGATGAAGATCTTGATCCAGCGAACGGCAAATGGGGAGCTCGAATCACCTTCGGGTACGCAATCGTGTCCCGATTCAATTCGCTCCAGAAACAACTCTTCGGGCATCCCATGTCGAATGCGAATCCCCAGTTGACCGACATCATTCTTCTGGCGCAGAATTTCTATCGAATCTCCCCTGTCGAAGGTAGTGGCTGCAGTGATCCCCTGATGGAGTAACCAGCTGGCGGCACTTGCCGCATCGGATCGAGAAGCCCTCGGCAATCTGGACCAAACGAGCTCGGCAACGTCCTCCAGAACAATGCCAGGATGGCCCGCTGGATCGATCTCTGCACATCGAAGAGCAGAACTGGATACCAGCGCCCTGTGGTGGTCAGCGTTCCACAGAAACACCGGAACATCAGATATCGAGGAATCGAGGTGGCGCCGCGGGTCTGGCTGCATCTGCTGTGGCAACGGATCCTTCCAGCCGTGTCCAACAAATGAAAGGGAGTCCGGTTCATCACTGGCATCGGCCAGTAATCCATCGATCTCCTTCATTGTGAGTGATGCGAGGTCATGCTGGCGGGAATGTTCGATGGAGTAGAGGAGATGCAGATGGCTATCAGCAAAAGCTGGCAAGACCCACATTCCATCGAGATCGATGACGGTCGCAGCATTGGCGTCACCACGCCCGGCGGCAGACCAGTTACTGATGACACCATCATCGATTCGGAGATCGTGTCGTTCACCAGAGTCTCCGGGATACCTCCGGACGCCTCGAAGTAGCCAGGCGCTCACGCAGACCTCCAGAATGCAAAAAAGGGGGAGACGATCCGATTCGGATCGCTCCCCCCTGCTATTGCCTGATCAGCGACGACCTCCGCGGTCGCCTCCACGGTCGCCTCCGCGACCACCTCGGCGATCACGATCTCCGCCGCCGCGTCCGCCACGATCGGGACGGCCTCCGCGGCCAGAATCGTCAGATGTTACCGTTGCCTCCAGTTTACCCTCATCGATGAGGACAGCCTTGTGGGAGAGGCGAAGTCGACCCTGCGGGTCACTTTCCAGTACCTTGACCCGCAACGCATCTCCACGTTTCACCACCGAGGAAACATCATCGACATAGTCACCCGAGAGTTCGGAGACATGAACGAGACCCTCCTGGCCAGGCAGCACCTCGACGAAGCAACCGAAGTCCTTGATCGATACGACTTTTCCGTCGTAGATCCGTCCGACCTCGACATCCTGAGTGATCATCTCGATCTGCTCACGGGCATCGTTGGCGCTATCGTAGTCCTTGCCCCAGATGGTGATGACACCGGAATCGACGATTTCGATGGTGGCTCCGGTTTCTTCCTGGATGCCCTTGATCACCTTGCCGCCAGGGCCGATCACCAGCCCGATTTTCTCCGGATCGATGGTGATTCTCATGATCTTGGGAGCCAGCGGTGAGACCTCATCTCTGGGTCGATCCAGTTTCTTCAACATCTCGCGGAGAATGTGCAGTCGCCCCTCGCGAGCCTGCTCGAGAGCACGGCCCATCAGTTCGCGACTGAGGCCAGAGATCTTCACATCCATCTGGAGTGCGGTGATTCCCTTCTGGGTACCCGCCACCTTGAAATCCATGTCTCCGTTGTGGTCCTCACTGCCGAGGATGTCGGAGAGGATGTAGTGGTCTTTTCCATCTTCGATCAACCCCATGGCGATTCCTGCAACAGGCCGTTTGAGAGGCACTCCTGCATCCATCAGCGCCAGGGTTCCTCCGCAGACACTCGCCATCGATGAAGATCCATTGGATTCCGTGATGTCGCTGACGATACGAATCGTGTAAGGGAAGTCGTCGTGGTCGGGAAGGATGTGGCGGATGGAACGCTCTGCCAGGGCTCCGTGGCCGATCTCTCGGCGCTTGGGTCCACGATTGGGCCACGATTCTCCGACACAGTATCCAGGGAAGTTGTAGTGCAGCATGAAGTGATCTTTTTTCTCGTCGATCAGTCCATCGATTCTCTGCTCGTCAAATGAAGTCCCCAGGGTGGCAGTGACGATCGCCTGGGTCTCACCCCGGGTGAACAGTGCCGAACCATGAGTTCTCGGCAGCAGTTGCAGATCGGTATCGATATTGCGAATATCGGTGAAGGAACGACCATCACTTCGCTTCTTGTCCTCGATGATGATGTCGCGCTCGACCTTCTTCTTGACCGAGGAGAGGAACTTCTTGACCTCTTTCGGGTCGTTCTCGCAGGTGTCCGCTTCCAGTTGGTCCGCGGGACAGAGCTGCTCGAAGACTTCATCGCAGACGGCACTCATCGCGTTGGAGCGGGCGAACTTTCCATCGGTGCGAATCACGGCACGAACGCCGTCATACGCCATCGAGAAGACCTTGGCCTTCAACTCCTCGTTCACCTCGGGAGCCACGAACTCGATCTTCGGCTTGCCAGCGAGCTGGGCAAACTCCTTCACCATCGAAACCACCTCGGTGGAGACTTCGTGCGCTTTTTCCAGAGCATCGATCATGTCGGCTTCCGCCACTTCCTTGGCTCCAGCCTCGACCATCACGATCGCTTCATCGGTACTTGCGACCACCAGATCGATATCTCCCTGATCACGCTGTTCGTGTGTCGGGTTGATGACCAGTTCTCCATCCACTCGTCCGATACGCACCGCTCCGATCGGCCCCTGGAAGGGCAACTCGGAGATGGAGAGTGCCGAGGATGCGGCGATCATCGCCAGGACATCAGGATCGTTCTCACGATCTGCGGATAGAACCGCCACCGTCACCATCACGTCCTTCATGTATCCATCGGGGAACAGAGGTCGCACCGGGCGGTCGATCAGGCGGGCTGTCAGGATCTCCTTTGTCGTGGGGCGTCCTTCACGCTTGAAGAAGCCTCCAGGTATCTTTCCTGCAGCGTAGTTATTCTCACGATAGTCAACGGTCAAGGGGAAGAAGTCACCTCCCCAGCGGGGTTCACCCCATGTCACTGCGCAAAAAACAGCGCAGTCGCCGCAGCGAACGATGGTCGATCCTGCCGCTTGCTTTGCAATCAATCCCGTTTCGATACTGAGGGTTCGCCCTCCGATCTCCCGGGTAACAATATGTTTCATCGATCCTCCTGACAGCCACTGCTGCCCTGGCGCCCATGCGCCTTCATCTGATTTCTCTCACCTGTAAATTACTTCTGATTTGTATCGCTCTGGTAGGTAGGACTCCGCCACGAGGCTGAGTTACAGAGTTACCGAACATCGAATGTCGCCTCTTCAACGAACTGGTGCGAGATCGCAGCAACTGAACTGCTGGATTATCGCCTCAATCCCAGGGCTTCGATCAAACGGAGGTATTCGGGGCGGTTCTTGCGCTGCAAGTATTGCAGCAGGCGAGTCCGCTTACCGACCAGGACCAGCAAGCCTCGACGACCAGCATAGTCCTTCTTCTTGGCTCGAAGATGCTCCGTGATGTTTCGGATTCTCTCGGTCAGGATAGCAACCTGTACCTGAACCGATCCCTTGTCGTTCTCCGAAGTACGATACTCTTCGATCAAGGCGGTCTTGCGTTCTGCGGTGATGCTCATGTTCCGATGAAACCCTGTCTGTCGATGTTACGGTAACAGTTACGACCACCTGGCGATGAAGAACAGCCTCCACCGTCGCGGCCCAACCAAACCAGAGTGGGATGCTACAGTGAGGCCCCTGAAGGGCAAGCCAATGTCAGCCTCGACGGGCCAAAAGTGACCTTCTGAGGCTCATTTCGGCCCATCTGCCGCTTCCAGCAGCCCCGGTGGATCCGGCGATGGAGGAGCTCCAGCGTCGAGAAAGGACTGGAGCAGGATGGCGGCCGCCCTCTCATCCAGCTTTTTTTTGCCACCGAGAGCCTCCGCGTGCGCAGAAGTCAGGCGTTCATCCCAGAGATGAACGGGAAAGTCAATTTGCTCTCTCAGCCAGCGAACGAGTTGCAGGGAGCGAATCGCCATCGGTCCGAAGGATCCATCCATGTTGCGAGGCATCCCGATGACCACTCCGGTCACTCCATGTTCAGAGTCCGTGTCCAGGATCCACCTGACCAGTTCGTCTCGGTTTCCCACGACTCCTCTCGGAGACGCCAGCACGCCCAGCCCATCGGCTCTTGCGAGACCGTTTCGTTTTTCTCCGGGGTCGACCCCGATCCACACGCTCACCGGATTGCCTCATCTCGTCGGGCCAGTTCAAACAACACGTCCCGGATACCATCGGAGACGAGCTCATCCTCAGAGGCTACAACGACAAGGTCAGGAGAAACAGCAACCAGTCCACCACGGGCGCCAGTGACCGAGACATCGACATCACCTTCTTGATAACAGATCAATCCCTGGCAGTCCGAGAATCCGTTGCCAGAAGACCTCTCGGTAGACCCTTCCCGAGCCAAATCGATGACTACCCGATCCGGCGTCGATTCCAGTTTCACTGACTCGGTACCGAGGAAAACCAGCTGGCGTCGACAACAGCTGTCGATATGAGCAGATCGTGCCCGGATGTGGATCGGCTCTCCAGGAGTCTGGTAGCTTTTCAACAACTGGTGTGCGACCACTT
>JAYZBV010000112.1:0-7694 GCA_036338595.1 Planctomycetota bacterium | reverse complement strand
CCGATCACCCGAAAATGCCGGAGGTCACAGCACGCATCTACGCCCAGTTCGGCGTTCCGACCCCGGTTCGACGCCCCGCCGTCACAGTGCCAGCTAAAAAGACTCCAGTGCCCGGTAAGAAACCAGCTCCCAAGTTGTTGGATGGGTCTGGCAAGAAACCGGCTCCGACTCTGAAACTCCCCGTCAAACCGGCTCCAAAACCGAAACCGGGAGTGCCACCAAAGCCGACTCCGGTGCAGAAACCGGGGGAAACAGTCCGTCACCCTTAAAATCGTCAGAAAGATCGTCAGAATCTCTGATAATGGCGCTCGGGTGACCTCGCAGAGAAGACAATTTAGTTACCAGGCACGATTCCTCCCGGATCCGTGCCATTTTTTTTATAACCTGCTACTATTCAATGGCTTATGAAATACAACTCGGTTCTCCACTGTCCATTGATGTCAACCCTCACCCAAAAAGGTGAAAAAATCTGGCCTGTAAACCTTGTACAGAAGGTATCTGATGTACGGCATCGCTTCTGGGCGTTGCCTTTTTTTGTGCCCGGATCCAGTCAGAATGCTGTAACCATTTACAATAAAAAGACTTATGTCGATCCTTGCGGGCTCTGCTGTGGCTCACCCCGCAACCTCGATCCCGAACCGAACAAAATCGGCCAGATCCGTCAGGATCTGGCCGATTTTGCTGAACGATCTGGCAGCAACCGGGATCACTTTCCGTCATTGCGCGAGAACTCGCCTGCCTTCAGTTTGCGATCATATTCACGCAACGAAGCGACTGCGATGCCTCCGAGAGCCAGCACGATCGGGATATTGACCACCAGCATCGATCCGGTACCCAGGTCCGCCAGCAGCATCATCTGATCGGTGTTCTCGATCATCGCGGCACCCACGACCGCCAGCAGCAGGAAGGCAATCTTGTAGGGCAGAATCCCTCTCGCGCCGAACATGAAAGCGATCCCCTTCTCGCCGTAATAAGACCACGAGATCATCGTCGAGATGGCAAACAGCCACGCCGCCAGGGTAACGAGCCACTTGCCCAGCCCCTCGAAAACGCGATCGAAGGCGAAGGCGGTCAGTTGCGCCCCCTCGTATTCTCGATAGATCCCGGCAGCACCACTGTCGTTCTCGAGAATCTGAATCTCACCGGGAATCCCGTCCCAATCGCTCGACTTCAACTGGACCTCACTCCAGGAAATCTCGAGCGGTGTCGCTGCATCCGGGTGTTCAGGATTTTGTACTTCGGTGATCCGACCGTTGATCTTGAATCGTTGGCCACCGGTCGAGCGATGGTTCATGCCCGAGGCCTCTGCCAGCACAAAGATCTTGTCGCCATGAGACCACTGATCGAGACGCTGCTCGGGAAGATCCGCCACCGTGGCATCGGTAACGACGCTGTATTGATCTCCCTCGCCGGTCGCAACCAGGCGAAGCTCCGTCGCCAGGGGGCCGATGTCAGAGCGGTTCCAGGTTCCGGTGGAGAGAATCACCATCGCGGTCAGGGTGCAGATACAGATGGTGTCGATGAAGGGTCCCAGACCACCGACGACTCCTTCACGAGCGGGTTCTGCCGTCTTGGCGGCAGCATGAGCGATCGGAGCCGACCCCTGGCCCGCTTCGTTACTGAAGAGAGCCCGTTTCATCCCCACCACAAAGGCGTAGCCGAGAGTTCCGCCGATGAAAGCCCCCTCGGCTTCAGCAGTACCAAAGGCACTGGTGAGGACCAGTTTCAGCAGCCCCGGAATCTGGTCTGCGTTCACCACCAGCACGGCAAAACCACTGACCAGATACAGCAGACACATCAACGGCACCAGTTTTGACGCCACGGTACCGATACGCTTGATGCCACCGATGATCACCAGCCCGACCACCATGGCGAGAATGATACCGGTCGCCACCTTCGGCACGCCAAAGTACCCCTCGGTCAGTCCCGCCACATTCCAGGCCTGGAACATGTTGCCGCCTGTGATGGTCGAGATGATGAGAGTGATGCAGAAGAATCCTCCGATGATCGAGCCGAACGTCGCCCAGCCGCCACCCTTCTTGGCCAGAACCTGCTTCACGACATGCATCGCACCACCACTGGGATTGTTCGGATCGGTTGTGTCTCGATAGATCATCGCCAGCGTGATCTCGACCGTCTTCAACGCCATGCCGAAGAAACCCACCACCCACATCCAGAACAATGCACCCGGCCCACCGACTGAAATCGCCACTGCCACTCCACCGATGTTGCCGAGACCAACAGTCGCTGATAACGCCGCCGACAGCGCCTGGAAGTGATTGATGGCACCGGGATCATCCGGGTCGTCGTAGATGCCACGGACCACGGCCAGACCGTGAGTCATCACCCGGTACTGGGTGAAACGAGTCCACACGGTAAAGAGCACCCCGGCTCCGAGTAGACCCACGAAGGTGGGCGTACCCCAGATCCACACGCCAATCTGTTCGATCCAATGCCAGAAGTGTTCCAAGGTGGTCGTCCTTCCCCACAGGAGCTACACCGGCGGGAGATCTCCCGTCCGAAACCGAACCCTAGGCAATCCAGCAGCCCGATACAAGGGAGCACCATCGTGTCCGCATCTCAGGGCAGTGCTCTATCGCCACTATCTTCCCAGCAACTGCTCCAACCTTTCGGCGGAAACGTTGCCGCCACTGATGACGGCGACATGAGTTCCTCCGGGCAGCGTCCTGGATGGAGTCGGCGCCAGCAGCGGCGCAACAGAACAGGCTCCGCTCGGTTCCGCCTCGATCTGGCAATCGCACCGAAGGATCCTGAGGCTCTCGAGCAACTGCTGCTCACCGATCACCTCGGCGACAACCCCGACCGAACTGAGCACTTCCCAGTTCCGATCTCCGACCGCTTGCGGCAACAGACCGTCCGCTGCGGAAGCGGTGCTGTCGAGACGCAGTTGCCTGCCCGCCTCGAGGGACTGTGCCAGCACTGCGGATCCCTCCGGTTCGACGGTATGAACCTGGCAATCAGGCATCTCCGCGGCAGCGACTGCTGCGCAGCCACCGGAGAGTCCTCCCCCTCCGACCGGAACCCACAGGTGGTCGACGGTGCCGATCTCATCGAGAACCTCGAGCATCAGCGTTCCCTGACCCGCCATGATCCAGTCGTGATCGAAGGGAGGAATGATCGTCCAGTTCCTGTCGGCGGCGATTTGCTCGGCGTGTTGCTTCCTCTCATCGGAGGTCGGGCCGACCCGCACCAGTTCTGCTCCTGCATCGATCACCGCCTGGGCCTTGACCGGATCGATGGTCTCGGGAGCCACCACCAGTGCCGGGATTCCCCTCACTGCAGCCGCCTCAGAAACGGCGCGACCATGATTACCGCTGGAGTAGGTCAACACCCCCTGAGGAACCCCGTCTTTCAACAATCGTTCAAGGAAATGGGTCGCCCCCCTCGCCTTGAACGATCCGGAGCGCTGGCTGCACTCCAGTTTGACGAATAGACGCTCAGGACCAGCCGCAAGCAGATCGTCGGGAATCTGCACGAGAGGGGTCCGGATCACCTTATCTCGTAGCATCTGGACCGCATCCCTCGCCAGGGCCGCGATCCGCTGTGAACGAGAATCTTCCATCGAAAGTGCTCCCCTCCCGGACCAAACCCATCCCCTTCCGTTGGGGATCCTTGATGGGTTCCTTTTGCCTGCCTATCGTACGCACCGTCACGGAGGGGGAGTATCAAAACCCACACTTCCACCGGCACGACTCGAGAGACTCGCGCCGGTACGAAGTTTCTCCCCCCTCGCGTCAACACAGGCTCAGTGAACATCGTATAGCTGGAATCCAGATCCAGCGGAAGGAACCGTCATGGCCCGCAGTTCTTTCGATGCCCCCGCTCTCAGTGATGAACACATTCTCTGGCATCAAGAAGCAGTGGCGCGTTGCCGTCGTGCCATCATCCAGATGACGAGTCTTGCAGCTTCAGGACATCCCGGAGGATCGTTGTCGTCACTGGATGTTTACCTGGTGCTGTGGGCGTGCGCTCGGGTCGAGGCTGACAACCCCTGGATGGTCGGAAGAGATCGTATCGTCGTCAGTCATGGCCACACCTCCCCCGGTGTCTACTCGGTTCTCGCCGAACTCGGATTCATCGATGGAGATGAGGCGATCGCTTCTTTCCGCAGCACACAGAATATATTCGAGGGGCACATCGAACGTGATGTACCCGGGGTCGAATGGACCACCGGAAATCTCGGGCAGGGTCTGTCTGCCGCCTGTGGCATGATTCTGGGCGAGAGGATTCACGGGCGTCGTGCCAAGGCGTTCGTTCCGATGGGTGACGGCGAACAACAGAAGGGGCAAATCAGTGAAGCGCGTCGCTTCGCCGTCAAGTTCGGCCTCAACGAGATCACTGCCATCATCGATCGCAACCGCCTGCAGATCGGTGGCGACACCGAAGAAATCATGCCCCAGCAAATTGTCGAGGGCTGGGAAGCCGATGGCTGGCGTGTGGTAGAGATCGATGGACACGACCCCAAGCAGATTTTCGCCGCCTTGAAGCAGGCAAACGAGGACGATCAGCGCCCCTGGTGTATCGTGGCGCATACCGTCATGGGCAAGGGAATCTCCTTCATGGAGAACCTCTCCGATTTCCACGGTCGCGCTCTGAAACCGGAAGAACTTGCCGCTGCAGTCGAAGAACTGGGCGAGGATCCAGTGCTGTGGGACATGTCTCCCCACGTAGACCGCCGCAATCGGCGTCCCGCCAGCACGGCTCCGTCACTGCCCGACCAGTTCCCGGTGATGAACCCAGGAACCCCTGTCACCTATGGCTCCGATGAGCGGACCGATTGCCGCAGTGCCTTTGGCAAGGCGATTCACGATGTGGCTCTCGCGACCGACAGCGAGTCTCCTCCCATCGCTGCCTTCGACTGTGATCTGGAAGGATCTGTAAAACTGGGTGCCTTCCACAAGTCTTTCCCCGATCATTTCTTTCAGTCCGGGATCCAGGAACATCACACGGCCACCTGTGCAGGAGCCCTCTCGACCTGCGGAGTCACCACAGTATTCGCGGATTTCGGTGTCTTCGGAGTGTGCGAGACCTACAACCAGCATCGCCTCAGTGACATCAATCACGCTCATCTGAAGATCGCATGCACGCATCTGGGCCTCGATGTGGGAGAAGACGGCAGGACCCACCAGTGCATCGATTACGTCGGAATCCTGCGAAACATATTCGGCATGACCATCTTTGTGCCGGCAGATCCGAACCAGACCGATCGCATCGTGCGTCATGCTCTGACGACACCGGGAATGGCCTTCATCGGCATGGGGCGCTCGAAACTGTCCACCATCACCGATGAAGATGGTGCCCCTTTCTTCGCTGGCGACTACCAGTTCGAACCGGGAACGATCGATTTCATCCGCACAGGAAACGCCGGCATGGTGATCTCGATGGGCACACCGACCGGACGCGCGCTGGAAGCCGTCGATGCTCTGCGCGCAGAAGGACTCGATGTCAGTCTCGCCCACGTCGCAACACCTGCCGAGCTGGATCGGTCCTGTGTCCAGGAAATCGCCGGGCAACCCTTCATCGTGACCATCGAGGATCATTCGGTCCGAACCGGACTGGGCAACTGCATCGCCGAGGCACTGTTCGACATCGGGACGACCATCCCGCATTTACGTCTCGGTGTCGAAAATTACGCACCAAGCGGCCCCTCCGACGAGGTTTACCGCCATTGCGGGCTGGATACCGACTCCATCAAGGAACGGGTCCAGGCTTTTGCTCTCGAGCGGCAGTAGATCGTGGTGTCGAGAACCAGCACCGGGTCCACAGGCGAGTTCATCCTGAGGCGTTGCTGGTCGATGCCTCTCACCTTCACTGGTGTCCTCTCCCTGGTGCTCGCCACTGCTCTTGTCGGATGTCAGGGATCCGGATTCGGCAGCACGAGATCGGTGCAAACACCCCCGTCGATGGTGATCCTGCTCACCGATGATGCCGGCTACGTCGACTTCGGTTTCACCGGTCTCCAGGACGTTTCGACCCCTCATATCGACCGGATCGCTGCCGAGGGAGTGACCTGTTCCCAGGGCTACGTGTGCGCCTCGGTCTGCAGTCCATCGCGGGCAGGCCTGTTGACCGGCCGTTACCCGCAACGATTCGGTCATGAGATGAACCTGCCTGCTGGCTCGAAGCTGGGTCTACCTGTCACGGAACGAACCGTGGCCGATCGATTGCAACAACGGGGTTACACCACCGGAGCCATCGGCAAGTGGCATCTGGGTGAGGCGCCGCCTTTTCGTCCACTGCGTCGCGGATTCGATGAATTTCGCGGGTTCCTGGGAGGCTCCCGCACCTACCTGGACCGAAAGAACCTGTCGCGCAGAACCCTGTGGCTCGATGGAGATAAACCGGCGCCCCTGCCTGCTGCTTACGTCACCGATGCCATCGGACTGGAAGCGGCACGATTCATCCGCGACCATCATTCTGCGCCTTTCTTCCTCTATGTTTCCTTCAGCGCCGTCCACACACCGATGCAGGCTCTCGAATCCGATCTCGCCTCGATCACCCCTCAAGACAGTGGCAAGCGCCGTAAACTGCTGGCGATGACGATCGCCCTCGATCGCGCCGTTGGCGAGATCCTCGCAGCCATCGATGACAGTGGGATCACCGACAATACCCTGGTGATGTTCGTCAACGACAATGGCGGTGCGACCAACAACGCCAGCGATAACGGCCCTCTGCGTGGCATGAAGGGCTCGAAGTTCGAGGGTGGGATCCGGGTCCCCTGGGCGATTCGATGGCCTGGCCACATTCCGGCTGCAAGCCGCTTCGATGGGCCGGTCAGCACACTCGATATCGCGGCCACCTTGTTGTCGGCAGCACAGACACCTGCCGATTCGCTCCAGCAACTCGAACTCCAGCAACTCGAGCTCGATGGCGTCGATCTCTCCGATCACCTGAGTGGCAGACGAAAAGATGATCCCCACGAAGTTCTGTTCTGGAGAAGAGCAGTCGCCGCGGCAGTCCGCCTTGGACCGTGGAAGTTGATCCGTGTCGAAGGACTCTCAACACAGTTGTTTCATCTCGAACAAGATCCTGGAGAGCGAGAAGACATCGCCTCCGAGCATCCGGAAATCGCCGCCGATCTACTGACTCGCCTCGAACGATGGGAACAAGGATTGATCGATCCACTCTGGCAGACCGGCGAGGTGTGGCGACGTAACCAGGTCGAGAAGCACCGCATCGACTTTCGCGGCAGAGACAAGGAGCGGACGCGGCCGTGACCACGAGTCCTCAAAGTGCCCCATCTCCTCGCCATCTCCTCGCCGCCGCACGAATAACTTTGTACAGCCGATCACCAAAATTGGAGTTCCTGGACCATTTAAGGAAACGGAAATTCCTGTCATTCCTGTCATAGAATCGGCCCTGGACGATCTGACTACCTGTCTTCTCAGCGGGTTCGGCCACGAGGGCCGTCCAGTATGCTGGGCCACAGCCGAGCCCCAGATTCCAGTAAAAGGTCGCTCGTTAATGCTTCTTATTAAACAACTTAGGGTAGCAATAATTGCCGAGGGCCAGGTTCTGCCGCTTTCTGTGTTTCGACCCTGAATTTGCCCAGACTTATACCGAGAGACCCGGTTGCGGACATCGGCATAGTCCAATAAAGTTGTAGATACGGTTTAGTGGAGTCTATCCCTAAATTGCTTGGGCTGAGCGAGGTGCTCTTCTCGGGAACTTCA
>JAYZBV010000111.1:0-63273 GCA_036338595.1 Planctomycetota bacterium | reverse complement strand
CCTCGATTACGATCGCATCGACAGTGGCGAGTTGCACTGGCCGGTTCCGGATCACGATCATCCGGGTACCCCCGTGCTCCATGAAGGCGAGTTCATCAACGGCAAGGGCAAGTTACAATTGCTCGACTACGTCCCTCCCTCAGAGAATCCCGATGATGAATACCCGTTCTATCTGACCACGGGACGACGATTGCCGACCTACCACACCAACACGATGACGGGCCGTTCAAAAGGTTTCCGGATCCTGGTTCCCAACGAGTGGCTCGAGATCCATCCCCGGGATGCCGAGAAACTGGGCTTCGAGGATGGGGACTGGGCACGGATCAGTTCGCGCAGAGGCGATGTGACGACCCGCATCGCCATCACCCGGACCTCACCGGCAGGAACGGTGTTCATGAGTTTTGCGTTCCCCGAGGAGACATTGACCAACAACATCACCAATCCAGACGTGGATCCGATAACCGAGACGCCGGAGTTCAAGGTCGCCGCGGTGGCTGTGGAACGAATCGAGGCTCCCGCCGGGTTCAGCGCCGAGCCGGCACTACGAGCCAGCCCTGGGTCGGATCTGCCGCGCCATGGTTGACACATCCGGGGGTCTACCTGTCACCGGGCACGGCGGGGAGTTCAGCGTCAGTTCCCCGGCGATGCTGTGGATCGAGGGAGGGCGGGCCAGGTTGATGGGTCGCGATGGCCAGAGTGCTTCGCTAGATCTGCTTCAGGCTCGTGCGGGTGTTCTGGGCACGTGCATCAGTATCCAGGATCGACATTCAGACATCGCCTTTTCGATGCGTGACCCCGAGGTGTTCGCGGAGGTCAGGGCAAACTCTCCTGCAGATCTGGTCGACCAGCTCGATCAGGCGGCTGCGAAGTTACGAAAACGCCAGTGGACCTTCCCGAAGGTGATGGCGGCCTCCATCATCAGCGTGGCCATCCTCGGAGTTGCCCTTTATTACGGGATCATTGCAGCGGCAGGATGGATGGTTAACAGCCTACCCGTTTCCTTCGACCAGGAACTTGGCAAGGCAGCGCACCGATCGATGCTGGAAGGGGAGCAGCTCAACACGAATGCGACGGTCCACTCTGCCATGGACCAGATTCTCGAATCTCTGATTCCTCATCTGAGCCTGGATGGAATCGAACCGGAGATGGTGATCGTCGAGAGTGAAACGGTCAACGCCTATTGCCTGCCGGGGGGGTACATCACCGTATTCACAGGCCTTCTCACCGCAGCAGAGAGTGCGGATGAAGTGGCCGGAGTCCTGGCTCACGAGATGGCCCATGCAACGAAACGCCATGGGCTGCGCCAGTTGGTGCAATCCCTGTCGCTGGCCGTGGTGATTCAGGCGATGCTTGGCGATGTCACCGGGATGGCTGCTCTCGGCGGTGGTGTCGAGATCCTGATCCGGCAAGGTTACAGCCGCGATCTGGAGTCGGAAGCGGATACCGAGGGACTCCAGATGATGCAGGCAGCTGGTTGGAATCCAGATGGTCTCGCGACCTTCTTCGAGAGACTGGAGGTGTCCGGGGAGGGGGTTTCGGTTCCCGTCTGGTTCTCTTCTCACCCGGATCCAGGTGGGCGGGCTGAATCGATCCGCGAACAGATGAAAACCGTCCTGACCGGTGATCTACAGCCACCCGAGATCGACTGGGACCAGGTTCGAGCTGCCCTGGAGCAGTGATCTGGAGGGGGACCAGAATATGAAACCGGTCCGGATCAAGTTGGTCTTGTTGCTGGTCTGCCTGGCCCTGATGGGCTTCTACATCGCTTCGGTGACGATGCTGTGGGATCGAGATGAACCTCGCTTCGCTCGTGCGGCGGTCGAGATGGTTCGCACCGGAGATGTGATGGTGCCCCGCTTCGATGGTCAACTGCGTCCAGACAAGCCGCCACTGGTTTACTGGCTGATGATGCCGTGGATCGGCGCCCTCGGAGCTACCGACCTGGCGGTACGAATCCCATCGATCCTGGCGACGCTCATCACGGCACTGGCCACCTTTCACATCGGAAAAACTCTCGGAGGTGCAGATGTCGGGTTGAGGGCTGCTGCAGTGGGAGCGTGGATGCCATTGCCGATGTTGCTCGGCAGTGCGGCCACGGCGGATGCCACGATGCTGGCAGGAGTAACGGTTTCGATGGCGATTCTCGTTGATCGTGCACTGAACGGAGCTCGCAGGCTGCACTTGCCGCTGCTTTGCTTCGCTCTTTCATGGGCGATGCTAGCGAAGGGACCAGTGGGTCCATGTATCTTCCTGCTGGCTTGCGCATCGGCGTCCATTGCTGGCAGAGAGAAACTGGATCTTGGGCGCAGATGGTGGGCGGTGGTGGCCATCGCCATGCTGATCTCGATCACGATCTTTCTCGGCTGGGCGATTCCCGCCAACGCTGCGACTGGTGGTGAACTGGCACGCATCGGCATCGGGCGCCACCTCATCGAGCGCAGCACATCGGCGCTCGAGAGTCACGGGGGCTCGGGCTGGTCCGGCTGGATCCTCGGATTGCCCTTCTACTTGCCGGTGTTGCTGCTGGGAGCTGCGCCCATCTCTGCACTACTGGTGCCGGTAGTGGCCAGGAGACGCCAGCTGTTCGGAGGCGATGGCACCGGCGTACTTCTGGCCTCGTTGATACTGCCAACCTTGTTGCTGATGACACTGGTCGCAACAAAACTGCCCCACTACATCCTGGCCATTTTCCCTGGAATCGCAGTGACGGTGGCCCTGTGCTGGACTCGGGTCGAGAGAGGTGAGGTGGATGAAAAGCTCCTTGGCGGGGTTGCCGGGAAACTGGGGCGTTGGCTCGCGGCACTCGTGTTGGTTGTCATGGCGATCGCTTTTACCGTAGTTCTGAAGAACTACGGTGGTGGTTATGTGGCGATGATATGTGTTGCCGCGGGGCTGATCACTACAGCAGCACTGACCATGAATCTGAAGCCAGGGGCGTCATTCGTGCAATGGAGAGGTCCAGGTTTTTTGGCAGCCGCCACCGGATTCTGTCTGCTGTCGATGCTCACCGGTCTTGGCCAACTGCAGGGCAGTTGGCAACTGGGTCCTCAAATTGCGAAAGTCATCGACAGCAGTGTTGCACCCGACGCCCCCATACTGGTCGATGGATACAACGAGCCTTCCCTGGTATTTGCGCTCGATCGCGATCCTATCCCATCACAGCGTACCGTTCCTTCGCTGGTCGATGAGTACCCGGGTGGGGTCTCGGAGTGGGCGCAATCCAAGGACCCTACCTGGCTAATACTCACCCGCCAGAAACGAGAAAGTGCTGGACTCGAGGCGGTTGCATCGGGTTGTGAGAGAGTGTGGAGCAATGGAGATGCGGGAACCCTCAACTATTCCACGGGCAAGACGGTTTCCCTGGAACTCTGGTACAACTCGGGCTCCTGAATCTGGGCTGTTGTTCGTGATTGAACCCAGGAAGTGAGAATTGCGACGCAGAAGGAGCCGAGAAATAGCCCCATCGCAGTATCCGTGGGCCAATGGTTGCCCGTGAGAACTCTGGTGACGCAGATCCACAAGGCAAATCCGACCCATACGAATCGAACGCGTGGGAATCCGATGACGAGGACCATCATCAGCGCTCCCGCTGCAGTCGCATGTCCAGATGGGAAACTGTGGTGAAGATTCTCGAGCGACAACGGATCCCAGTTGATTTTCCCCTGATAAAACAGGCCGTTGGGCCGCACTCGGCCTGTTCCGATCTTGATCACCCAGGTGACGAAGCCGGCGACGAGCATTCCGAGAAAGCCTGCATAGATTTTTTTCTTGGAGATTTCTGAGAGTCCTGCAAACCGCGCCATCAAACTGGCCAGCAACATGATCCCGAGCACTACTTCTCCTCTGGCCAGGTCGGTCGTGGTTTTAGAAATCTGGCGAATCTGGAATAACCACCAGCCAAAGGAGTTCTGTTCCCTGGGGGGGGGCTCCAGGCCAAAGACGGAATGAACTATCAGTAACATCCAGGTGTCAAAGGACAGGACCTCATCCGATTCGATCAGTTGTGAAGTTGAAGAGGCACCGCTGGAGTTCTGATCCTGCTCAGCTCCTCGCAGTGAGTTCAGGGTTGTGCTATCCGGGTGTGGGAAGATGGATAAGGTCGAGCCCAGGATGACGAATACAAGGGTGAGAATACCGAGAATCGTCCAGAGTCGGCGTCCTCGCGGTTGTCCAGGATCGAGTCCTGAACGGATCAGTGGAGACCGAATCATTCAACAAACCTGCTCGCCAGTGTGGCCAGTTCGGCTGTTTCGTGGATCCGCATCCCATCAGGGCCAGGTCCATCGAGACTACCCGGAGCCACGCAGGCCGAGTGAAAACCGAGCCTGCTCGCCTCTTCCAGTCGCTGTCTGGTACCAGGCACGGGTCGCACCTCGCCGAGCAAGCCGACTTCACCTGCGAAGATGACATCTCTGGGCAGGGAACGGTCATGAAACGAGGAGAGGATCGCTGCAGCGAGCGCCAGGTCTCCCGCTGTTCCCTTCAGTTTGACTCCACCGACGGCGTTGGCGTGAATGTCACAGCCACCCAGGGGGATCCCGAGCCGTTTTTCGAGCACCGCAGCGAGCATCGAGAGCCTCCCCGCCTCGATTCCCGAGGGCTTTCGAGCTGGGGTTCCATGTGCAGCGGGTGTGACCAGTGCTTGTATCTCGACCAGCAGCGGCCTTGTTCCCTCGAGTACAGCTGCGGTCGCTGACCCCGGTGATGCACTGTGACGATGAGAGAGCAACAATCCGGATGGATTGTCGACCTGCCGCAGACCATCTGAACGCATCTCGAAAATTCCGACCTCATCGGTCGATCCGAAGCGGTTTTTCAGTGCTCGAAGAATCCGCAGGTTGTGGCCGCGCTCGCCCTCGAATTGCAGCACGCCGTCGACCATGTGCTCCAGGGTTCTGGGTCCTGCTACGGTTCCATCCTTGGTGACATGGCCGACCATCAGCAGAGGAAAGCCTACCTTGCGCGCCATGTTCAGCAGGCGGGAAGTCACTTCGCGAACCTGAACCACTCCGCCTGCTCCGGCGGGGATCTCGTCCCAGCTGACGGTCTGAATGCTATCGATCCCGACGACGGCGGGATGATTTTCACTGATCTGTTGCTCGATGGAGTCGAGGTCGCACTCGGAGTGCAACCACAAGTCGTTCCCCGCCTCGCCGATCCGATCGGAGCGCAGGCGAACCTGTGCAGCAGATTCCTCTCCTGTGATGTACAGAAACCGTTGCCCCTGGCGAGAGATCGACTGTGCGATCTGCAGTAGCAGGGTTGATTTGCCGATGCCTGGCTCCCCCGAGATCAGCATGCCACTGCCGGGCACCAGGCCACCACCGAGGACGCGATCCACCTCCATGAGCCCTGTCGCGATGCGATCCTCTTCGCAGGCTTCGACCTCATCGATCAGCACTGCGGTGGATCGATCCCCGACAGGACGAGGTTCTTTTCCGCCAGAATCGGCAGCGATTTTGTGTTCCTTGAGCGAGTTGAAGGTATTGCAGTCGGGGCAGCGGCCCATGTGACGCTCATGGGAGGTGCCACATTCAAGGCACAGAAATAGGGTGCGAGCCCTTGGCAAGGTTCCTCCATCAGGGTTTTCGGCAGTCGCCACGATCCGACATCCTGCCCCGAGCGACAAGTAGCGTCCAGTTATTGAAATTGGAAAGCAACCCGGTCGGGAGGTTAGCGATCTCCCGCAGAGGCTGTCAGCGATGGACCCATCCCGGAAACGAGCCGCTGGAACTCCAGCCCCCGCTCCTCGGCAGATGGATACTGGTCGAATGAACTGCCTCCAGGGCTCAGTAGCACCATCTCGCCTGTTGCTGCCTTCGCGGCTACGGCCTCGAAGGCAGCTGCGAGGGATCGATGGCCTTCGAGGTGCGACAGCGGTGCTGATCTGAGCGCATCCTGCCAGTTTTCGGCCAATCCGCCGAAGCAATAGGCGTGACACTTCCTGCCAGAGAGAGGCTCCAGAAGGGGGCGGATGTCGATCTCCCCGCTCTTGGGCTTGCCGCCACAGAGCCAGTGAAGCGTGCAATTGCTGCGGTGGATTGCGCTGGCAACGGCTTCAGGTGTGGTCGCCTTGGAGTCATCGATGTAGCGTACTCCCCGCACTTCTCCCACTTCCTGATAGCGATGCGGGAGTCCTACATAATTATCGATCGCCCTCGAGATCCCTTCCTCGGTGGCGCCCAGAGCGGCAGCGATGGTCGCCGCTTGCAGCGAGTTCTCGAGTCCAGCGGATCCTTCCAGTGGACTCGGGGCGGAAAACGGAATCGTCAGCTCATCACGATCTGTAGTGATGATTTGAAGAGTTCCTGATCCGGGTCTGGATTCCCCTGCGGTGCCGTCCAGACCGCAACGGATCACCGTCCGGGTGTTGCAGTGATAGTCCCTGCCGAGCGGGCCGGTGGTGGGAAGTATGGCGATGGCATCACCTCGGCCCGGGTTATCCAGCAGCCTCAACTTGGCATCTCGGTACTTTTTCCGACTGCCGTGCCAGTCGAGGTGGTCGTCAGAAAGGTTAGTGATGGCCACGATGGCGGGGCGATCCGCTTTCTCATCCAGGCGTTCGGCCTGGAAAGATGAGACCTCGACGATGTAACGCACCTCACTGGATTGCCCATCGTCGATCTGAGAGAGAAGGCTACCGCCCAGGTTGCCACCGGCGATGGCTCCGAGCCCGGAGGCGCGAAGCATCTGGCAAGCGAGCTGGCAGGTGGTGCTCTTTCCATGAGTACCTGTGATGGCCGCGAGGTGTTGCCGTGGCAACCAGGAGATCGCCATACCCAGTTCCGTCACTGCAAGCACCGAACTCCTGGCGATTTCCCCGAGGAAGGGTGTGCCAGGTGGAATGGCGGGATTGACCACCACCCAGTCGCAATCGAGGAGATCTTGACGGTGGTGTGGCTCTCCAATACGAACCCTGTGTAGCGGCAAGTCAGCGACCCTATCGAGGGAGGACTTCAACTGGTCGTGATCTGCTGGATCCGTGATGGAGACAACGGCTCCACGATCAGCAAGGAAGCGCACCAGGTCGGTGCCGCCATCGTGCCGACCGAGACCCACCACCAGCACCCTCAACCCCTCGAGTTGATCAGGGTTACGGTCTGGCGACCCGAACTTGAGATCAGTGATCTCTTCGGTAGTCACCACGACCTCATCAGGGAGTGTCTCCAGGTTCGTCGAGCGGGCCGACGATACCGTGTTCCCGGGCTGTGGCGCGAAATCGCTCCGATAGAGCATCGAGATCCTGTGGTTCCAGAACGAAGGACTCTTCGAAAGAGACCTGTATTTTTCCTGGCCAGAGAACATCGAATACGAAGTCTATTGGAAATCGTTGGTACCAGGGTGGAGAGAGTCGAACTTGACGCCTCTGTGGAGCGAGGGATCTTTCGCCACGCTTCTCGTTTTCTTCCATCCTGACCATCACATCTCTCGTACCGTAATGATCGAAGGCAATGGTCACTGGAGATTTCCCGACATCGATGCCATCGATGAACACCTTCGCCCCTGGTGGAGAGGTTCGAATCGAAAGAGACCTGTCGACACATCCAGGTAGAACGATGAGCGACGAGAATAATGCCAGCAGGATCCAAACACGGTACTTCAGGGCGATAAGGGTCAGAGCCATCGAATTCCTCCGGCACGGATAGTAACCAGCACAGGCTACCGGTGCCACGGGCACCTGCGGAAGCGCTGATATTCCCACACCGGGGCTTCCCTGATACCTTGCCACGACGAACGGAGCGTCATGACAAAAAAATGGTGGCATGACGGCCTGCCATTCGAGTGCACTCAGTGCGGCAAGTGCTGCAAGGTCGAGGGCTATGTGTGGGTCAACAGTGCGGACATCGTCAGGCTTGCAGAATTCCTGCAGATGACTCCCACAACTTTCGAGAAGAAATACGTTCGAACAGTGGGTCGCCGGCGCAGTTTGATCGAAAAGCCGAACTTCGAGTGCATCTTCTGGGACGAGGGTTGCAGCGTCTATCCGGTTCGCCCTCCTCAGTGCAAGACCTTCCCCTTCTGGCATCAGAATCTCGATTCCATCGAGTGCTGGCAGGAGGTGGTGGAGGAGTGCCCGGGATCCGGTACTGGCAGCGTCTATTCCGGCGAGGAGATCGAGCAACTGCTGCGAGGAAGAGGAGAGACCAACAAGTCTCAGTGATGCTACAGCGAGGATGATGCAGCGAGAGATACCGCCGTGCGCCTCTGGCATCTTCGGTCAGAGACATGGCATGATCACATCTGGTGGCTAAGGCAATGTGCCCCGTGAAAGGGAGACGGATGAGGACCTCTGGATGCCTGCTGGTGCTTCTGCTGATCATCGCTTCTTGCCAGCGTCCCGACGATAAGGCAGACCGAGAGAACTCTCCGGTGAATGCTCGAGTCCGTATCGAGAATCTGTCGCTCGAACTTCTCGACAAGGCGGAAGATGAACGCAGCCTGGAACTGTTCTTTCTGGAACGGATGCTGCGAAACCCTGCAGCCAGCGTGCGTCAGAAAGCAGCGGATGTGGCGGGAAGAACTCGCTTCAAGGCGGGAGCGTTGCCGTTGATCGAGGCCGCAGGGTCGGAGAAGGACATCAGGGTTCTCGAGGCGATGACATTCTCTCTGGGTCAGATCGGTGACGGGAGAGCGTTCGACCTGCTGGCGAGGTTGAGCGGTAATGAACAGCAGCCCTCGGTGCAGCAAGCAGCGGTCACCGCGCTCGGTCGAATCGTCGCTCCGGATGAAAATGATCTCGATTGGGCCAGCAGTGTTGTCGGGGTATTGATCGAAACCCTCGAAGACTCCCGAAAGCCAGAACTTCAGCGCGAGGCTGCCCTTTCTGTCTGGCGCCACGGGGAAGCGGCGCAGGCAGCGATCGAAGTCCTGTCCCGGTTGCTGCTCGATGAGTCCCTTGAGGATCCATGGCAATTTGCCTATGCCCTGATGAAGATCGAGCATGCAGATACATCTGCCCCGCTGAGGCAGTCGTTATTACATCGCTCCGGACTTGTGAGGACATTCGCAGCGTGGGGTGCGAGACAGCCGCTCGATTCGCTCGCACTCGAGGGCCTGGATGAGTTGTTACTCGATAAGGCCTCTCCGTGGACCGCCAGGGTCGAAGCATTACGCACCATCGGGAAGATGCGAGAGATGAAATGGGGTCGAACGGTCGAGGCTCGCGATATCTTGTTGAGGCATCTGATTCAGGAGCAGCATCCGCTGGTCGCACCGGTAGTGGTCGAGAGCCTCGGGATCGGCGCCACGCCAGTCGAGTTGCCGTTCATCATCGGATCGCTCGATCCTGAGAGATCAGTTGCAGTTCGTTCTGCAGCGGTCGGTGCCCTGGCTTCAGCGGCAGATCTAGGACTGCTGACACCGGTTCGTTGCGGAGAGATCCTGGCAGAGTTCATCAAGGATGAATCTCCCTGGATTCGAACTTCGTGCGCCAGCGCCTTTGCCGATCTGGGGGCAGCCGGATTGCCTTCGTTGCTGCCGTTTCTCGAGGACCCCGATCGCCGTGTTCGTGCGGCTGCGGTTTCCGCTCTAGCATCGATAGAGGATCCGTCGGTGGCGGATCTGATCCGAAAGGCACTTCGTGATCCCGATGTGTCGGTGAAGATGCCGGCTGCCCAACTGGCGGTAAGCAGCAAGATCGACCAGTGGCAGCAATTGCTCCAGACCATCTGGACGCGGTCGCTGGGTGCTGATGCATGGGAATTGCGGGTTCAGATCCTCGACCATCTCTCCGACACCGATGCCGGAGAAATGCTGGCGAGGCAATCACTGGACGATTCATTTCGCACCGTCAGGGCCGCTGCAGCTCGAGTGCTCGGTGTGCCGGTCCCGCCACTTGCGGGCCGATGTCCTTCACCGCCGATCACCCGGAAACAGATGACCGGTGAAGGCCGCCCGCGCGTGTTTCTGAAACTGGAGTCGGGAACGATGGTGATCGAACTCGATCTGGAAGCGGCTCCACGACACGTCAGTGCGTTCATCGATGGGATTCGCCGAAAGGCTTACGACGGCAGGATCTTTCACAGAGTCGTGCCCTCCTTTGTTGCTCAGGGTGGAGGTCCTCGGGGAGACGGTTGGGGAGATGAGGGTTGGCATCTCATCGATGAGATTCACCCGCGCCCCTATCGCAGGGGAACGGTGGGAATGCCCAAGGCCGGAGATGACACGGGAGGGTCTCAGATCTTCATCACGCACTTACCCACACCCCATCTGGATGGTCGTTACACCGTCTTTGGCCAGGTGGTGGATGGACTGGACCTGCTCGATCAGATCGAAGTGGGAACACGCATCCTTCGGATGACCATCGATGAAAGTCGCTTCCGCAAACGAGTCGCATTCTGAGATGGGTGAGCCACTGCGCCATGGTCAAGGAGATGAAGATTCGATGCCTCCAGTGGAGTGCTCGCTACTGACTCAAACCGACCTCGACATGGCGGCTGTCGATGGCGTGGTGGACTCCCTGGAATCCTGCATCCAGGTGAGATCTCCAGAAAACCCCGGCTACTACTGGGGCAACTACCTGTTGCTACCGGCGGCACCGGAGGCGGATCAACTGGAGCCGTGGATCGAACGGTTTCGCGACCAGTTCCAGAGCTTTCCCGAGGTGGAACATGTACTTTTGCGTTGGGACGGTGCGCCCCTCTCTCCGTCAGCGCAAGCAGCCGCCATCGCTCTGGGAATGACCGAGGATTCCGGTCCGGCGATGATTGCGACCCGGTTGATCAACCCCGAGAATCTCGATGTAGTGGTGCGGCCACTGGATTTCGAGGGAGAGTTTGATCGGATCGAGAATCTCAACCAGCAGTGTGATCCCAACGAGAGCGGCGGTTCCGCGCAGTACCAGCTCTTCAAGAAACGGATTCGTCAGTCGTGGCGCCAGCGAGTGCGGGCGGGGCTGGCCACCTGGTGGGGGGCCTTCCTCGATGAACAACTGGTGGGGCAGTGCGGGATGGTCTCCTGCTCCGATCAACTGGGGAGATACCAGGCGGTCGAGACGCATCCGGATTTTCGCCGGCGTGGAGTCTGTTCGACACTGGTCTCGAGGGTGGGCCAGCACGCACTGATGCGAGGCGGCTGCCGCGCGCTGCTGCTGGGGGCCGATGGGGAGGGCCCTGCCCTGGGATTGTATCGGCGGCTGGGATTCGAGATGGGCGCGGTCCAGCGCGCCTTGCTACTGGGGGGGGAATCGATGGCGATTCGCCAGGAGGTCGCAGCGGATCATGCCGAGGTGCGAGCGCTGGTACAGGCTGCTTTCGAGCGGGGGGAGGAAGCGCAACTGATCGACGACATGCGGGGACAGCCGGGAGTGCTGTCGCTGGTGGCGGTCAGGGCGGGTTCGATCCTCGGGCATGCAATGTTCTCTCCTGTCACCAGTTCCGCTGCTCCATCGAGTGGCCAGCGTGCGGTGGCTCTGGGCCCCATCGCAGTGCGTCCATCGCAGCAGCGGCAAGGATGCGGCAGCGCCTTGATCCGCGACGGACTCGATCGATGCCGGGAGCAGGGGATCGGTGCGGCCTTTGTCCTGGGTGACCCCGAGTATTACTCCCGTTTTGGCTGGCAGCCGGCCAAGCAGCGGCAACTTCATTGCCAGTGGCCACGAACCGACGATGCTTTCCAGGTGCTCGAGTTGAGCGAGGGAGGGCTCGACGGATGGCACGGTCAGGTAAATTATTCTACACTCTTCGATCAGTGCTGAACGATGGCGAGAGTCGTCCTGGTCCGAGGTCATCTGAACTCAGCGTGTGACCTGTCGCAGCCTGTGCTGCCAGCAAAGCGCCGCAATGTCCCTCAGCAACACGAATCCCTCGTTGTCAGATTCCCAGCTGGTGTCCGCCTGCTGGCGGGTGATCACGCACAAAACGAAGGGTCCGGCGGGTGATTGTGCCGGCAAGGATGCAAGGCGGGGGTCTCCATGGAAGAGGCAATTCTTGGGTTCAAGCAAGTCCCAGCATGACACGTTCGGGCTGATTCGTGGCAATCCGGACAATTTCCTCAAGGTTGGCCCGACTTTACCCGATCAATTCCTCACGGAGAAAGGTGGCCCCGGTTGGGCTCTGCTTCGTCGAGAGGATTGAACTGATGAATACCAAGATCTACCTGGCCGTGACGATCATGGCGTTGATGCTGCTCACCGGCTGTGCGACTCAGACGATTCGTCCCATCTCACAGCAGGTGGTCATCGATAGCGAAGAGAGTCATTCCACGATTCTCGATGTGAAGCTGGAGAAGTACAACAAACTGGCGAGCGATTTCCCGAATGAGCCGAGATATCAGGAGCGGCTGGCTCGTATCTACTGGCAACAGTCCGATCATGACAGTGCTCTGAAAGCTCTCAAGAAAGCGCAGAAAATCGATCCTGGAAATCCGCGCTACAACTTCATCGCGGCGCAGATCTTCGAGGGAATCGGAAGTTACACTGCCGCAGAAAAAGCCTACCTTGCAGTGATAGAAGCTTCCGACGGAAAAGAATTCTCTGGCCCTCTGCTACAACTTGCACTGCTCTACATACAGATGGAAAAAAGAGACCTGGCATTCCAGTACCTTGAGGAATGCCTTGAAGTTGACCCCATTTTTGCAGAGCCACACTACTGGATCGGTCGGATCCACATGTCGAACAAGAAACGCGAGCAAGCCATCCAGAGCTTCGAGCGGTACCTGCGAGTTGGCGGGACTAATCGACAGAAAGAAGTGTTGCAGACGCTGCAAGCGCTGCAACCTGACCTGCGGATTCACGACATCCGCTGAACCCTTGACCCTCTCTTCTTCGGCGGAGGTTCGGTGCATATCACCGTGCCTCCGCCGATTCTAATTTAATTTCAACGGGTCTCGCCCGATGGAGACGGATCTCCAGAGGTACCGTCGGATCGTCAGAGGAGGGTGGGGAAGATCACAAAAAAATAGAGCCGGAGGGAACGAATTCCCTCCGACCCGTGAGGAGGTGTGTCTACTGAAGCAACGCAGATGCCCCTGGATCTGTTCCCGGGATCCGGCGTTGAAATTGAATTTGCGGTAAGTCCAGTTCCCCCGGTCTCTTCCGTGAACAGGGCTCAGGGATGAGAACCCGGGTTCACGGGAATACGAAGGTGGAGCAGCACCTTCCAGGCGTGCACGACCTCCGACGCCGGGAGTATGAAGGGAGGAAACTCCTGCCGCAAGAACTGCAATCTTCGGGCTCCGTGATCGTCATCAAAATAACTGCAAAAGATGGTTCTGGTGGCCAAATCTGGCGCTTCATCACTTATCCACAATGTTCTCACAAGAGCATAGGAGCCGCTCGATACCTCCTCATCGAGACTCAGCACGATGACGTCGCCGTTTCGAAAACAATCTTCTCCAGGCCCGGCCATGGCGTCGCCAGCAACCCGAACAGCAAAGGAACGATCAGGATCGATCCCGGGTAACTGTAACCATTGTTCCACCACGCCCGACGGCTTGCCCTGATCATCGAGCTCTTCAGGGTAGGCGCTGACATCGGCGGCCAGCAGAGGAATGCCATGTACGGTAGAACTGGATCCGGTCACCGATGTCGGTGGATCTGTTTCGGAGACATCGAGTTTTTCTTCTGCGGAAGCCAGCAGTTCAAGGGGGCTGAAGCCGAGCAGGCGACAGGCTTTCTTGATGAAATCACTCTCCATGCCGCTGCGTCGGCCTTCTTCCACGGAGAGACAGAAGGCTCTGGATGTAGAGGTCTTGCGGGCCAGGTCCTCGATGGTCCAGTGTTTCTGGCGGCGGGCTGAACGGATCACCTTGCCGATCGCTTGCCGAAGAGGAGATGCGGCAGAACTGGACAGGGGCCTGACCGAACCGGGAGTACCCTCCTCGAAAAACTCCGAAGGCGTGACCTCCAGTGCTCGTGCAATCCGCGCAAGCACCTCACTATTGACGCGACGCTGACCACTCTCGAGTCTACTCATCTGGGATGCGGAGAGACCGATCCGCTCGGCAAGGTCCTTTGCGGTGACTCCCTTTTCTTCGCGAAGTGACCTGATCAGATCTCCTATCTTTGCCATCTCAGTCACTCCCGATGATGAAGAGCAGCGAGATCATCGCGGCATTGAAGGCGAAGTGCAGCACGATGCTGACGAGCAGGCTGCCGCTACGGTGATAGACCCAGGCGAGCAGCATGCCGAGAACCATCAGCGGGCCCCATGAGGCGACCGAGTCGTGCAGCAGTGTGAAGAGTAAAGATGAGATGATTGCTGCCATGAAGAACCCACCCTTGTCGCGCAGGACTCGAAACAACAACCCTCGAAACATCACTTCCTCGCTGATGGGCGCAACGATGGTCGCAAAAAAGAGCAGCGGAGCCAGTTGCCCCCAGTTCTTGTCTCGAATCGCCTCCATGATCATGACAATGCTCTCCTGCGGATCGAGATCCACCTCGAGACCTGTCAGGGCCAGTTCCCAGACGATGGCCACACCGAAGTGGGCTGGAAGGAAGCAGACGAGAGCCAATAGCCCGTAGGCGATCGCCTCGCGAGCGCGCATCCCTGTGGCGACAAAGAGCGATTCGGAGCGCTGTTTCTCGATGCAATGGAGTCGGTGAAGCGAGATGGCGAGGGCAACCATGGCGATGTTGACGAGCGACAATGCCGCTAGCAGCAGAGCTGACATCGGTTGAGGAGACCCCCCCTGTGCGGGAGCGGGCAGCCACAGCATCGAGACGGCCACCTGACCGAGGATCAGCAGGCCGAAGACGATCAGCACATCCCTGGCCGTGAAGGCCGAGGGTTGCATCCCCAACTTGCGATCGGGCCAGAATCGCCGGGCCAGTGTTCGCAGCGCCATCCATGTGATCATGATCAGGAGCGATGAGATGGCGAGGGCGATCAAGGGGTGTGGAGGTGCCGCCACCAGATCCACAACTGGCGAAGCGGAGTCGGGCGATACCTGGTACATCACTCGCCCAGCACTCCCTCGGTCGGGCTGGAAGCCTGAGCATATCGTCGACGCGGGATCCTGCCTGCGCGAGCCGCATACCAACCCGCATCCAGGGCATGGCGCATCGCATGAGCCATGGCGATGGGATCCTTTGCTCCGGCGATCCCGGTGTTGAGGAGCACACCTTCCGCTCCAAGTTCCATGGCGATGGTGACATCACTGGCCGTGCCAACTCCGGCGTCGATGATCACCGGCACATCGAGTTGCTCGAGGATGATGGCAAGGTTGTTCTGGTTGAGGATTCCCTGGCCACTTCCAATCGGAGAGCCAGCCGGCATCACTGATGTTGCGCCGGCATCTTGTAGTCTCAATGCCAGAACCGGATCGTCGCTGGAATAGACGAGCACCTTGAAGCCTTCGGAGACCAGCGTCTTGCACGCATCCAGGGTGCCGATCGGGTCGGGAAGCAGGGTCTGCTTGTCTCCCAGAACCTCCAGTTTCACCCAGTCTCCCAGCCCCAGTTCTCTCGAAAGGTGGCAGACCCGGATCGCATCTTCTGCGTTGAAACAGCCGGCAGTGTTTGGAAGCAGGAAGTAACGGTCACGATCGAGATGGGTCAGCAAATTGTCATCGCTGCTGAGGTCTACTCGTCGGATGGCGACGGTGACGACCTCACAGCCGGAGGCGGACAGGGCCGCATTCATCGTCTCGGGATCGGAGTATTTCCCCGTTCCAACCAGCAGGCGGGAGCGAAAAGTCCGATCTCCCAGCACCAGCGGATCGGGACGTGTGTTCGTTTCCCGGGTCGTTTCGGTATTCATCGATCAACCTCCTCCAACTATGGTGACGACTTCGAGATGATCCCCTGCCTCGATGACTGTCGAGGGATGCAGAGAACGGGGCACGATCTGGCGATTTCTCTCCACTGCCACGGCGCTCGGTTCGATGGGCAACTGATCGAGCAGGGACGACACGGTGCTGCCAGAAGCCAGCTGGTGCACATCCCCATTGAGGAAGACTTCGATCACCGGAGACGATGAGATCGGTCCGGTGTTGTGTGAATCGTTCATGGGGTCAGTTGTCGTTCCGTGCGAATCGGTAGTACACCTCCAGCGTCATCGCACCGATGGCAGTGTTGTAGACACGACCTCCCGCAACTCCCCACTCCCCGACAGGATCCCAGGAACCGTCCTCGCAGCCACCGACTCGTTGGTTACGAACCAGCGCCTCGATCATCGCCTCGTTCCACTCGCGCCACTTGCTGCCGCCGATCTGGAACATCGCATAGGTGGCGTAATACCAGTAGTAGAGGTTGATCTTCGATTTCCTCTTTCCTTGCTGAGGTCGCCAGCGCGGGATTTCATCCATCAGCACGGCTGTCCCGGACTTGATGGCATCGGAACTGGTTTTTTCACCGGCGAAGATGCGACAGAGCACCGAAACCGCAGTCATGCAGGAGAGATCCTTCGAGTACGGATACGGTTCCGGGTATGCCGCTTGCAGTCGCGATCCCTCGTCGCCTGGATTTTCGTAACCGCAGATACCGCTGCGATCCGATGTGCAGGATCCAAACCACTTGAGAGCCCCCTCGAAAGCGGGATCGAAATCCTTCTTGCGGATCTTGATGTAGCGCGACTGGGCACAGACCTTTGCGGTCTTCAGCGCCAGCACCATCCAGCCGGTGACGGATGTGTCGTTTCTGCCCGCCTGGTAGCCGTACTTCCAGCCATACCCCGGATTCTGTGCTCTCAGGCACCACTTGGTCGCATTCTCGACCGGCTTTGCCAGTTTGATCTTGTCGTGAGAGAGCAGCAGCAATTCACTCATCGCCATCGTTGCGATGGAATGGTTGTAGATCCACTCGTCGGCATCGTCGCGGGGAAGACCGAACAGGCCGTTGAGTTTCGGGTCTGCACCCTTGACCTGCTGTGCAAGCATCCAGTCCATCGCCTTGCGCATGACGACGACGAACTCGGGGAACTCTCCACTTTCGTGCGTGTGACCAAATCCGAGATAGGCGAGCATGGCCAGCGCTGTGCAGCCGACATCGTAGCCCTCGAATCCGTCACCGTCCTCCTGGTCACAGCCATCGGGCCGCAGGAAGCCCTGGGAAGACCAGTGACCATCGGGGTGCTGGTGGCGCATGAGCCACATCAGTGCCGCCAGAACCGCACTTTCGGTGGCCTCGCTGCCGCCTTCGCGCGAGAGCGAGCCCTTGCCGAAACGGTTTCCGTAGGCCCCTGCTCCGGCTCCGGTCATGCCAAAGGCATCATTGAGCTGGTTCTTGATGTTCTTGTTGGTCTTGTTGTTCTTGCTCGTGCCCTTGGGGGTCCGGCTGATCTTGTCGGGCTTGAGAAGCTTGATCGGATCTTTTTTCTTCTTCTCGAGGATCTCGGGCTTTCGTTCGATGTCGCGCTTCTTGGTCGGGTCATAGGCGGGAGGCTTGATCTCTTTCCTCACCACGGTTCTGCGCTCTTCCTCCTGCTGCACCTTTTCGAGCACGATCACGCCGCCGAGTATGAACAGCAAGATGGCGTGGGCAGCGATGGAGATCAGCCAGTATGGAGTGTTGCTGAGCCAGCCTCCGGCATCGGGATTCTCGTCGTCATCCTCGAACTCTTCCTCGGGATATTCTTCGTTCACGAGTATTCGCCTCTCCGTGCTTCTGTCCGTGCTTCTCTTCGGGTGGCGGGGATCGCCGCGGCACAACACCGAGGATACCCCGAATTGTCAGTTTGGCAAGTCATGAGTTGCCAATTTGGCAAGACTGGAGACGGCTCAGGTCTGTGCTGTAACCACTTCGGATGTAACGAGTTACACTAGAATTCAGACTTCCAGGTAGTCTCTCGGCCTGAGGAAATCGGCCAGGTTGGCCTCTTCAGATCCGGATTCCGGGTTCCAGCCGCAATGCCAGCGCACCTGTGGGGGCAAGGACATCAGGATCGCCTCGGTGCGTCCGCCCGACTGGATGCCAAACAGGGTGCCCCGGTCGAACAGCAGGTTGAACTCGACGTAGCGGCCACGCCGATAGAGCTGGAACTGCCGCTCCCGTTCGCCGTGTGGGTGGTCTCTGCGGAGTTCGACGATGGGAAGATAGCCGTCGAGAAAGGAATCGCCGACCGACTGCACGATGGCGAGCGAGTGCTCGAAGCCCACATCATTCAGATCGTCAAAGAAGATACCCCCGACCCCTCTCGTCTCGTCGCGATGCGGAAGGAAGAAGTAGCGGTCGCACCATTGCTTGTACCTGGGGTAATAGTCGCTGCCATGTCGGTCGAGCGCTGCTCTGGCGGTTTGATGCCAGTGCACCGCATCTTCGAGGAAAGGATAGCAAGGCGTCAGATCGTAGCCGCCGCCGAACCACCATATCGCTGGCTGTCCCTCGGCGTGGGCATGAAAGAGGCGCACATTCATGTGTGTGGTCGGGATGTAGGGATTTCGAGGATGTAGCACCAGAGAAAGTCCCATCGCCTCGAATCCTCGTCCGGCCAGTTCAGGGCGTGCCGCAGTGGCACTCTCTGGCAACGACTTTCCCATCACATGGGAATAGTTGACGCCGGCTTGCTCGAAGAGGGCGCCATCCCGAAGCAGCTGGCTATGGCCACCGCCGCCTTCTTCCCGTTGCCAGGTGGAGGGGACAAATTGAGCAGATCCATCCACCGCCTCGAGGGAGGAGCAGATCTGCTCCTGGAGATGGATCAACCAGCGTTGAAAGAGTCCGACTTTATCGAGATCCAAGGTGCCTCCGGCCCGGAGTCTCCGACAGCACCCATGGCCATGCAAGGGTCTCGGAGTCGGGGGGTACCGATGAGCACAACAACCGTGGAAAGGGCCAGTTAGCGACGCGGGAAAAATGTACTTTACATTTTATACAATGCAAAGTATCTTTGGCGGCGGTTCGACGGCCGGAGAGAGTTGGGGAGTTGTCGAACCCGTGGAGTGGTTTTTCCCCTAAGTTGACGCGGCGTACCTCTCTTCGGCCCACCTTTTTTTCCCGGCTCCACGGGCGGGAAATGCTCTGAAACTGCCTTCCAAATCGGCCCTCTCCGGGATCGACCCATTTCCGGAGGGGGCTCACGCCTATTGAGGGCACTCCATATCAGTTACCTGGCCAGGATGCAGTGTGGAAAAATACCAGCAGAGGTACAATCTGGTATGTCTGAGGATCCTGAGGAGGCACTTTTTGGAACACTCTGCCAGGATTCGTGCGGATGAAGTGGAACTGCTGAAACCGGCGACACTGCTGATCGTGTGGGGAGATGGGCATGAAAGCCTGTATTCCGACCGTTCTCTCAGAGAGAGCTGTGAGTGTGCAGCCTGTATCGACGAGTGGTCGAGGGAGCCGATCCTCGACCCTGCGACGCTGCCAGCAGGTCTTCACCTCACCGGGTTCGAGCGCACGGGTAGATATGGATTGAATCTGGCCTTTTCAGATGGCCATGGCACGGGAATATGGACGCTGGAGCGGCTCCGTGGTGCCTGCCCGTGCCCCGAATGTGATGGGAGCAGTTCTTGAAACGCTGGTTGCCAAAATTCTTCGCCGTCGTCGCGCTGCTCTGCATCGGCTGGTTCGCCCACAGCATGTTTTCCGGCGCCAGCACGGAATCCCCCGGCTGGTCAAACGGGTCCCAGGGAAATCGATCGGGCCGATCGATGAGCCGATTCCAGTACGGCAACATCGATGAGACTGACAAGGATGTGGTGCCCGTCGAGGTGACATCATCTCTGCTTGCCGTGATCCGCGAGCGGGTCAGAGGCAGCGGAATCCTGGAGCCGGAACGGCAGGTCTCGCTGCTGTCACGAGTCGAAGGCAGCGTCGATAGTGTCCATGTCGAGGAGGGACAGAGGGTCTCCAAGGGCACAGTACTCTGTGCGATCGATCAGCAAGAGTTGAAGATCTCCGAGAATCTGGCGCGCATCGAGATGGAGCAAGCGAGGGCGAGCCTCGATCGCCTCGAAGGACTCTCCGAGATCCGAGGCGTCACCAACCAGGAACTGGAAGACTCTCGTTTTGCCCTTCAGAAATCTGAAGCGAGCCACGCTCGTTCCCTGATCGATCTCGGGCACTCGCAACCGATTGCGCTCTTCGATGGCATCATCATCCGTAGAAGGGTGGAGTCGGGGCAATATGTCCGTGTGGGGGATGAACTGTTCGCCTTCGCAGACTTCGAGCCGCTGAGAGTGCGACTGTACCTGCCCGAGAGCGAGGTGGGAGATATTGAGCTGGGCCAGCGATGCGTGTTGAGATCAGACAGTGATGGGCCAGTGCTCTCCGAAGGAACGGTCGAGAGGATCAGCCCTGTCGTGGATCGAGAGAGCCTGACGGTGGAAGTGCTGACCAGTTTCCCGGATGCCGGAGTGACGCTTCGTCCCGGTTCCTTTGCCCACATCGATATCATCACGAGAGTCCTCGAGAACCGTATCATCGTGCCGAGAAAGGCCGTGGTCAATACCGACGGCAGGGCGCGTGTTTTCCGTTTGCTCGAGGATGGTGAGACGGTTCAGGAAATTGAAGTCGTGACCGGATTCGAGAACGAGTCGATCGTCGTCTGCGAAGAGGGGCTGGGTCTGGGAGATCGAGTCGTGGTGCAGGGAGTGGACGATCTACAAGATCGCAGTCGCGTCAGCGTCTACCGCGAGATCCCGGTTCAGGTCGATTCTCTTACCGTCGAGAGACAAGACGATGGATCTGCGACGAGCAAGAAATATGGCACCGAAAGAACTGGCAGGCCCGACAGAGATACGGGCGACCTTCGTCGTCGCGGCGCAGGGAGGCCGTCGAATTTGCCGGCAGGGACCTCGCCGGGAAATCGCTCCACTACTCCCGCAGGTGGAGCATCCGGGCCCGGCACCCCTCCGACACACAACCGTGGCTCAGGAAGCAACACCTCCGGAGGATGATTTCACCCGTGTTGAGGAGTGATCGATGGAGAAGTGGCTGAAGGGGATCATCCAGAGACCGGTGACGGTCGGAATGATCACCATCGCTGCGCTCACATTCGGCATCCTCTCGCTCGGTCGTCTTCCCATCGAGCTGCTACCCGACATCACCTACCCGACACTCACCGTCCAGACCGAATTGCCAGATGCATCGCCGCAAGAGGTGGAGCAACTGGTCACGGAGCCGATCGAGGATGTGGTTGGAGTGGCCCAGGGCTTGCGCAGATATGTCAGCAATTCGCGTGCAGGTGTGTCCGAGGTTGTACTGGAGTTCAGCTGGGACACAGACATGCAGAGGGCGAGCCTCGATGTGCGTGAAAAACTGGATCTGGTCAATCTACCAGACGATGCGAGGGCACCTCTGGTCTACCGATTCGACCCCTCCCTCGATCCGATGATGCGGCTGGCGCTGACCGGGTCACGCACCGTACCCGACCTCAGAAAGCTGGCCGAACTGAAGGTCAAGCGAACGCTGGAGACCCTCAATGGCGTTGCCGCTGCTCGCGTTGTCGGTGGAGCCGAGGATGAGGTACTGGTCGATCTCGATTCCAGAAGGCTCGATGTGCTGTCCATTTCGGTTCAGGAGGTCGCCCAGAGGTTAGCCCAGGAAAATGTGAATCGCTCCGGTGGTGAAATCCGGGATCAACAAACCGCCTATCGGCTCCGAACCGTGAGAGAGTTCGAGTCGATCGAGGACATCGAGGATGTGATCGTCAGACATGGTGACACCGGGACGCTACGGGTCCGAGACATCGGATCAGCAGCCATCGTGCCGAAAGATGACGAGATCCTGGTACGAGTCAACGGTCGCCCCGCTGTACAGATCGACATCTACAAGGAGGGTGACGCCAATAGCGTGTCGGTGGCGAAGGGTGTCCGAGGTCGTCTGGACTCGATCGAACAGGATCGAAGTCTCAAGGGGTGCCATATCGAGGTGCTCTCTGACCAGGCACGATTCATCGAGGACTCCATCGCAAGTGTGGAGTCGACCGCCATGGTCGGAGCGATGCTAGCTGCCCTGGTATTGTTCCTGTTTCTGCGAAACCTGCTCAGTACTCTCACCATCGCACTATCCATTCCCATCTCGGTAGCGGTCACATTCCTGATGATGGAATTGACCGATGTCAGCATCAATGTGCTTTCACTGGGTGGTCTGGCGCTGGGGATCGGAATGCTCGTCGACAACAGCGTGGTCGTACTGGAATCGATCCAGCGCCTGAAGGACGAAGGGGTGGAGACGAGAAAAGCGGTCACGCAGGGCACAGGCCAGGTGATGGGAGGCATCATCGCCTCGACACTCACGACCATCGCCGTGTTTCTGCCATTGATCTTCGTCCAGGGAATCGGTGGCGAGATCTTCAGGGATCAGGCGCTGACCGTGACCTACTCTCTGCTCGCGAGCCTCTTCGTTGCGGTCACCGTGATCCCGACCATCATCGCAAATGGCTCCACCTCATCGGAGGGGAAACTGGCGAGGATTTTTCGAGGTATCGAGAAGATCCTGAGCCCCATTTCCAATGTATTCAACCTCGCCATGACTCATGCACAGAACCTCTATGCCCGTGTCCTCGACCATGTCCTGGCCGTGTCCTGGGTTCCGCCGGTGATGGCACTGGTGCTGTGCGCTGCCGTGCTTCCCAGGGCAGCGGACCTCGGATCGGAACTGGTTCCAGACCTGTACCAGGGGCAATTCTTCTTCGATGTCGAACTGACCGAGGGTACTCCACTGGAGGAGACCGACCGCAAGGTGGCATCACTCGAGATGGCCATCGATCGATTGCGAGAAGGGGGACTTCCCATCGCGATGACCACTTCCATCGTGGGAGATGCTCCGGTACTTGGAGAGGTGCAAGCGGGTGATCGTAGAGAACATGTCGCGAGGATCGGAGTCACCCTCACTCCGGATGCGACCAGGGAAGACGAGGCTCTGGTCATCGATCGCATCATCGACGAGTTTGACAAGGTCCCCGACTGCCCCTATTCGCTGGGTCGACCTTCCTTGTTCACCTTCAGAGCACCCATCGAGATCGAGGTCTTCGATGATGACCTGAATATCCTGAGAGATTCTGCACTGAACATCGAAGAGCGATTGAGATGGGTTCCTGGCCTACTCGATGTTCAGGCGCAGGTTGCCGATCAGGTACCCGAGGTTCATGTTCGCCTCGACCCGGTTCGACTCTCGGCTTATGGCCTGTCGCTGGAGCAGATCGCCAGTGGGTTGAGAGCCAAGGGCATCGGTGAGGTGGCCACTCAGTACAGGTTTGCCGAGAAACCCATCGATATCCGGGTCAGGATGAAGGGAGCACTCGAGAAGACGATAGAAGAGGTAGAGATGGAGTCGGTGACTCTTGCCGGAGACAATCTCGCTGCTCCGCTGAGGGTTGCGTCTCTGGGTCGTCTGGAGCAGGCGCTGGGACCTGTAGAGATCCGGCGGGTCGGAGGAGAACGATCCGTGATGGTGACCGCAAGAACCGACGGCATCGATCTTGGAACCGCAACCGAGAGAGCGGATCAGGTGCTGCAGGGCAGAGGATTGCCTCCTACATCTTCTGCAAGGATGTCGGGCCAGAACCAGGAGATGAAAGAATCTCTGGAGAGCCTGCTCCAGGCACTGGCACTGGCCGTGTTCATCGTTTACCTGGTGCTGGCCAGCACCTTTGAGTCGTTGAAACTGCCCTTCATCGTGATCCTCACCGTACCCCTGGGCATCTGCGGTGCCATCTTCGCCATGTACTTCACGGGAATCCCTCTCGGAGTCCTGTCGATGATCGGAGTGATTCTTCTGTGCGGCATCGTCGTCAATAACGGCATCATCTACGTGGCCAGGATCCAGCAATTGAAGAATCAGAACCTGGATTCGACAACCGCCGCACGCACTGCAGGGATCGAGCGACTTCGTCCGATCCTCATCACCAGCGCCACGACCATCCTGGGGTTGCTCCCGCTCGCGCTTGGCTTTGGTCCCGGAGCAGAGTTGCGCAAGCCGTTGGCGATCACGGTGGTCTGGGGGCTGGCGGCAGCCACGATGATGACGCTGGTGGTGATTCCATCCGGGTATCGACTGCTGAATCGATCTGAACGGGAAGGAGAGGTAACTTGAAGACCTTCGTGCAGTTCTGCCTCGACCGACCCATCACCACGTTGACCCTGCACATCCTGCTTCTGCTGGGTGGGATCATGTCGATACAGCGGATACCCCTCAGCGCGACTCCCGAGTTCGGAAGAACGAGCATCAACGTCGTGGTTCCCTATCCCAATGCTTCGCCCATTCAGGTGGAAAACGAGGTCGTGCTTCCTCTCGAGGAGGCGCTCGCTACCCTTCGCGGATTGCGGGGAATCAGCAGCGAATCCCGGGAGAACAACGCAAGAGTGACACTGCGATTCAATTATGGTGAAGACCTGGATACCGTGAAGGTCGAGGTTCGGGAGCGGGTCGCTCGGGCGATGGACCAGCTCCCTGTCGAAGACATCGAGCGTGTACAGATCAGAACCGGAGGTTGGGGCGCAGATGGCGATGCCATCATGGAAGCTCGCATCAGCGCTGTCGGTGTCGATCTCTCCGAGAATTATGAACTGCTGGTCAACCGGATCCAGAGGCCGCTCGAACGACTGGATGGCGTTGGCCAGGTGGAACTCGATGGCGTCACTCCTCAGGAGGTGAAGATCACCTTCACGAAGGGGGATCTCGAGCGCCACGGATTGACCCTGGGCCGCGTATCCCAGGCGATCCGGAACGCCAACATCGACATCACCATTGGCAGAGTCTGGAGTGACGGAAAGGTCCGTCGTTTACGGCTCATCAATGCTCTTCCCGATGTCGAAGCTCTTCACCAGCTTCCCATCAATGCCAACGGCTTGCGTCTGGGCCAGGTGGCAACCATCGAAAAGGAAGAGGGAGACCTACGATGGGGGCGCCATCTCAACGGCTCCTATGCCGTCTCGCTGGAGATCTCACAGGAGTCGGGAGCGAACACCGTCGAGGTGTGTCGCATGGTGAGAGCCGAAGTGGAAAGGATCTCCCAGGATCCACAACTGGCGGGAATCAACCTGCTTGTCTGGCAAGACCAGGGTCAGATGATCGTCAGTTCGCTCGAGCGGCTTCGTGACGCTGGATTCATCGGGGGCGGTATGGCGCTCGTGATCCTGTTCCTGTTCCTGAGGCGCTTTTCGGCCACGTTACTGGTGGGAATGGCGATCCCCATCTCGGTTCTCTCAGCTCTGGCGGTGCTGCACCTTCTGGATAAGGAACTGAATATCATCACCATCATGGCTCTGATGCTCGGAGTCGGAATGCTGGTGGACACTGCAGTTGTTGTGGTCGAGTCCATCGTTCGCCGAGCGGGTCTGGGGGATGATCCCGTCACTGCAGCCACGAAAGGGACGATGGAGGTGGCGACGCCTGTTTTTGCAGCGACCCTCACCACCATGGTGGTGTTCCTGCCGGTGTTCATCTCCGAGAGGAATGGATTTTCTGATGCGTTGAGCAGCGTGGGGCTCGTGATCTCGCTGACCATCGCTGCCAGTTTGTTCGTCTCCCTGACGCTAGTCCCGATGGTTGCAGCTCGGATTTACTCGGGTGGCGACCCGGGGATATCTTCGTGGTTCCTCGCCTTTCGTGGCAGATACGAGCAGTTACTTCGATCTGCAATGAAGCACCGCTTCGTCACGATATTGCTGGCGATCGCTGCGACCACTAGCGTCATGATCCCTTTCGAGAATGGATTCCGGATGGATCTCTCCGATCCAGATTGGAAGTCGAGCTACGCAAATATCTCCTATCGGCCGGAAGAGGGCCTCGATTTCAGAGAGATGGAGAAAGTGGTCACAGAGGTCGAGACGCTGCTCGATTCAAAGCGGGACATCATTGGAGAGAGCGATATCTATTCCTGGTACACCGATGGGTATGCGATGACGCGTATCTATCCGCCCGCAGAGATGGCGACAGAGGATTACATCACGGCGTTGAGGGGGAGACTGAATACCGTGCTGCCCAAGGTTCCCGGCATCCGGATCCGCACTGACGATGGCTGGGGCTGGGGTGGACGTGGTCACGGTGGCGGAGGCAATTCCACTGCGGGATCCTTCAATGTCAGGTTACGAGGAGATTCCACCGCTCTACTACAAGATCTGGGCGAAAAGGTGGCGCAATATCTGAAGGGTGTCGAGGGAGTGATCGATGCGGAGATCTCTCGTCGCGAAGAAGTGGACGAACTGCACCTCAAGCCGGACGAGGACTTACTGGGGCGGTTGCAGGTATCCGGGGCCACGGTGGCTCGCAGTATCAGCGCTGCTTTCTCCGGAAACCGACTCAGCCAGTTGCGAACCCGGTCAGGAGATCTGGACATCACCCTCGGTCTCGATGAGGAAGAGACGGACTCGGTGGAGGAATTGAATTTCATGCGATTTCCTCTCAGTGATGACCTGGAACTTCCCATCGATGAGATCGGTAGCCTTGAGCAGGTCGAGGCTCCGAGCAGGCCTCGGCGCGACGATCGACGAAGTTCGATCTCCGTTTCCGCTCAATACGATGTGGCGGTCAAGGACGAGATTCAGCAGCGTCTCGAGCAAGCACTCGCATCCTATCCGATGCCGGTGGGGTATAGCTGGGACCTGGGAGAGGGCTGGTCCGGGCGATGGCGCAATCAGAGTTCCTTCAGTGAAGGGCTGTATCTCTCGATTTTTCTGGTTTACCTGGTTCTCGCCTGCCTCTTCGAATCGCTACGTACTCCATTGATCCTGATGATCACGGTCTTGCTGGCGGTTCCGGGAGTGATCTGGTCGCTGTGGCTCCAGGGCGATGCTCTGGATACTCCTGCTGCGGTCGGGTTGATCCTGCTGTGCGGAATTGTCGTCAACAATGGCATCGTTCTCATCGATCAGGTCAGGCGAAGAATCGATGAAGGAGAGACTCCGACGGATGCGATACGACTGGGTGCCTGCGATAGATTTCGGCCGATCCTCATCACGGCTCTGACGACGATCCTGGGACTGGTTCCGATGGCTTATGGAACCGAGATGTTGACCGGCCCGCAGTTCAACACCCTTGGCAAGGCGATCGTCGGTGGTCTCGCCGCCTCGACCCTGCTGACGCTGGTGGTGCTGCCGGCGGTTCTCACCCTGGTTCTGAGGAGCCCGAAGGAAGATTCGGGGCCAGTGATCGACGCAGAACCCGCAAGAGTGTAGTGATTCTGAACACTATCTGCCCCACTTCAGGCGTGGTCCCCATCTACCGTCTCAGGGAATTCAGGTCCAGGATTGTATCCTGTTGTTATTATTGAAGTTATGATTCTGCCGATGATTCGCCCTGGGCGCCCGGTTCGCTATAGAATGGCACGAGATCTGCCGATCAATAGGGCAGAGAGACTCTCGATTCGACGGGGGCCTCGATCGTGAAACCGGAGTCGACGATGCATCAGCCCGATGACAGGATCCACGAATCCGACTGCTCTCAGCAGGGTATGGCACTGTTCGTGGTGCTGATCCTGGTGCTGGTGCTGACGGTCGTCATCACGCAACTGCTCTTCGTCACCAAGATCGAGGAGCGCATCTCCCGCAATCGACAGGGTCGGGTCTCCATCTCCTATGCCGTCCAGGCGACCGCACGCCAGGTTCTCCAGAGTCTCTCCTCCGATCTGATGGAGGATCTCGGATACTTCGACGATGGGATCGAAGATGATTCCCTGCTCACTACTGGCGGTGGGGGTCTCGAGTTGCCCGGTGGGGTCACCTTGCCTGGTTCGGGAGGTGGCGCACAGGGTTCCGATGACGGGGGATCTCGCGAGTCCAACACCCCGGCGGATACTCCTCATGATGCTTGGGCTTACCCCATCCAGGATTCCATCAATCAGGTGCAGATCGCTGGCCTGGTGATCGATGGCGAGTCCTGCATCGATCTCAATCACATCTTCACTCTCGTCAGGGTCGCCGAGGAAGATGAGACTGATTCCGATGGAGGTGATGAATCACCTGGTGGCAGTGCAGATCAGGGTGGAGAGGACGAAGAGCTCCTCGAGGAATACATCATCCCGGAGCAAGAAGAAGTCGATGATGCCACGGTGATGCTCGAGCGATTGATCGAAGCCGTGATCGATTTCAACACTGAAAGTGGATTTGACTATAACGATGTTCCCGACCCTCAGGGTGCAGCGGAAGCGATCGTATCGCTGGTTCATCAACGGGTTCTGGATGAGCAAACGCGCAGAATCCGCAGTCTGGATTCGATCCGGAACCTCGATGATGTCTCGTGGGAGCTCTTCAATGGCCCCATCGATCCTGCCACCCTGGAAGAGGATTACGAGAGAGAGCAAGAAAATTCTGACGAGTGGATGGATGACCTTGGCTCACTGCTCCCCGGATCCTTCGACGGACTTGAGGCTTCAGGATTTGAACTGCTCGATGGCGGAGTCGACCAGATTCCGACCCCGATCGGCCTTCGTCACGTGTTGACTGCGAACTCCTCCGGCAAGATCAATCTCAACACTGCCCGACCGGAGGTCTTGATCGCACTGCTGCGTTCCTTTGATGATTTTGATGAAGCAAAGGAGATCGCCTGGCAGATCCGGGATCACTGCAATAGTTACCAGCAGGAGATCGACGAGGTCACCGGTGAGATCCTCGAGGACCTCCTCAGCGATATTGGCGTCGATGAAGAGGTAGAGCAGCAATTTCAGCACTTCACCAGCTTCGATCAACTCAATCAGGTCGATGAGTCGTGGCAAGACGGGGGAGCCAGCGAAGACTCGATTTTCGAGCTTTTGCAGCAAGACCTCGAAGAACATTCCACATTTTCCAGTAATTTTTTCACCACTACTATCGAAGGAACGAGCGAGGACCGTTCGCTCTCGGGTAGAATGGTGTGCGCCAGGAAGGGCCAGCATGTGCTGGTGATCTCCTGGAAGGAAGTGCGCCGCTGAACGCGGTGCGGAGGATCAAACGATGCCAAAAGTGAGCATCCGGTTACTACGAGTCGGATTGTTACTGTTCAATGTCGCGGCATTGACCCTGCTCGGGTTCGTGTTTTTCGGTCTTCTGGACGATTCACCGCAGGGAACCCAGGTTCGCCTGTTCAATCCGGTGGACTTCGAGTTGAAGGAGCAGGCAGCGCGCCCTGTTCCCAATCAGTACCGTGACATCATTCGAGATCTCTACCTCGTCGCACCGCCTGTACGCACTGCGCCGGTGAAGCCGACAACCGATCCGGTATTGCCTCAACTCGATTCAGGTCCCATCGGTGATTGGGATATCGTGGGTGTCATCTATTCTCCCGAGGGTCAGCGCTTCGCTTCGATCCAGGAGAAGGGGCAGACCTCGGTTATCAATTCAGCGACGCGTGGACGCACCATCAACACCAGCCGAGTCAGAGGTTCCTCCCGGGGATCGACCCGTGGTAGTAGCCGCTCTCCGACCAGTCGTGCCAGCTCACGGTCGCCGGGCCGTACACAGATTTCAAATCAACGGGTGAGATACCTCGAGCAAGGAAAATCGTTTCGCATCGATGAGAACACCTACATGGTGGTTGATATTCAGGACCAGCCGAAACAGGTCATCTATGAGCACAACGGCCGCAGTTACACGCTGCGACAGGAGTCCAAGATAGACCCCGTGATTCACGAGGAGGGAAATGTCCTGGTGCTTCGGGGCTTCAGCCCTGAAGAACTGGATCTGCTCACCGGCGGATCGCTCGCTCCTCCAGGAGCCAGCAAATCAGCCTCCATCCCGACCGATGTGCGAGGTGCGATCCGCGGCAGTGACGGCAAGGAGTTACCGGGCACTGCGGCTTCCAGGGCGCGAGGAGCGCCCCCCCCCGGAGCTGTCAGGACACCGGCCGCGGGTGCCACACCCAATCCCAATGTGAGAACTCGAAGGGGTGACATCCGAGACCCCAGAGCGGAGAGGACCGGTCGGAAGCCAGCACCCGCTGCTCCAACGATGAAGAGTGGTGCGGGGGCCAAGTCACCTGGTGCCAGGGTGACGCGAACGACGATTGAATCGACTCTCGGAGTCGATATCGAGGCCAACCCCCAGGAGGCGATCCGCCGACTGGAAGAACTGAATCGAGCTCAGCAGCCCAATCAGCCAGATCAACGCTGATTCCCATCCCGAGTGAGAGCGAGAGGAGCCTGTCGTGGCACTGCACGCAGGAATAGAGATCGATGGATCTGAAGTCTGTATCGCGGTGGTCGATTCCACCTCGAAGCGGACCACCATCGTCGACTACATCGAGGCGAGAATCTCCGGTGAAACGAGCGAGGAGAGAGTTGAATCTCTCGCTGAGATTCTCCGTACATCTCTATCCGGGGATTCCAAGAAGTCGATGGATGTTGTCTCGTGCATCCCGACCCGGATGACGACTCTCCGTGAGATATCGGTTCCCTTTACGCGTGACGACGTCATCGCGAAAACGATTCGTTACGAGAGTGAGGGCCACCTCCCCTCTGCTTCCATCGATGATCTGATCATCGAGTACATCAAGTGTTCAGAGGAGGAAGACTCCAGCAGATTGTTGATCAGCGCCATTCAGAAAGAGACCGTCGGAGCCCATCTGGATATGCTTCGAGAAGGGGATGTGGACCCGATTCAGATCGAGGTAGATGCCACTGCCCTGGCCACTGCGCTGCACGTCGCCAGGCCGGATCTCCGTGGCGGCAGAACCCTGCTCATCGGCATGGAAGCGGGTCATACGACCTTCGTGATGCTCGAGGAGGGGCGGATCACCAAGATCCGATCCACTTCCAACCATCTTCGCCCCTCGACGATTCCAACCCTCACCACCGCTGGTGGGCACGCTCCGGATGAGCGGGATGGAGATTCGGGTTCAGCTCAAGAATTTGCAGATCTGATGCAGCAGGGAGCGATCGGTGATGATGTGACGCAGGATGACGAACTGTCGATTGCCGTCGTTTCCGATGAGGAGTTCGAGAAGCTGAACGAAGAATTGACCTCCTCACCCCCCTTGCCCCCTGCAGATCCTGACGAAGTGGTTGACCGACTCTTCACGGAGATCGAGCGTACCTTTGCCGGGATCCTGATGAGATCGCCACTCGACAGGATAGTGGTCTCGGGAAGTGCTGCCTGTGACCTGGGAATCGCAGATCGGCTGTCAGAGGAGTTCGATGTACCCGCGCAGCAGTTACGAGTTTGCGACGGAGTCGAGAGTTCCATCGGTCTTGATCTGGTCGATCGGTGTAACCGATCGGGCGCAGTGGCGGTGGGCCTCTCCCTGCAGTCTGCAGGTCAGGGGTTGACCAACTTTGATCTTCGTAAGGAAGAGCACAAGTATGAACGACGCTTCGCAAAGTTGCTTCCTGGATTGCTGTTGATGGCCTTCATCCTGTGCACCATGTCGGTGTCATGGCTCGTGGATACACACCAGGAGAAGCAATTACGGAGGGCCGAGTTCGAACTGGTTCTCAAGAATCAGGAAGACATTTACGTGGCAAGGTTCGATGCTCCACCCCGAACCACCAATAACATTCTTCGCAGCGCCGAGAACAAAATCCAGCAACTCAAGGGTGGTTCAGGTGATAACCGGCGTGCCCGGATCGTGCAGTACCTGCCAGGACTCGACATGGTTTCAGATGTGACCCTTGGTGCCACATCAGCGAATCCGAAGGTATATCCGAAATGGATGAAGATCTTGATTCGAGGAGCAAAATCGAAGAATAGTTCCTCCGACGTGGTGTTTCTGGTCGCCGATGCCTCAGCAGCGGAACGGGTGGTCACGGCACTCGAACAGCGCTCGAAGTACTTCACCGTCGAGGACGACATCAAGGCGGATGGTGAATTGATGAGAGTCACATTGAAATTGAAACTGAAGTCCAGCGTCACCGGAACCGCGGGGAGGAGCTGAAGATGGCTGCCAAGCAACAAACCAGTGATCTGACCCAGATCTTGCTGCTCACCTTGTTCCTCTGCTCGGCGGTCTTTGGAGGCTGGGCACTGTGGTTGCAGAACGGTGCTGAAAAATACAGGGTCGCTGCTGTCCGGGAGAACCAGAACCTGATGTCACTGAAAGAACTGCTCGACAGTGCAGACAGCAAGGAAGTGGTCCTGGAGCCTCTGCGCCGAGAGGAGAGCAAGAAGAACTCGGGCAAGATCAGCACCACGATCACGGAGATCATCGAGGGGATGAAGAATTCCACCGCCAAGCCTGTGATCAAGAGTGCCAGTAACGATTCGAACAAGACCGGCGCACTGACAAAGAACACCTACCACGCAACATTCGAGAATAAACCCCTGCGTGAGCACATCACTTTTCTGGCAAACATACAGACTCGAGCTCCGCACCTCGGGTTCGATAAGATCGAGCTCACTTCCAAGGCCAAGAAAGGCACTGACGAGGACGCATGGGCATTGGTCCTTGAACTCGTCAATTACACCGGGGAAGAGACGACACCATAGAGATAGTCGCGCTCATTCACCCGATTTGAACAGCAATGCGCGACTGGTTCGGCTCTCCGGGGATGCGGCCACGATCAGTGCTCCGCCCCAGAGTGACACCGCCTGAGGTGCCAGAAGCATCTCCACTCCGCGAGACGATTCCCTGCTCAGTGGCTTGCAGATGCGTTCGATTCCTCCCGAGAAGGGGTCGAAGATCACTGCCTCGGCGGTTGGCATGCCATTCCTGTCCGATCCACCTGCAATCAGAATTCGACCGCCAGGCAGTTCGGCGATGCAGGATCCAACCATCTCTACCGGTAGCCGGCCTGCCGGGACCCATCGCAGCCGGACCTTTCCGTGTCTCGTTTCCTCCTGCTCGAGCAGGTAACTGGTGCGAAGTTCTGCCACCTGGAAGGGTGACACTGCGTCTCTGGTTGGCTCTCTGCGCGTCCCGGCCACCAGTAGTGCTCGGTTGCCCTGGGCAGAACTGTCTCCGATTGGGTGAAGTCGCAAGCCCCTTCTCGGGCCGGGGAGATTCGATTCGGCGTCCTCGATCAGTACCTTCCTTGCGAATCTCGCATCGGGGCGTATCCGGAAGGCTTCCGGAGAATCGATGACGCGGCAGTGCTCTGCATCGTACTGAACATGTGGAGTGCCGAGCGAGCCCCCGTAACCGCCATAGAGGAGTAGCAGTGGTTGTTCAGAATCTTCAAACAAGATCGAGCCGTGCTGGTGGCGAGGGAATCGGAGTTCTCCGACCTGGTGAGTGATGCTCTGTGCCTTCGGGCCAGTATTGGTATCTGTCAGCTGCAATTCGATTTGTTCGACGACTCCATTCAGTTTTCCATCGAGGCGACCAGCAACCAGGATCACCGTATTGAGGTTGCCGAGAGGGTGTGCAGAGTGCTCGAATCTTGGGCTCGACGGAGTATCGCTATCGACCGGGATGAACTCCGGAGGATTGCCCTGAAGGAGTAACACCTCGGAATCGTCACGAGCTCCAGCACCGTCATAGCCACCGGTGATCAGTACGACGTCGTCAGCTGTTCCCTCCTGTTTGTCCCTGCCAGGCAACAAGGTGGCACAATGACCCCAGCGCGGCGATTGCATCGCCAGCGGGCCCAGGTGGTTTCCCATCGGGTCGATGATCCATCCACTCGCCAGAACTCTTCCAGCACTTCCGGCCATCATCGATCTGCCGCCGGCGACCAGTACCTTGCCATCGGGCAATCGGGTCAGAGTGTGGCCGTCGAGTGCGGGGAGGCCAGCCGGGAGTTCAAGTTCTTGCCAGGGCGCACAATCTCCGTCGATGTCGACCACCACCGGAGAGGCAACGCCACCGCCCTGTTCGGTCACCAGATCAGAAGTCGGCAAGATCGTGGTACCACCGACGAAGATGCCGCTTGGAGAGCCCTCGAAGTTGGAACGGCCATGCTCGTGCACTCCGTCGATGGTGAGGGATGGGGACTCACCGAGCAGGATTCTGGTTTCATTCGAGAAGGGACCATCGAGGAATCGAGCAGGTGATCCGGCTGTTCCCAGTTGATCTCCGGTGACCGAGAGACGGATCAAGCTGGAAGATATCTCCAGTTGCCGCGCCTGGATGGCTTCAGAGAACTGGACCGGTTGGTCCCATCTAAGGATCAGGAGGTCCTCCTGATTTACTGTTGAACTTCGATCGGAATCGACCCAGCGCGCTTCGATGAGTAGCGCTGGATCGGGCGCGGGGAAGTCGAGTCCGATGGGGCCCACGATGCCATGCAAAGGGGCTCCGTCTTCATCCAGGAGTCCGATCAGTCCCAGATCGAGGGAGAGTGACAACCAGCCGTCAGAAGATGTGCCCGCGGGGGAGACCAGGTGATCCAACCCCGATTCGATCTCGACGATCAGTACATTACGGGCCTCGCCACGCTCGATGGAGTATTGTTCCGAACCGTTTGCGCCCTTCAGGATCAATCCCAGTCGCGGGCGTTGAGGCAATTCCACCGCCGTGTCGAGAACCAGGATGATCCGGTCCTTCTCGCCAAGCCCGTCCTCGACAACACCCTCTACTCGTGCCGAGATCAGTTCGGGTCCAGAGGTGGGCTGGCAACCGACCAGCGACATCAGTAGTACCGACAGGCAGCAGCAGGAAGACCAGGATGGCATTCGATAGTTCGAAGTCATCGATCCTCTTCCCTCATCTATCGCTCTCATGGCCTATCGCTCTCATGGCACGGTGCCAGAGTTGCTGGTTCTCGGTACATCGCTGGCCTGACGCGGGAAGATCGTGACATCGGTAGGGCCGACTCTCAAGCGGGCGAAGCCACTGCTATCCGCTGGCCCCCAGAGTTGCAAGGGCGCGGATCACCTCGTCGTGGACTCTCTGGGGCTGCGATTCGTCATCCCGGGCGGCACGGAGCGCATCGACGACAGCGTCACCCTCGATACGAAGCAGCGCCTTGACTGCCGAAACACGGGTGGACAGCACCGAATCCTCTTGCAGGATCCTGGTCACCAGCGGTACCGACCGAACATCACGGATTCCTCCAAGAGCACCGAGAAAGGACTGGCGGACATAAGGGTTACCCTCGTCCAGCAGCGCCGCTTCGATTCCGGCAGCGTCTGCGGGTCCTCCAGAGACCTTCATTCCGAATGCTGCACGTTGGCGCACTCGAAAGTGAGAGTCATCGCGCAATAGTTGAGAGTAGATACCCAGAGCATCGCTGGATCGAGAATGCTGGGAGAGCGCTCCAACAAACCTGTAGCGGTGCTGTTGATCTTCATCGGATAGAGCGAACTCGCTGAGAATCTCGAAGGAGCGATCATTGTCTGCTGCAGCGAGAGCGGCGACGGTGTGTTTGACTTCGCTCTCCTTCTGGTTTCCTGTAGACCAGTGGTAGTGTTCCACCAGCGCAATGAGCGCCTCGTCGCTTCCGATACGCCCCAGTGCTCGTAACAAGAAGCGGCGATTGACGAAATCTTGCTCTTCTTTCAGCAGTCCTGCCAGCATCTGGACATGTTCAGCACCGAGCGAGGCGAGTAGAGCCTCCAGGTCGTCTCGAGCTCTACCGACTCGATGAGCAGTGGAGGCATCCAGGGCTGCATTCCACTGGGTTTTCAGGAAGAGGTCGTGGATCTGTCCATGGATGCTGCGCAACTCTGGCGACAGAGAATCGAGGGCAGACACTGGATCCTGCGATGCACTGCCAGCGGTAGGAGAGACGAGTTGACCACTCGGGGCAACTGGCTGGGATCGCTTTGGGTTGCCTTCGCCGTTGCCGTCGATGGGCTCCTGAGGAATCCACAGCGTCGCCAGCAGCCAGCCGAGGGCGATCAGGGATACGATGACCGGGATGCTGGAGGGGATTCTTCCCGATGTTTGCTGAAGGGTACTCATCTGATGGTGCTCCGGTCGAGGCTCCGGGTTTGCAAACCCCTGAGTTGAGCGGATCCTCTCGTCGGGGAAGTCGAATTACAGCACCCGAATACCGAATCGGCGATCGAACTAGGGGATTGGCACGGGAACATTGGTTCCTGGCAGCATGATCACTTCGCAGTTGATGGTCGCCGGCTCATCGCCGTAGTTGGGGAAGTAACTGATTCCTCCGCCGATGGCAACGATTCGGTCGTCGACACTATCGAGCACTCCATCTTCACCAGGAATAACATTCAAGGTGTGGAGCATTTTCCCCTGAGCGAGTGCCAGCAACAGGCTTCCCTCTGCGAAGCCGTCAGCGTTGTCATTGGCGGTATCTCCATCGATGTTGACAAACGAACCAACAATTCCGGTCGGGTGCGTGATCGGATTGATGTTGCCGGTCTGATTCCAGGGAGGATCGAGGAACGGCTGGTAGAACGGGTCGTAAATCGTCACACCAACGATTCCATTGGCGCAGGTGCCCTGGGTCAATTCGACGCATCCATTGGGAGTCGGGAGCATGAAGGAACCGCCGCTGGTGACGCCGACCGCCGAGGTGATGGTCTCGCCATTGTAGGTTCTCCTGGTCAGAACCGTGATCAGATCAGCCTCGCTTCGGCTAAAGGACGCGCAGTTCATCGGATCAAAGGTCACCAGTTCGACATTATTGGAGAGGGTGAACTCACCTCCGAAGAGGGTGAATGACAGCCCATTTGAAGGCCCGAAGCCACTGAAGGTGGCGACCAGTAAATCATTCACGCCATTACCAGTGGGGCAGGCGGGGTCGTCGTTGTCACCATTTGCGATGAGAATGATATTGGTCAGCCCTGGAATCGCCGGGATGTCGACACCCACTGGAGGTGGTGTGATTTCCCCATCGTCGTCCAGGTCAAACTGGAGCGTGAAGTTGCCATATCTGCCTAGATTCAGGATCTGCGGATGGTTGACTCGTTCTCCCGACACGATTCCTGCGGCGATTCGATTGTCACCAGTGGTGGCATCGAAGTATTCGAAGTTGGCCGAGTTACTGGTGTCCTGCTGCCATGGCAATTTGAATTGTGGTGCGAAGATGGTCGAAAGGGTCTGGAATCCGCCGGCATGGACGAGGATGTCATCGGTGGTTCCGAGCGAGCCATCGAGACCCGCCATCCCGGCAGTGTTATGCCCCGCTCGCCCGCGGGCGCTGAGGAATTCTGCAGGATCGTTGCCGGCGACGGTCAGCGCTGGCGCGAAGGCGAGAGCTCCGGGATCAAAGATCTCCATGCTCTTGAGGGAGGGGAATACATTGATGTCGATCTGGAACCCCGGCTGACCGGGCGCAAAGTTCGGGTCGATGATCGTCTCCTGGCGTGATTCCTGGCCACCTGCGACCAGAATCTTGCCGTTGGGGAGCAGGGTGGCACTGTGCCGGAATCGCGGTGTGATCATGTCTTCGTTCAACTGCAAGAAATCAGGAGCAAACTCACGACTGCTGATATCGTAAATTTCGGAGTCCTCGATGGCCTGCGAGAAGAGTGCATCCTGGGTGCCACCACAGATGAAAACATTGCCGTTGGGAAGCAGGGTCGCAGTGTGGAAGATTCGTCCACCCTGGGTCAGCGACATCAGGTTTCCTTCAACATCGGTGTCTATGAAATCGCCGGAACCCGTATCTGGCACCGGATCGTTGAGACTGACTGCGGCACCTTGGTCGAAAATTTCGGCGACATCGAGTGAGGTGAGATGTCTCTCGTCACTGCCACCGACGATGAGGACCGTGCCGTCTTCAAGGGTGGTTGCGGTATGGCCGTAGCGTGGCGATACCATGGAGGGTCCGTTGTAGACCTCGTTATCTACCAGGAACTCTGCAGCATTGTTGATGTTCGGAATCGAACTGACTGACCCATGACACCCCACCAGTCCTGTGAGCGCAGATAGAGATGCCACGATGCAGCAGGACATCACCATGCGGGACGCCAAGCAGCGAGTGCTGGCGATGCGAGAGGAGGCGAGGGCGAACCAGTGGCTCTGAGAATGGGTTCGGTCTTGGAGGCTCATTCGTTACTGCTTCTTTCCATGCATCGGCAGTCAGCGAGATGGATCTGGCTGGCTACCGACAGGCTCGATGTCAGTCCGCATGCGACATCCATTCGAGACACCATCACCTCGAAATAGCGTTTCGCAACGGCAGTAGTGATTCTGTTCGGGCCTGTCCCGCCGATAGGAAAACCCATCTGGGCTTCCAGGACGAGAACCCCGAGGACCGAAAAAACCATCCAGGCAGAATCACAACGAGACCCGCTCGTCCTGCGATTCCGCACTCTAAATCCGAGTGGCGGATTGTAGTTCGCACTCCAGAGCGTGTCCACCAACGCCATATCCACGGGGCTGGAATGTTGATGGACTGCTCACGAGGCGCAGATCCGGGACACTCTTCTCCATTGTAGAGTGCATCATCAGTGCCAAAAAGTGAGAGGTTAGATGGGGCGATAAAGCCCAGGAAAGGACTCAACTGTGCGGTTCTGGCACATTCAGGGAGAGGCCTGTCAATACGGTCCAGAGCTATCCAGGGGCCATCGAGGCACAGATCTAGGCACAGATCGAGGATGAAGTTGGGGCCTCCGGGGCAAAAACCTGGGGATCACGCAATCCTGGTTCTCGCCATATCCTTCCGGAGGCCCCTCCAATTCTCTGGATACCCTTCAGATCAAAAGTCGACATTGCCCGCCTCGAGCAGGGTTTCGGGATCCTCGACCAGGATCTGGTCCGAGACGAGTAGCGGAACGATGGTCGAAAAGACCTCCTCGTAAGGAGCTCCATCTGCATCGAGCAATTGACCGTTTTCATTACTGTAGTGGAGGTAAAGAACAATCCGGACCGCTCTCGGAAGCGGCAGCGGCAACGGCTCCTCGGGAATCACTTCACCTGTAGCAGGGTCAATATCACCGGGCCCAAGACCTTCTTCCGATGCGGAAGACTGGCCACCTGTGTTTCCCGTGGTTCCTTCCAGGCCGGATGCAGCAGCAGCAGCGGCCGCGTCGGCTGAGGAGGCCGCCAGTTCTTCGGCTTCCAGTTCCGCCTGGAGCACTCGCTCATCGAGATAGGGGAAGTCGGTCAGGTTTTCCTCGGGGAGTAATTCAGAAGCGTCCCAGTTACCCAACCATTCGCCTTCGATATCGAGATACTCGAAGTTGAGTGCCTTCACATGAGCGTAGATGGCAGTCCGCACACCTGAATCCAGAGGATCGGAAGTGAGATCCCATGCCACTCTACGAAATAGCACATTGTCTCCATCTTCTCCCGGCCGTAAGGCGTAACCGACTGAACTGAGTTCGCCAGTCCAGCTCGGAATTTCATCTTCTGGCTCGGGCACAGGAGATGTGGTGATGAAATCTATCGAGTCCTCGGCGTTGTCCTCGTCGCCATGATCTTCACCGCGAAAGACATCCGTTCCGAGTCCGCGCCATGCGGCACCCTGCAGATCCCGGCGCATCTGACCCAGGATGGCTTCGCCGACCTTGCCAGTGAGCGTTGTTTTCTGAATCCTTCGATCCGCCTCGAGGGTGGTCTCGAGAATCGTGTAACACATCGTCATCACGAGGGTGAAGATCCCGAGCACGACGATCAGTTCTATGAGGGTAAATCCACGTTGCACCATCAGAACCCCGATCCTGAACCGAACTGCGATCCTAACTGGGCATCGGCTGCGATCGGGTCGTCCTCGGCAACGAGGATCCTGGTAGAGATGACGAACTCCTCGGAGTCATCGATGTTTGAGCCGGGGTGTTCCAGCGTGAGTTCAATTTCCAGGAGTCTTGGGCCAACCTCTTCTCTGGAGATGTCCGTGATGGTGGCCGACCAGGGCCATCCGGTCCCATCGGGGTGACCGGGAAGTTGAGCCGTGCCTTCGAGTCCATCGGAGAGTCCGAAGGCGACCTCGTCGAGGACTTCCCTGCTCACCCTCTCGACCAGGCGTTGGTGGTTGTAGGTGAACGCACGATCCACTGCATCGGTTCGCATGTACAGCAAGGTGAGAAACGCACCGCTGATGATGGCCACGGCCATCACCAGTTCCACGAGGGTGAAACCTCCGGCAGCATCATTCGAGTGGGGAAGTGAGGTCACCATCTGGGGAACTCCGCATCTTCTCCGGGCAAGTACTGGATGCTCCCGATGATCGCCTCGAAGTAGATTGCGATGGTCGTGTCTTCTTCGTTTCTTACCACGGCGATGTGTGATCCGGATGTACCGTATTCATCGAGTACGATATCCACGATTCCGTATTCGTCGGACATCCCATCTGGATGCAGGATCTTGCTGATCACGATCCCTTCCGGGAGGGTCTGAATGCCCATCGTTTCGCGAAGATCTATATCGAGATCCGGGTCGTCATCAATTCCTGGTGGCAAGATGATTGAAAATGTACTGTCGCCAAGATCGTAGCGAAGCACATATTCGTCTCCGACACCTCCACCGAGGGATCTTGCCCAGCCGATGTTTTGACCGATGGTTCGTGCGGCAGATCGAAGTCGGTACTTGGGGGAGATGCCATCGAGATTGGGAGCCACCACGGAAGCCAGCAAGCCAAGGATCGTCACGACGACGATCAACTCGATCATTGTGAATCCAGAAGTATTGGCTCGCATTGACATCCGATCAGCGTCCCGTCTCGTCCGAGTAGATATCTGCGTTGAACTCCTCGCCTCCTTCGAGGCCGTCAGCTCCCCACGAGATCAGCAGTGGCCCGCGGTCACCGAGTTCATAGTAGTAGTACTCTCCGGTCCAGGGATCGAAGGGTTCCGCACTGAGGTACTCCATGGTGCTACCGGTGTTGGATGCGGGAGGCTGGATCAGTTCCTCGATGGTGTCGGGCCAGCGCTTGTGGTCCTCGCGGAAGAGGCGAGAGGCAGTCAAGATGCTGCTGAAATCTGCTCGCACCGCAGCAACCCTTGCCTGATCAGAGCGTCCAAATACGCTCACCACCACGGTGCTCGCAAGGATGCCCAGGATCGTGATCACCACGATCAGTTCAATCAGCGAGAATCCAGCTCGACTGTCTTTCTTTCGACGGTTCATTGCCGCCTCCTTCACTTGTTGTTTCGGTCTCGGAAACCGAGAACTCCACTAGAGATTGTTGAACTGTAACAACGGTAACAGCACGGCCATCACGATGAATCCGACCACGATGGCCAGCAAGATGATGATGACAGGTTCTACCATCGCAGTCAGTCTCTGGATGGCAAGGTCGATCTCTTCCTCATAGTTCAGAGATATTCTGTCGAGAACACTCTCCAGTTCTCCACTCTGTTCTCCGACTGCAATCATGTAGCCCACCATCGGAGGGAACATTTTTGACTTCTTCAAGGGTGTCGAGATGTCGGCTCCCTCGACGATTCGATCCGCAACTTGCGAGATCGTCTGGGCCATCAATGAGTTGTTGACTACTTTTCTGACGATGTTGAGTGAATCAAGAGCGGGGAGACCACTCTTGAGCAAGATGGACAGTGTCACCGTGAATCGAGAGATGGCTGAGCGCTGAAGCAGCGAACCCAGTACCGGGATCTTCAGCAAGAATGTGTCGTATACCAGGCGACCTTTCTCGGTCGCAATCACTCCTCTGAAGAACACCATCACGATCAACATACCGATCATGCCGGGCAACCAGTACGATTTGAACATCTCGCTGATGAAGATCAGGAGCTCGGTTGGCCGTGGTAACACGTTGCCCTTCTTGACCAGTGTTTCAGTGATCTTGGGCACCACGAAGGTCATCAGAAAAGACACCACCATCAAACCGACCACGACCATGATCGCCGGGTAGGTGAGTGCAGCAGAAATCTTGCCACGCAAACTCGCCTGCTTTTGCAGGTAGTTAGAAAGGCTCAGCAATACTTCGTCAAGATTTCCGCTCGCTTCTCCTGCTCGCACCATGTTGATGTAGAGGTCGCTGAAGTAGGCCGGATGCAATGAGAATGCATCTGCGAGTCCTGCACCCGAGACGATCTTCTCGCGGATGTCCCGGAAAATCACCTCCATGCGCCGGTCTTCGATCTGCTCGACCAGTACGGTCAGTGCTTCGGAGAGGTGCACCCCGGATGCGAGCAGGGTCGAGAACTGACGCGTCAAGATGGCCAGGTCGCGGATGTTTGCCTTGCGTTGCAGCTGGAAGCGACCAGCTTTTCCTCCACCACGGGCAACAGCATCGATCCTGCGCATATCGGTGACGCGCAGTTTCTGGGTTCGCAACTTGTCACGGGCATCGCGCGCTGTATCAGCGTCGATGTTGCCCTTCTTGTTGCGACCGCGGCTATCGATGGCCTGGTAGGAGTAGATTGGCATCCGGGCTCCTGGCTATTTCTAGAAGATATCCATCTGCGTGACTCTGAACACCTCGTCGGTTGTGGTGATTCCCTGCGCTACCTTTCTGGCTCCATCCATTCGAAGAGTTTTCAGGTGGCCAGACTCGACCGCGACCTGCTTGATCACGGATGCACTGGTGCGCGCGATGATCTGGTCGCGGATGATTTCATTGATGGTGAGGATCTCGTAGATGGCGGTCCGGTCGTAGTAGCCACGACCGAGACAGTTATCGCATCCCTGTCCCCGGTACAGCATCCCGTCTAACAACTCGTCCCTGGTCAGGCCAATGCTTTTCAGTTCACTCTCCTCAGGGTCGTAGGACGTCTTGCATCGGTGGCAGATGACCCTGACGAGGCGCTGAGCCACGACGCCGATCAACGAGGAAGATACGAGGTAGGGTTCGACCCCGAGATCGATCATCCGGGTCACGGCACCGGCAGAGTCGTTGGTGTGTAGTGTCGAGAAGACGAGGTGACCGGTGTTGGATGCCTGCACGGCGATCCCGGCGGTTTCCTCGTCGCGAATCTCTCCGACCATCATCACATCAGGGTCCTGACGCATCAGCGATCGCAGTCCCGAGGCGAAGGTCAGTCCCTTCTTGGTCGAGACCTGGATCTGACTGATGGAATCGAGGTTGTATTCGATCGGATCCTCGATGGTGATGATGTTGGTCTCGAGAGAGTTCATCTCGTCGAGACCTGCATACAGAGTGGTGGTCTTCCCCGATCCTGTGGGCCCAGTGACCAGCAGGATTCCATGGGAGGACGAGATCAACCTGGAGAGTATCTCATGATTACCTTCATCGAGCCCGATCTCGGTGAGTTGGTAGAGGCGCGCACTCTTGTCGAGCAAGCGGAATACGATGCGTTCACCGTGGCTCGTCGGGACCGACGAGATCCTCACATCCACGTCTCCATCACCAATTTTTAGCGATGTCCGACCGTCCTGCGGCAGCCTTCGCTCAGCGATGTCCATCTTTCCCATCACCTTGACCCGTGAGATCAAAGCATCCTGGATCTTTTTAGGGATGACTTTTGAATCGTAGAGAATGCCATCGATTCTGTAGCGGACCTGTAAGCGATCTGAGAAGGGCTGAAGATGAATGTCCGACGCACGAATCTTCAATGCTTCGAACATGATCGTGTTCATCAATTTGATGATCGGAGCCTTGTTGGCGATGTCGAGAACATCCTCGGTCTCATCGATTTCAGCGGCGATTCCGATCAGGTCATCATCGTCGAGACCTTCGAGTAACTCATCCACATCGGCGCTGGATTTCTGGAACGCTCTGTTGATGAGTGCGGTGATCTCGGCACGAGGCGAGATCACCGGTTCGATGACCAATCCCACCAGGGCAGCGAGGTCATCCATCGGCTGTACATCCAGAGGGTCGCAGGTGGCGACATGGAGGACACCAGGGGCTTCTCCGACGGCGACCAGGTTGTAGGTGCGCGCAAACTGTGGCGGCACATGCTCGATGAACTGCGTCGGGACTTCCGAGTCGGTCAGGTCCTCGACGAAGGGGATATGAAGCCGCTTCGAGAGCGCCTCCAGCAGAGCCGCCTCGGTCACGTAGCCCTTTTCCCGAAGGACCTTATCGAGGGCCTTCCCGGTGGAGCGCTCCTCTTCCTGGCATTCAGTCAGCTGCTCTTCATTGAGAAGACCATTTTCGATCAGTTCATTGAAGAGGGAAAGCCTCATGGCTGCTGCTCCGCAGCGGTGCCAATGCCCGGGCGCACCAGCGGCCTCAGTTCCACATCGCGCTCGTTGTCGGGATCCGAGAACTGTTGCAGCCTCAGGTCATCCTGGAAGGAACGCACTCCCTGGATCGCATCCCGTGTGAAATCACCCAGGTTATTGAAGCGATCGTCATCGAGAATATGAGCACTCAGGAACACGTAGAGGTTGTCTCTCGAATTGCTCGATCCACTCGACTGAAACAGCGTCCCGATGAAGGGTAGATCTCCCAGCAGGGGCACCTTGCTCTGGATCGCACCTGCTGACATCTGGGCAAGACCCCCGATGATGAACATGCCTCCATCGGGAATCGTCACCTTGGAACTGATGACATTCGTAGACCGATCGGGAAGAGCACCTGTTCCGTCACTGACACCGGAGAAGGAGGAGACCTCCAGTTCCAGCGCCAGCAATACCACTTCACTCGAGATGGTAGGAACCAGCGATAGCGTGATTCCGGCACTTTCCGATTGCTGAGAAGTGGTGGTGTTGACGTTCGTGGTATTCGAGGTGGTGTAGAAGATCTCGGTCTGGACCGAGATCGAGTTCTCCTGGTTGTCGTCGGCGAGGATGAAGGGTGTGGCGAGGATATTTGAGTCCTCATCCGATTTGAGTGCGTTCATGATCAATGGGAATTGCCCATCCTGCTGCAGCACGGCGCTGAGTCCTGCACCGCCAATCCCGGGGATCCTGTTGATGCCAGTGATCACACCATTGGGGTCGAGATTGGGAACCACCTCGCTGCCTCCGAAGGCACTCAGGAGAACACCGGTGAGTGCCTGGTCATCCAGGTTGCCTGCCAGGAACTCAAGAGTGTAGTTGAGGCTCGAACTGTCTTTCACCTGCACCAGCGCGACCTCCAGGAATACCTGCCGTCGTCTCTTGTCGATCTGCTTCAGGATCACTTCGATCTGTTCGTACTCCTCAGGCTCCGCCTGGATGATCAGCGAGTTGGTCGGCTCGTGGGGGACAATCTGGGTCTGGGTGAACTGCTGCTGCTGCTGGACGCCTCCTGCTCCGGCGGTGCCTCGGCCGGTGGTGCGGCTCGTGGTTCTGCTGGAACTGCTTCCGGTCCGGCGCAGAGAACCGTTTTCATCGACGAGCGGGCGAATCGTGTCTGCCAGTTCCTCAGCTTTGAGGTAGTGGACCTTGTAGATCCAGGTCGTGTTGCGAATATTACGAATCTTGGTATCGAGTTCGTCGATCAACTGCTGTACCAGATCTAGTTCAGCCGGATCCGAGGACTGGATGATGATCTTCTGGGTTCGATTGTCGGCGATCAGTCGAGTCGCTTCACCTGCGAGAGCACTGCCGCGGCCGAGCGAGCTGCGGTTTGCAGTTCCGGTGGTTCTGCCCTGCTGAGAGGATGGCGTCGAGGTTCTGCGTCCGGTCGATCCAAAGGTGGAATTGTCGGTCAATGCCTCCTGGACGATGCTGACGATGTCCTGTGCATCGGCATAGAAGAGCTCGCGGATCACCAGCACTTCTTCGGGACCTGTGACCTCGATATCGATGTATTCGACGAGGCGTTGGATGTGATCGAGAACTCGCATCTTGGCCTTGATGATGAGGGTTTCATTGTTGGTCACGGTGACGATCTTGAGGCTACCGCTCTGACTGCCAGCTCCCTGGATGCCGAGGAGTTCCTGAAGTGCCTGTCTGACGACACTGGTCTCCACGAACTTCAGTTGCAGCACCAGGGTGGCGAGTTCGTCACCCTCATCCCGAGTCGATTCTGTGCCTGCCACGATGATGGGGCTGACCGGATCTGACGGCGGTTGAGTTCGTGCCGTCGTGGCCCGCACATTGATCACCACGGTGCCGTCGTCGAGGGTGCTCTCCCACATCTCGTAGCCGTTGGTCTCGAGGATGGCCTGCACGATGGGATAGGTGAGCGGGTCGACATCCCCGACCACATCGACGAAGGTCTCCTCCGCGAACGCCGGATCATTGCCCGTGGAGGGGTAGTTGACGAACTTGCCAGTGGTTCGCTGGATGAAGCGAAGCAGACTCAGTACCGGGAACTTGCCCTCTGACATCACGAAGGAGTCGAATCCGGACGCATCGTCGGAGTCGGAGGCAGTGGCTGCGGCTCTTTCGTCCTCATCCGGGTCCTCATCGTCGGAGCCGTCGGGGGTACTGGCCTCGGTCGCGGCTGGATCTGCAGGATCCTGAGCCTGAAGCGACCCAGGGCCGGCAAGGCCAAGGATCAGGATGAGTCCCAGCAAGGCCACCAGGGCCTTCAGGGGGTCGGGTAACAGCGTCTCCAGGCAGGAGACCTTCCAATTGCGGGCCATCTTGACACACCCTTCCATTGTCGGGTTCATGGCGCTTCCTCTCTCCTTGATCGGCTGGATCGAGACTTCACTTTCGGGAAGATCCCGGATTCTTTGAGCGGGGCGGATCCAGCTGGAGGCCACGGCGTTGACCTCATCGGTCCCTCGGCTATGAGGGACGCAGGTCATGGCATCATTGCGCAAATGAAATGCCCGTCCATGCCAACGGGGCAACTTCCGCAACTTTATTTTCCAAAAGGAGTTAGGGACCATCCGGTAATCTTCAGAGGGCCCGTCTCGACCCTATCTGGGGTGAGAAGTGTATGGGAATCGAACACAGTTGAGTCGGTCTGGTCAGGAACCGGAGGCGCGGTCGAGCTGCTCCAGCAGCGTCTCGACGGCAGGCCAGAGGTGCTTGGGGACCCGGATCAGGAGGTTGTTGGATGCCTCGTGGGGCACGATGTGAAGCGGCACTCCGCCACGATCTGTCCACGCTCGATCCAGTTCCACGGCGAGTTCACTGGCACGACTGAATCGAACGCGCCAGTGGCGTAGCACGGGACGATGGGTACCCGCCACAGGTGGACGATCTGCGGCAGCCAGCAGTTTCACGTAGCGTGAGAGTCGGGCCGGGGATGCGCAGGAGATGATCACGGATCCGCTGCGCAGATCGGGGACAAATCGACTCCTACGGTCGAGGGGCCCGATCGATGCTTCCAGCTTGCCCGCCTCATTGCGAAGCAGTTTGCATATCGGCTCGGGATGGATGTGTTCGATGCGAATTACACGCACCTCGTAACGAGCCAGTGGAGGTGAGGCCGATGGATCGGTGGTGGCCCAGTGCGCACTCCTGCTCACTCCTCTGCGGATCGGTTTCAACTCGATCCCCTCTGAACGCAGCATTCCCAGCAGCAACATCTCACTGCCGGGAACGGATAGTTTCATCCGACGAATCATTTTCAGGGGACGGTGACCCAGTGTCGGGAATTCAGTGATCACCTGTTGCTCGGTCACGACACTCCAACCTTGCAGCACGATGCCGACCGGGATGGTGCCGGAGGGAATGACAGACTCCTCCGATTGAGGTATCGGAATCATCAGGCCGATCCAGGAAGCCAGAACTACAGTCATCAAGAGGACTCCTCCGGTGGCGAGATTTCGAGGTTCTTGATTCGCGAATACAGGGTTGACCGCTCGATCCCGAGCAACTCTGCGGCTTTCTTCTTGTTCCAGCTGACGTGGTTCAGGATGCGGAGGATGTGCTGTCGCTCCAGTTCCTTCAGCGTGATCGGTTCCCATCCGTCCGACGAACCGGGAGTACTCCGTAGTTGTGCCGTGTGGTCGAGCCTCAGGTCGCTCACCTGAAGAACCGGAGATGTGGAGAGGATCACGGCACTCTCGATGACATTTCTCAGCTGGCGGACATTTCCTGGCCACGAATGAACACGCAGTGCTGCCCGCGCTTCAGGCACCATCTGCTTGCGTTCGCGGTCCCTCCCGCAGCAGAGGTCCAGAAAGTGATCGATAAGGAGATCGATGTCGCCGGGTCGATCTCGAAGTGGCGGCACCACGACTTCCAGAACTGCGAGGCGGTAGTACAGATCCTCACGGAATCGCCTCTGCTGAACCTCTTCCTGTAGGTCCCTGTGAGTGGCTGCGACGATGCGTACATCGACCTCGATCGACTTGTTTCCGCCGACGCGATCGAGCCTTTTCTCCTCGAGGAGTCGCAGCATCTTTGATTGTGTAGCGGCAGGTAGTTCTCCGATCTCGTCGAGAAATACGGTTCCTCCTGCAGCGACCTCGAACTTGCCAGGCTTCTGCTTGTCTGCGCCGGTGAACGCACCTTTTTCGTGACCAAACAATTCACTCTCGACCAGGTTTTCAGGTATCGCAGCGCAGTTCAACGCGATGAATGGGGCGGCTGCACGGCTGCCCTGGTAGTGAATTGCTCGAGCGACAAGTTCCTTTCCCGTCCCCGTTTCGCCACGGATCAATACTGTTCCTTCCGTCGGCGCTGTCTTTCGAATGAAGGTGCGAACCTGCTCGATCGGTTCCGAATTTCCGATGATGGGTATCGAGTCGATCACGGTCCGGACCAGTTCTTCGCGACCTGCGGAGAGCTCGTGCAGTTCTTCACCAACGGATAGTCCAGCTCCGACGATGCCTGCTGCGATTCCTGTTGCCCACAATTCCTCGTTGCCAAAGGGGCGGTTGTCTCCGTCGAGCCGATCGATGTAGAGGATCCCACCGATTCCATCCTGGACGGGGATCGGCGCTGCGATCACCGATCGGATTTCATCTCCGACAACGCTTCTGCGGTCGAGAAAGCGTGCATCCTCGGTGGTGTCGAGAGAGATGACCGCTCGACGGCTCTGCATCACCTCCGATTGAATCGTGTGGCTGAGCACAAATCCTCGCATCGGTGTGCCGCCGCGAGACCAGGCGGATCTGCACAACCAGCCGCCCTCCTCGGCGATGAGGATGGCTCCTCTGTCTGCGTTGGTACCTTCCACCAGGTGGCGCAAGCCCTGTTCCAGCCGTTGCGTGTTCTCGACGGAACAACTGCCGAGCAATGGCGCGCAGGAGTGAAGGGCGACCAGGATCTCTGCAGCGCGTTTGCCGTCGAGTGGGGAGGGGTTGACCTCGATACGCTGAATCACCTGGGTATTTGAGCCTGAAGCAGATGCCATGGAGATCGCTGCTTCGAGCCTGAGTTCACAGTCTCCGATGCCGAGGCGGTCGCCGGGAGCGAGTTCAGATTCACGGATCGGATCGCCGTTCAGAAAGGTGCCGTTTGACGATTCTAGATCCTGAACTCGCCACTGAAGGTCATCACGGAGCAGGCGAGCGTGAAATCTGCTCGCTGCAGGATCATCGATGAAGACATCTGCAGAGGGGTCGCGTCCGATGACCACTCCTTCAGATGAAGCCTGTTCGACAGAGATGTCGACGGCACGAAAGCCGCCTTCAGGAGTGCAGATGTGAAGTCGAGTGCTCAAGGTCCTCCCTCGAGGATCCAGCTGCGCTGGATCCTGTCCCGGTCGAGGAGTCCAAGGATCTCCACCCGCTCGATACGGGAGTTCCAGCCGGTCAGGTCGCCTTCACATCGGATGGCGAGAGCTCCTCGGGGAACGCAATCGATCGGAAGCGAGAAGATGAGCGTCGAGATGGGGGTCACAGGTTCAGTCTCCCGGCTGACCTGGAGGCGGTACCTGGCCCTCGCAGGGTCCTCGGAATGCCGCTTCTCGAGCGAGACGGAGTGGCCGATCCCTTCCTGGATGTAGGAAGTGATCGAGAGCTCTTCGATCTCCACAGGAACTGGAATTCCCGATCGAAGTACCTCGACTCGTGGCGAGATCTGTCTTCCCACCGCGAGTCCGATGCGGAGTCGATCCCCGGGACGCTCAGGATCCTGCCCCGTTCGCAATTCAAGATCGGGGGAGCCGAGGCAGCGCAGCCCCTCGATGCGCCATCGACGCAGCTCAGTCAGATAGGGAAAGGAGATGGGGCGCGGGTCGTTGGCCCAGAGCAATACTCCGTCGAGCACCACCGGGGCGATTCTGCTGTGCCCGGTCGGGTCCTGGGGAAGCGAGGGAAGCCTGAAGAATCGTTCCAGCCGGTCCCCTTCAACGCCAAAATTGTAGGTTAGCAGATCGTACGGCGCAGCTGCAGAAAGCACGCCGCGAAGGGTCCCATCGACCTGGATACCCGCACCCTTGTTGCTGTCGGGCCACATGATGCTCAGTACGACGGCGCCGATGATGGTCGCCACACCGCTGGCAAGCAGGAGACCGGATGCCTTCCTGTTCCGGACAGCAGCGGGGTCGATCTTCTGTTGCAGTGCGGTCAGTTCATCGAGCAGGGCTTCATGATCGTGCGGACGATCTTCAGGTTTCTTTTCCAGCATCCGGATGACCAGGCTTGCCAGTTCGGGGTGAATCCCCTGCTGGATCGAGCCAGGATGGGGAGCCGGTTCGTTGACCTGAGCCACCATCAGGTCGACTCGGGTTTCGCGCTCGAAGGGAGGCTTGCCAGTCAGTAGATGAAATAATGTGGCACCGAGGCTGTAGATGTCGGAGCGTTCATCCAGGGACCAGCCCTGGATCTGTTCCGGCGAGCCGTACTGAGGAGTGCAGAGCAACTCCGGGTCGTCCTGCGGATTTTCTCCCAGATTACCTGCGAGACCGAAGTCGACCAGCTTGACCTCACCTCTGGAGTCGACGAGCAAGTTCGACGGCTTGACGTCACGGTGAATGATTCCACTGCGAACGGCCGCTCTCAGCGCCTTGGCTGCAGAGATGGCCACTCGAATTGTCTCCGCGGAAGAGAGGGGACCATCTCGCTCGACCAGTTGATCGAAACTGGGCCCCTGCAACAATTCCATCACCAGGTAGGGCAGATCCTCTTCATCGTGAATGGCGTAAATCTGGCCGATATTGGGGTGACTGACGGCGGCGATCGCTCGCGCCTCCGATAAGAATCGATCCATCACCTCCTCGCGACCTTGCAGCCGGGGGTGTATGCGCTTGATCGCAACGGTTCTCTGCAGCCGAGGATCACGCGCCCGATAGACCACACCCATGCCACCTTCACCGATCTTTTCCTCGATGGTGAAGGTTCCGATCCGCTCGAGTCGAGGGACCTGCAGTGGTCGAGTCTCGTCGTGTGAACTTCCCGCTCCGGTGGTATCGCCGGGGGAAAACCTTCGACTGGGCAGCAAGAATTTACCTTTCCGGATGAGAGTGATGGTCCCCCTCGCCTGGGGACCAAGCCATGCTATCCTGCGGCTCCGACAGGGTGACGGGACTCGGGTCGGAAACACAGGGAATAGTCTCACCATGTCGTCCACATTCGAAAAGAACCTCTTTGCTGGATCGGGGAAAGATCTCCCATCGTTGCTTGCTGCCGCCATGAAGGCTGCCGAGGCACAGCGCGGGGAGATTGAGGTGCTTCGGCTGACCGCCTCCGATCTGCAGTTGAAGGTGCGGGCGCCGGAATCTTCTGCCGGCGATGCGCTGGTTTCTTCCCTGGTTTCGATCGGTTTCGAGGAGCCCCAACAACCTGTAGCCCGATGGCAAGAAGCTCCAGATGCAGGGGTTGCTCCGAGTGGCTTCTACAGCACCACCCATCACGATACCGAGGTCTTCGAGGCGGGCAGTTGGCAGCCGCTGCAGAAGCAGCGCATGGATGCCTGTGTGACCAACAGAAGTGGAGTGCTCTCCTGCACCAAATTACGTGACCTGATCGGCGGAGAGTCGGTACTCGTTGGCGAGGAGGGGGTGCGCCTGATCACTGGAGAGAAGACGGAGCCATCGCACGCCTTTGCCTTCATGGCCAACGAGGTTTCTTCTGAACGCAGGGTCGAGATCCAGGCTCGCAGCGTGGCCGATCTGGCGCGGGCTGCACGCAAGGCGGGTCAGAAGGTGGTCTGGGTTGTGGGGCCAGTTGTGGTCCACACCGGCGCTTCGCATGATCTGGCTCAACTCGCAAACTCGGGTTGGATCGACGCAGTGCTCAGTGGAAATGCCCTGGCTGTCCACGACATCGAGGCCCAGTTGCACGGCACCAGTCTCGGTATTTCGATTTCGGATGGAAGTGTCGTGAAGCATGGCCACGCCCATCACATGCGTGCGATCAATCGGATCCGCGCAGAGGGGTCCATCGAGGCGGCGGTCGCTTCGGGAGTTCTCGAGGGTGGTTTGATGCATGCCCTTGTAAAAAACCAGGTTCCGTTCGTGCTGGCGGGATCGATTCGAGATGATGGTCCGCTGCCGGATACGGAGATGGATCTGATCGCTGCGCAGGAACTCTATTCGGAACAGCTTCAGGATGCAGGTCTGGTCATCGTTCTGGCATCGATGCTGCACGGGATCGGCGTCGGAAACATGTTGCCCGCCAGGGTGCCACTGGTCTGTGTGGATATTCATCCTGCGGTGGTGACAAAACTGGCAGATCGAGGATCGGCGCAGACGCTCGGGATCGTTACTGATGTCGGTCTGTTCGTGCGCCGCCTTCGAGAGGAACTGGTCGACTAGAGTCCTGTACTCCGCCGCGGTTCGGGATCCTTTTCTGCGCCCTTCTCCTCCTTCGTCACTACCCTCATCGGTAACGGACTCTGCGGCGCTCGAAAAGCCAGAATCGTCATGGCAGTGCCGTATGAAGAACTGCGTGGAAATACGCGGTCGTTCCAGGAGCCGTCCTCTCCCCTCACCTGCCAGAGCCGTGCCAGGATCTGCTTCCTCAACGGTTCCCGCTCCGCCTCCGGAAGTGCCAGCAGGGCGCGTGAAGCATGGGTGTGGCCGTAGAAGAAGTAGTAAGGGGCGATGAAATAGGGGGGGATATGCGTTCCCGTCTGGGAGCGTCTCTTTTCGAGCCATTCCCAGTGTTCCAGAAATGCCTCCACGGATGCACGGACGCGAGCAGTGTCTGCCCGGCCCGCCAGCCACAGCGCCGTCTCGCAGACAGCCATCCGGGCACAGGCACCCTCGACCGCCTCGAATCCCTCACCGGTGACCCGATCAGGATTTGTCGAGTACTGAAAGGCACCCGTTTCGAGACGTGCTGCCTCGAGGGTGTCGAGGGCGCGATCGATCACCGCGGTGTCGAATTTCAGACCGTGATCCCTGGCTCTCATCAAGGCCATCGCTGCGGGTGCCGTCATGAAGGGGGAAGCGGGACTGGGACTGCTGGCTCTACGACGGCGCGAGTAGTTCCAGCCGCCTCCGGGGATCTCGTTCTCGATCAGCGTCTCGACCAGTTCACCGATCAACTTCTGGCACGGCTTTTTCAATTTGCCGGGAATCAGATTCAGTTCTTTCATCCTCAGCAGAGTTTCCAGGCTTTCGATGTGACCCCAGTCGCGAACATCGTAGCCGCCGCGAAAGCCGACTCCCATGCGTGGGCCTCGCAGTGATTCCTCGAGCAGAAATGAGAGTCCTCGAAGTACCGATTCCGCTCGTTCCTTGTCCTTCTTGAGACCTGGAACTTCGATCAAGGAGCGCATCACGATGGCGGTGCCTCCGACGCGATAACCCGGAGGGATTTCTCCGCCCTCGCGGTAGACCCCTTCATAGGGCCATTCGCGAACCTCGACCTGGCCCGGGTCGAGTTTTTTCTGGGTCTCTTTTGTCATCGACTCCTGGTTAGTGACCAGCGTCGATATCGATGACTTCACCGCCGCATCCCAGTCCTCGGGCTCCACCGACAGGAGATCTCCGGTGGGAACCAGAAGCGGTGAAATCCACAGGCAGATCAGCATTGAAGTTGTCATGGTCGTTCCTCCAGATCGCTTGCAGGGAGCGGGATCTTCTCATGGACAGGGCCTTTTGGGCAGCACGGATCGCATCCCTGATATGAGGAAACTGTGCATAAATTCGCTACACTTTTACCCGAAATGGGGTCTCATATGGGGGAAGGCACCGGAATAGGATTCCTCGCCGGTTCTGGATAGGCACCTTAACCTGTGTATTTAAAGCAGGTTACGGAGGAAATCTCAGAGCGCCCGGAGATTGAGGGGGATTGGATTCCGGGAGGAACGAGGTTTGCGTACATCCTCGTAGATGAGGGGCTCGACGGGGCCCCCACGATACGCCGACGAAAGGAAATACCTCCGTGTCTCCAGGTTCCTACAAATCCCAGCGATGGAATCAGCTCTGGAACCTCAGGGTCAAGCTGGCCCTGCTGCTGGCCTGTCTGCTGGCGGGAACACTGGCGGTTCAGGACTACCTCGAGGAGCTCAAGCGCCAACGCCTGATCGATGCCGTCGAGCAGATGGCAGGAGACATCGCTGCAGAGGCGGTGGAGTTGACGATCCGGGCGACAGCGATGGTCCCTGCGGTGGTTCCATCGATGAAGAGCAACTGGCAGGTGACTTTTCAGGCCAACACCCTCAGCCCAGGTACTCGTCAGTTGCAGTTCAGCAAGGAGACGAATCAGTTCATCGCCGATGTGAAGCGGGTGATCCTCCTGGAGGAGTCGGCGTATGCCTTTGGTCCGACCGAGAAGTACTTACTTCGATCGGGGACCGACGATCTGGTGAGAGCACTGATCCAGAAGAACCACCCCGATCTTGCCTTCGATGCTGCCATATTGAAGCGAGCGGCAGTGAAGCGATCGGCACCTCTCTTGAGGACTGAGGGTGGCAGCCGAATGCGAGAAGAAAAGGACAAGCAGGCTCTGTATTCATCGCCAAATAGAACTCGCACGCCATCGAGCGAGGTAAGAGCGGTCCAGACCGAACTGGCGATGGGAATCGGTGAATCCAGTGCAGTGGATTCGATCCTGGCGGCTCCGGAGATGGATCGAAACCAGACCGACGATGCGGACATCGGTGGCCAAGAACAGTTCTTCTTTGATCCAAGGTCGGTCATGGAATCAGGATTCACCGATGGTGATCCAGACGATGTCATGCTGGGGGGAATCGAACTCAAGCCCCATCTCGATCGGTTTCATCAGCTGGTCAACGAGGCACGTTACTACGACCTGACCGCCACCATTGCCGTGTTTCTTGTCGGCCTGGTGCTCGCCTGGGTGCTCGGCACCCGGTTGATGCAACCGGTCACCGAGGTGGTCGAGGGAATGCGCAAGGTCGCTCAGGGAGAACTCTCGGTGCGATTGCGAGAGCGCAATGACCCTGAATTTGGTCTCGTGACGCGGCAGTTCAACGACATGGTGCTTCGTATCGAAGATGCCAGGAGCATCGAGCGGGGTCTGGAGCACCGCGAACGAGTGCAGTCGATGGGAGACCTTGCCGCGGGTGTGGCCCATGACATCCGCAACCCTCTCATTGCCATCTCATTGCATGTTGGTCGGATCCGGCGGGAGTTTGTCCCTACCGAGACCGAAGACCGCAAACGGTTCCTCAGTTTCACGGGCGATGTGAAGGAGGAGATTGAACGACTCGATTGCCTGGTCACCGATTTCCTGCAACTGGCACAGCCCGGCACTCACGATCCTGAACAGATCAATCCAGGAGAACTGCTCGAGAACCTGAGGCGACTGCTCGAAAAGGAAGCTTCAGTTCGTAAGGTTGAACTCGAAGTCCAGATCCAGGATGGAATGTGCGAAGTGCTCTGGAATCGCGTCGAGGCCAAGAGTGCATTTCTCAACATTGCCATGAATGCCCTGCAGGCGATGGAAGCAGACGGTGGCTCGCTCAGGATGACTGCACGTTCTGACGAACAGTGGATCGTGATCTCGTTCATCGATGATGGACCGGGAATTGAGGATCGTGACCTGGAGCGGGTGATGCTCCCCTATGTCACCATGAGGCCGGGCGGAACCGGCCTCGGGCTCGCCATCGCTCGCCGAGTTGCGGAGCGCCACGGCGGACGTCTTGAACTGGATTCGGAGGTGGGAGTGGGTACAGAGGTTCGATTCCTGCTCCCCGTCGAGAAAGGAGCGAAGCGATGAAGGAACCATCGGTACGGATCCTGGTTGCCGACGACGAGCGTCCACAGCGCGAGATCCTCGTCTCCTCGCTTTGCAAGGAGGGCTTTCGAGCCCAGGGAGTCCCGGGCCTTCCCGAAGCACTGACGGCACTCGCACAGGCTCGCGAAGAAGATGATCCCTTCGGTGTGGTGGTCACCGATTTGAGGATGCCCACCGACAAGGAGGGGCTGGAGTTACTGCAGCAGGCGCGTCGGGATGACCCCCTCTGCGAGGTGGTGCTGGTGACTGCCTACGCCACCGACGATGTGGCTTTTGACTCCGGGAAAGCGCGGGCATTCGGGTTCCTGACCAAGCCGCTCGATTACGAGAAAACCATCATCACCATCACCTCTGCTGCGGGCAAATCCCGACTCGCGAGAGAGAACGCAAGTCTCAAACGCTTGTTGCTCTCGGGGGATAGCGGTTTCTGCGGCATCATCGGCAAGAACACCCAGTTGACGGATATGTTCGGCATGATCGAGCGAGTCGCAGGAACCGATGCCACCTGCCTGATCCGCGGAGAGAGCGGAACGGGGAAGGAACTGGTCGCACGAGCGATCCACAAACTGAGCCCACGCACATCTGATCCATTTGTTGCCATCAACTGCGCAGCCATTCCAGGTAACCTCATCGAGAGCGAGTTGTTTGGACACGAGAAGGGCGTCTTCACCGGCGCAACAGCGCGCAGGGCGGGCAGGTTCGAAGATGTTGCAGCGGGAACACTGTTCCTGGATGAGATTGGATCGATGCAGTTGGACCTGCAGCCGAAGTTATTGCGAGCTGTGCAGGAACTGGAGTTTTCTCGCGTGGGTTCGGCCCAGACGATTCCTTTCCGTGGCAGGATCGTGGCCGCCACTGCTCGTGACCTCGGTGAAGCGGTGCAAGTCGGTGAGTTCCGCGAGGACCTCTTCTTCCGACTCAATGTGATCGTGCTCGAAATTCCACCGCTTCGCGATCGCAAGGATGATCTGCCACTACTGATCGACCACTTTCTTGCCAGAGGAAGTCGTCGTCACGGCAAGAACTTCCAGGGAGTGACAGCGACGGTCCTTGCGGCGTTCGAGGGGCATTCATGGCCCGGTAATGTCCGGGAACTGGAGAATTCTCTCGAACGGATGATGGTGCTCGGCGACTCCGAAATGCTCGGAGAGGAACTGCTTCCACCGACCATCATGTCGACCGGGGTTCAGGCGGGAAATGGTGCTAATGGCCAGTTTCTGCTCCCCAGTGAGGGATTGGTGCTCGAGGACCTGGAGCGGGACCTGATCGAGCAGGCCCTCGAGAGGGCCAGTGGACGACTGGAACCGGCAGCCAGGATGCTCGGGATCACCTACAAGACGCTCCAGTATCGCATCAAGAAGTACCGATTGAAGGATAGTAACGGGGTTCTACCGGATGGAATCATCCCGGATGAGGGCCACATCGCCTAGGCTCTGTAGCGGAATGTCCGCTCCAGGGGGCTCGGGAACGAGCCAGACGGATAAGCATGAATGCCGGGTCATCCAGACGACCCGGCCGCGTGCGGGATCAGAAGTGTGTGCAGGTTCCAGCGTGGACCTCACGACGAAGGAGAAGATCGATGAATTCGGCACTGAAAGCAGCTGTACTGACTCTGATCATCGTTGCCATTGGCTTCGGCCTGATGAGTTTCCTCGGCGACGATGGTGGCGATCCTTCCGATAGGGGCGCGGGAAATGGAGCAGGCAACTCCTCGGTGACCGAGGAGATTCGCACCAATAATCGGCTTCCTGACCGGGAGGTGTTGAAGTCGAGTATTTCTGGCATCGTCAGAGATGATGCTGGAACCCCACTTCCTGGCACCAAGGTGACGGTTCACCGGCTCGAGGGTGGAAGCGGCATCTCTTCCGCCTCACTGGTCGCCGAGAAGTCTGTCGCCAATGACGGCAGTTTCCGTTTTGATGATCTGATCGCTGGTCGGTACCGCTTTCAGGGAAGCCTCACCGGTTACCAGAGCCATCGAGCCGAGGTCACTCTGATCGATGGCGTGTCCGCTCCGGAAGTGGTCTTGATTCTCACATCCGGCATGACGATCAGCGGAACCATTCTCGATCCTCTCGGCAAACCGGTGGCGGATGCTCAGATCGCTGCATTCCAGGAGCGCGTCGAGCGGGAAGCGCCGCTTCAAAAGCGCCTTCAGGTGTTGCTCGAACTGCAGGAGATGCAGGAAGAAAATGGCATCGTGGCGGTCTCGGACTCATCTGGTTTCTATCAGATCTCGGGGCTGGAGAACCTTTCCTATCGTCTTCAGACGGTCTCCAGGGGCTTTTCTCCGGCGGAAAGACGCTATGTGCCCGCAGGCAGCACCGAGGTCGATTTCGTGCTGGAGGTGGGAGGGGTGCTCTCCGGAACGGTCCAGGATCCGGGAGGGACGGCGATTGCCGATGCCCTGATCGAGGTTTTTCGCGAAACAGGAACCCAGGACATCATCGAGATCATCCAGGAGCGTGCCATGCCTCCGCTGGCATCCGCTCAATCGGATGGAAGCGGTTTCTTCGAGTTCGATCAACTCGGAGGAGGGAGTAATTATCGTCTGGTGACAAGGGCCTCTGGATTCCAACCGCGCCAATTCGGCGATCTGATGGTCGAGTCCGGAGGGTCGGAGCGAGTCGATGTGGTCCTGGAACCCGGGGCCGTGATCCAGGGGACCGTCTACGATCCCCTCGGTTCTCCCCTCGAGGCTGCCCGTTGCAAGGTGAATCCGATGGGGGCACGTTCCGATGGTCCTCCCATCGATCTGACCGACTCTGGAATACTCACCGATGCAGATGGAACCTTCACTTTTGATACTCTCGAGGAGACTGATTACCGTCTGGTCGTCAGTTCTACAAATTTTGCCACCTACCAGGAGTTGAGAATCCGTCCCGGAAGCGATTCTCTCAGCATCCAGTTGAGTGACGGAGCTGCCATCAGCGGCAGCGTCCTCGACGCAGAGACGAGCGCTCCGATCACAGGAGCGCTTGTGACCGTCAACGATGTTGCCGATGTGAAGAAGTCGGCAGTGACCGATGGAAATGGTCGCTATTATGTCCGGGGTGTCACCGAACAACGTCGTCCGATCGCCTATGTGAGCGTGACAGCAACGGGATTCATGCGATCAGGGAATGTGCAGGTTGAAGTCACTGACGGTGTAGAAAGTACCAGCCAGGATTTTTTCCTCGAACGAAACGGAGTCGTCAGGGGAGTTGTCCTCGATGCCAACGGGAGCCCCTTGCAGGGCGTTTCCGTCAGCGCCAAGAAGCAGCACTCCGAGCAGAATCCGGTGACGGTCAACGCGGCGCCGGCTGTGGTGAGCAACGCGGATGGTAGTTTCGAGGTGATCGAGGTCTCGCCGGGAACTGCGCTGTTTCTCGAGGGGTCACATTCGCAGTACCTCTCGAGTGAGTCGGAGCGCTTTGACCTGAATGCAGGCGGCTCCGTGGACCAGTTGGTTCTGGTGATGAAGGTAGGCGGCGCCGTCAGCGGCATCGTCATCGATGAGGTCGGCACTCCCATCGAAGGTGCGGTGGTAGCCGTTCGAGATAGTTGGTTTTCGGAGGTGAATCCGGAATCTCTTCCCAACAAGGGATATTCCGATGCCGCCGGTCAGTGGAGCATCCGTAGTCTGCCCGATGGAGACCACACTCTGATCTGCTCCGTACCTGGATACCTGATGATCGAGAAGAGTGGCGTCACCGTCGCCGAGGGGCGTGATCATGGTGATGTCGAGTTGCAGATGATCAGAGGTGCAGTACTCGAGGGGTTGGTCACCTCGGTGACCGGAATTCCCATCGAGGGAGCGAGACTCATCGCCATCGACACCAGCGAAGGACTGCGAAAGGTCAATCGTACTTCCGATCTGACAGGACAGTTCCGTTTCGATGACCTGGGCCGCTACCCGGTCGATCTCATCGTCGAAAAAAAGGGATTCGCTGACATCCGCCTCTTCGAGGTCGCCGTCAATGGCGCCGCCATCACGGTCCAGATGGAGGCACTCGGTGGCCTCAATGGTGTGGTGATCGATGAGACCGGTGCCCCGCTGAGGGCGTTCAGCGTCTCGCCAAGGATCATCGAGGGAGACCGAGAGGTCACCCGTGTGCCAGCCAGGACATTTCAGGGAGATGATGGTCGATTTGATTACGATGGCCTCCAGCCAGGCACCTACAACGTGATCATCGGTGCGCCAGGCTTTGCCCAGGAAGTGATCGAGAATGTGCTGGTTCGATCCAATCAGTGGGTAGATGTGGGTACCGTGGTTCTCGGCCAGGGAGGCCGGGTGATGGGACGCATCATCGACGCCTCGACCAATCAGCCGGTGGCTGGAGCCAAGATCTCGGTAGTAGGCGGCAATCGTAATTTCCTCAACACCTCGTTCAGGGGTGGTGGCAGTGGTCGACGAGATCAGAAGTTGACCGGAGCTGACGGATACTTCGAGTTCATCGAACTCGCCGTGCCCGTGGTGGAACTCAAGGTCGAGCACCGCGCCTACATCACGGTGGGCATCGATGGTGTGGCGAGTGGTACCACCGATCTGGTGATCGCCATCGGTGCGGGCGGCATCATCGAAGGACGAATCTCTGACCTCGATGGCAACTATCTGGCAGGAACCCAGGTGCTCCTTTCCGGTGGCGAAAAGGGTACCGATGGTCGGGTGCAGACGGATCGAAAGGGGTTCTTCTCCTTCCCCGGATTGCCGAGCGGGCAGTACACCGTCAGGGTCACCAATTTTGGGCGTGGAGATGGACTACCGACCGATATCAAGAATGCCCCCACCATCGAGGTCTTCGTCAAGGAGGGCACCACCGAGTTCCTCGAGATCGAGATCGATCCCTGATCGATGGGGTGCTTCTCCCGATGCAAGACCCCATCCGGGGTAGCGAAGAGAGCAATCGGGGTGAACTGTCTTCAGGTTTCCCACGCAAGCGCCGGGCTCAGGCCCGAAATAGCCCTCTAAGTGACCAGTACTTCAGGGTTTGTGGTACTTATGGAAATACGGTCGGGTGGGGTGGAAAATGGCTCGTCGTTTGCAATATGCACGGTATCCCGTTGGCCTTGCCGGGCAATCAGGTGAGGGGAAGTGGATCTGATGAAACCAAGAACTGAAAAAAACCGGAGCCCTGGGTCCTCCCGAGCCCAACACCTCCCCGGAACTGCTCTACAGAGAGTTCCGGCCCTCGTGACGCTGGGCGTAGCCCTCGCCCTGTTCGTCGTTCCCGGGGTTCCGGTATTATTTCTCGATACGGCGGCAGCCTTCGGTGCTCCTGCAGATGTAAATGACCATCAGATCGAGATCGTCAGGCTCGGGAGTCCCCGAGTTCTGGCGCCGAGCGAGATCAACAAATCGAAGCTCAAGGGCTTCTAACTAGAAACGGGAACCGCCACCATGAAATCACCCATCTACTACGGCTTATTGCTGCTCGTTTGTGGATTCGTGCTTCCAGCATGCATCCATGTCCACCCTGGACAGTCCGCATTCGCTCAGGAACACGACTCCGCTGCTGACGAGGGTCGAGGCAGAGGGAACGGCGATGATCAAGTCGATCCACAGGTCCAGCGGCTCGTCGAGCAACTGGAACGACTCCATCAGGAGATCGGTCGAGTCGAGGAGGAACTGGAACAATTGCATCAGAGGCGGGATCGTGGCGAAGCAGGGAACAGAGAGGGACGAGCACGTTCTGAGCGTGGTCGTCAGCAAAGAAATCGAGCAAACCGTGGTGGTGATGATCAAGATCGTGAAGAACATCGCCGTGACAACGATCGCCGTGACGAAGATCGTAATCGAAGTTTCCATCCACGAGATGACGAACAAGATGGAGATCGCCGTCGGGTCGAAGCTCATATTCAAGAAATGAATACGCGCGGTCAGTCTTGCACCGCCTGCCATGACGGAATGCAAGGTGATGGTCGTTTCAACCAGCGGAGGATGCCGGGTCGCGGTGCGGCAGGAAGGGTGTCCCAAGAGATGGGCGAAGGTCATGCTGTTGAAATGATCGTGGATCTCGATCGATCCGCTCCCGGAGGCCGGCTGATGGGTATCGACGTCCCGGGCAATTCGGATCATGGAGTCTTCATCGTGAGAGGTGCCGCGCAAGGCGGTGCTGAGGTGATGAGGGAACGCCGAGGCTCAGTGGATCGTGGTCAGCAGAGGATGGATCGTGGTCAGCAGAGGATGGGTCGTGGTCAGCAAAGGATGGGCCGCGCAGCCATGATGGGCCAGACGGGGGCCGGTGGCATGGCGGTTCGTGGCAGGACGATGGGCCGTGGAGCGATGATGGGCCGCGGTCAGATGATGAATCGCGGCAAGATGATGGGATTTGTCCAGTCGGTCGAAGGCCACCAGGATATCTCGATGCCGATGAACCGGGGTGCCGGACCGATCTGTGCCAACTGCCAGGGCTCGACATTCATCGGTGGAAATCGGACTGCTTTCGGGAATGTCCAGAAATCGTGCCCGAATGGCTGCAGCGAAGGGGATGCATGCCCCCGCTGTGCAGGCAAGGACGATGGCCAGGGTCAGCGTCGAATCATCAAACGCGTGATGCGATTCGATGGTGATCTCGATGACGTCAACTTGCACCTGGAGCATGGCGGTGATTTCCAGTTCGGAGAATCCGGTAACGCCAAGGTGATGATGATTCACGCCGATGATTTCGACGGAGAGTTGCCCGATATGCATCTCCTCGGTGATATCGAGGGTGTTGGAGGCTCAACCGCTGACATCGAGGTGCGTCACTTCCTCGGAGATGAGGACGGCGGACAGATCGGCGATCGGGTCTTCAAGTGGGAAATGGATCGTCAAGATGGCAACGATAAGCAGCAGCGGAATCGGCGTCCCTCCGAGATGCAGTTCGACATCCAGATCCACAGTGATGGTGATATGCCCATCGACATCCAGCGCATTCTGAAACAGGTCGGCGGAAATCACGAGGGAAGCGGCGAGATCGAGATCCACACCATCATCGAACATGATGGGAATAAGGACGAGCAAGTTATCGAGTGGAATGGAGACATCGATGAAATTCCGGCTGCCATCCAGGAGATCATCGGCGACCTCGAAGGTGGAGCGATCCGGTTCGGTGGAGGTGAGGGTCACGGTGGGACCATCCTGATCGAGAAGATCGCCGAGGATGATGGCAAGAACAAGAAGGCGAAAGCTGGGAAGAAGAAAGCGGCAGCCAAGAAGAACAAGAAGAACAAGAAGGACAAGAAGCCCGACAAGAAGAAAGCCGTCGGAGTTGAAATTGAATCAGAAGCGACCATCATCTTTGGTTCGACCGAAGGCGATGATCCCGACGAGCCGTCGATTATCTGGTCAGGGTCTCTCGAGGAGATGCCTGATCACATTCGCGAGCAGTTCGAGAGCCTCGAATATGTGGATGCCGAGGAACTCGAACTCCTCGGCGATTTCGACGAGATCCCCGACGAGGCCAATATCCTGCCGCAAGGACGCGATCTTCCCAACGGTCAGCTGGAAGACAGCAACAAGAAGAAAGCAGCAACTGAGAAGAAGTCCGACAAGAAGAAGGACAACAAAGAGACCGACAAGAAAAAAGACGACCTGACCCTCAATGGAAGGATCGTGTTGTAGCCGATCCTCGGTGATTCTCGCCGATGCATGGTCGTCGAGAATTCCTGAAGACCAGAGACAGTGCTCCCCATTTCGTGGTGCGTCGCGCGATACGCGGGTCCCGCGCGTGCGTACTCGGGGGCACCGAATCAGGTGCCTCCCCCGGAAGGTCCGGGGGAGGCCTCGTTTTTTTTGGGCCAAGGAGCCCATCTTGCGTTCGTCAGTGTTCCCCTGGCACCGTTTTTCGGCCCAAGTCTCGCTCTGGTAACGCCTTCCGAACTCCATGTGCAGTAAGGGGTTGCGAGGTTTTGGCAGGTGTGTACGAT
>JAYZBV010000110.1:0-13384 GCA_036338595.1 Planctomycetota bacterium | reverse complement strand
TAGGCAACCACTTCTCCCCGGGCATCGTCGATGTCTACCTGGCGCACCTGTTCCAGCTGGTCAACGATTTGCTTGGCTTCATCCTGAAACAATTCGAATTCCTGTTTCAATGCCAGATGATCGCCCTCGATGATCCCAAACATCGGAAGCAGGGTATCGACTTCAGTTCTTGTCGCCGGTCGATTCAGAATCCGCAGATACAACTCCTCGATCAGTTTCCCATCGTCTGGTTGCGTATCGACCATCTTCGTGATGGCATTTCCAGCATCACTGATGGATTGATCGACGGTCGGCCCTGTCACCAGCGCCATGACACTATCGAGGCCGAGCGCATCTGATCTCTCGCATTCGCAGGCACTCTCCCTGGCAGATCGCCCCAGTGTTGTCAGGAAGCCATCTTTCAGTTGAATTCCGACATCCGGCAGCGCTGCTGCGCGGGTTCCTTCCGGCACTCCTGGAATCCTGGCCGTGGAACCAAGCGCCTGTTGAATCGAATCGTACAGAACCTCTGCCGGCAGTCTGCGAGGTGCAGCGTGGGAATAGTTGATTCGATCTTCCTGGTTCCATTCGTTCGAGACGATGGAGAGCTGGTAAGTTCTCGACTTGCAGATCTGCGCAATCAACTTCCTGGCATCAAAATCGCCCTCGATGAAATCGCGGGTCAGGAACTCGAGCAGTTCTGGATTGGTCGGCGGGTTTCCGGCACGAATATCATCGAGCGGATCGATGAGCCCCACCCCCGTCAGGTATCCCCAGATACGATTGACATAACTACGGGCAAAGTACCGGTTGTCGGGCGATATCATCCAGGCGGCCAGTTGCTCTCGCCGGCTCGCTCCTTCTGGCACCTCGTATTTGGCAGCATAAGGAAAAGATGGTGGCGTTTCCTGTTGCGTGCGGTCATGCACGACTTCTCCGCTCTCCTTGTCGGAGATGATCTCGTAGAGCGGTTTACTCCCCTCGACAGCGGTGCCACCGATCTTCATGTCTCCCGCTGCTGGATCTGCTTTCAGGTCCACACGGGCGAAGAACGCTGCTAGTTCGTAATACTGGTCCTGGGTCCAGCGCTCAAATGGATGGTCGTGGCACTTGTTACAATTGAATCTGGTGGCAAGAAACAACTGAGTCGTGTTTTCCATCGTCTCCGCAGGAGTACGCAGGATCTTGTAGTAGGAAGCAGGTGGATTTTCCTTGTTGGAACCGCTGGCCGTCAGGATCTGATGAACAAATTCATCGTATGGCGTATTCTTCTCGACCTGATCATGTATCCACTGCCTGAAAGCGGAGGCTCCATCCTTGCCGAGAAACTTGCCGTTGACCTGCAACAGGTCAGCCCAGCGATTGCCCCAGTGCACCACATAGCCCTCGGATCCGACCAGCTCGTCGATCTTCGCATCTCGCTTGGTACGGCTATCTCTTTCATCTTCCAGGAACGCCATCAGTTGCTCCACCGTTGGAGGCAAACCGATCAGATCTAGCGAGACCCTGCGAAGGAATTCTGCATCGGTACAGATGTCAGATGCCTGAATCTTCATCCGTTTCCACTTATCTGCGACCAGGCCGTCGAGGGGATGGAAAATCTCGGGTTCTTCCCAGCGGAAATCTGAACGATCTCCCATCACCGTCATCGTTGTTGCCGCATAGGCACCTTCATATCGCGCAAGCAGCGGCGCCTCTCCCCTTCTGAGGGTCGAGACGAGTGCCTGATCATCGCATGTGACAATCTCGGTATCGCCGCTGGTGACAAACGCCTCTGCAGTGACATCTCGAGTGGATCCATCGTCATAGAAGGCAGTGACACGCAGTTGCTGCTGATTCCCGATCTTCTGAACCGTCGGATTCTTCGGGAACAGTTCTATTCGACTCACTGCTGCACCTTGATGGTCCAGCTTGCAACCTGCGGCGATCCAGTCGTGGATGATCTGGTAATACTCCGATTCGAGCGTGAATCGCTGACCCCCTTCATGCGGTACCGCACCTGTGGCTTTCAGGAGCATCAGTGAGTCATCCGCATCGGCGAAATTGACTCTTCTTCCGGCGTGGTCATCGGAGAAGGCTCTCACATCGAGGATCGGGTCATAGCCTCGCAAGGATAGCTTGAAACCATTCTTGCCATCCTTTGATCCATGGCAGGAGCCGCCATTACACCCTGCCTTGGCGATGACGGGATTGACGTCACGGATGAAACTCGGATCGAAGGCAACTTCTCGGCCAGAGACAACAACTGGAATCTCGGTGACCTGACCTTCGTGCGCGATCCTCAGATGAGATTGACCATCTTTCTTGGGCCTGACCATTCCACCGGTCACACTGATGATATCCTGCAAACTTTCATATTCGGCAGCATGAGTCAGATCGATCGAATGCCCCGACGCCTGGATTCCCGTGACGAGAAGTTGCTGATAACCAAACTTCTCGGTGATCTCGACCCGAGGAGGATCCACAACGATGGCAACGATGTCATCTTTCTGCTCGCCAGAGATGGGAACGGCCATCATCGCACGGAGCAATGTGCCGCTCTCTCCATCCAGGATCCGGATCACTCCATCCGCACTGCCTACTGCCAGCTGGTTCAGTTGTGGATGCCAGCAAAGCGAATATGCCGGAGTGTCGAGATCGATGGTGGCGAGTTGCTCGATGTCTTTTGAGTGGAACTCCTCTATCTTCTTGCGCTCACCAGCATTCCGAGAGGTGGAGACCTTTGCGAGAATCCCCTTCATCCCCGCCGGCAAGGTACCGTCGAAATCACTGCTGAAGATCGAAACGTGTCCACGACCATCCAGGCTGCTGCATGCGGCGATTCGCTTCCCATCTCCGCTGTATCCGATTCCGAAGATTCTCCCGACCATCGGAGGGAAGGATCTGAGCAGATTCGAGTTGTCTCCGATGACTCGTTTCACCTCCCTGTGAATCCGATAGATCTGTGGGGTACCTTTTGAGCCTCCGACTAGAATTTCATCCTTGCCCGGATGTCGATCGATGGCTGCAAGCCCTCCCTTGAAGATCGCCGGAGTAATCGAAGTGATGTTGTCGACAAACCGCTGTGTCGAAACCTCGATCAACTTTGCCGTCATGTCTCGACCGACGGAAATGATATGAGATCCATCGAGAGAGAAGACGGTATCCAGGGTCCAGTCGGAAGATGCTCCATTGAAGAGTACCTGTTCACCGCTCGTGGCATCGATGGCGCGAATGGTGTTGTCACCACAACCGAAGGCGATCAACTTGCTGTCGGGAGACCAGCTGGCGCCATAAACGGTGTCAAATGTCACCGGCACCGAGAGTGTCAGTGTCCAGCTGTCGGTATCCCACACCTGGACCTCACCCATACGCGCAGGTAATCCTCCGGTCACGGCGAGTTTCTTGCCATCGGGAGAGAATCTGACCGACTCGATCCGTTCAGACAGCCCCACCAATCGCTCGGAAATGGTCGAAGTGCCGAGTTCGTGGATCAGTACCTCGTGATGGCCAGAAACCGCCAGAACAAGCCCATCGGGAGAGTAGTCGAGTGCGGTCACCACCGGTGGAGACTGATAGACGGGCGGATGGCTCTGATCGTACTTCTGGACCGCGTTGCTCGGCGTATCATCCTCCGCACCCTCGCTGATCCATCGGCGTATCAACTCGATCTGCGCCGGCTTCAGCGGATCCCCCTTGTTCGGCATCTCTGCTTCACCATCGATCGTTGTGATCATTTCTATCAACAAACTCTGGTCCGGGTGCTGCGGAACGATCGCCGCTTCCTCGCCACCACCGGCGAGAAGCCGATCGAACTTGGTCATCACAAACTTGCCCTTGGACTTGGCCGGTTGGTGACAGCCATGACAGTTGGCCTGGAAGATGGGGCGAATCTCTCGGTAGTAACTGATCTTGTCTGCCTCTTGTTCAGGTTTGACATGATCCTCGGCAACCGCCGAAATCGTCACCATCAACAGCAGGCACGAGAGCAACAATAATGGAGTGGAAAAGAATGATTGGGTGGGCATCACTCGGATCATCTCACCTTCCAATGCAGCACTGAAGTGACAGTGGAGTACAAATCCTACGAAATGGTAGCAGAGCCCATGAACCAGTGTCAGTACGCTGCCAGGGAGTTGTTACTGTGCAATCGCCGCTCCAGCCGTCCGCCAGTACTTCCCTGGCGAGAACAGCAGCAATAGCACACGGCTAATCCCAGAAGTTTCCTCAACAGGATTGCCCGGAATTTACCTCAATAAAGCACTTGCTCCCTGAACATTCTGACCAGATGTGTCTATCCAGAATTCAATTGACGTATTCGCACATCTCTCGTTCAATTGAGGATCGGGCGCTTCCGTACTCACTCTCTTGTATTGAACGATTGCGATTGCCTTGAGGAGAATTCCAATGCAACAGATCAGAGGACGGGCCACCACCCCCGCTCTTCTTTGCATCGCGCTACTCGGAACCTTCTTCTCTGTATGTATCTGCGGCCAAACTCCACCGGACACCTATGTCGACGAAGCGGTGGTTCGAGGCCTGGATTTCCAGTTTTTGAATGCATCTCCCGGTAATGGCCAGGGCTTCGCCGCAGTCGATCTCGATCAGGATGGAGATGTCGACCTGGTTTTGACCGGAGTGGCCGATCTCGTGCAATTTCTGGAAAACGATGGCAACGGTTACTTCACCAATCGAACCGATGTGGTAAATCCCCCCTTCATAGCCAATGCCGGAGCTATCGCCGCTGGAGACCCGGATGGCGACGGAGATCTAGACATCCTGATCATGTCCTGGACTGACAACGACCGCCTTCTGAGAAACGATGGCGACTTCCAGTTCACTGATATCTCCCTACAAGCAGGGCTCGACTTTTACGGCAAAAGCGTGGGCGGTGCTTTCGGAGATCTCAATGGCGATGGCTGGGTTGATCTTCTGATCGTCACAGGAAGCACCGGTTCATCGTTATCTTGCGACCACCTCTTCTTCAACGATGGTCAAGGTAACTTCCTCCCTTCTTCAGAAATCGAAGCGCTTTCTCTGGAAGAACCAGGCATGCAGGGGATGCTGCAGGACTTTGATCTAGACGGAGATCTCGATATATACATCTCCAATGACAAGGGCTACACCGCTGGCTACCCCAACCGGATGCTTGAAAATCAGGGAGGCTTTTTCATCGAACGGAGTGATCTGGGTTCCGGAGTAATCATCGATTCGATGGGAATCTGTGCAGGAGACATCAATCTCGACGGAAAGATGGATATCTACTGCACGAATTACCAACTGCCTCATCCTTTGCTGCAAAATGACGGGAATTTCGGCTTCAGTGATGTGACATCCACTTATGGAGTCGGATTCGGAATTGTGAGTTGGGGTGCCTTGTTCTTCGATCACCAACTCGACGGAGATCTCGATCTGTTGGTTCTAGATAGCGGTTTTCCGAACCGACTTTTTGTTCAGGACGGGCCGCCTCCCTGGATAGACAACGCACCTTCGCTGGGCCTCGATAGTCCTGGTTACAGTTATTGTTGTGTGCAGGCAGATGTTGACCTGGATGGAGACATTGACCTCTTCACAGGGGACCACCTGGGTAATTTTCATCTCTTCATTCATCCCGATGAGGGAAACGGTAACTTCATTCGTCTTGACCCGGTGGCACCTGCCCCCAACCACTTTGCGATCGGTTCACGCGTCGAGATGTTTGATGACACGGGAGCACTCATCTGGGCCGTCCAGCGTGGTGCGGGGCAATACTACAAGTCCGAGGGAGAGGGGATCCTTCACCATGGTCTTGCAGATGCAGAAACCGTGGCAGAGCTTACCGTATTTTTTCCAGGAGGAGCAACGCGAACCCTCACCGATCTTCCCGCAAACGAGACATGGAATCTCTTCCACCCCGATCTACTTGGCGATGGAGACAGGGACGGAGACGTCGACTTCGACGACTATTTACAATTCGTTCTCGCCGTAGATGCAGGCTTCCAATCTGGCTTCGAGATCTTCGACATGAATGGAGATTCCTCCATCGACATTGTTGATCTGGAAGCGTTGCTGGATCGATATGATGGGCCGCTGCTGGACTGCGACGAAGATGGTGTTCTCGATCTGATGGAACTGTTCCTGGGCTCTGATACCGACGAAGATGGAGATGGACTGCCCGACGATTGTGATCTGAACTTCATCCGTGGGGACGTCAACATCGATCTCGCCATCGACATCGCCGATCCGATCCAGTTGCTCGCGCATCTCTTCTTCGGAGATCCCTGCTCCTGCATCGCAGCCATCGATAGCAATCACGACAACCAGGTGAACATCGCTGATCCGGTCCATCTGCTCGGGTACCTGTTCAGCGCCACAGCAGCACCTGAAGCACCCTTCCCCGACTGCGGCGATGCACAGGATTCCTACCAATGCCTCGGTAGTGGCTGCCCCTGAAAATTAAGATCTAGTTCGTTTTCCGGGGCACACGCTTGGCGGCCAAAGCTTCGAAGTATGCTCCTTGGGCTCGTAGTGCTTCGACTCTCGCCTCCGGCGGGCGGTCATGCGCCTCCAGCAGCATCCAGCCGTCCCACTTCGCCGCACGCAGCAGACCGAACAGGGTATCGTAGGGGTAACGTTTCTCGTCGAGACGACGCACATGCAGGGTGCGAGCCAAACGATCTCGAACTCTGCCAAAGTTCTTCTCGATGCCATCGCCGGATAGATCGCTGTCGTTGCAGTTCCAGCACGCGCCCACCGACGGATGATCAGCGATCTCCAGGATCCGTTCGATCAGCGGTAATGGTGCGCAGGAACCATGCACTTCGAGTCGAATCTCCTGGCCCATGTCGGCGGCTTCCTTGCCCAGTTGCTGCAGCGACTTGCCGATCCTCTCGATGGTCCGTTCTCGTTCTTCTCCCTGGGGACAATGATCCGGTTTGACCTTCACTCCGCTGCCACCGATATCTGCGCTCAACTTCAGGAAGGCGCGAGTCGCATCCATGGCCGCCTTCAATTGTGCTGGATTCTCATGGTGGAGTTTCTCGTTGCTGCCGATACCAACGCAGGTCACGGACGAATCATCGAAGCGTTGCTTCACCTCGAGTCTCTGGCCGGAAGTCAGAGCGGGCTCGACCTTGTGCGCATGGGTCGTACGCAGTTCGATCCCCTTCAGTCCGGAGGAGTGGCAACTGTCGATGAGCCGTGGCAGAGGGAGGTCCTGCCCCCACAGGTAGGTGACGAGGCCAAAGCGAAAGCGTGCTGCTGGCAGCGCCGCTGGCTCGTCGGAGAGGAGCCAGTCGGGGACAGCAGTGAGAACACCAGCAGCGGCGATGCTCTGGAGAACCGTGCGTCGATCGAGGAACTGGTCTTCTCGAGGAAGCACCGGCTACGCCTCCTCGGGAAATACATAATCCGCACGACCCGGGCGAAACAGCATCTCGTTTGCCACGGCATCTCCGCGGAACCTCTCGGTGGCAGCATCGATCTCCAGCATCTTGCCCGCCATGATCCCTGTCGAGGCAAAGTCGACCCCGTTGCTGGTGAGGTGTGCCACCACTCGCTCGATGTCTGCTGCGGCAGTGGTCGGCCAGGTGATGCGTCCGGCGGCAACCTTCGGTTCTACCATCTCTCCGCGTAGGTATGAGATGTTTCCGAGATGGCACAGCGCACTCGACAGGTGGCCACCTTCGACGGTGCCATTGAGACTCTCTACATCTCGAGAGCGCACCGCATCGATGAAGTTCTTGAAATGATCCTGGGCGCCACGCCATTCCTTGATCGTTTTCCCGGTCCGGTCGATGGCTCGAGCACTGGAGTAGTTGGGAATCAAGAGAGTTCCCTCTTCACAGTGGATTGCCGCACCGATCGTCATGCCAAGATAGCGGTCCATGCTGCCGCCCCAGTTGTCTTTCTGAGCCTGACGGCTGTTCGGGAGCCCTCTGACCTCGAAGATGATGGGCGCCTCTGGATAATCGAGAACAGAGACCAGCGTATTGGGAGTGTTGCCGTCATCGTCGTATCCGTAGCGACCGCCATAGGCGACCACTCGATCTGGCATCCGTTCGTGGCCGAGTGCCCAGCGGCACAGATCCATCTGATGGATACCCTGGTTGCCAAGATCTCCATTGCCCGTGTCGAAGTCCCAGTGCCAATCGTAGTGAAACTGGCGACGGCCCAACGGCTTCATCGGTGCCGGTCCGACCCACAGGTCGTAGTCGATGCCCTTGGGTACATCGCGAGGGCCGTCCACCTTGCCGATCGACTGGCGTGGCTTGTAGCAGAGCCCCCTGGCCAGGGTCGGCTTGCCGATGTTTCCCTGATGCATCCAGCGAATCGCATCTCGGATGGCAGAGGATGAGCGTGATTGAGTTCCGGTCTGGACGATACGCCCGTGGCGGCTCGCAGCTTCCACCATCAAACGACCTTCACGAACATTGTGGCTGATCGGCTTCTCGACATAGACGTCTTTACCCGCTGCGCAGGCCCACACCGTCTGCATCGCATGCCAGTGGTTGGGAGTCGCAATCGACACCACATCGATGTCATCGCGAGCAATCAGATCGCGGAAGTCGCGGAAGATCTCGGTGGTCGTTCCCTTTTCAGCCAGCTCCCGCTGCCGGTTCTCGAGAATCCCCTGATCGACATCGCAGAGGGCCACAACCCTCACTCCTTCGAGGCGATTGAGGCCCATGACATGCGACCACCCTCGGCTGCGGATTCCCGCCACGCCGACCCGGATCTCGTCCGCACTGCCCGCACCGAATGCCAGTGGAGATCTTCCCATTGCCAGTGCCGCACCGGCTGCGATGCCAGTGGTTACGAAGGTCCTGCGATCCATCTGCACACCTGCCTTTCCCAACCCTGCGATGACAACACGCCCGGGAACCCCTCACAAGAACGCATCCGGCCGGCACGAGCAGCACTCTTCTGCCCGGCAGGATGCCGTTCTGGAGGAGAGCAGGGTGCCGTTCTGGAGGAGAGTAGGGCGCTGTTCTGGAGGAGACAGGTTGTCAACCCACGGGGGTTCCTGTAAAGCCAACGGTAGGATCGGGTGCCATGTGAGCACCCCCTTGCCATGGGAGGCCCGTTGAAGATTCGAAGCATCCAGGTCTTCCAGGTCGACTTGCCGCTGGTCGAAGGTGCCTACCGCTGGTCGGGGGGGAAATCGGTCGAGGTTTTCGACAGCACCGTGGTGCGAATCGAGACCGACGAGGGGATCACCGGCCATGGCGAAGTGTGTCCACTCGGACCTGCTTACTTGCCGGCGTATGCCGAGGGAGCCCGCACCGGCATCGCTTTCCTTGCACCTCAGTTGATCGGCGAGGATCCTTGCGAGTTGCTGCTTCTCAATCAGAAGATGGATGCTTGCCTGAAGGGTCATCCGTACGTCAAATCGGCCATCGACATCGCCTGCTGGGACATCCTGGGACAGGCGAGTGGTGTTCCCGTCAGCACCCTGTTCGGCGGCTGCCATGGAGATGACTTTGTCCTCTACCGAGCCATCTCGCAGGAGGACCCGGTCGCGATGCGCGACAAGGTGCGGGCCTACCGAGAAGAAGGATATACCCGCTTCCAGTTGAAGGTCGGTGGCGATCCCATCGTCGACATCGAGCGAATCCACCAGGTGCGAGAGATTCTCAAGCCGACCGATATCCTCATCGCCGATGCCAACACGGGCTGGAGCCAGCACTCGGCGATGCGTGTCGTGAAGGCGGTCAAGAACCTCGATGTCACGATTGAACAACCCTGTGAAAGTTATGGCGAGTGCCTGGCAGTACGCCGAAGCACGGACCATCCGTTCGTTCTCGACGAGGTGATCGATGGCATCGAGATCCTGATACGAGCCCATGCGGACCAGGCGATGGATGCGGTGAACATCAAGATCTCGAAGTTCGGAGGTCTGACCCGTGCACGCCAGGCTCGCGATCTGTGCATCGAGTTGGGAATTGCCATGACCATCGAGGATGCCTGGGGAGGCGACATCGTCACGGCTGCCATCGCTCACCTGGCGCACAGCACACCACCTCAGTTGCTGCTGACCGCGACCGATTTCAACTCGTATGTCACCGTTCCCATCGCCGATGGAGCCCCGAAACGGGTCAACGGACGGATGGCCGCCTCGACTCAACCTGGCCTCGGTATCACTCCCATCGAGAGCGCCCTGGGACAACCTGTATTCACGACCTGATGAGATGAATGGAGAGCAGTGAAGATTCGACTCCGACTCAACGATAGGCCCGCACTCGTCTGTGGTAGTAGTGCCGGTATCGGGCTCGAGTGTGCTCGCTCCCTCGCTGACCTCGGAGCCAGCGTCACGCTCTGTGCTCGAAGTGAAGCCGATCTCGACACCGCACTGGCGAGCTTGAGTGGTTCCGGCCACAGTCGAATCGTCGCTGACTTTGATGAGCCCGATCAACTCTCCGAGGTGGTTCGATCCCATGTCGATCAGGCGGGCCCCTTCGGGATTCTCGTCAACAACTCGGGTGGACCCCCCGGAGGACCCATCCTGGATGCAGACTCCGACGAGTTCCTGAGCGCCATCGGTCGCCATGTCGTCTGCAATCATCGTCTCGTTCAACTGCTGGTGCCGGGGATGAAGGAACTGGGATATGGCCGTATCGTGAACATCATCTCGACATCGGTTCGCGAACCGATTCAAAACCTGGGGGTCTCCAACACCACCCGGGGTGCGGTCGCCTCGTGGGCCAAGACACTGTCGAAGGAACTGGGGCCACATGGAATCACCGTCAACAGCGTGCTGCCGGGTTTCACCGATACCGCTCGCCTGGGTCAACTGATGCAGAAGCGCGCTGCGGCACAGGGGACCACTCCCGAGCAGGTCGCCAGCGATTGGCTCGACACCATTCCACTGGGTCGATTCGCCAGTGCTGACGAGATCGGCACCGTTGTGGCATTCCTCTGCTCTCCGGCAGCCTCTTACATCAGTGGAGTCTGCTTGCCAGTAGATGGCGGACGGCTCAGCGGGATCTAGAATCGAACACCAGATCGATGCAGCCAGGAGGAAACCCGATGGATCGTGCCAGTTTCAGCGAGGTGCTTCACTTCATCGACGGCAAGCGCATCGCCTCCGTCGACGGATCCGTCATCGGCAACATCGAACCGGCTACCGGTGAAGCACTCGGAACCATCGCCGCCGGTGGTCAGGCAGAGGTCGATCTTGCGGTGGCCGCAGCAACGAGAGCTCTGCCCGACTGGGCCAGCAGTTCTGCGGAGACTCGAGGCCAGCTGCTAGAAAAACTCGCTGCGGTCATCGAGGATCGGCTCGATGAGTTCGCCACCGCTGAATGCATCGACAATGGCAAACCGATCACCGCCGCCAGACAGATGGACATCCCCAGAGCAGCCGCGAACCTGAGGTTCTTTGCCGGCGCGGCTCGCTACCAGCAAGACGAGTGCTACCGCACGCGTCTTCCCGACGACGACCTCTGGAACGTGTCGATCAGAAAACCGATCGGCGTCGCCGGCTGCATCTCGCCGTGGAATCTGCCGCTCTATCTCTTCACCTGGAAGATCGCCCCGGCACTGGCCGCCGGGTGCACCGTCGTGGCCAAGCCATCCGAGGTCACTCCCGTGACTGCGGACCTGCTGGCGAAGGCGGCGCAGGATGTGGGACTGCCGGCAGGAGTCCTGAATATCGTCCACGGTGCCGGAGCATCGGCAGGAGCCGCCATCGTCAGCCACCCGGGAATCGCTGCGATTTCATTCACCGGCGGAACCGAAACGGGTGCGTCCATCGCATCGGTCGCCGCTCCTTCCTTCAAGAAGACGCTGCTGGAACTGGGCGGTAAGAATCCCACGGTCGTGTTCGCAGATGCCGACATCGACCAGGCGATCGAGGGCGCTGCCCGGGCCGCCTATTCCAACCAGGGCCAGATCTGCCTGTGCGGATCCAGGATCCTGGTCGAGAGGAGTATCGTCGACTCCTTCACCGAGCGCCTCGTCGAACAAGTCTCATCGATGGCCATCGGCGATCCTCTCGAAGCGACGACGGAGGTCGGTGCGCTGGTTTCCAGCGAGCACCTGCAAAAGGTGGAAAACAGCCTTCAGGTCGCTCGCGATGAGGGCGGAACGATCCTGTGTGGAGGCGAACGATGCGCTCCTGCGGGGCGTTGCTCCGGTGGCTATTTCCTCTCCCCTGCCGTGGTGATCGGTCTCGATTCCCGTACCCGTACCAACCAGGAAGAGATCTTCGGTCCGGTCGCCACCATCATCCCCTTCGATGATGAATCCTCCGCCATCGAGATCGCCAACGATGTACGTTACGGCCTGGCAGCCAGTGTCTGGACCGGCAGTGTCGATCGTGCGCTACGAGTTTCGGAGCGCATCGAAGCCGGTACCGTCTGGGTCAACTGCTGGATGAAACGTGACCTTCGCACTGTTTTTGGAGGAGTCAAGGCGAGCGGACTGGGACGAGAAGGCGGAGCCGAATCGCTGTCCTTTTTCCAGGAACCGACCAATGTCTGTATCCGATTTGACTCGAAAGGACCCGACAGCACCGATGAATGATGTCACCATCAGCGACCGTGCTCCCGAGCCGGTCGGACCCTACCCCCATGCGCGCAGAGCTGGAGACTTCATCTTTCTGAGCGGAGTCGGGCCCAGATCTCGCGATACCACCGAGATTCCGGGGGTCACCCTCGATGATGAGGGAAACATCGTAGAATACTGTATCGAGACCCAGTGCCGCTCCTGCTTCGATAATGTCCGAATGGTCGTCGAAGATGCAGGGGCCAGCTGGCAGGAAGTGGTCGATGTGACCGTCTTCCTGACCGACATGAAGAAGGATTTCGCCGTCTTCAATCGGGTCTACGAGCAGTACCTCGGGGAGATACGGCCGTGCAGGACCACCGTCGAAGTGGGAGCACTACCGACCCCCATCGCGATCGAACTGAAGGTCACGGTGTACGCCCCACGGGATTGAGGAGTCGGTCCTTGAACATGGTCCTCGGCAGAGTCATTCCGCTGACCCTCATCGGAGTCGGCCTGCTCATCCTGGCGGTGAGTTTCTACTTCCTGTCGGGAGATCCAGCACCATCCCCTGATGGCGGCGCTTCGAGCGCCACCAGCGGCATCGGCGATACAGAAGATGTCGGATTCACGGGCCCTGGTCCCGAAGTGCCACCGCCTGTTGTGGCCAATCTGCCCCGGATGCGCTTCGCAGGACAGGTCATCGATGTATCGACCGGATTACCTGTACCGGGAGCGACCGTTGCGTTTCGCAATCTGGCCGGATCGATCCCACTGGGTCACGCGCGTACTCGTGCCGGTGGCGAGTTTGCCGTCGACATCCCTGAATGCACCCGTGCCCTGATCACCGTTCGAAGTATCGGCTATGCCACCGGTCGCTGGCAATGGGGTCCAGATATGCTCCCCGATGCCGAGTCGAGCACCGACGCTCACGCCGAGGATCTGTTCCTGGCCATCTCTC
>JAYZBV010000109.1:0-71002 GCA_036338595.1 Planctomycetota bacterium | reverse complement strand
AGTTGCCGCGAGATCTCCAGTCGATACTGCCTGAGTTGTTCAAACAGACTCGACTGCACCGCATCGAGACCATCCAGTTTTTTCTTCCTACGACTTCGAGTCGCCTTCTTGGCGATGACATCCTGACGGAATCCAAACGGTTCCTCACCCCGAAGCAGAGCCTTGCTGTTGGCCGTCACCGAGATTCCCCCATGCCCTTCGAGATCGATCTGGATCATGCCCCTGGATGCGAGTTGCCGGAAGATGGAGTGCCAGGCCTGGCCTTCTAGCTCTGTTCCTATCCCATAGACACTGAGCCGATCGTGACCAAACCGTGTCACCTTCTGGTTCGCGACTCCACGGAGCACATCGATGACATGCGCCTTGCCAAATCGCTGCCCGGTCTTGACCACGGCTGATAGCGCCTTCTGTGCCAGTACCAGGCCATCCATCACCTCGGGTGGCTTGGCGCAATTGTCACACGATTCCGAATCTTCCGTACAGTCGGTTTTCTCTTCACCGAAGAAGCCAAGCAATGTGCTTCTTCTGCAGTTTGCCGACTCGCAATAGCCGAGCATCGCATCGATCTGGTGATGGCGGATGCGGCGCTGCGCCATATCCAGATCTGAATCCGCCAGCCTTCGTTGGGCCAGAACCACATCGCTCCAGCCGTAACACAGCCACGCTTCCGCCGGCAATCCATCTCGACCAGCGCGCCCAGATTCCTGGCTGTAATGCTGAGGACTCGCTGGCATGTCGAGGTGTGCAACAAATCGAACGTTCGGCTTATCGATCCCCATGCCGAAGGCGATGGTCGCGACGACCACGATCCCCTCTTCGCGCACAAACAGTTGCTGGTTGAGGGCGCGTTGCTGCGACGACATTCCGGCATGGTAGGGTACGGCTCGAACACCCTCCCCTCGCAACCACTCTGCGGTGTCATCGACCTTCTTCTTGCTCGAGCAGTAGACGATCCCTGCTTCTCCTGCGTGTCGCTCGCGAATCATGCCCAGCAATTGACGTCGAGGCTGGTCCTTGGGCACCACCCTGTAGCGGATATTGGGGCGATCAAATGACGAGATGAACAGATCATCATCCGAGAGTCCAAGCCCCTTCAGGATGTCACCACGAGTCGGCACATCCGCAGTGGCGGTGAGGGCAACGATGGGCACATCCGGGAAGCGGCTGCGGAGGATTCCGAGTCTCTGGTACTCAGGGCGAAAATCGTGACCCCACTGGCTGATGCAGTGTGCTTCATCGATGGCAAAGAGACACGGCTGGAAGTGATCGATCTCGTCGAGAAACCCATCGAGCAACAACCGCTCGGGAGCGACATAGAGCAACTTGAGTTGGCCGGCACGGAGCCGGTTCCAGACATCTTTTCTCTGTTGTGGATCCATCGAGGAGTTCAGCGCTGCAGCAGATACTCCCGCCTGGGTCAGTGCTTCTACCTGATCCTGCATCAGAGCGATCAGCGGTGAGACCACCACCGTGATGCCGTTTCCCAGTAATGCCGGAATCTGGTAGCAGAGAGATTTTCCGCCCCCTGTGGGCATCAGGACCAGCGCATCACCCCCCGAGAGAAGGCGCCCGATGATCTGTTCCTGATCGGTGCGAAAAGCATCGAAACCAAATACATCCTGGAGCACCTCGGTGGCCCTGGATTGAACCGGATCTCCCCCACGAGTCGACAATAGATCTCCTCATCGCTGGATCCTGCGGCAAGGACCCGAGCCCCGGGGATATCCGAGCGGCCCGTCGCCATCAAGGGTAGAGATGAGAAGTGGGTCCGAAGCGAATCAATGTCTCACTGGCAGGGGGGAACCAGGCCTCCGGGGAGGAAGGGGGGGCGGCAGGGAAGTGGAGCCCGAACCCATCCGTAGCTGCTCTCATTGGAGCCATCGCAATCGAGGGTCAGCAGTGCCTCTGCATTCCACTCCCAGATGGCTCTCTGGCCCCAGCGTCGGCCAACGGCGAGAGCTTCCATTCGAGACAATCCCACCAGGGCGAATCCCTCTTCGCTCCAGCCTCCATCGCTGGCAAAACCAGTGCCCTCCCAGAGCGGCAGATCATGATCATGAATCCAGTCGTCCATCTCCTGATGACGACGCTGATTTTCCGCCTCGGTGTGCGGGATGCAGTCGGGGTTGTAAGCGGTGACGACATGGATCGGATCTGGAAGCAGGTATCCACCCTCCGTGATCCCCTCCTCTACAGGCATCACGGCCCATGCTTCATGCCGATCGGTCACGATCCTCAACCACGAGCGACTCCATGCTTCCCGGATAGATTGAAAATCTCTGGCTCCGAGATGATGAGTCATCGCTGCTCCTATAAGCAACTCCCCTGCGTCAATTCACAGGAGATGGGATCGTCGGTCGGATCCGGTCCGCATTCGAATGGGTCAGGTGGCTGGGTTCCCGACTGAAACAGGTAGTCGAGTAACGAGACCGCATCCGAGATGTCATTCGTACCGTCGTCATTACAATCCACAGAATCGAGACAGTCAGGTGCGGTGCCTCCCCCGAACAAGTAGGAGAGCGCCCCCACCGCATCTGCAATGTTCCTGTCTCCATCGTCATTGACATCGCCGCGTCTGAAGTTCGATTGCGGGATGCCCACATCATAAGAACGCTCGGATGTGGTGAATGAGTTCCCGGTGAAATCCGTGGCCTTGACCCTGTAGGTGACGGTTGTGGAAAACCCCGGATCGGGGATGAGCCCCCTGTATAAATCGTGTCCCGACCATGACATCTGAACGGGTGCGAATTGAGCACCTGTGGACCACTCGATGATGACCTGTTGAAAAAACGCCCCGTGATCAGAAGTCATGTCATCACGGATCACGGCTCGGACCCGCTGTGGACCTGCTCCCACCAGTACATCTGCGAGCTGCTCCCAGTGAGGAATGGTCGGCGGCCGGGTATCGATGGCTGGACCCTGATTGAGATACAGTCGATTGCGATACGATCCACTCTCTCCCTGGGCCGTCACCATATCGAGATCACCATCGGCATCGAGATCTCCCACCTCGACATCGAGAGAACTATCACCTACCGAAGAGATCGTGCCGGCTACAAGGGTCAGAAAGCCACTACCGTTGTTTCTGAGCATCCGCTCGGGACCACCGATGGCACAGATCACCACATCGAGGTCTCCATCGTCGTCATAGTCGAGAAACTTGGTGTCATTGTCATCGATATTCGGATTTGAGGAGTTCGGAAGGACTGTTGTAGTGACATTGGTGAAGGAAGCATTGCCATCGTTTTGAAAAATTGCCTCGCGCGATCCGACTCCCGAGTTCGCTCCGATCACATCCAGATCTCCGTCTCCATCGAGATCTCCGAGGTCATACGAATAGGTGTTTGAATCAGGAGGTAGATTGCCAGAGGTGGAATCCGTGAAGACACCACCCTCATTGATGTACAACTTGGAGTTGCCATCCCGATGGCCCTCGATCATGTCGAGATCCAGATCTCCATCGAGGTCACCAAAGATCGAATCCATCGGCGCAGAAACATTTTGCTGAGGAAGCCTCTGCGCAGTTTCGTTGGCGTAAAAACCATTACCGTCATTGATCCACAATTGGGCCTGGCCGGAACCAAAGCGTGTCGAGCCACCTCTGGTGTACCAGAGGTCCAGATCACCATCGTCATCGATGTCTCCAAAGCAACAATGAGAACTGGACATATTGAACTGAGGGATTCTGGTCGCAGATTCGTCGGTGAAAAACCCGCTACCGTTATTGATCAATAACTTCTGAGGAGTGAGGAAATCATTGGCTACAGCGAGATCAAGATCTCCATCGCCATCCACATCTCCGAATTCCACATCGCGTCCGTATCCGATCAGATTTCCGAGCCGATTCACTGATTCGTCGGTGAAAACTGCGCTGCCGTTATTGATATAGAGCCGCACACGTTCAGCCAGACTGGCCGAGCCGAACCCTCTGCCATTGGCAAAACAGAGATCCAGATCCCCATCACCATCGACATCTGCGATGGCTACCTGGCTGGAGTATTCGTTGAACACGGGAAGTCGTCCTGTGCTCGATTCGAGAAATTGCTGCGCCTCGATCAGAGACGATCCCCCGATCGCCAGCTGGATACCGATCGAAAGTGCAAATAATCGGAGTCTCATCGCTACCCCTCCCGGAACTTCCGGATATCTGGCACCGGAAACCTGCCCTGTGGACCATATCGTGGACCTCTCGATCATACCGCCTCAAGGCATCCGCGTGAACGCCTGCCCTTCGCTTCTGGTTGGCTTTCTTGCGGACTCGAGAACCGTTACTCTCTGATCAACTCGCTTGCCCGCGAACAGATCAATCAGCGTTGGAGGATAGATGGCTGACAGCAATCACCCCTGGGATAATTCGATGCCCGAGGATCAATTCGGACGCATGAAAGACATCCTTTCCGCACCCAGTCCGATCGGCCTCGAAGCCGCAATGACCGAGGGAGTCCTCGTTCCGATGCTCGAGGAGTTCATCCCGAACGACTGGAAGATTCATCGGTTTCGAGGCAACGCCGGCGTCGTTCTCGACACGATGCCCGATGCTCCTGATGGCACCTTGACAGTGATGGCGATTGGCCACGCAGACAAGATCCGCATGCAGGTGAGAAGTATCGCCGACGATGGAAAAATCTGGATCAACAGTGATTCGTTTCTACCCTCGACTCTGATCGGTCACGAGGTCACGCTTTTCTCGGAAAATCCAGAAAAGCCGGGAGAGTACCGAAGCATCTCCGGAGGAACCGTGGAAGCACTCGGGGCCATCCATTTTGCAGAACCTGCCATGCGCGATGGAAGCAAGGGCATCAAGGCGGACCAACTCTACCTTGAACTCCAGCTCAGCGGAGATGAGCGCAAGAAGCAGGTCGAGGCGCTGGGAATCCGTTCCGGTGATCCACTTCTGCTCGATCGCCCCATCCGCCCCGGTTTCGGCCCTGATAGCTTCGTCGGTGCCTATCTTGATAACGGTCTCGGTTGTTTCGTCGTCGAGGAAGCTGCCCGTCTCCTGGCCGCTGGCGATGCCATGAAGAATGTCCGCTATCTCGGAGCTTTTGCTGCCTACGAAGAAATCGGTCGCTTCGGTAGTCGCGTGATGGCCGGTGTCATGAAGCCAGATGTGATCATCGGAGTCGATGTCAATCACGATTACGAAGCGGCTCCCGGCATCGGTGACAAAAAGTACACTCCGCTCAAGATGGGTAAAGGGATGACGCTGGCAGTGGGCGCCATCGTCACGGCAGGACTCAACGCTCTCATCCAGGATGCATGCAAGGCGAGCAACATTCCCTTCCAGGTGGATGTCTGCGGCCGTGATACTGGCACCGATGCAATGGCAGGAGTACTCGCCAGCGTCGATTCCGCCGCAACCAGTATCGGTTTTCCGATACGCAACATGCACACCATCTCGGAAAGCGCGCACACAGGCGATGTGATTGCTGCCGTTCATGCACTGGTTGCAACGCTGCGCAAGATGGACACGGAGGGAACCTCAACCGAGGATCTCTGTAGTGCCCATCCGCGCCTCGATGGCATCGATTCTCTCGCTCACGGCGATTGATCTCGAATCGAGGTTAGATGTCGATATCCAGGTTGCCCCGAGTTGAACGGGGGAAACACCGCGGCGGACCTCATTGGGTCCGGTTCTCTCCCCCTGTTGCTCTGAAAGAGAGCAGGATGCTCATCTCGTGTCTATTGCGGGGGGCCTGTTGCGTCACGCTGATGATCGCAGCCACGACTCCGATGGTGGCGCAGGATGGTAACGAGCGGATCGTGGAGAGGCCCGAACAGCTCGAGCAAGCCCTCGATCTCAGCCCCGCATCTCAGCCCCCGCTGCTGTCATGGACAGAAGGGCCTCGTGATCTGCCCAGCCCCTTCACCTTCGGTGGCTACGGCGAAGTCCACTGGAACTTTACCGAAGGCTCAGGCAACGATGAGATCGACATCCATCGCTTCGTCTTCTACATGGGTTACCAGTTCGAGGACTGGATCCAGCTCCACAGCGAGACGGAGATCGAGCACGCGTTCGTCTCCGAGGGTGACGGCGAGTTGTCGATAGAGCAACTCCACTTTGACTTCCTGACGGGCAACACTCTCAACATTCGTGCCGGTCGAATGCTGACGCCTGTCGGTATCACGAACCTCAAGCACGAGCCACCGAGTTTCAACGGGGTCGAGCGTCCGAGTTTTGACAAGTACATCCTACCGACCACCTGGAGTTCCGATGGTATCGGTCTCTTCGGAAAGTTGATGAGCGATCTGAAGTATCAGATCTATCTCGTCGGCGGGCTCGACGGCGAGGGTTTCTCCTCGAAGGACGGAATCCGTGGCGGTCGTATCAAGGAGCGTCCGAGTCTGAATGAACCGGCGATCACGGGACGCGTCGATTTCTTCCCATTCGTCCGACTCGGCAACCCAGCGGCTCAAACATTGCGCCTGGGCCTGTCCGGTTACGGCGGGGGTCTCGACAACGGGAACCACGGAACCAACCCAGGCGTGGAGAGCAGCATCTGGCTGGCCTCGGCTGATTTTGAATACAGTGTTCACAACGTCGACCTGAGAGGCGCAGTCGCCCACGAACAGATCTCCGGCGCTCTTGAACTCGCTGACGGTGTCGCATCCGACATCTTCGGCTTCTACCTCGAAGTTGGCTTGCACATCCTTCCAGAGAGCATGAAAATCGGTCGCTTCAGTGAATCCGATCTGGTGCTGTTCGCCCGTTATGATGATGTCGACACCCAGTTCGAGGTTCCCGCAGGGGTCGTCAAGAACGATGCCGGCACGCGTGACGAAGTGACGCTGGGATTCACCTGGTCCCTCACCCGGCAAGTCGTGGTCAAGGGGGACATTCAGTTGCGTAACGATGCAAGTCCCGGGGATCTACCGACCCTCATCAACTTTGGCCTCGGATGGGAATTTTAGCGATGCGGAACCTGCTTTTCGTGGTGTTACTCACGGTCACCGGTTGCGTCAGTCTGTCTCAGATGACGATGCCTACCGCCGATGAGTTGGCGAATTGCGTGCCGTACTCGGTCGACCTGGCGGCTCTCAAAGCGGGTCGCGAGATCGCCATCCTCGATTGCACCGAGTGCCATCGCACTTACTGGCCTGCGGAATACCCGCCGCAAGCGTGGTCGGGAATTCTGGACAAGATGGGCAGGCGCGCTTCGCTCTCCGAAAATGAAATCCGGGAGGTGAAGCTGTACTTCGCCACCGTCAGTGAATTCAGTCGCTTGCAGAAGGCTCCAGCGGAAATTGGCTCCTCGGAATAGATCCCTGGTGGGATTTCAAGGAGTGTCACAGTGCAGCGGTCGACCGGGATGGCCACTCCCCGGCGATGGATCTGGAATCGAGGTTAGATGTCGACAGCCTGGTTGCTTGTTGCGGTACTCTCCGTGCTTCCACAGGCTGATCAGGATGATACATCTGGCTCGATTCGACCCGCTGACCTGCTCGCAGAAATTGAACACCCCGATCGCTGGCGCTGGATTTCTGAAGATAAAATTCCCGATGGGAATCTCTTCGATCGGGTTCTGATCACCTCCTTCATCTCACCTCTGGTCTTCTTCGAGGGCGATGTGGGAGCTGGCGGTGGATTCGCCATCACGGATCTGGATTTTCTCAATCAGCGCCGACGTCAATTTGCCAACATCTGGGCAACTACCACCACTGAAGGACAAGACCGCTTTGCATTTTCATGGCACCGGTGGCTCGCTCATGGCGACCATCCTCCAAGAGGCGTGCTTCAGGGAGATCGTGATTTTATCGGTTTCTCTATCAACCATTCTCGCACACTGACATCGCGTTTCTTCGGGCTTGGCGAGCAAACCACTCTGCAGGACGAAGGTTCCTATACCCGTGAATCCAACTCGATCGGTTTCGGGATTCAACGCTCATGGCCAGAGGTGGGAGGCGACTGGGTCTGGAATATCGAAGCAACACTGCAGTCCGATGACCTCGCCTCCGGGAAGGTCACCGGGGCCTTTGATGTGGCGACTCAGCATCCCATCCTGTTCGCAGATGGCGACAATTTCGATGCACTGTGGGTCCGCGCTGGAATCCGTCACGACACCCGAGATGCGCAGCATCTTCCTTACGAGGGGCATTCCATCGGGGCATCGATCACTGCCATTCCCATCGTGGATGCTCGAAAACCCGGTGCAGTCGCATCTTTGCTGGCCAGCTGGGTTCGACCCGTGGCCCCTATTTTTCATGTCGGTGGAGATCCGGCACGTGAACATCCACCCATCGATTCAGTCGCCGGTTATCTGGCTCTCTCCAGTGCCGCCGGAGATGTCCCCTTCTGGGCGCTCCCCACACTCGGCGGAGACAACACACTGCGCGGTACCATTCGAGGTCGCTTTCGCGATCGATGTGCATGGTCGATGGGTGGCGAGTGGAGACCGTGGGTCATCGCCGAGGGATTCCCCATCGCTGGTGAAATCCGGGTCGAGCGTGCAGGGCTGGCACTGTTTGCCGATGCCGGTTCCGTCGCAGGAGATCTGGGCGATCTGCTGCACTCCAGGATTCACTCCTCAGTAGGGATCGGCGTGCGTTTTACTCTCGAACGGCAAGCACTCTTTCGCACCGATCTGGGCTGGTCAGACGAGGGAGATGCAAACCTGTCGATCTCCTACGGTCTGCCCTTCTAGAGGACCACGGCAGTAGAAACTACTCAAACACCTGGATGTGCTGGGAATCGGCTTTCATCCCAGCCGCCCGGCGGGGTGCTGGTGGCCACCATCATCGAATAGACATCATCACGAATCAACTGCGCCCCGAACATCTCCATATGAGGCGTCTGCTGCTGGCAATCGAGGGCACTGAAGCCAAGAGATTGTAGATGCTCGATGAGGGCAACGATGCACATCTTTCCGGCGCCTGTCTCGAGATGAAACATGCTCTCACCGGCGAAGAGTCCACCAACAACCAGGCCGTAGATACCCCCGACCAGACGTCCGGCTTCATCCCAGGCTTCCACCGAATGGGCGAGACCGATGTTGTGGAGTTGCCTGAACAATTGCTCGATGTCGTGCGAAATCCAGGTTTCGTGGCGTGCAGCGCACGCTTCGATGACCGCACCGAAGGCCACATCCGTGGTGAATCTGAGCTTGGTTTTCTTCAAGGATCGGCGCAACGAACGAGGAATGCGGTAGCAGTCCCAGGTGATGATTGCGCGCTCCGTTGGCCTGACCCAGAAGATCTTCCCCTCTCGATTGTCCGACATCGGGAAGCATCGCTCCATGTAGGCACGAAGCACCCTGGCCGGGCTGACCGGGATTCCATCTTCGTCTCGAACTCGCTGTATCGGGCGCACCAGGACCTCCTACAGGTCGGATTGTACCGTATCGTCGACCACTCTTCTCGTTTCGCATGTGCAACCGATGGGCAATACGATTCGAGCATTGTTGTCGGTTCACAGAAAATTGTAGGCACCGATGCGCACACCTGGCAACGGCACACCGGGAAAGAAGAATGTAACGGGTGAAATCAGCGAACAAACCTCAACTGGTCGAGATCTGACGCTAATTCGAGGTCGCTCTATTTCGAGCTGACGCCAGCATCTTTTTCAACTGCTCTCCTAGATCATCGAAGAGAGTGTAGAAGAGTGGCACTGCGATCAGTGTGAAGAGGGTCGATGTGGTCAGACCACCGAGCATGACGATACCGAGGGGACGATAACTGGGGCCCATCCCATCGGCCGGAAGGAGCACCAGAGGAAGAAGGCCACAGATGGTGGTACTGGCCGTCATCAGGATGGGGCGAAGACGAATTCGCCCCGCTTCGAGCAACGCTTCTCTCCTGGAAGAACCCTCCTCTCGTCGGCGATTGATGGCGTCGACGAGGACGATGGCATTGTTGACGACAATTCCCAGCAGGATCACGAAGCCGGCGATTCCGGTGGTAGACAACGACTCTCCCGAGACCCATAGCGCCCAGAAGGCGCCGCTGAAGAGGAAGGGAATGCTGCATAGAATCGAGAGCGGCAACAGCAGCGACTCGAAGAGAACTCCCATCAATGCAAAGATCAGAACGACTGCCAGAGCACCCGCCTGGGCCATTTCGGAGAGGTCGTCCTGAAATTGGCTCAGGCCGCCATCGATGGCAGCCGAATAGCCCTCTGGCATCTGGAGTCCCTCGAGGATGGGTGCAATCCGTGTCTCGATGCTTCTCAGGTCAGATTCCTTCTCCAGTTCCAGCGCCAGAGAGAGGCTCACTTCGCGCCCTTCTCTACGGATCACTGGCGGTGTCCTCGACATAGAGAGGGAAGCGACCGATCCGAGCGGAAGAGTACCTCCCCTGTCATTCGAAATTGGTATTCCAGGCAAGTCACCGAGCGTTGGAGTTTCATCCTCGCTGTAGGAGATCCAGACGGGTAGATCCTCGCCATCGATCTGTGCCTGGGGCAAGGGAGCTCCGCGTAACATCCATCCGACGACGCGTGAGAGTCTCGTCGGAGAGATTCCGAAGCGCTCCGCCTGATCACGGTCTACTTCCAATGCGACTTCATCGGTCGTCCTGGAAGACTCTCCACCTGTCGACACCTCGGCGATTCCTGTCGTTGCAGAGAGGATCTCTTCGAGTTGATCGGAGATGACAGCGACCTGTTTCGCTTCAGGACCCTTGATCACTACCCGTAGACGATCGGATCGTTGGTCCCCCATCCCCTCGGAGAACCGTATGTCCACTCCCGGTAACCTCGGATTGTTGCGCCTCAGTTCGGCGATGAACCCGGCAGTATCGACCTGCGATCCCGGGGTAAAGAAGAATGCCAGCGTCCCGCCACTTCTCTGGAACCATGCTGCAGTGTCAGCAACCTGCCATTTATTGGCGATGGAGAGATAGGACTGTCGCACCTGTTCCATCGTCTGGTCTGAATCGTAGAGTGAGTTCGAATCCAGAAACTCGACAGAGACGGCCACCCTGTGACTGGGGCCGGATGCGGCGGAACGTACTGCAAGCCAGCGAACCGGAAAAGAAGAGGTTCCTAGCACCAGCAGCAGCAGCCAGAAGCAGGCCAGGCGATGGTCGAGAACACGAGACAGGGTGCGAGTGTACCAGCCGATCAGCGGCCACTCCCGCACGGCACGACGGTTGGCGATGGCAGATGAGAAGCGCAACCCCACCGGGATGAACAGCAGTGCCACCAGCAAACTTGCGATGATCGAGTAACAGACGGGCAGGCCGAATTCTCCCAGCATCATGCGGGTATTGGAGTCTCCTGCCAGGAACACCAGAGGAACAAAAACTGCCACCGTGGTCATCGTTGCCAGGGTGACTGCAAGTGCCACCTCGCTGACGCCTGCAGAAATAGCATCTGCCGGCTTCCTTGCCCCCTGGGAGCAACGAAAGATGCTCTCGGAGACAACGATGGCATTGTCGATCAACATTCCGATCCCGATGGTGAGTCCGGTCAGAGATAGGAGATTGAAGGTGCCACCCTTTGCCCAGATCACGATGACAGCCATCAGGAGTGACAGCGGAATTGCACCTGCGACGATCAGGGTACTGGACATCTTTCTCATGAAGAGCCACAGGATCAATACAGCGAGCAGTCCTCCCCATGCACAGGAATCTCGAAGACTGGTCAGTGATCTGGTGATCACCTTTCCCTGATCAAAGAAATCGGCGAACTCGATCCCTGCGATGCGAGGATCCGTACTTATCTGTTCATCCAGAACCTTGCGGATGCTGTTACAGACACTGACGGTGTTTGCATCCGACTCCTTGGAGATGTCGATGATATTGCAGAGCCGACCATTCAGCCTGACCACGAAATCTCGCATGCCAAACTTGATGCCGATCTCTGCGATATCACCCAGTCTCAGTGAATCTGTCACTGGAAACTGTCTGAGAGATTCGAGATCATCGAAGCGTGACCCAAGGCGCAGAACAAACTTTCTGCCTGAGTCCTCGACCGTTCCTGCAGAACCCTCGACGCTTTCTCCCTGGAGTCTCGAGATGAGATTTCCCAGGTCGATGCTGTGAGCCCACACCTCGTCAGGGTCCAGTTCGATACTGACCGTCTTGCCAACCAAACCCCGGATTTCTATGCGAGCCACTCCTTCGATCGCCTCGAGGCGAGGCCGTACAATGTTTTCGAGTAACGGCTCGATGTCATCGTCAAAGTTGCTCGTCACACCCAGCGATACGATGGGCACGTCTGTTTCGAGATCGAATCTGAATATCCGATACTTGTCACTGCCTTCAGGAAGACTTGGTTTCAGTCGTTCCATCCGATCAGCGATGTCGGCGTAGACCTCGTTCGCATGAGAATCTCCCGAGATGGTGACAGAGATGCTGCAGCCTTCGCTGCTGGAGAAGCTACGAATCCTTGAGAGCCCAGGAATTGTCCTGAGAAGTTCCTCGGCGGGTTCAGCAATCGTTTCAGCGACCTCCAGTGGAGTAGATTCCCGAACACCGATGCGAACGGTGATGGTCCGGTCGACAAATCCAGGCGGAAAAAGTTGAAGCGGAGTTGAAACAAGAGAGATGGCTCCGACAACGATGACCGTCAGCAGCAACATCATCACCATCACAGGTCGCTCGAAGAGCGATCGCCGACCTGGCGCTGTCATTGCGTCTGCTCCTGTGGCCTTGATTTGAAATCCAGCAGTGAAGCGAAGACAGGCACGACCAACAGGGTCAGGAGCGTACTCGCCATCAAGCCACCGATCACTGTCAACGCCAGAGGAGCCCGGATCTCCGATCCTTCTCCGCTTCCGATCAACATCGAAAGATGTCCAGCGTTGGGAAGCCTGGAGAGTACTCCCGTGACGGGAATCAGTGCGAGGACCGTGGTCAAGGTGGTCATCAGGATCGGTCTCAATCTCTTTCGACCGCCTTCGATGAGCGCTTCGTTCATCTTCATGCCATCGCTGCGAAGCCTGTTGACCTGATCGAGCAGAACGATGGCATTGTTCACGACGATTCCGGCAAGAACGATCATCCCGATCGATGTCATGACAGAGATCGGCGTTCTGGTGATCCACAGCATCGGAACCACTCCGACAACAGACAGGGGAATCGACAGCAGGATCACCAGCGGTTGAAGAAGAGATTCAAACTGCGAGGCCATGACGACATAGACGAGGAAAACCGCCAGCGCCAGGGCAGCGATGAGGGACCTGAGAGATCTCTCCATCTCCTTTTTTTGCCCCACAACTTCGACCACCACATCGTCAGGAAGAGTGATGGAAGAGTTGAGATCAGCCTCGATCACCTCTGCAACCCGGCCCAGATCGAATCCAGCCAGCTGCGCAGAAACCACCTTCGCGCGCTGCCGACCGATGCGCAGGATCTCCGAGGGACCCTCCTCGATCGTCCAGCCCTCGAGCAACTCCTCCAGTGGAATGCTGCGTCCACTCGGTCCCACGGCAACTCCGGTCGCCAGGATCTCTCCGATACTCGAACGATCTTGCTCTCGCAGGCGAACCCTGACATCGATCTGACGCTGCTGCCTTCTCAGGCGCGTCGCCACCGATCCAACATTCTTGCTCTGAAGTGCATCGGAAATCTCACGCGTACTGATACCGAGGCGCGCAAGGCGCTCCCGATCGGGGCGAAGATGATACTCGGGACTTCCAGGCGCAGTGGTTGCCTGAACCTCGGTCACAAGGCCGCTGCCGGAGAGCCTGTCTGCCGTTTCTCGCTCGATTCGCTCGAGTTCGGAATCGTCGGGCCCTCGTATCTCGATCTCCAGTGGAGCTCGGAGCGAGAAGAGGCGTGGACGCTGGACCTTGAGCAGTGCGTCAGGGAGATCGTCGCCAAGGGGGATGATCTGCTCGACCAGCGAATTCTCTGCGCTCGCCGCATCGACACCATCCACGGCGAGAGCCAGCTCTATCCTGGCAGTGTGCTCTCCCTGCGAAGAGGCCTCTACATCTTCGGGATCTCTGCCGATTCGAGAGACGACCCGATGGACGCCGGGCAACTGTCCGATCTCCTGCTCCAGTCGCTTTACCCTCTCGTCGGTGACCTGCAGTGGTGTCCCCACCGGTAAAGTGATCTGCACCTCTACCTCACCACGGGCAACCCGTGGAATCAGTTCTGATCCGAGCCGAGGGATCAGCAAGCCCGCAACCAGAATCGCGGCGACTGCCAGTAGCAGCACAACGGCCCTGTGGTTGAGCGAGGCCCTGATCATCCTCAAGTAGATGGTTTCCGTCCGAGCGATGATCCGGGCAGCCAGCGATAGAGGCCCCCCGGCAAGACGCCTCGATCTTTTCGCCAATGCGAAGATAATTTTCAGCGCGATCAGCAGGATCAACTGCAAGAACGACATCAAGAAGGAGCCGATCCCCAGCAGCAGGAGTTCGGCACGATTGTGAATCCACAGGATCGGTCCCATGAGAGAGAAGAGATTGACCTTCATGCCTCTCTTGCTCTTTGCAGGTGGCGGTATCTGTTCGATGGACTCGATGAGGTGATCCTCCCGCAGCCCCGGTGCACGGGCAGCAAGCATCGGAACCAGCGTGAGTGACACCAGCAGTGCCGCCAGCAGGGATCCGACCACAGCGACCGCCATGTCTCCGAATACCTGACCTGCGAGCCCCTCGACAAAGACGATGGGAAAGAACACCGCGACGGTCGTCAGGGTCGAAGCGGTCACCGCTCCCGCTACCTCTGCAGCACCCTCCACCGCGCCACGAAATGGATCTCCCAGTTCCTTCTGTTTCCTGAATATCGATTCAAGAACAACGATGCTGGAGTCGACCAGCAGGCCGATGCCAAGTGCCAGGCCTCCGAGTGACATGATGTTCAGCGTGGTATCGGAGATGTAGAGCGGCACGAAGGTGACCACGACGGAGCAGGGAATCGCAATCGCCACCACGAGGGTGGTCGATAGCTTGCCGAGGAACAGATAGAGAACCAGCATCGCGAGCAGTCCGCCCAGCAGCGCTGTCTGCCTCAGATCCCGGATCGAACCATCGATGAAATCCGCCTGATCGGCGAGTAAATCGATGGTCGTTCCAGGCGGTAACCAGGAAGCAACGTGATCGGGACGGCGGACTCCACCGCCTCCGCCGCCGGGTCCGCCGAACTGAATCCCCCAGCTGTTCTCCCCTGGTACGCTCTTTCCCGCCCGCTTCGCCTGCCAGAGCTTGAAACGCCTCTGCTCCTCGGGTGTTCCAAAAACACGATCTCGAACACTCTTCGAGACGGAGATGATGTTGGCATCTCCTTCCTTCAACACCTCGACGAAGACCGCTGGACGACCATCGATCCGTGTGATCACACGATCTTCCTGGAATGAGCGTCTCACCTCTGCGACATCACCAAGCCTGACAACAGATTGCCCCTCCCTGATCAGCGGAATGTCGAGGATCTCCTCCGAATCGACCACCTCGTTGCGCACTCGAAGGATGTAGTCGACATCTCCGTCCTCCAGCAGGCCACTCGCCTGGTCGAAATTCTCCTCAGCAAGCCGGCGAGAGATCAGTTCGATGGAGAGTCCGCGGCTTCTGACCTTTTCCTCGGAAACTTCAACGAGGATCTCCTCCTCCAGTCCTCCTCGAACCCGCACTGCTGCGACCCCTGGAATCGTCTCCAGACGCCGTTCCACTTCCTCCTCTGCGATGACTCTCAATCGGCCCATATCGGCGGGTCCATGAAGCCCGAAGAGCAGTACCGGGTCGAGACGTGGGTCGTATCTGAGAATGCTGGGACTCTCTGCCCGATCGGGGAGATTTGTCTGTTCCAGTTTTTCGCGGATGTCCTGGATGGCCTCGGATAGATCCTGGCCCCAGGAAAACTCCAGGATGACATCGCAGGTTCCGATACGCGACAGGGATGCGATCCTGCGCAGTCCGCTGACGACGGAGAGTGCTTTCTCGAGTCGACGAGCGATTCGCTCTTCGACCTCTTCAGGTGCCGCCCCTGGAAGCTCGGTCCTGACGGTGATCGTTGGTCGATCGATCTCGGGAAGAAGTTCAATCGGAAGCCGCATCAACGAAACCACACCAAAAACGACGATCGCCGATGTGATCATGCACAGTGCTATCGGGCGGCTGACTGCTCGCTCGATGAGCCAACTTGAAGAGGCAGAAGCCTTATCACGTCCCAATCCCACCGCCTCGAAACAGGGGCTAGCCCCTGCCCTCCTCTTCAACTGCTCTTGGATGTTCTTCCACGATCGTCTCGACCTCGATGCTCACATCTTCCACCGGATCTCCATCGCGAAGCCGCGCCTGACCTCGAATCACGATCCTGTCATCGACCGAGATCGGGGGTACCGACGAGAGCACTTCGAGGTTTTGTTCCGTCTGAAGACCGGGTTCGATCTGGACGCGCATCGCCTTACCGTCGCGGACGATGAAGAGGACTGATCGATTGCCCTCGAAGGTTCGGGCATTCTTTGGCACCAGCAGGGCATTCACATGGGTTCCAAGAATGAGCGTGCAGGTGGAAAAGGCACCTGGGCGCAGAAGACCATCGGGGTCTTTTACATCGACACGAACCCGAACCGTTCCTTCACTGGATGTCACTGCAGGACTGATCGCAGTGACAGTTCCATCGAAGGCCGTTCCGCTCGCCGTTTCGCTGGTGATGATCGCCTTGAGCCCCACCCTCAATTCACTGAGACGACTCTGGGGCACCCGGACCCACGCAAGGAGTGGTTGACTGCGAATCACCGTCGCCACCAGCGTTCCAGATGTGACCAGTTCGCCAGGCCTGAGTTCCACCATCTGTATGCGCCCCTCGATCGGACTCACGATGTCGGATCTCGACCGATCCAACTGCGCGCGTTCCACTGCGAGACTGGCCTTATCCATGCCATGTTTTTCTATGGCGATGGTCATATCCATCTTCTCAAGAGCGAGCCTGGATTTCTTGAGGTTGATCTCGGCTTCTTTCTCTGCAAACCGACTCTTTTCGAGAGTCTCTTCCGCAGCAAGGCGCCGACCATCGGCATCGAAGAGGCTCTCCAGTCTTTGACGCTCGGCGCTCGCACGATCGAGAGCAACCCCGGCAAGATCCGCGCCGCTCGATACTTCCATGCGCGCCAGTTCTGCGCTCGCCAGAAGACTGGTTGCTTCGGCAAGAAGCACTTTCGCCTCGCGAAGAGCCAGATCCAGGTCGGCCGGATCTAACCGCAAGATCAATGATCCCTCGGTGACCGGTGTCCCTTCATCCGCCAGCACTTCCGTGACAACACCGGAGACCCGAGCGGTCAGGTCGACACTGTCGCGTGCCTCCAGGTCTGTACTGATGGAGAGAGTCTGCTCGACCGATTCGATCCAGCAAGTTGTCGTCTCGACCGGTGCTTTACGATCGAGCTGTCCCTGCGGCTTTTGGGCACCCTTGTTCCCATCAGAAATCTCGCAACCGACCAGCCCGATTGCCAGAACCGATGCACAGGCGAAAAACGTGATGGGAAAGAAGGGGGGCAAATATCGGTTCTTCAACGAAGTTGGCACCTGTCTATCGAGGCTTGAGATTTGCGGGGGATCTCAGGCCAAAACCATGCAATACAGAGTGGATCATGCCCGAATCTGTTGTCAACACACTGTAACACCGATTCGAATGATCGGCAGCCATTCCATCGACCAGCAGCCTGCAATTGTCAGGACTCGATGCAAGATCCGCCGTTCATCTGGCGATCGGCGGAAAGATGATGATTCAAGTGCAATGATCCGCATCGGGGTAGCGGCACTCTCTTTTGTATCAGGGTGCATCCTGCAAGTGGACCGCTGCGGCAAGAAAAAGCGAACCCATGATGCACGCTGCAAATCCCATCCAGCGAGTCACGCGATTGCCATAGATCTTCACTCTGATGCGCATCAGTTGTTGCGGCCACCAACACAACATCAAACACTTGATGGCTGTAGCCCATGCCGCTAGCCGCACCAGTCCCTCGACATCGGTTCCCACTCTTGCATTTTCGAAGAGCACCAACACTGCTGCGACAAGCCACAGGTACCCCATCGAACGAATCACCACCTCCTCCTTGTAGGCGGATGCCATCCATCTATCGCATCGGTCGGGAGCCACCAGGATCGGAATGCCAGCCAGCAACTGGACCGTACCTACCATCAGGCTGAAGGTGATGAGATCGATGACAACTCCTGTTCCCGGGCGCCTTGCTGCCGCAGAGGGTCTGCTATCTGGCTCTCTTTCGCTGGAATCCTGTCGCCCGTTGCCGGATGGTACGCACCATGACCGAAGAAGAAAACCGTCAAAAGCCAACACGATCCACCATCGGTGTCATCGAGGGAATCGGCGCCTATCTGTGGTGGGGAGTGGTAACCACCCTCTATTTCCACTGGATGAATCAGACGGACGTTCTGGAACTGGTCGCATGGCGGGTCCTCGGCGGATTACCTGTGATGTTACTGGTGATTTATTTCCGTGGTGAGTTTCCTGCGTTTCTCTCGATCCTTCGCGACCGTCGTGCAACGGGTGCCTTGTTCCTCTCCGGTCTGTTCATCCTGATCAACTGGCTCACCTTCATCTATTCTGTACTCAATGAGCGCATCACCGAGGCGAGCCTTGGTTACTACATCAATCCGCTGGTATCGGTCGCCCTCGGCGCCATCTTTCTTGGAGAAAGGCTACGACCGGTGCAATGGCTCGCCGTGGGTTGTGCCGCAGTTGCCGTGATCCAGTTGACCATCTCGAACGGTTCGTTGCCCTGGATCAGCCTCGTGCTGGCGTTCTCCTTCGGCGGCTACGGACTCGTGCGCAAGCAGGTCAAGGCAGAATCCGAAGTGGGGCTTTGCGTCGAGATGTTATTGCTGCTACTTCCGATGCTGGCACTACAACTGTGGCTCCACGATGCCGGTCGAACCATCTTCATGGAAGACGCTCGCCTCACCTGGGGGTTGTTGATCGGTGGAGTCGTTACCGTCATCCCGCTGGTACTCTTCTCACGATCGGCGAGAAAAATACGTCTCGCCACGGTGGGCCTTCTGCAATACATCGCACCCACTGCTCAGTTGTTCGTGGCAGTACTACTGGTAGGAGAAGTGATCGGAGATCGCTGGCCGGCGCTGATCCTGATCGGCGTTGCTGTGCTCATCTACAGCGTCGACTCGCTACGGGCTCGCAAGCACTCTCCAGGACTCCACTGATGGGGTCTTGCCCTGCATATGGATCAGTGCATCATGTGCTGTCTCGATGATCCGCAAACTGAATCGTGGCCCGAAACCGACCCGAGGAATACCGGCCACCATGAACGCCAATTACTTCACTAGGAGGCCCAATGAGTGAGGGATCTTCCGTCCAGGGGAGCCCCAGCACCCGTTCATCCGCTTTCGCAGATTCCGTTCGATCCCATGTCGAGAAGACGGTGGTCGGGCTCGATCTGGTGGTCGAGAGAACACTCATTTCTCTTCTGACCGGCGGACACCTGCTTTTGGAAGGGGTTCCGGGAACCGCCAAGACGCTGATGGTGCAATCGGTCGCACACGCCATCGAACTCTCCTTTGGCCGCGTCCAGTTCACCATCGACCTGCTTCCATCAGATATCGTCGGTTCCGAGATTCTCGACAAGGACAGCGGCGAGTTTCGCATTCACAAGGGTCCCATCTTCGCCAACCTGCTACTCGCCGACGAGATCAATCGCGCATCTCCCAAGGTCCAGTCCGCCCTGCTGGAAGCGATGCAGGAACGAAAAGTCACCATCGGTGACAACACCCTTTCGCTTCCGTCACCCTTTCTTGTCATCGCAACTCAAAATCCTGTCGAACAGGCAGGAACCTTTGAACTCCCGGAAGCACAGCTCGACCGTTTCCTGATGCGTCACCGGCTCACGTACCTCGACCCCGAGGATGAAACGGAAGTGCTGCGAAGAGCGCTCAAGTTGAAACTGAAGCGGGGAGATGATGGCGGTGCCATGCCGATGACCGCCTTCGATGCCATCGAGAAGGATGCTCCGCAGTCGATTGCGGCTCTCACCACTGCAATGGAACAGGTACTGGAAGTCCATGTCAGCGAGGTGTTCGTCCGTCACTGCGTCGATCTGGTCAATCGAACCCGCGATCACTCCGATATCGAACTGGGTGGGTCTCCGCGGGCTGGAATTGCACTGGTCACCGCTTCTCGTGCGCGCGCCTACTTGCATGGCCGTGACTATGTCGTTCCGGAAGACATCTTCGCTCTCGCAGAAGACATCGTGCTGCACCGGATCCGTCTCTCCTACGAGGCGGTCGCGCGTGGGCGCACCGGCGAACAGGTGCTGGCAGAAATTCTCGATCAACTGTCCTGATGGGGGCCGCCGTGGATGTGACTCACCCATCTCTTCCACCACCGGAAGCACTCGCACATCACGAATTCGAGATGGTAGTGCGCAAGCTCGCCGATGATCTCGCTCACGGTGCCGATGCCAGTGTGTTTGTCGGCAGCGGACTCGAATATGCACAATCGAGACCCTACAGCGCCGGAGATCCGATACAGCAGATGGACTGGAAGGTCTCGGCGCGCACCGGCGAGCCGTACATCAAGGAGTACGACACCCTCAAGCGTGTGCCGGTCCAGATCGTTCTCGATACTTCCGGTTCGATGGTCGCCACCTCTACCCGCTTGTCGAAATACCATCTGGCGGTGTGGTTGGCGGCCTCTCTCGGAATCGTGGCCCAGCGAAGGATGAGTCCTGTACGGTTACTGAGTGGCGGTTCACGATCGATACGATCCACCGCAAGTCTTTCGCGAAGCATCCTGCGCCAATCGATGGATGCACTGCGCCAACCAGATCCCGATGAACAGACTCGCCTCGCAGAAGCCCTCGACATGATGCGAGCCACCAGCAAGCAACGCAGTGTCGTCATCGTCCTCAGCGATCTGCACGACCCGGATGCCATCGATGCGATCCTGCGTACCTCCCACGCTCACGATACCGCCGTCATCGAATTGCAGGATCCCGCCGAAGCGGGTGCCCTCGCTGCTGGTTTCTTGCGCGGAAGCGAGGCAGAAACCGGTGCTCAGTTCCTGGCCGGAGGCAAGACTCGTTGGGGCATCGATCCAGAAGAAGGCAGAAGAGCCGATCTCTCCCGTGGCGGTATCGATCACCTGCTTCTTCACACCGACCAGAATTTCATCCCTGAAGTGCGCCGCTTCATCTCTGAACGAGGGCAAGGAGGACGATCATGAGATCTGTGCTACCACTGCTCCTGATCGCCACATCCCTTCTGATCACTACCTGCCTGCAGGCAAACCCCCTCCAGAGCGAGGAGTACGCCACAGGAACGGTCGGGATCGAGGGACAGATCTTGCTGAAATGGGCCGGCAAACCGCTCGAGGTGGCGCCGATTCCCGACGACTCGCCGGTGCTGGTTCGCATCGCATCGATCACCCCTGCCGCGGAAGGTGAGGGTCAAGATTCGACCTACGACCTGAGGTGGATCGCCATGCTGCCCGGTGAGCACGACCTGGCTCCTCTGCTTCGCCACGGCGAGGGAGATGCAGCCATCCAGCTGCCGACGATGATCATCTCGGTCAGTTCGCTGCTGAAGGATGACCACGATGGAGATCTGAACCAGATCCCTGGACCGATCTCGCCGATCCTTGGCTTCCCCGAGTGGGTGCCGTGGGCGCTGGCGATCGGCTGGATGTTGTTGCCACTCTCGATCCTGACACTGATCCGCTGGCTCAGGAAAGCGCCTGCACCGGAGCCTGTACCGGCTCCCCCACCAACCCTCGCAGAGTTGCTGCGACCGCTGGTGATCGCTGCACTTGCCGGAGAGCTTGACGATGCGAGGAAGGCGACGATGGAACGGATCCTGCTGGCGCACTGGCGTGTCGAGCTGGATCTGGGAAGTTACCGCCACGGCGAGGGAATCCAGAAACTGAGGGCCCACCCCGAGGCAGGCATCTTGCTGGTGACCGTCGAGCAATGGCTGCATTCGGGTCGAGACGAGGCGGTCAGCGAAAAACAACTGGAAGATCTGCTCGCCCCCTATGCCACACCGATCCCTGACGCCATCGAGGAGGGCTCTTGAGTTTTGCTCATCCCTGGGTCGTGGCGCTGTGGCTGGTGCCGATGTTTCTGTTGCTGTGGGAAGCGTTTCGCAGCGGCCCGAGAGTCGCCATGCCCTTCGATCATCGATCGCACGGCAAAAGACCCTGGTTGCGCAGGTCACTGTGGCTGGCCGCTGCATTTCCCCCGGTGATCCTGGCGGTCACCATAGCGGTGATGGCAGGACCCCAGGTGATGGGAGAACCGCAGATACGTCGCGAGATCACCAACATCGAGATCGCTCTCGATGTATCCGGATCGATGGGGGTCGCCATGAGCGATGGCACCCTGCGAAGTGATACCGCCGTCGCATCGATCCAGCACTTCTGCAAGATGCGCAAGGGAGATGCCTGCGGCCTGACCATCTTCGGCGGCGAAACGATCCGCTGGACGCCTCTGACCCTCGATCTCGATGCCATCGCCCTCGCCACTCCCTTCATCGATGCGAGAAAGATGCCGCCTCACATGAACTCGACTCGCATCGGTGCCGCACTGCGATCCTGCATGGGTAGCCTCTCCGAGCAGGAAGAGGGAGACCGCCTCATCGTGCTCGTCTCCGATGGCTTTTCCTCCGATCTCGGCGGCGGTGCTGCGCGCCAGATCGGTCAGGAACTCGCTAGCCTCAACATCGCCCTCTACGCCATCTACATCGGCACCGGATCGGCGCCGGGGCAGTTGTACGAGGTGGTCGGCCAGACACAGGGTGAGGTGTTTGCGGCCCACGACTCCGCGGCACTACAGCGTGTCTTCGATCACATCGATGCGATGGAGCCGGCCAAGTTGAAACCAGCCGGCGCTCGCCCCATCGAGGACTTCTCGCTACTGGCATGGATCGGCCTGTCGCTGCTGGGAGTGCACCTGTTCACATCGCTCGGCTGGCGGGTGACTCCATGGTAGATCCCGAGCAGCTGATCTATTCCGCAGCGGTCATCGCACTGCTGGCACTGATCCTGGTCGCCATCGGCGAGTGGTTGCATGTGGGCAGGATTCGCCGCATCGAGAAGCTCGCCTTCGGCGAAGCGGGCCCGCAGCCGTGGACCCGGTTGGCACCGCTTCTTCGCTGTCTGGCCGTGACGATGCTGGCGGGCGGGTTGTGGGTGCTCGCTCATCTGGAGAGCAAACCACCGGAGATCGATCCCGACAAGGAACCATCGCAACACCTGCTGGTGGCGCTCGATGTGTCGCCCAGCATGTACCTCGAGGATGCGAGCGAGAAACGCAACCAGCGCCGAGGTGAGCGCGCCTCGGATGTGCTGGAGGCGCTCTTCGAGCGACTCGACATGACCCGCACCCGAGTTTCCGTGATCGCCTTCTACACCGAGGCGATGCCGGTGGTGCTGGAATCGTTCGACATCAACGTGGTGCGAAACGTGCTCAATGCGCTGCCGATGGAACACGCCTTTGAACCGGGCCAGACGCAGTTGCAGAAGGGAGTCGAGGAGGCGCTGAAGTACGCCAAGCCGTGGCCCAAGGAGACCGCCACCCTGGTCGTGGTCTCCGATGGAGATACCGTCGACGGCGCACTGCCGCGGCAGATTCCCATCTCCATCGCCGATGTGCTGGTGGTTGGCGTCGGCGATCCACACAAGGGCTCCCCGGTGGCGGGCCGCACCTCGCGCCAGAACAAGCAGGCGCTGGAACGACTGGCGGTACGCCTCAAGGGTCGCTACCACGACGGCAACACCAAGCACCTTCCATCCGACATCATCCGGTCGCTGTCGATGGCGGTGCCATCGATCCAGGACCAGACCTTCCTCAGAGATCTGGCCCTCGCCATCACCGGCATCGGCGGCACCATCATCGGCCTGCTACCGCTATCCCTGGCCCACTTCGGCAGCCGCCGTAAGGTTGTTGTGACCGCTTCCTGACAGCAGTTTACGATCCCGGTTGGTTACCGTGCTGGAGGCTGCATGACCAAGAAGTTTGTCCGATACATCACGGATCGTCCTGTCGATGCCGTGCCGGTGGTTGGGTTGGAGATCGACGAGGCGACCTGCGACGATCTTCCTGCGGTCGCGGACCTCATCGCGCAGCGTGAAAGAAATGATCCCGAACGACACCTGGAATACCTGAATGAGCAACTGGTCGAAGGATCCAATTCCTGCCAGATCTTCATCGCTCGACTCAAGCAGGTACTGGTCGCCTACGCTCGAATCAGCAGGCACCAGTACCCCGATCTCCCGGTCGGCTGGTATCTCACCGGGTTGGTGATCGCTCCCGATCACCAGCGCCGTGGCATCGGTCGGGCCGTCACGGAGCATCGCATCCACTGGCTCCGTTCGAGAAGCGACTTCGACCAGATCGAACGACTCTACTACTTTGCCAGTAGCCGAAATGATGCCAGCAGGGATCTCCACGCCCGCCTCGGCTTCACCGAGATCGAGCGCAACATCTCGGTTCCCGGTTGTACCTTCGAGGACGGGATCGGCATCCTCTACTGGCTACAACTGAACGGCCACCACTGAACCGGTGCAGTGGCATTGCCCTGCAGTCAAACCACCGGACCATCTCAAACAGCTGTGCCGCTCCTGATGTGGATGTCGAGTTGCGCGAGCCTTCGACTCAGGGGTAGGCACATCCGTTGCATATCGAGCGTGTCCGTGGTGGGGTCGATGGATTCGTGACTTGACTTGGACTGGTGGCTATCTAGCATCGGCTCTCTTGAGGTGAGTTCGATGAGGAGAAATCGTGCCATTTCCCGGTCAAGGAGGAGCATTGAAAATCGTCAAATTGACTCTGTTTGCATCCGTTCTGGTCCTTTCAGGAGCAGTTCTCCAGTCAGTAAATGGACAGGATGCTCCACAGGGATCGAGTAGTTTCGATCCCACCTTCAACCCCTTCTTCTGGCTTCAAATTGAAAGCCAGTTCGATCTGGGGGATGAAGATGAACAATCTCTGATGCTTCAGAAAGCCCGCTTCGGAGCGAACGGAAAAGTGGCTGAAGACCTCAGTTATCATTTCATGTTCGATGGTGCCGTGGGCGGTTCCGATGAGCGAGAGACGAAGTTGTTGCAGACCTTCCTCAGGTACTCCGTCTCCGATCGCACCTCGTTGCGTCTGGGCCAGTTCAAGTACCCCTTCGGAATCGGCACCTATCCGTCCTTCTCGAAGTGGGACTTCAACCATCCGGCCTTCATCAACGGTGGCATCGCTCGCGACCTGGTCCGAAGAGATGCCGGTACCGGGCCCGGATTCTTCAGGGATTTTGGTCTCGAGGTGGCCAGTTCCCAGCAACTCGGTTCTGGATACAGGCTCGGTTACAAGGTGATGGCGATGAATGGCAACGGGATCCTCAAGAACGACGACAACAACTCGCTGGATTTTGTCGGTCGTGCTTCGCTCAGCAGCCCGAAGAAGGGCGGCTTTGGCACCTGGACTGTGGGGACATCCTTTTACACTGGATCGCTGCACCTCGAGGGAGACCCCACCATCGACACCGATGATGAGGCTCATGACGAAGATGCCTGGGGAGTCGATTTCCGATGGGACCTCCACGAGGACAACCTCCGGGTCGCCACCGTGCAAGCAGAGATGATCACGGCCACCACGGAAGCGGGATCACACGACATCATCACCGATGGCACGGTGTCACCGGGTGGCTTCTATGTACAGGGCTCCTACTTCACATCTCCGGATCTGTTCTGGGCGGTTCGTTTTGAAGAATTCGACCACGATGAGGATACCGATGGATTGGATTCCCGCGACCGGACCACAGTTGGTGTCGGCTACTACCCCTACGGCCAGAAAAAGCTGCACCGGATCAATGTCAATTACGAACGCCACGATGATCTGGATCATGGAACTGACGATCAGATCAGTGTTGCGGTGACCCTGATCTTTTGATCCGGGCATGAACTCCAGGCGCCGTGTTTCACTGTTCCAGATCAATGGATCGAGATGCGGGATCGAGGGTGCGGAGGCAGAAGTTGGCGGTTCCTTCGCTCGATTCGGCCTCTGTTCGCCTGGCTGGGCCCCTCTTGTGCCTCGCAACTCAAATGGAATCCTGCTACGATGGACGCAGTGGAAGATCCTTGCCGTGCAGCGCAGGACTACCCACTCACGGGTCGGAAGGAGTCTCTCGCATGAAGCGAAAAAAGATGCTGTGGACCGTCTGGGCGTTGATCCCGGTGGTGATGGCGATCTGGTGGTTTGGTCCCGGTCAGGAGTTGCAGGCCCGCTCACGCGTCGCCTCCACCGTAGAACTGGCGATGACTGCTGCCGATCAAGAAAACTGGGAAGAAGCCGCCGAGCTCTTTGGCCAGGCCATCGGCGAGGCCCCCACTGATTCTCCCGAGTCGAACCGTTGGTTGCGCCTACGTGCGAGCCACGCAGAGTTCATGTCCGGCAACACCTGGAATGGAATCGCCGGCATGGAAGAGGTGCTCGACGAGGTCAAGGATGTCGATCCCGATCTGGCCAGAGATGCCAGGGCCAGGATTGCTGCTGCCCAGTACTTCGCAACCTGGAAACTGCGCCTCGAAGGCGCCGAGTCTGCAGTGTGGAAGCCAGAAGCTGAAAAGGCACGTCAACACTTCCGTCTGCTCGCCGAAGATGCCGAGGCTCGTGGTGCCAGCGAATCGCAAGACCTCAAGAAGAATGTCGAGTCGGTGATCTGGCTCGAGCGAATGGACCTCGCCGAGTTACAAGCGTTGCCTCTTCCGGGGGGATGCTGACAGGGTTCCGGGCTCCTCGGTTCGAGGGGCAATGGCAAGAATCCAAGGATCGGCGACAGTCGCGGCAAGTCCAATAATGTTGGCGCCAGTCGTGCAAGGGCCAATGGTTCCGGTTCCTGAGACCAGAATCTGATCTGAGAAATCTGTTGGGCCCGCATCGGAAACGGTGCGGGCCTGATTTCTAGATGGACCTGGTCCCAGAACACCGTTTCGGACTCTCGATGGCACTCTCTTATTGACCTACAATCCCTGCATCGCTGGTCACCCGCACCTTCAAGATGAGCCCGGAGGAACCTTCATGACACCTCGATGGCAGTTGCAAACCTGTTTCATCCTCGTCCTGCTCTCTGGACTGTTGGCATCGGAACTGATTCGAGCCCAGGCAGCAGCGAGGCCGATTCGTGCCACACGGCTGCAAAGGATTCCCGCCGGCGCTTTGCCAGCAGGAGCCGTTCCGCTCCCGGTGGGTCAGGTACCTCCAGGTGCGGGAGTGATGAACAAATTTCCCCCCCTTCCCCCGAACCACTTCGTCGGCCAGGACTGCACCCAGTGCCATGACCCGCTCTTCATGGCGATGTACAAAGCGTCTCTGGTACCGCAAGCCCCTGGCAATGCGTCCACTTCGGTAGTTCTGGTGGCGGAGCCCGAGAAAACCATCTCCATCGCCAATGCGCTGAACAAGACCACTCTCGCCAAACCTCGAAACATCGAGGCCGTGCTCGAAGCGAGGCGTGATCTTGCGTTCGGAGGGCTGAAAGAGATGCCCGCCGAAGACACTGCCAAAGATCAACAAGCCATCGCTCGTGCCGAACGGATCGCGATGCTGATCCGTTCAGGAAACTGGAATGGCTATCAGGAGGAACTCATCGCCTGTGCAGATCAGGCGAAGGAAGTGCATCAAAGAGCCGTGCAACTCCTTTCAAGAAATGATCAGGCGATGCTGCCGGAAGAGGTGCTCGATCTGGCCACCGTCACGCTTCCAGAAGCGAGTGCCAGTGCCAGTGCCAGCACCAGTGAGGAGATCCCGCCCCCACCGGAGGTGATCGAAGGTGCACCGATCGAGGTGACCCTCATCGGAGATGTCGGTATTGCCATGGAGTTTCAGGCCGATCGATCGGGAGAGCCCAGCCCCGACGAGATTCCTGCAGCCAACGACACTGAAGATCCGCTGCTGCAGGCGTACGGCATACTGTTGAAGAAAGCGGCAAGCCGTGGATCGACGCGAACCTTCCTTCAGCGGTTGGAGCAAGGGGTCGGTCAGTACGGCGGACCCGACCCGGATAATCGAGCGCGTGCCTGTGACCTACTGGTGGCTGCCGAGATGCATGCAGACGCAAAACCGTATCTGGAACCGCTGCCGCTGGAGGGAGAAGCCAGCGCACAGTTACGCATCCGGCACGGCCGCTATCACCTGGCCATCTCCCGCTCCGAAAAAGACCTGAAGATCAAGCGCGACCATCAGATCGAATCTGCGGATCTCTTCTCATCCGTGGCCGAGGACAGCAGTGTCGATGCGAAGGAACGAACCCGATCGGTGACACTGCTGACCCCGCTATTACCCGATCTCCCACACACATGGACCTCCACCTGGCGACAGCGAGTCTTTGCTGATTCCGGAGAAGTCGGTCAGGCGTTGCTCTCCCAGCTCGGGTCGCAAGCGCGCGCACAGATCCAGAATCGCGGCTCCAATCCCGCAACCCGGCTCAAGATCTTGCAATCGATCCGCGTCGCCGTCGATACCATGCTCGACCAGATCGGCGATGACATCGGGCCGTGGCAAGCTTCCATCGATGCACTGGCGATCGCTTTCTCGGATGAGGCCAACCTGAGCCTGGGGAAACCCATCTCGCTGCCTGCAAACCGGCGCGCCAGTCAAAAGATCCGACCCCGCGATCTGGTCGATGCGACACCTGATCAGCGCTGGCTGCAGGCGATCGCCCCATCGCTTCGCCAGGCCTGCGCTCTCGCCACCATCGCCTGCGCAGCACGAGCCGATGAACCTGAGCGCGCCATGGCTGCTCTGCGTGCTCTCGTCGATGACCCGGCCGTCGACACCTCTGAACTCGCCTCGGTGTTGATCAGCGAGTGGAGTCGAAATCTCGATCCCAACCGACCCGACGATGACTTCTTCGAGAGAAGAATCGTCACCTCCACCGGCGTCTTCTTCAGCTCCTTCGGTGGGCAACGCAGTGCACCTCTGACTCGCTCGAAGCAGCGACGTAGTCTTCGCCACCTCGGTGAGGTGGTCGCCGAACTCCGAGTGATGAAGGTTCCAGATCTCGACTGGACCGCGCTGGTCGGCGCCTTTTCCGCCAGCCACAGTCAGGCAGAGGTATACCTGAGGGAAGATATCGAGGCACTCTTCGGGCCCGTCGATCAGTTGCCGGTGGCGGTTGCGGAGCAGATCGCGCGGGGAATGTGGCGTCAGTTGCAACGCAACTGGAGAAGCCCGGAGCTTCAGCAAACGAAGGGTACCCGACGCACCACCCAGGAACTGCAGCAAGAGGTGGAACGCGGCTACCAGCTGGGGTTGCAGTTGACCTCACATGCGAGGGACAAGGAGCCGAAGTCGTGGCAAGCACCGATGCTGGCCGGAAATCTTCGCTTCGATCTGGCCGAGTACTGGCACGAACTCGATCCCGACCTCGAGCGCTATGTTCCCCAGCGCGAGGCCGCGTTTGCCCGTTATGCCGATGCGGTGAGGATCTACTCGGAGCAATTCAATGCCGGCCAGGTATCGCGCGCTGTCACTCCCCACCTTCAGTGGTTCGTCAGCGCGCTCGGAGCTACCGAACTGGGCTTCCTGACTATGACCACCAAGCCCGAGAACGATCAGGTCGGGCTGCTCGAGGCTTCCCTCTCTGAACTGCCCCAAGAGGAGCAGCTTCTGCATCGGGGTCTCTTTGCCAGCGCAGTCGAGTCATCGGTTGCGCAGGTGAAGGCGGACATGAAGTCACGCTTCGTCCGTCATGCGATGCGCGTCATCGGAGATCACCCTCTCGGCAGAGGCACACGACGACTGGCGAGGCTCTACCAGGATCTCGAATCCGAGGTGGAACTCGCGGTCAGCCTCGATGGCAGCAATGAGGTCGGAACCGATCCATTTGGAGTTCGGGTGGCGCTTCGCTACACCGATTCCCTGGAACGAGAAGCGGGTGGGTTTGACCTCTATCTGCGCAACATGGTCTATGTCCCGATGGCTCCCCAGCCGATGGACTACCGCGACGACTTCGAGGCGAGGCTGCGCGAGGCCTTCGATGAGCACTTCACCATCGAGGCGTTGCAGTTCAACAGTCCCGACTCGAAGCCCTACTCCTTCCAGCGACCTGGTTGGATGGAACAGGCCTTTGCCTATCTGATCCTTCGAGCCAAGGATAGATCGGTCGACCTGCTGCCCGAGGTTCGCATCGACCTCGATTTCCGTGACGGAACCAATGGATCGGTTCGAGTACCGGTGGTCTCACCAGTACTGCCCATCCTCGCGTCGAGCAGTTCCGGCCCACGTCCCACTGCGGGAACCAATCAGGTCGAGATTGCCCTCGATGGCCGGGAACTGGAATCGGGCAAGCTGAAGCTGGAGATCCTCGCCAATGGTCTCGGAGTACTCCCCGATCTCGATGGGATCTTGCCGGACTGGCAGCAGCAAATCACCGATGCCGGGTACTCTCTGGCAGAAATCGATGGCCTGCTCGATAACGGCCTCAACGTGGTCAAGATCGATCCGGAAGCATTGCCCATCGTGCCGGAGTCGGAACGCTCCTGGACCATCAACCTGGTGACCCCCGAACAGAGCGAAAGTAGCGTGATCTTCAATTTCCCCGGCGCTGCAGAAGGCACCGAGTTGATCTGCAAGAAGTACGAAGATTTCGACATCGTGACCCTCGAGCAACCGATGGCCACCCTGAAGATTCCCAGCAAGGGTCTTCCCGGCTGGGCGTTGCTGAGCATCGCTGCGATCTTTTCCGTACTCTTCATCACATTCCTGAATCGAAACAAGAAAGTTGCAGTGGTTGCCGAACCACGCTGGAAGATGCCAGAAGAAGTGAGTCCTCTGTCGGTCGCTCATCTGCTGCGCTGTATCGAGGCGGAGCAGGCGCTGATCGATAACGACCAGCTGCCCGCTCTCAAAAAAGAAGTCGCATCCATCGAGGCACGCTACTTCTCCGAAGATGGCGAGGCGCAGATCGATCTCCCGGCACTCAAGGAGTCGGCGCAGCAGTGGATTGCACGGTCGAGAAATTGATGCTGCGAATCGCCTGCCTGTCTCTGGTTTTCCTTCTGGGCTGTGGGCCTGTGAGGGATCTCACATCAAAACCAGAAGGTCCCTGGACCCGGGCAGAGTCGAGTGATGCCAGCCAGACATCTTCGCTCGCCGATGTGAAGCAGTTCATCGCCGAGTTGAAGAGCCAGGGTGCCCCCATCACCGTCTCGACCCTGGGCACCAGTGCCGGCGGTCGTGAAATTCCGATGGTGGTGCTGGCCGATCCGCCCTGCTCCGATGGGGCCGAGGCGAGGGCATCGGATCGAGCGGTCGTCTACATCCAGGCCAACATCCACGGAGGTGAGGTGGAGGGAAAAGAAGCGGCACAGATGCTCCTCCGGGAGGCGTGCCAGGGCGAGCGCCCCTCCTGGATGAAGAAACTGGTGACGGTGTGGGTGCCGATCTACAACGTCGATGGCAATGAGGCACTCGGGCCTGGTCTACGCCAGCGCGGACACCAGGATGGTCCCGACCCCATCGGTCGGCGCACCAACGATGAGCGACTCGATCTCAATCGCGACTGTCTGAAGGCAGATTCTCCCGAGATGCGCTCGGTGCTGGAGAAGATCTGGCAGGTGTGGGACCCCCACGTGGTGCTGGATCTGCACACCACCAATGGCACCCGACACGGCTATAGCCTCACCTACTCGCCACCACTGGGTGCCGATATCGACGAGGAGATCCAGCACTGGTCGAAGCAGGTCCTGCTTCCCGATGTGCAAAACAAACTGCGCGAGAAACACGGCATCCTGACCTTTGACTACGGGAACTCGTCGTCGAGAGGTGAAGGAAGAAGCTGGTCCTCCTTCTCGGCGCTGCCTCGGTATGTCTCCAATCATGCTGGTGAACGAAATCGTTTCGGCATCTTGTCGGAGGCGACCTCCTTCCTTCCCTTCGCCCACCGCATCGAGGCCACATACCTGTTCACCGGAACCGTGATCGATCATGTGGCAGATCATGTCGAGGATGTGATGAGGATCTGTGCTGCGGCAGATCGTCGAAGTGCTCGCCTTCACCAGGATGGTGCTTCACTCGGCATCGCCTTCGAGACCCGATCGCGAGGAACAGAGTCTCTACTGCTGGAAAAGAAGGTCGAGGGCAGGAACACTCCGGCGCACAAGGGCCCAGAAGAGGTGGAATCGATCCCCCATGATGTCAGGGTCGATTTCATCGCCACCGAATCGGTCCACGTCCCGGCAGGTTGGATCGTTCCCGTCGAAGAAACGTCCCTGATCGAATTGCTGGGAAGACACCAGATCGACATGAAGGTGCTCTCCGGCTCGGAGCTGTTCAACGTAGAGACGCTGTGGATCACCCGTTCTGATCTGGCGCGGCGGCCGTATCAGAATCGCAGGAACCGAACCATCAGCGGTGCCCTGGTCGAGGAGAACCATGTCGCGCGTGCCGGCGATGTGCTGGTTCCTTCTGGACAGAGTCAGGTGAGGATCGCCTTCTGGCTACTCGACCCTCGGTCGCCGGATGGTGCCACCACATGGTCCATTCTCGAAGACCCCCAGAGGCCAGGAACTGCGCACCCGATTCGCCGCGTCACCAGTCTGGGTCTCTGATGCATCCTGTTCAGATCAATGCACGTACTTGACCCACTGACGTAGCAGCAATCTGGGTGCTTCAGCATCATCTACATACTCGGTGCGATCATGAAGTGTCGTGCAATTGTCGACCCATAGCATCTCTCCTCGGGTGAGCCGGAACTTCGCCACCGCATCATCTTCTTCCAGATACCCGTCGAGCGAATCGAGAGCGTTGACGAGTCCGTCCGGGGCCTCGACTTCGGCACCCTCGTATCCCTTCTCGATCCAGAACCTCATATACCGACAGGTGACTCCGCGTCCCGATTGATCGCCAAAGACGGGGAACTGGTTTCTCATCCGCTGACTACGATCCGCACCGGGGGTGACAATGTCTCGCAGATGCGGTTGTTCCAGCATCGCCAGACTGCCGGGGTCTTCCGCTTCCAGTCGACGATGCGCTCGAAGAGCACAGGCAATCCTCGATGAGCCACCCGACTTTGCCGGCCGGATGCAGATCAGCCCGACCAGATCTGGCAGCACATCGAGGGCACTGGAGTCTGTATGAAGTCCGGTAGCTGCGCGTGTCTGGCTCACCGGAATCGCAGTCTTGGTGTAGTCACCGCCACGGTCCTTCACATCGTAGAGCCTGCCATAGTTTCCGAGTGGATCTCCCAGCAATACGCCGAAGGCGAGGTAATAGCGACGAAGAAAGACGTCATCGACATCCTCCGGCGGAGAGACTCTTGCGACACCGCTTCCTGTCGTCAGTTCGGAGCGCACCTGGTCTGCCAGATTCCTGAGAGTTGCCATCGTCTCAACGGCCTTCTCATCGACTTCTTCATCCACCACCTCCGGACATCGAGAGATCCAGTCATTGATCTCATCGATGATCCCCGTCGAAAACTCCAGGTGGTGCTGCGGCCTGCCGGTCAGTTCCATCGCTCCCCAGGGGGCCCGAGCATATTCCGTGGTCACGCCTTCACCTCTCTACTCTCATCGCAAGGTGCAACGGTTTATCTCGGAGTGGCCCAAAGAACTCCTCGTCCTGCTCGAGGAGTTCCTCCGTCACCCCCAGTTCCTTCAGATCAGGAAATTTCTGGAATCCAGCATCTTGAAGTGCGGTCATCACGTCTTCGAATATCTTGTGAATGCAACGCACGGAAACGGTATTGCCACCACTCAGGGCAATGGTGCCTTCAAAGACATTGTCTTTCCCGGAAAACCAACCACCTGACCGTTTGAAGTGAAACTTGGAGTCTTCGCCGCCAAGAAATGGGTTCACCGGGTGTGGAAGGGAAAAGACAAACTTTCCTCCGTCTGCGAGGTGCTCGTAAATTTGAGCCATCGATTGACGCATCTGATCGATCGTCATGTAGTTATAAACAAAAACTGCGGTTATGACATCAAAGGTAGCATCATCCAGGGGGCCAAGATCCGTGGCACAACCAACGGAATATTTGATTCCAAGAGGAGTTTCGGATTCCTTCTTGCAGGCCATCTCGATCATCCCAGGACTGATATCGATGCCAACCACTTCACTGGCGCCCTTGTTCCCCAGTTGACGGGTGAAGTACCCCTCACCACAACCGAGATCGAGCACCTTTTTCCCCTTCACCGGCAGGCACCAATCGAGCAAAAAGGGCCGAGCGGTCCAGTCGGAGAGAAGCTTTGGTTCATCCCTGGACCACTGTTCGGAACTGTCATCGAAGATCTTCTTGGCACTTCTTGGCCCCATCGCTGCCTCCAGTTTCTGCTGTCAGATTACCTCCAGTCGGCTCCGACAGTCATATGAATCTCACTGTATCGCCATCGTTGCTTCTGCGTCCTGCCCCCATGAGACTCTCATGATGGAAACCTGCTCCACATCTCCGCCATCCAGGAACTACGACCTGCTGGCCAATTGCTATGATCTGCTGGCGGCAACCTGGTCAGGCGGGGCGATCCGCACTGCCAGATTGTGGTGCGCAGGTCAGCTCGACCCCGAACAGGATGTCCTGGTCGTCGGCCCTGGGACCGGGGAGGATGTGGCAGTTATCTCTAGCCAAGGTGTGCACATCGTGATCATCGACCTCTCAATAAAGATGCTGGAAGCTACTCTGGCGAGGTGTCGGCTAAAGGGAGGCATTGCACCAGAGGTGATTCATGGAGACTTCCGGACCCAGCCATCGATCAGGAATAAAGATGCCGTCCTGGCTCCATTTGTTCTCAATGTTTTTCCATCGGATGAACTTCCACACATCATCGAACAGTTGCAAGAATACACCAGGGACGGAGCTCGCATACTCATCAGTGACTTCGCTCCCCCTGCTCAATTCCTGCCGATGAGATTACTGATGGAACTGTGGCATGGAATCCCGATGGCGATATTTCATCTCTTCACTGGAAGTGCGTGGCATCCAATCCACGACATCCCTGCAGCGGTGGAACAGGCGGGGATGGTCATCGTGGAAAGAAAACGATTTCGGGTCCTTGGAATCGGCCCCAGATGGATCGAGGCCATCGTCATCCAGATGAGGGATACAGTTTGAACAGATTACTTCGCTATAGACTGACGCCGGTCCTGGGAGCCATGGGACTCGGCTGGTGGGCGTTGCAACGGCTCTCGCCTGTGGAATCGGGCGAATGGGTGCTGGTGTGCATCGCAGCAGCAACCTTGATCATCTATCCTCTCGATCCGATTCTCGATCCAAGAGATCGTGGGCCTCTGGAGGGACCCAGATTCTGGACCTCGATCCGGCTGATCCTGGCAGCAGCCCTCTTCTTGATCTCACTCATGGAACTTCGCACGGTAACCCGAGCAGTAGCCACTTCGGGGCTTCTCTTATCGCTTCTCTATTCGATTCCGTTCGGCGCTCATCGGCTCAAGGACCATTCTGCGCTCAAGATACCCTTCATCGGAATTGCCATTTCGCTGGCGTGCCTCGGCCTACCGTGGCTTCAATCCGATTCGGCAGTTCTTCAGGATTCGATGGTGTTATTTTCGGTGATGTTGCTGCTCGTGATGTCAAACGTGATCGTCTGCGATATCCGAGATCATCGAAGAGACACGGAAGCGGGTCTCAATACCATCGCAACCAGAAATTTATCCCTGGCTCGAAACACGGTGATCGTGATCTCATTGTTGATCTGCTTGTCGATACAACATCTCCATGGCGGCGAGTCCATCATCAGAGGTTCAGGACTGGTTCTGGCTGCCGTGGTGCTGGTGCTCGCTTCGAGGCTGGATGGCAAGGATTCGGCGATGACGTTACTCGCAGATGGTGCCATGACCCTACCTGCGCTGCTGGAACTGATCATATCCTGGTACGAGAGTTAGTTTGTCACCATCGACCAGCGTACCGTATCCTCCACGGCAACTCCGATCGCTTCGATCCCAGACCCACCACTGACCTCGACACGGACCCTGTCGGTCGCTGCAGTCTCCACGCAATCGATCCAGGTCTCGGCAGTGGGATCGAGTGTCGTATCTGGTCCTCTGTAGACCTCGATCCAGTGATTCCATTCATCGAGGATCTCTACAGAAAGGAGTGCCTGCGGATCATCGCCCTGGACGATCACGATCGCCTCGGGTGTCACGGTGTTTCGTAATTCAAATTCTTGAATGTGGGAATCGTTCACGGAGAGGACCGGAAGTTGAGGGTCTGGTTGACTCACTGCGCTCACAGGAAGAGGAAGGTCCGGGGAGGCAGAACGCTGGTGACGAAGGTATTCCATCTCACTGCGAAGATCGTCGATCATCTGCTCGACCCTGGTTTCCTCGATCCTGGCGACTCGGCGATGGAGGGCCTCGATGGCGCGTTGCTGCTTTGCGATCAGTGACTGCTGTGCCTCTGCTTTTGGATTCAGGTCGAGGTCTTCCACCTGTGGGTCAGAAACCAGGAATATCGAGAAAACTCCCGTGATGACCAGAGTCAGGAACAATGCTCGAAAGATCGGAAGCTGGGCAAGATTGGACATCGAGATTTTCCTCCGTAGAAGAATACCCTGCCCGGCTGTTTTTGGCACATCGCAGGGGGGGTGCTTGCAGCCTTGCCCGGTATCTGCCTACGATGACCTCAACTACTGGGAGACAGCCAATGACCACGAGAAACGATACCGAAAACGACCAATTTCATGTACTGGGTACGGGTGAAGGAATCCCACCGGCCTCTCCATCTCCTGATGAAGAGAGAGAGAGCTCGGTAGCACTCGATGAGCAATTCGATCATCTCTGGAAGGTGATCGTGTGGAACGACCCCGTGAACCTGATGAGCTATGTCGTTTACGTCCTGCAAAAGTTGTTCGGCTACAGCCTGGAAGAAGCCACAACAATGATGCTGGAAGTTCACAATGATGGAAAATCCATTGTGAAGGTCACGGAACGAGAAAAGGGGGAACGCTACATCGCAAATCTGCACTCATACGGGCTTCAGGCGACGATGGAACAGAATTGATGTCCAGGACATATTCGATTCGAACGGTTCTGATGGTGTTGATGATTGGCGAAACCATCGCTGCCATCTGCATCACTGCGTGGCTCTGGTACGACAATGGGCAAGCATCTGTTCAAAAGCTGACCGAGGACCGCTGCCTTGAAATATCTCATCGTGTCGAGGAACAGATCCACAACCTGATCACCACTGCACGAAATACTGCTGACACCCAGAAGGACTTCATCAGTGCCGGCATCATCGATCCAACGTCTGACCAGGATGTACAACGACTGCTGGATCATCAACTTCGGCACCTTCGAAGGCATCGATTTCTGAGCACCGTGGGCATCGGATTCGCAGACGGTTCCTTTTTTGGAGCCCAGAGAGATCCAGACGGTGACCTCCAAGAATTGCGCAGTCTGCCTGGCGAAGATGTGCTGTATGAACGATCTCTCGACGATGCTGTATCGAGCAGGAATGAGGGATTCCAGGTCACTGCAAGACCCTGGTATCAGCAAGCCGTGGCAGCCAACGGTCCCGGTTGGACCGGCATATATCAGTTCTCAGGAACGCCTCCACAACTGGGAGCCTCAGCCTATCAGGTGATTCCCGGCATCGATCAGGAAGTCGCCGGAGTTGCACTCTGTGACATCACACTTGGGCCCATCGACCAGTTTCTTCGCGGATTGAGGCTGACCGAGAATGGTCGCTCGATTGTTTACGACCGGACAGGCCTTCTGGTCGCCACGAGTCGGGGGAACTCTCTTCAGGAGGATAGCTCCGGTGCGCTGCAGCGAGTGCGTGCGGCTGAGTGTGAAGACCGCTGGATCCGAAACACCATCACCAAGATGGAAACCATCCTCGGCGACATTTCCACCTGGCAGGCGTCTGGAGTTCGCGAGATCGATACCGAAATTGGAAAGATCTATGCGGTCTGGTCCCCTCTGATCGGCCAGGGAGGGATCAATCTGACATCCTTGATTGCGATTCCCATCGATGATCTGGTCACTGAAATTTCTCAACGCACGCGATCGACTGCTCTCGCGTTTCTGGCCCTGATTCTGGCGACTCTTCCCATAGTCTGGAGAACCGCAGGCGGAATTACTCGACCGGTTCGTGAACTCAACAAGGATATGAAGAAAATCGCTCGTTTCGAGATCGATGGAGAGGCAGGAAGGCCCTCACGGCTAACAGAATTGAATCAGATGCAGGAACGAATGGAGGCGATGAGACACGCATTGGTCTCCTTTGAAAAATATGTTCCTTCCAGAGTCGTGCGAGATCTGGTCACCAAGGACGAGGTCGCCAAGCCTGGAATGAAAGAAGCCACTGCCTGCGTCTATTTTTCCGATGTCATCGGATTCACATCGATCGCCGAGACGCTGCCGCCAGATCAACTGGTGAGTCTTGGCGGTGAATACCTCGAGGCGATGACTCAGCAGATCCACCTGCAGGATGGAATTCTCGACAAGTTCATCGGGGATGCCATCATGGCCTTCTGGATTGCCGAGGTCGACGGAACTCGCGTGACTGCTCGTGCGTGTAATGCAGCACTGGAATCTCAGAGATGTCTTTCATCGATGCGCGCTGGCTGGTCGAAACGAAATTTACCCGAGTTGCGGGCTCGAATCGGGCTGCACACAGGATCTGTGCTGGTCGGCAACATGGGATCATCGAATCGCCTCAATTACACGGTCCTTGGCGACACGGTGAATCTTGCCAGCCGTCTCGAGGGGCTCAATCGGATCTATGGCACCGAGATAATTGTCAGCGAAGAAGTTGCGGAGGTTGTGGCGGATGAGATGCACTGCAGGCTGTTGGATCAAGTCGCGGTCAAGGGCCGTCGACAGGGAGGCGCCATCTACGAACTGGTCTGCGAAGCAAATCACGCCACCGATGGACAGATGGAGATCTCTGTTCTTCATCGAGATGCCATCGAACTGTATGTAGATGGAGACTTCGCTGCTGCGGCCAACGCTTTCAGGAAGAATCAGACCCTGTTTCCTGATGACAGGCCCTCACGAGTGCTCGCTGATCGATGCAAATTCATGTCAGAAAACCCACCTGAAGACTGGACGGGCTTCGTCTCGCTCGACAGGAATATTCAGGATCAAAGATAAACGGCTTTCTGCATCGAGATCGAGTCAGCAGGACTTCTCTCATCGCAATTTCGGTCATGACTTGCTTCATGGACTGAGACAGAGAAAATGAATCTGAAGAGAATTAGTCGTGTATCCCAGGAATCGTGTTCACTGACGGAAGTAGCCCCTTGAAGAATCGATACGGCATCCCCTGGCCTTACCGATCTCGATCTGCCTATCGACATCACGATGATGCAGAACTCACCGATGAATGGCAACGGGAGGTTTACCTTCACGCTCTCGAGTTGATGGAGCGCCATCAGTTCAGGCAGATTCTCGACATCGGCTGCGGATCTGGCTACAAGCTGGTTCACTTCCTCGGAGATTACGAGACAACCGGCCTGGAACTGACGCAGAACATCCCTCAGCTCGAGAAACGATACCCCCACAAGTACTGGGAAACCTGTGACCTCTCGATTCCACGGCCTCGAACCACCGATCTGGTGATCTGTGCAGATGTGATCGAGCATCTTGTCGATCCAGATCAACTCATCGAATACATCAGTGCGATCCAGTTCCAGCTCCTGATCCTGTCGACTCCGGATAGAAGTCTACTTCATCAACCATGGAAACGGAGATACTGGGGTCCTCCGCGAAATCCATGTCACCAAAGAGAATGGACTTCAAAGCAGTTTTGCGAGTACATCTCGGGTACATTCGATGTCGTCGATCATGGTATTTCGAACCACGAACAGTCGACGCAGATGCTCGTTTGCAAGAGGCGATGACAGAAAGGGCTCTTCTGGATGCTCAACGTAACTCGCGATGAGGACGGAACATTCAGGCTGGTTGGACCTCCCGGCATCCTGAGAATCCTCTGGACGATCCCTGGAACTCTGAGGAAACTCATCGAGGATCCGGATGCGAATGCCAAGGCTACCAAGTGTCTCTTTCCCGATGCCTTCAGCGATCCGACAGCGCAGGCTGAACATGCCCGCCTTCTCGGTGATGATTTGAAAGTTAGACAGTTACAAAAGGTCGCCGTCTTCGAGCGCGTCATCACGGCTAACGATGCTGGCAAGGGAGCGATCAGCATACCTGAATCAGATTTCGATGCATTTCTTGCGGTGCTCACAGATCTTCGATTGGTACTCGCTGTTGACATCGGGATCGAATCGGATGGGTGGGAACAACTGTACGACGAGGACGAACTGGACGATCCCAGAATTCACCTGCTCAATCTCCTCGCCGCGATGCAGCAATTGCTACTGGAAGCCACCGGGCTGGTTGATATCGAGCTGAACCTGGATGACACTGAAAGTCCTTGATACGTTCCTGGAAGGGGCTTCATGGAGCAGCGGTCTGAAAAAAGCTACACGGTCGCTGTCTGTCTCTCTGGTGTCTTTGGCATTCTTGGCATACAACACTTCTATCTGGGTCGCTATCTAGAAGGATTTTGTGACCTGGGTCTTTCCATTTTCGGATACTACAGTTTGATGAACGGTGAAATTGTAATGGGTGTGATTGCACTCGCGATCGATGGAATACACACCTTCATTGTCACGATCCTGCTGCTCATCGGATCATTTCGGGATGGGCAAGGAAATCTGGTTTGCTACCCTGGCCAGAAATTGAAAGGTAAATCAAATGACTGAAATGCAAAAGAGCGACAAAGACTTTGTTCCAGCTGTTCTTCTCTGCTTTTTCCTGGGGGCCTTTGGTGTCCACCGGTTCTATGTCGGAAAAGTCGGCACAGGACTGTTGATGCTGTTCACATTAGGAGGAATGGGAATCTGGACGATGGTCGATTTCATCATGCTTGTTACCGGCAGTTTTCGCGACGCAGACGGCTTGCCGATCAAAAATTGAAACCGGATTCAACATCATGGGATCCGATTTCCATCTCCGGATTTGATGGCAGCAGACTGTAGGATTCCACCATGAAGCCTCGTGAACTGATCTACATGCTCGGCTTCAGGCCGAAACTCAAGGAGTACTCCCACACCGTGGTCGAGTACGACTTGCCCATCGATGGCAAGATTCAATATGCTCAGTGGCAACACCCCGCGGAAAGCAACAAGCCGGTGCGCCAGGATGAGATCACCGAACTGAGAACATTTCTCGGGCCGGGGGATGTGACCATCGATATCGGTGCACATACCGGCGATACCGCGCTTCCGATGGCTCTCGCCACAGGCCCGGGTGGTTGTGTTCTTGCACTGGAACCCAACCCTCATGTGTACCGTGTGCTGGAGATCAACGCAGAGCTCAACCGCGAGCGTGGAACGATCATCCCGTTGAAATTTGCCGCCACACCCGAGGACGGTGAGTTCGATTTCGAGTACTCCGATGAAGGCTACTGCAACGGTGGGCTGCATGTTGGCATCAGCAAGTGGCGTCACGGCCATGCATTCAAGCTGAAGGTAGAGGGCAAACACCTCCCGACATACCTCACGCAACATCACCCCGACCTGATCGGAAAACTCCGCTTCATCAAGGTCGATGCGGAGGGCTTCGATGCGCAAATTCTTCGATCGATGCACCAACTGATCGAGAAAACCAGGCCATTCATCAAGGCTGAAGTCTTCAAGCTGACCACACAACCTCAGCGTGAGCAGCTATTCGATTTTCTCGATTCCCTCGATTATCAGGTGCACAGGGTCATCGACGATCTGAATTACCGAGGACCGATTCTGGGTCGCGGCGATCTGATGCAGGTGGCTCACTATGATGTCTTTTGCGATCCCGGAAACTGACTCGACTCAATCCAGAAAATAACGTTCCCCCACCTCAGCAACGGCGAATCCGCGCCGCTTGACCTCGGCGCGGACCGACCCATCTCGAAGTGCCGGGTTGGTGTGGTTGAGGTGGATGAAACGAAAGCGCCCCGGCGCTTCGAGCGCCTCGTCTGCAAGATGCTCCATCGTGACCACCATCGGAGGGTGAGGAATCTCCGACAGATCTCTCCCTGGAAGTTCCCGGCCATCGTAAAACGTCGCATCGAGATAACAGAGATCCGCACCATCGATCAGTAGATCGAGAACACCATCTTGCCACCCATCGATATCGGGGCAGAAGACAACCGTACGTCTCGGCCCCTCGATGCGCCAGGCGACCGTGTCGGAGAACTCATCCCTGTGCTGAACGCCATGCGGGGTGGCCGTCACTCCGGGAAAGATCTCGACCGGCTGTCCCTTCTCGATCACTTGAAGATCGATCTGATCCAGCCGTACCAGTTGGCTCCACGGACCATTTTCTCGCAGGAAACTCGCCATCCTCCCTGTGCAATGCACTCTCACCGCATCGGTCGATGCCACCTCACGACCCAGATGAATCAACCCGGTGTAGTGTCCGATATGAGCATGGGTCAGCAGCAGGGTATCGATCGGGCGACGACCTTCATTGGCCAGCCCCGTCAGATCGCGAAGCAATGACAACTGCTCCTCGATCGACGGCGTCGCCTCGATCAGAACCGTTTTCCCCGAGGAGTGATCCACCAGTGCAAGACAGGCGGGTCCGAGACGGATTCCATCCCTGCGCGCGGCGATACAGCACGGTTTTTGACAACCGAGGTGAGGAACTGCGCCATCCTGGGCAATCCCCAGCACGATCAGCTCGATTTCTGATCGACCCTGCCTCAGATCGCTGCCATGGCAACCGACCTGCGTGAGGATCAAGACAGTCAGAAATACCGATCGAATCACTGACCCGTGGCATTCTGTGTCGTGCCAGGCAATTCATGAATTCTGATGTTCTTGAACTGAATGGCAGTCCCCTCCGACTGCAAACAGATGGGTCCAGGAACTTCGGCACAGTCGCTGGCGGTATTGACCACCTTACCGTTGACCATCAACACCACATCCCCATCGATACAGTGGATCTCGTAGTGATTCCACTGGCCCACTTCATTCTCGTTCATCGCCATGTGCTTGGTGTTTCGACCGCGTGTCCGAGCAGGATCCGTTTTCATCGGAAACTCCCCGATGCACCAGAAATCTCCAGCACTTCCAGACTGCAACTGGGCCTCGATACTCTTGGGCCACACCTTGTGCTCTCCCACCTGGCGGAACAGCACACCTGAGTTGCCGCCCTTTTTCGTGACAGGGTCCCAGCGCCAATCAACCTCGAGAACGAAGTTCTGATAGGCCCGATCGGTATAGATGTATCCGGCGGGTTTTCCGACACAGGAGATGATCCCGTCAGCGACCGACCACACCTGGTCCATCTGGCCGTCGTTATTGAGATACGCCGACCAGCCATCCATGTTGTGCCCATTGAACAACTGCGCAGATTCGGAAGAAAAGCGCCAGCGTTGCGATGCCGGTATCTCTCGGATCTTGATGGAACGAAACCAGACATCGTTGCCATGATCCTGGAGGACGATGTGCCCCTTCTTGACGGTGCCAAAATCTGCCCAGGAGTTGAACTTGCTGGCTGCAACCCGACGATTCCAGTCCACGGAACCGATCTTGGCCCGCAAGACCATCACTCCGTTGACCCAGTGCTCGACATTCCCGGCACAGTGAACGATGCGAGCATGGTTCACCTCGCCTGCCGCATTCAATTTCTTGTTCATCGGAGCGTAGAGCGCATACAGTCCTCCAGATGAGGTGTCACTGCTGGAGGTCAGATCATCGTCGCCATAGATCTGGTATTCGGGCGCAGAGAAATAGGACGCGCCATTGTTTTCGTTGGCCAGATACATGATGCCGCTGTTCGACCCGGCATTCGCCTTCCACTCCAGCTCGAGCTCGAAATCGTCGTACTGATCCATCGTGACGATATCGCCGCCGCCGCCGCCTGCAGTGACCTGCAACCAGCCGTCATCCATCTTCCAGCCCTTGTCCGGGAAGGTGTCTTTTTTGTATCCCCTCCAGGAAGCATGAGAAGTTCCATCGAACAGGCTGACCCATCCCTGCTGAGAATCGCCAGCTGAAGCCACTTCCGGCTGACTCGCATCCATTGGGAATGGAGCCAGTACTAGTATTGCCAACAGCGCGATCATCCCCACGGCCATCGCAAAGTTATCAGAAACGGTCCTGGTGAAGCGTGACATGTTGTTCCTCCTTCATCGGTAGCCTGTAACTGTAGCCTGGTTCCGGGAATATGCCCGGTCACCGAGGTCATGCAAGATGCCAAGGTACGATGGCAACACGCCCGGTCAATGCAGTACGTCCGCTGCAGAAACAGCACTGGAGTCGGCCCTGATCCTGTGAAGGATGACTCCAGGAAAAGAGGAGCCATGAATCTCTTGCTGGTGGCGATGCTGACCCTGACCCAGAGCCCCGAATCGACTCATATCGATAGAATTGTCGAGGGTTGGACGATTCGGACCGAGAAGCGACTGCTGGAACAGGAGCCATCTCTGGCCGAAGAGGCGCTGTCTCTGGCCGAGATGCAACTGAGAGATCTGGTCTGGGTTCTGCCTCCAGAGAGGATCGCTGAGCTTCGCAAGGTCAAGATCGTGATGGATCTGGATCGCCCCGGAATCAAGGGCTTGCAGTATCACCCCGACCTCGGTTGGTTGAAAAAGGGCGGGCATTCCCTCGACCTCCACAAGGTCGTTCACATCCCCCAGGCACGATCCTATGTCCAACTCAAACGATCCAATGTCCAGCCCTGGGTCATGCTTCATGAAATGGCACACGCATGGCACGACCAGGTCGTCACCTTCAAGGATCCGGAGATCCTTGCCGCGTTTCAGTCCGCGGTTGAATCGAAGAAATATGAAAAAGTGCTTCACATGAATGGACGTATCCGACGCCACTACTCGCTGACCGATCACAAGGAGTACTTTGCCGAGGGAACCGAAGCGTTCGTGGGGACCAACGATTTCTACCCTTTCGTGAGACCGGAACTGAAGCAGCACGATCCTGAACTTCATTCGCTACTGAAAAAGATCTGGGGAAGGCCCTGAGATGATTCATTGCATCGCCTGTTGCCTGGTCATGATGCTTCCAATCCTGGAATCTCGCGGACTGATTTCAGATTTGCCAGTGGAACCTCTTCTGACTCTGGAAGAGCGCACTGACTGGTTGGTAGATCCCACGCCCTATCGTGCCGGAGTCTTCCGGGGCAACAACGCTGATGAGATCATCCTCTCAAACGGGCTGGTACGCCGCACTTTCCGCATCGCTCCCAATCTGGCCACGGTAGCCATCGATAATCTGGTCACCGGAGAATCGGTATTGCGATCGGTTCGCCCGGAAGCTCAGGTCGTCATCGACGGGGTCGCGATGGATGTCGGGGGTTTGACCGGACAACCGAATCATGCCTTCCTCCGAGAGCAGTGGATCGATGACATGGAATCCGATCCTGCTGCTTTTCAATTTCTGCGATTCGAAATCGGCTATCCAGAAGAACGATTTGCATGGAAACAAGTTCGCCATCATTCTCCTGATGTGCAGTGGCCACCACGCGGTGTATCACTTCGATTTGATCTGGTCCCGGCCATCCAACCTGGAATCGACAAGGCTACCGACGAATCCGTGATGATTTCGGTTCACTATGAGCTCTATGATGGCATCCCTTGCTTCAGCAAGTGGCTGAGCGTCCACAATCGCACCGATCAGAAGATCACCATCGATCGGTTCACCAGTGAGATCATCGCCGCTGTAGAACACACATCACGAGTTGAAGATCGATCGGTCCACTATCCGACTCCAGATCTTCTGGTCGAGACGGACTACGCATTTTCTGGCATGGATCCCGAGACGGTGACTCGCTATTCGGTCCATTGGGAATTCGATCCGTTGTTCAGTTCACAGGTCAATTACCTGCGCCATACACCGTGTCTCTTGAAGGTCCAGCCGACGGTCGGCCCCGATCAAGATCTGGCTCCAGGGGAACTGTTCCAATCATTTCGCGCCTTCGTGCTCCCTTACGACGGAAGTGACAGGGAACGAAAAGGCCTCGCTCGAAGGCGCATGTATCGCACCATCTCTCCGTGGACCACCGAGAACCCACTGATGATGCACGCACGATTTGCCGACTGGGATCGAGTAAAACTGGCCATCGATCAGTGCGCCGATGTCGGGTTCGAGATGGTCATCATGACCTTTGGTAGCGGTTTTCAGATCGAGAATGAGAGCGAGGAGTACATCGAGAAGATGAAAAGCTACGCGGATTACGCTCGCTCGAAAGGCGTCGAGATCGGTGGCTATTCGCTGCTGTCGAGCCGATCCATCGGCGGCGGCAATGACATCGTCTCGCCAGCGGGAACTTCTCCCACTCATGGTTCCTGCCCCGCTCTTGCCAGCGACTGGGGGCAAGATTACTTCCGGAAGTTGTATCAGTTCTTCGACAAGACAGGTATGCGCTTGCTCGAGCATGACGGCTCCTATCCAGGAGACATCGATGTCACCGAACGGCTCCCACTTCAAAAGGGTGAGAATGATTCACGCTGGGTACAGTGGAAAATCATCACGGATTTCTACAAGTGGTGCCGGGCCAATGGTGTGTACCTCAATGTTCCCGACTATTACTACCTCGCCGGCTCCAACAAGTGCGCCATGGGCTACAGGGAGGTCAACTGGAGTCTTCCCAGGGACCAGCAGGTGATCCACACCCGTCAGAATATCTACGATGGAACCTGGACCAAGAACGGATCGATGGGATGGATGTTCGTCCCCCTGACCCAGTATCACGGCGGGGGCGCGGCAGCGACGATTGAACCGCTATCGCAGCATATTGATCACTACCAGAGAATCATGATGAGTAATCTCGGCGCTGGTGTGCAGGCTTGTTATCGAGGACCACGACTCTTCGACACCGATGAAACGCGAACGATGGTCAAGAGGAGTGTCGACTGGTTCAAGAAACATCGCCAGGTACTCGAAGGTGATCTGATTCATCTTCGAAGGGCAGATGCCAGAGACCTCGACTACTGGTTGATGGTGAATCCCGCTGCCAAAGAGAAGGGGCTCCTGATGCTCTTCAATCCACTCGATGAACCGACAACAAAGAAACTTCGCATTCCACTTTACTACACCGGACTCGTCGAGAGTGCCGTAGTCCGGGTAGATGACGGAAACCCGAAGACCATTGTGCTACTACGAGATGGCTCCATCGATCTGGAGGTCACTGTCGCAGCGGGAGGACACAGCTGGGTTACCTTCGAGTGACTCATTGCTGACTGTTTCCATGAGCGAACTCGTCGACTAGGATGAAGATCTTCGATCTACCTGTTCATGCCGGGAGTTACCGTGAAGTACACAATGGCCATCTCGATGGTGCTCACCTTCACCTGTTCAGGAGTACTGGCTCAGGCACCTCAGTTCAGTAACGAGACTGCCAGTGCAGGCCTCGCCGGCATCACCTTCATTCCAGGGGTTTACAACCACCCCACCTACACAGGTCCGGTGGTATGCGGTGATTTTGATCGCGATGGCTGGCAGGATCTTTTCGTGCCCAGTGGTGGCGGTGCTGGAATCCCCGACCACCTCTTCATCAATGATGGAGACGGAACCTTCACCGATCGAGCCTCAGAATGGGGCCTGACCGATGTGCACATGGGAAAAGGTGCAGCAGTCGGGGACTTCAACAACGACGGGTGGCTCGACATCTATGTCACCAGTGCTGGCAGTGGGATTACCGGGACGCCAGGAAATCATCGGCTCTATCGGAATTCTGGCTCGGGTTCCTTTACGAATGTTGCTGTTTCCGCAGGGGTAAATGTCACATCCAGTATCGAGGATGGATTTGGATGCTGCTTCGGAGATTATGACCTGGACGGAGATCTCGACCTGTTCGTTGCAGGATTCGCCAGTAACAACAGCGGCAACAGGCTGTTTCGAAATAATGGCAACGAGACATTCACCGATATGACCGCTGCCATCGGGCTCTTCTCAGGAATTTCCGGGACTGCCGGATTTGCTCCACGATTTCAAGATATGAATGGCGATTTTTTCCCAGAACTACTGCTGGTCGCAGATTTTGGCACCAGTCACTACTTTCGTAACGATACCGATGGCACGTTCACCGAGATTGCCAGTAGCGCCAACACAGCCCAGGAAGAAAATGGCATGGGACAAACGGTGGGAGACTACAACAACGACGGTCTCATCGACTGGTATGTCACTTCCATCTATCGCCCCAACATCGGCTGGACAGGTAACAAGCTATACATCAACCAGGGGAATCATTCCTACCAGGAAATCTCGGGAAGCGCAGGTGTCTACGACGGCGGGTACGGCTGGGGTGCCATCTCCATCGATGTCGATCATGATCGCTTTGTCGACATCATCGAGACCAATGGTGCTGGCGGACAGTTCGACAATGAGCAGTCCTATTTCTTCAGAAATCTCGGCAATAACACCTTCAACGAACAATCGATCGCCTCCGGTTTGATACACGACGGGTTTGGTCGTGGCATCTTGAATTTCGATAGCGATAACGACGGCGACCAAGATGTGGTGATCGCAGGGAACTATGAGAATCTTCGCTACTTCAGGAATGACACTGCTGCAGGTAGTAGACACTGGGTGAGAATCTTCCTCGACAACGATGGAAGTTCCGATGTCGCTGCGGATGGAGTGGGCGCCAAGGTACATGTCATCACGGACAGCGGTTCACTGTATCGTTGGATTGATGTGGGAGACAATTTCATCTCTCAGAGCGAGATGTCTGCTCATTTCGGACTCGGCTTTGACGATCAGATCAGTGAGATTCGGGTCATCTGGCCCGACGGCCTGGTTCAGAGTGGCAACAACTTTTCTGCCGATCAGATCATCACCTGGCACCGCGGCTCTGATTCGCTCATCCGTGGCGATGCCAACACTGATCTACAGATCGACATCTCGGATCCCGTGCTGATTCTCGGGCATCTATTTGGAGGAGCAACATTGCCCTGTCAGGAAGCCGCAGAAGTCAATGGTGACGGCTCTCTCGACATCTCGGATCCGGTCTACCTGCTCAGTTACGCCTTCGGTGGCGGCGCTCCACCGCCCGCTCCATTCCCGGCATGCGGCGTGACGGTTTTCACTTTCCCCTGTAACGAACCCGGCTGTCCCTGAACGGTTCCTTCCACTGCGTTCACTCCCCTCCGATCACTCCAGCGATTCGACGGGTGTTGCGGCGCCACAATTCTCGCAATTCGGCAGCAATGAATGGGTGATCTTCTGACAGGAATCACATTCACCAAAGAGATCGGTACCACACGAGGGACAGCAATATGATCTTTCATCCTGGTGTCCGGTTTCTGTGATGTTGGGGACAAAGGGACCCTTCTTTCCCCAGAAAACATCTCGCAAGATCCCTCTCCGGATCGGGAAATCACAGCGGGGGCAGCGGCACTTTTCATAAGATTCTCGATATCGACGAAGCAATAGATCTTTGGGCGGAGTCGAGAGATTTCTCAGGGTGAACTTCAGGAACAATCCAACGATCAGGATGGCGACACCGATGGCGATGTACTTGAAGTACACTCGGGGGAAATGCTCGTAAGCAATGACCCCTACCTCCCAGAAGGTTGCGACAAGGAGTGCAAAGAATATTGGCCGATAGGGGCTTCTCCTGTACCTCTTGACCAACCAGGCAGCAATCAAGAACATCGGCAATGGAATCCCCAGCTTGTAGATCGCAATCATGAGCCTATGCGAATCGTAAGCGGCGCTAAATTGTTCGGTGGCGGGGATGTTGTGCTTCTTGACCACTTCACGTTGTTTTTGGATGTCGTCGGTCAGTTCGAAATCCCTCGAGTTTCTCTCTGTCACGGCGATGTTCGCTGCTTCAAGTTTTTCCTGCGAAGAAAGAAAACGAGAACGTGCATCTGCTAGCGCAAGAACGTCTTCCTCGGGGGGCTGGAGGCCCTGTTCGATACTCAGCCTGTGCAATGCTGAGATCTCTTCCATCACCTGGCGAGCATTCTCCTTGCTCGCCTTGTAGTCCTGCTGAAGACTCCTGTTCCGTTGAAGTTCTCGACGGATTTCACGCTGCTGTGCAATCAGATCGTCTAGTTGTTCCTGTGGCCCCTGGTCCAGAGCACCGATGTAACTCTGCCGATCTGGTCCTTCCAGATCACCTACATCGTAACGAAGAAATCCGAAGAACCAGATGAGCAATAGCGCGAGAATGAGTGTCAGTGAAATCGATTGTAGTCGCTGCCAGAAGGTGCCCTTGGACTCGAGATTTTTCGCCATGATGATTGTCCCTCTCCTGTTTAGCCCATCTGAGTGCCCGCCACTAATTGGCAGTTCAACTCACTTCGCAACTCCATCTGACAACTCGGGTTCTTGCCGCTGCAATTTCTTCGCCTCGTGATCATCCACCAGATCACTATGGCAAGTTGCTCTGGACTCCTCTGTACCCATCGTCTTGCGTGTCTTGGAAGCGAGCTTGTGAATTTCGGATGGTTCCAGGACACCGCGCTTTTCGAGGATCTCCTGTTGCTCTTCGGTCAGCGCAGCACTGCGAATCGATGCTCCCCTGTCGAAACCATCGGCCTTGCCACTGGCAAACTGCTGGATCTCCTTCGATATGCGAACGCTACACCAGTCGTGACCGCACATGGCACAGAAATCGGTGTCCACATCGAGATCCTCATCATGGAGGGCCCGTGCGGTGTCGGGATCAAAGGAGAGATCGAAGTGCTTCTGCCAGTTGAGGGCGGCACGAGCCTTGGTCAGCTCATCGTCTTGATCTCGGCTACCAGGAATTCCCAGCGCCACATCGGCAGCGTGTGCGGCAATCTTGTAGGCGATGCAGCCCTGCTTCACGTCGTCCTTTTTCGGAAGTCCCAGATGCTCCTTGGGGGTCACATAGCAGAGCATCGAAGCGCCATGGTAGCCGGCAGCGGTGGCTCCGATGCATGATGTGATGTGGTCGTACCCTGGGAAGATGTCGGTCACCAACGGCCCGAGCACATAAAATGGAGCGCCATGGCAAAGTCTGCGTTGCAACTTCATGTTGTATTCGATCTGGTCGAAGGGGACATGTCCTGGCCCTTCCACCATCACCTGCACGCCATGTGCCCAGGCGATCTCGGTCAACTGCGCGATCGTCTCCAGCTCTCCCAGTTGCGCCTCGTCGCTGGCATCCGCCAGTCCCCCTGGTCGCAGACCATCCCCCAATGAGAAGCTCACATCGTATCGACGCATGATCTCGCAGATCTGATCGAAGCAGGTCACCATCGGGTTGTCTTCGCCATGCATGATCATCCACTTCGCCAGTAGTGAACCCCCTCGGCTGACGATCCCGATGAGGCGTTTCTCGATGTGTGGGATGTGCCAGGGTCGTACACCGGCATGGATGGTGAAGTAATCGACCCCCTGGGCCGCCTGGTGCTCGATACTCTCGAGGATGATCTCGTGATCGAGGTCCTCGATCTTTCGTCCGATGATCATCGAGTAGATCGGAACCGTACCGATCGGCACCGTGCTCTCCTCGATCAAGGCGAGACGACACGCGTCGATGTCTCCTCCCGTGGATAGATCCATCGCCGTATCGGCGCCCCAGCGCTGGGACCACTTCAATTTCTCGACTTCTTCATCGGTGCCAGATGACACGGGTGAGGCACCCATGTTGGCATTGATCTTGGTGCTGCTGGCTCGGCCGATCGCCATCGGGTCGAGTTGATGGCGAAGATGCTCCCGATTTGCGGGAATGATCATGCGTCCGGCGGCAATCTCGTCTCTGACCTGCTGTGCGGTAAGATGACCTTCTCTGTCTGCCACTCGCTTCATTTCAGGAGTCACGACCCCGAGCCGCGCACTCTCCAGTTGAGTCACCGCCTCGAAATCATCCGGAGCAACACATCGAATGTGTTCGCCGATTTCCGGATGGTTGTGACCGGCACAACCTCCTTCCGGATCGGTCGCCACGATTCGCCAGTCGGGGGGAAGGAAATCCCACGCAGTCTTGCTCGATGGCCCGGGCATTCCCGGAGTATCGGGAGAGGAGAAGGCCAGCGGCCCACCGATGTCGGGTGAATTGGCAAAGGAACCGGGATTGGTTCCCTCTGCAGAAGAAGATGGATTGTGAGCTCCCCGTAGTGGGAGTGACCAGGAACGATCGTCATTGTTCACGGAAACTGCCTTCCCTCCGCCGGCACGACCCGGATCAGGTTCCACGGGTTCATCTCAGCATCCCCCAGGATGCGCCCCGAGCAGGGTGGCAGTGTAGGTGCTGAATTCCTCGCCATCGAGGGTGCTGGGAATACTTCTTGTGACGGATCATCGTATCTAACCAACCACGCTAGCAGTAATTAGCCCTACTCGAGATGCTCCAACCGCCTCTAGACACCAGGCTGTAGAAGAATACTTGTCCGAAATTAGATTCCTCGGGATACTGGTGTATGAGACTCGTGCGAAACCTGTTGCAAGAAGGGCCCCATGAAATCCTCTACCATTCTGCTGCTGATCCTCTCCTGCGCCATGCTCGCCACTGCAGGAGATAAGCCGCCATTCCAGACCAATTCGCAGAGGATCGATTCCTTTCGGCAAAATAATCCCGAGTTGATCGAACAGGCACTGGCCCCGATCCGCGCCCATTTCGCAGCCTATTACGAGGGAGATCTGAAAAAGCTGAGATCGGTATGGACCGGGAACGGAACCGTCGAAACTCTACGGCCCAGTCCTTCAGGAGATGGCCGCACCGAGTTCAAACTCCAGACCGACACCATCGATCTCTGGACCAGAACTCTCCAGAAAGAAATCGAATCGATGGGCCATTCCAGCTGGGCAGGACAGCAATTTCAACCCGATCATCCCCTGGAGTTGACGGTATTGAACTTCGAACTCAACAGTGCGCTCATCCTTGTGGAAGATCCTGTGAGGTATTCGATGGGACCAATAGATCCCACCGTCATGTTCCGGAACAATACATCGATCATCTTCAAGGTGGTCGTTGATCAGGCTGCAAATCGCGTGATTCCATCTCCCCTGTCTAACGAACCGAAAATACTGAAAATGATGCTCGAGCCGATCAACGGTTGCTGATCACTCCTTGTCCGGCGTTTTACCGATGATCTTGATCATCTGATTGTCTACCGGCATCAGCGTCGATCGATGCTCCAGTGCCACCGATCTCAACTCTTCAATAATCTCCGGATGCTTCTTCGCCAGATCCTTCTTCTCGGATGGATCATGTTCCAGATGATAAAGAAGCGGTGTCTCGTGGATCGTTTCCTTGGCTCCCGATCTCGGCCTCGATCGGAAGTGCATCTTCCAGGGACCCTTTCGGACCGCGTAAAGAATATCTCCCCGGTAATAGAAGACGCTGTTGCGAGGTGAGGGCCCCGTGCCGCGGATCCTTGCCGACAGATCACCCCCGTCATAGACACGATCAGCGGGCAGTTGAACTCCTGCGATGGAACAGAAGGTGTGTAACAGATCGAGTGTGGCTCCAGGGTCTGTCACCACTTCTGGTCTTGCAGTGCCGGGCCACCAGATGATGGTCGGCACCCGCATTCCACCCTCGAAGGTCGTGCCCTTGCCCGCACGCAATAATCCTGCACTTCCCCCCATGTCGCCGTACTCCAGCCACGGCCCATTATCCGAGGTGAAGATGACGATCGTGTTCTTCGAGAGTCCACGAGTACGCACTGCATCGAGTACCTTTCCGACGCTGGCGTCGATCTCCTCGATCACATCTCCATAGAAACCACGCTCGCTTCGATCGACGAACGGATCGGAACGAAAGAGCGGCACATGTGGCATCGAATGTGCCAGGTACAGGAAGAAGGGCTTGTCCTGGTTTGAATCGATGAAAGCAACCGCTTCATCGCCGTAACGCCGGGTGATGGTACGTTGATCGGTCGGTTGTTCGATCACCTCATCGTTTCGGTGCAATGGAACATCCCAGTACTCGTACTTCGGATCGAGAAATGCTTCCCACCCCTTGGGACCCTTCTTGTTGCGATCCATGTCGTTGGAGTAGGGCACTCCGAACCACTGATCGAAGCCATGTCGATGCGGAAGGAACTGCGGAAGATGCCCCAGATGCCACTTCCCCACCATACCGGTGGCATATCCGGCCCCCTTCAGCGCCTCTGCGATGGTGATTTCAGAATCCGGAATGCCGCCTGCAGAGTTGGGGAACAGCACACGGCGCTTCGGCGAACAGAGTCCACTTCGTATCGGCAATCGTCCCGTCATCAAACCGGCACGACTGGGTGTGCAGACTGGAGCAGCGACATAGAACTGCGTCCATCTCTGCCCTTCTGCAGCCATCTGATCGAGATGGGGTGTTGCGATGGTCGGATGACCGAAACAGCCCAGGTCTCCGTATCCCAGGTCATCGCAGAAGATCACGATGAAGTTGGGTGGGCGCTCTTGTGCCTGAATAGTTCCAGACCAGAGAAGAACTCCCATCAGCATCCACAGTGCCTTCAACCTCACTCCTTTCGACCCCTCGCAAGTATCGGTTGTAACAGCAACACGGCAGCAATCAATGCAGCGGCCTTTGGACCATTCCATGTGTCTTCCATGATGAAGGCGTATCCGATGTAGGCCGCCAGCAAGATCCGGATCAGAGGAATCCATGGGTACAGCGGAACCCTGAAGGGACGAGGTGTTTCGGGCTCGCTTCTGCGCAGACGGATGATCGTCAATGCCAGTGGCACATCCACGATGAGAGTGCACATTCCGTTGAGCAGAAGCAGTTCTTTCCTCACCAGAAATGCCAGCGACAGGATGATCAACAGCGCCTGTAACCACAGGGCATTGGTCGGAGCATTCTTCGAGTTCGAGCGCCCCAGTCCGGCAGGCATCTGACCGTCGCAAGCCATCCGCCAGCTGATCCGGGAAGAAACCTGGATACAACTGCTGAGTGTCGAGATCAAGATCAGCACGAACACCAGATCGAACAGTGTTGCGATGCCATCTCCGAACAATCGCTGTGCCGTGAATGTGCCCAGATCAGAGATTCCGTTGCCCTCGGAATCGACCATCTGCGCCGGATCGGTGGCCAGTACGAACACCATGTTCACCAGCAGATACATCACCGAGATCCCACCGAGTCCAAGGATCAAGGACCGAGGAATGTTGCGACCAGGATCCCTGACTTCACCCGCCATCAGCGCCACCGCGTTATAGCCAGCAAATGCGAATCCAGCCAAGATGCTCGAGAAGAAGATCTTCTCAACAAGAGCCCAGCCTTGTAACGGATTCGACTGCAGCGATGTGGCTTCGACTGCTGCTCCAGTTCCTTCCCCCCAGAAGATGGCAGCCATTCCGGCGGCGACAAAGCCAGCGATCAGGGCCACCTTCAGGACAGTTGTTGTGTTGTTGAAGAGCGCACCTACTCGAACACCGCGGGTGTGAAGCACTGTCAATATCAAGACCGCAGCAACGGAGGCGACCAGGTCAGGTACTGCTGGAATCAGGTTGTTGAAGTGCTTCCCGAGAGTTCCCGCAACGAATGCGCTGCCCACGGTCCATGCCGCGGGTCCTGAAATCACTCCGAAGACATAGCTGACCCTCGCCCCGAAGGCTCGTCGAACATAGACATAGTCCCCTCCAGACTGGGGCATCATGGCACCCAGTTCTGCGGTACTGAGAGCGCTGAGCATGGCGATGAGAGAAGCCACGCACCATGTGACCAGCACAGCCCAACCACTTCCCAGCTCCGCTGCAAAGTGGCCCGTGGTGGTGAAGACACCGGCACCGACCACCGTCGTCACTACCACGACCGTGGACGAAAATAGTCCCAGCCCGCCTGGCTTCTGATTCATGTCGGCGTCATCGATTTTGAACACGCCCATGCCAATCACCCTGCCTTTGACTGGATCCGGATGGAAACAGGAATCTGGCTCGAGCAACCTCGACTGCGTGATTGCTTCATCGAGGGATACGGTATGGCACCGGCCTGGAGTGCTGGATCTGCACTCGATGCAGTGGGTGCCATCCACGCCATCGGCTGCATCGTCTGGGGAACCCGACATGAGGACGAATCTCTGGTCTCTGAAGGACGTCGCATTCTCCGCTGATGATTCGCTTTCATCGTTTCTGATCCGCCTGGAGTTTTTCTACCAGTTTCAGTTCCGATCGAGCGGTCTCGTAACCGGGAGCCTGCTGGAGTACCAACTTCAACTCGCTGCTGGCTTCATCCAGACGACCGAGTTGACGCAGTATTCGAGCTCGGGTGACCCTGTGGATCGGTACTGGTCGTCGCTTGAAAATCCTGTCCAGATCTGAGAGAGCGGCTTCCAGTACCTTGTTCGCTTCATCCACTCGCCCTGCAGCAGTCAGCACCTCCGCCTTCCTCTGCAGCCACGGCGCCTTGAGAGAGGCGTTCTCCAGTTGAACATCGATCAACTGTAACGCCGCATCATGCTGGCCCCTGGCAGATTCGACACGGATCAAACCGATGGTCAGTAACGCACTCTCACCGGCACGTTCCATCATCTGTCGATAGAGGGATGCCGCCAGCCCATGAGCCTTGCGCTTCTCAAGAAGAGAACCGAGACGCAGGGTGGTTTCCAGATCGGGCCGGACTGCGTGGACCCTGGCCAGATCAACGATGGCTCCATCGATATCGCCACGCCATTGGCGGATGGATGATCGTTCACTCAGCACATCCAGCGGCACCGACACCGAGTTGTTCACCAGATCGTCGAGCAATTGCATCGCTCGGTCATGGCGAAGCGCATCCCGCAGACAAAGCGCCCTTTCAAATTTTTCTGCGAATGGATCCACACCGCAACCACGAGCGACCTGGCAATCTTTCAGCCCCAGTTCCGGGCGGCCATGTGCACGACACAATCTTGCCCTCATCAGGTACAGAGGACCCGGGTCATCGCTCTTTGAAATCAGTTCGTTGATACGATCTACATCTACATGAACTCCATCGTGTCCCAGCAGCGATGATGGTCCCAGCAGGATGCACAGGAGAAGAACCCGGAATTGCATCAAGTTTTCTCCTTTCCGATCGCACCTCAATCAGATCGCTGGAGTCCCAGGGATGCCTTCTGGCCATCATCGAACTCGATCGGTTTCCAGCCGTCCGTCAGCCTCGATTCTGCAGCCTCGACGGTGAGAAACCAGTCGCCAGCGCTGGGTCCAGCTTCTGCAGTGACGATGCGCAACTCACGATCGATCTGGCCGAGGGTATTCCATCGAGCGTTCACATCGTGCCACAGGATCTCGTCGCTGGGCACCATCTGCTCGATCTGCCTCGCCACTTCTTGTAGGGGCCTGTAGAGACCCCGATCCGGCTCGATGATGAGTGCGTGACAACCGAGCCACGCCAGCAGCATCAGGATCCAGCGCATCGCCGATGACTCGGCGGATCCCCGCTCCGATTTCTTCAGCGGTACCCAGACGGCGGCCGAGAGCATCACACCCATCATCATCAATCCAGATGCAGAGATGAGAGGGAGACCCTCTATCGAAACTTCAGTGAACAGGAGAGCGATGGCTACGGTAATGGAAGCCACTCCTACGCTACCTATCAGTGTGCGGATGATTCGAGTGAAGACTGAAATTGCTTTCTCGCCACCCCTTGCTGCATCGCCACCAGCCATCGAATTATCGATGAACATCGCTGCCATCCACGCCAGAAGAGGCAGTGCGGGAAGCAGATACCTGGGCTGGACCGCCGGCCAGATCAACAGAACCAGCCCTGGAATCAAGACTGCGATCGCCAGTGGGCGCAGCCGCACATCTCCAAACCAGCCACGATCAGCGCGGGGCGAGCCAGAGAAGGTCACGAACAATATCGCCGGAAAGAAACCCAGGCCCACTCCACTGATGAACTCCCACCTGTGTCGCCACCATTCACCGCCGGATCGTGATCGAGCCAACTCTGCCATCCAGTTCGTGATCAATCCCTGATCTTCAAGCCGATCCAGTACTGCAAGTACCCAGATGGAACTGATCGCCAGCGCTGCAATGGGTGGGCCCCACCAGCTGGGCTGCTTCCATCTCGCGGAACCTCCGGCGATGGCAGCGGCCATCATCACTGACAGCATGAAGAGCAGCGCAATCGGCCCCTTCGCCAGCAATGCGATGCAGAGTCCCGCGGTCATCCAGACCGAACTGGCGATTCCCCGCTTCGAGGTGGCACTCTGGATCAGCAGCATCTCGATGGCATACATCGTGCAGCCCAGAGTCAGCAGCAGATCGGTCTCTCCCAGCGTCGACTTTCGGATCACGACAGGACACAGCAGAAAAAAGAGCGCTGCAAAGGATCCCACGCGCCAGTTCCCCAGCCGTTGTCCTGCAAGAAGCAACAGTAGGCCGGTCAATACCGTCGCGACCAGTGCTGGAATCCTGACTGCAATCTCGTTCATCGGTGCGCCCGAGATGCGAGAAACAGCGACCGTCAGCCAGGGATAGAGGGGTGGCTTGTTGAGATAGGGTTGCCCCCAGACGGTTGGCACGATCGCATCCGAGTTCGCGATCATCTCCCGAGCGGCAACAACCCTTCTGCCCTCTTCACCCCGGAGTTCTCGATGTGGCAGAGCCATGCAATGCAGCAGGACGACCACGAAGATGAGCCCCAGGATGAAGCATCTACTGGTCAGTGGCGTGGACATGAGACCACTGCCAACCTGGCCATGATTGACCTCATCCGCCACTGAACTCATCCGCCTCCTCAGCGCGTCTGGTCGCTGACGACAACACCTTCGATGATGGTCCCAATGCAATGCGTGGTGTATTCGAATGGATCGCCGTCGTAGAGGGCAACATCCCCATCCTTACCCACTTCAAGAGAGCCTACACGGTCCGAGATCCCCAGAAGTTCCGCCGACGAGGCCGTGATGAGTCCCAGCGCATCGGCGAAGGAACAACCATAAGCACAGGCGATGGCTGCCTCCCACAACACGACCCGGGTTTTTGGGACATACGATTCGTATCCACTACCCATGGCGACCGGGATTCCAGCGGCCACCAGTTTTGCCGCAGTTTCCATGCTGGCGTTCTTACCCTTGCCAGAAGCCCTCATCATCGTCGGATGAATGATCACGGAGATCTCCTGCTGCTTGAGTTCATCGATGAAGTCGTAACACTCCGATGCGCCTTCCAGCACGACACGAATACCCAGTTCCTTCTGAAGCCTCAGCACATTCTGGATATCGACAGATCCATGAGCCGTGACCATCAGTGGAAGTTCTCTGTTGAGTACCTTCGCCAGCACCTCCTTACGCAGGTCTCTGCCAGGGGCGTCCTTCTTCTCGTCAGTTTCTGCAGCGGCCTGTTTATCGAGATACGTCTGTGCCTTGATGAACTCCTGGCGGAGCATCGCCATCTGCTTGGCACGGGTGCCTGGACTCTTTCCACCTGATCCAAATCCTGACGATCCGAGTGTGCAGACCACCATTCCATCCGGCTTCAGCACAGCCTGATCCACATTGTCGCCCCTGGTCTTGACGATGAAGGTCTGGCCCGAGATCAACTGGCCGGGTGCATGGCCCGTGTGAAGGGTCGTGACACCCAGTGACCGAACCCACTCGATCAATGGCTCTCGCACATTGTAGGCATCTCGCGGATCCAGCTCGGGTTGCATCGGCGAAGAGCGCTCCAGCTGATCCTGATCATGGTCGTAGTTGAGCCAGCCAGCGAGCCCGACCACGGAGCGTGAATCGATCAATCCAGGTGTGACCACAGTTGCTTCGATGACTCGTGTGCCCTCGGGGATCTCGACCGATGCGGCGGTTCCAATTGCAGAGATCTTTCCATCTCGAATCAGCACGACACCATTCTCGATCGGCACTGCCCAGCTACCATCGGCCTGCTTTGCCATCGTGTGGACTGTGCCCCCACGGATGGCGATGACCTGCTCCGGGCTGGCATCTGAAATCGCAGGGACCAGCAGCAACAAGAGACAGCCGAGGAAGATTCGTAGGATCATCATTTCCCACCTCTTTCGCCACAGCACTGAAATGTCTGGTCATCTCCTGCGCCTCGGCCGCCGACGGCAAACAACAGGTGTTCAGGATTAGATCGGTCAAAGACCTGAACGCCCTCGACCCATGTCTCCAGCACCTGGGTGTAGACGCTGAACGGATCTCCATCGAGGATGGCAAAGTCAGCGTCTTTTCCTGGTTCCAGAGAGCCTGTCCTCTCATCGAGACCGAGCATCTCTGCGCCCGACAGGGTCAGAGCTCTCAGTGCTCCTGCTCGACTCATCCCGGCTCTCACTCCCAGTGCAGCCGAACGTAGAAACAGGCGACTATCAGTGATCCAGTCGTCGGTATGAAAGCTCACGTTGACGCCAGCATTCTCCAGAACCACTCCGTTCTCCAGACGGATGTCCCTGGCCTCCAGTTTTCCACCGGGTGAATCGATCACGATGATGGAACAGGGAGCACCCGCAGCAGCAATCTCTTCGGCAACCTTCCAGGCATCGCTGACATGGTGAAGGACCACCTGGAAGCCGAACTCATCGCGCAATCTCAATACAGTGAGGATGTCGTCGTGGCGATGGGTGTGGTGATGGACGATGCGCTTGCCTTCCAGCGCCTCGACCAGAGCCTCGAGGCGAAGATCACGCTCTGGCATCTTGTCCGGATCATCGACAGCCTTCTCGATCTTGGCTTGATACTCCTGTGCCTTGATGTAGGCCTCGCGAACGAGAGAGGCAGACTTGGCCCTGGTTCCAGGAAACGGTGCGGAGCGCTGAGAGTTGGTCCCATTGGCCATCTTCAGCCCGCCCATCGGCCAGCCATCGGCATCCTTGATGAGGAGGTCGTCGATCTTGCCGCCACGTCTGAGTTTCAGATACGTGGTTCGTCCGCTGATCAGGTGGCCTGAACCCGGCATCTGATTGACCAGGGTCAATCCACCGGCTCGAGCTCGTTCAAACGATGCAGCGCGGACATTGACCGAATCCAGCGTCCAGCACTCCGGCTGAATCGGATCCGAACTATCGCCGCCACCTCCCATGCCGATGTGGCTATGAGTGCAGATCAGACCAGGAATGATCGTCTTGCCTGAACAATCTATCTGCGTTGCTCCCGACGGAATCACCACATCAGATCGAGCACCAACGGATTCAATTTTTCCATCTCGAACCACCAGCACACCGTCTTCGATGGCGGGCCCAGAGACCGGCATCACCCGTGCCCCGATATAGGCCCTGGAATCTGCCAGAAGGGAAGAAGTGGTCCCGATAGTGAACAAGATCAACAGTTGTGTGATGGCTCGGCCACGGCGCCAAACGTCTGATTTGCTGAACAATATACAGCCTCCAGGTTGTCATGGTTTTCTCAATGAACCTACCGGGAGACGATATCCTAGCCCACCGCACATCGATAGAGTCCCACGGGCAGGATCTGCAGTTCATGACCTCGCCTCATCGCCCTGTTATCCTGATCGGGCCTGGCTTCGATCCTTTCAAGTGCCCAGACAACCGAGGAGTTCTCGAGATGCATACCACACCACGCTTCATGATCCCGGCCCTGTCCATCTTGCTGACCCTCCTCTTGATCGGGTGTTCCGGAATGCCTCAGTTCGGCGGGGATCGCACTCCAAGAATTTCCATCGCGCATCTGGGGCAAGATGATGGAGATCCGGGTGGCTTTGCAGCACTCAGATCGGCATTCCGCATCCGTAATCCAGGCCACGATGTTTCGGTCCTGCGTAACTCGAGAACCTTGCTGCCATACTCCCGCACCCGTGCAGCCTTCGTGCAGGAAGGAGAATCACGAGCGGAAATCTCTGGCGGCGCTGCCTTCCGCAGCAGCAATCTCGCAGCCGGCGATATCGTCGTGCTTCGACCAGGTGAAGGGCTTCTCGCCGACTCTCCCCTCTCGTTCGTGATCTTCGAGGTTCCCGCTTCCCCTCCCGACGGAGTGCCGGGATTCATTCGACCCGATTGGGATCCGACCATCACCGACACTCCCGGTGGCTGTGCCGAGGAAGAGGGCGCATACAGAAGAATACTACTGACCTGGAAGCCGGAGGTCGGACCCTACATCTGGCATGGTCTCAACGCTCACCGGGTCCGCATCTCCGATTCCTTCACCCACTACCATCCGGTCGATGGTGGATTCGATGAGTTCTATCTGGTGCAGATGGTCCAGCCTGAAGCTGCGATACTCACCAGTCCTCATGTCGATGCCCTCGAAGCACGCGATGTCGACCGCGAACTCGCTTCTCATCTGTTTCGAAAAGACAAACTTGCGGTCGGGGATCTGGTTTACTTGCCGCGCGGATTGATTCATCGGGGTCTCGGCGGAGTTCTCGCCCAGGTCATCACGGTGCCTGGATTCAGGCCCGGTGCAGAAATCGGTGTCGATCATCACCTTCTGGCCATCATTGAAAAACTGGGGCTTTCCGACGACGAAATGATCCCCTATCACGCCGATGCAGCCACTAAGGCGCTCGTGAAGTAGTTTCAACGCGGTGCCAACCACCTCCTTCGTCATCGACATGCAGGGCGGTATCATCGAGGCAGCGGAATGGCTCTCCGCTCGGAGGAATATCGATGTCTTCTTGCACCGGTTCGCTTCAGCGAATCCTGGCTACTGATCTGCTTGTCTTGCTGCTGCTGGCAACCTCTCCGGCAGTACACGCAGATCTCGACTACCCCGATTTTCTCGACATGACCGGTCTCACCCTGGTAGGGAGCGCTGCTCAGTCGGGAGACCGGGTGAGGCTGACCCCGGCCACGACTGGCCAGGTTGGAGCGGTCTACACATCCGATCAGATTGCATTACTCGGCGGTTTCGACACGACCTTCACCTACGAGGTCACTCCCATCACCGGCGGTGCGGATGGGATGGTCTTCATCATGCAGAATGAATCTCCCACCTCACTCTACTCCAATGGTGGACCACTCGGATACGACGGCATGCTCAACAGTCTGGTCGTGGAGATCGACACCTACGTCAATGGCAATTTCAATGATCCCCCGGTGCAACACCTGTCGATTCATGGGCGTGCTACTGCTCCCAACTCTGCGGACGAACTGTTCGCAGGCCTGGCGATCGACACCACGCTAACGAATGTCACCGGACTCAGAACGATGCGCGTCACCTATACCGGCAATATCTTCGAGGTATACCTCGATGATCTATCGGTACCCAGGATGTCGATCCAGATTGATCTTCTGGAGCATCTGGATTCCGATTCCGCCTGGGTCGGCTTCATCGGTTCCACAGGTGGACTCACCCAGGTCAACGATGTCCTCAGCTGGTTCATGTTCACAGATGGCGGCACCCAGTTCATACGAGGAGACATCAACGACGATACGTCGGTGAATCTACCCGATGCGATCTATTCGCTGAGCGCTCTCTTCGTGCCAGGATCCTCGCCAGCGACCTGTCTCGATGCCGCAGACATGAACGATGACGGAAGCTTCAACCTGCCGGATGCCATCTACCTGCTGAGTGCCCTGTTCGTGCCCGGTTCTCCATCGGTGCCCGATCCTGTCGGCAGCTGCGGAGCCGATCCCACCGACGACACCATAGACTGCGAACTCAACAACTGCCCCTGAGGCATCTGTCGGGTCATACCCCGCTCGCATTTTCAATCCTCAGCGCCTCCAGTGTGCCGTCGAGATCTGTCGGTGCGGTGGCACCCTTTGGCCGTCCGGCGTAGGTTCCATCGGGAAGATCTCGCAACTCCCAGCCGATTCCGCGGATCCCCTGCTCGATGGCGTCCCTGTCGCCTCGCATCACCAACCATCCCTCTTCCGGTGCGATCCTCTGGACGCCCCAGGTACCGAGTCGAATTCGTAGTCGCTGCTGCCCGATCAATCTGCCCGTCTCCGGCGGCAATGGCCCGCACTTGTCCTGTAACTCCTCGACGATCAGATCGAGTTCGGTCTGACGCAGAGCCGTGGCCACGGCGCGATAGGTTCTGAGCCGCTGGCGCGTATCCGAGATGTACTCCTCGGGGATTCGACACAGACCCTTGAGTGCGATCTCCACCTCTGGCGGTTCCTGCCACGGTATCCCGCGCATGTCGGCAACGGCACGCTCGAGCAGTCGACAGAACAGGTCGTAACCGATGGTGCCGATGTGGCCCGACTGCTCCTTGCCCAGAATGTTGCCCGCTCCGCGAATCTCCAGATCGCGCATCGCGATCTGAAATCCGGCTCCGAGCTGCGAATACTCCTCGATGGCGTGCAACCGTTGCCTGGCGTCATTTTTCAAGGGTCGGTCCTCGGGAACCAGCAGATAGCAGTAGGCCTTGTGATGACTGCGGCCCACCCTACCTCGCAACTGATGCAGCTGCGACAGTCCGAAGCGATCGGCTCTCTCCACGATGAGCGTATTTGCACTCGGTATATCCAGGCCACTCTCGATGATCGTGGTCGAGATGAGAATATTGGCTTCCTTGTCGATGAACTGCAGCATCCTGTCTTCCAGTTCGTGCTCATTCATCTGTCCGTGTGCGACAACAGCGATCGATTCCGGGAGTAGTTTCTCGACCCTTTGCCGACATTCATCGATGCTCTGAACACGGTTGTGTAACCAGAAAACCTGGCCGTCTCGATTGAGTTCACGAAGCACGATCTGCCGAAACCTTGACTCATCGAAACTACACACCTCGGTCTGGATCGGCGCACGACCCTCCGGTGCCTCATGAAGGCTCGAGATGTCCTTCACCCCCACCATCGACATGTGCAGCGTTCGGGGAATCGGTGTGGCGGTGAGGGTCAGGATGTCGACCAGGCGACGCAGTTGTTTCAGCTTCTCCTTGTGAGCCACTCCGAAGCGTTGTTCCTCGTCGATGATGATCAGTCCGAGGTCCTTGAAATTCACATCACCGGAGAGCAGTCGATGGGTGCCGATCAGTATATCGACCTCACCCAGTGCCGATCGCTCCAGCACATCTGTCTGTTGCTTGCGTGACAGCAAGCGACTGATCGCCTCGACACGCACCGGCCATTCCGCCATCCGTTCCCGGAAGGTGACCAGATGCTGCTGGGCCAGGACCGTCGTCGGCACCAGCAATGCCACCTGCTTCCCGGCGCGCATCGCCTTGAAGGCGGCTCGCATGGCGAGTTCGGTCTTGCCGTAACCCACATCTCCGCACACCAGGCGATCCATCGGTTTTGGCTTCTCCATGTCTTGCTTGATCGCCACGACCGTCTCGAGTTGATCTGCAGTCTCCTCGAAGGGGAAGGAATCCTCGAAGGCAAGCTGTGCTGCATCATCCGCAGGAAAGGCAAATCCGGGACGCTCCGCTCGTAGAGCCTGGACCTCCAGTAACTCCGATGCCAGGTCATGAAGGGCCTCCTCGGCTCTTGTTTTCTTTCTTGACCATGCCGCGCTTCCGATCCGATCGAGTCGTCCCGGTTGTCGTCCACCTCCGACATACTTCTGGACCAGGTCGATACGGTCGACTGGCACCATCAATGTCACACCTTCTGCAAACTCGAGGATCAGGAAGTCTCCCTGGCGCGCACCGTCTCTGATATTGCGCAGGCCCTGGTAACGAGCGATGCCATGACCGACATGCACGACCAGCTGTCCCTCTTCCAGTTCGATGAAGTGATCGACGGCACGACCCTCGAGGCGCTTCTTCTGGACCCGTTCGAGGCTCCGCTTTCTTCCCAGGGCAGCATTGCCGCTGACGAAGATGCCACCGCCTGGCTCCTCCCAGCGAAAACCGGTCGAGAGATCCCCCAGTCGCACCCGCGTGGAAGATCCCACATTCGCCTCGCCGAGAACTTCCTTGAAGCGCTCCGCTTCCGCTTCCTGCCGGAGAAATACCAGTACATCTGAACCTCGTTGCGATTCCTCGGCGAGTGCGTCGATGGTGGCCTCGAAGGATCCCTGAAACTTCTCCGCAGAGATCACCGGCAAGGTGACGGGTCGTCGTCCCGGTTCGGGGACGAGGGGTTCGAGCTGTAGCCGTAGAAATCTACCGGCTCGTGCCCAGAAGGAATCGCACAGCTGCTGGCGCTTTCTTGTCGCCCACTGCCCGATCAGGAAGTGCGTCTTCTCTTCCACATCTCGTGGGTCCCACACCGCCACCACCGAATCTTCTGGCAGCGCATCGAAGAGCAGCGTTTCCTTGCCGGTCCAGCCCTGGATGAACCACGCTTCCTTGGGGGCCAGGGTCAGCACCAGCATTTCCAGCGTGGAACCTACCCGTCCATCGCGTGGCGAGATCGACCGGATGCTCTCCAGTTCGTCATCGAAGAAATCGAGGCGATAAGGAATGCTGCTCTCTCTCGGCCAGACATCGAGCAAACCACCACGGATGGCAAAATCTCCAGGGCGAGCCACCTGTGGGAAGCGACGGTAGCCCGCCTTCACCAGCGACCGGGCAAGATCACCGGGTTGTTTCCTGTCGCCACACCTCATGACAACACGATGATCTTCACCCGTATCGGTGGAGAGCGGCTGCAATACCGCCTGAACCGGCGCGACGATGGTCCGCAACGATCCCTTGTTCAGATCGTCGACCGCCTCCAGTCGTTCCCTGAATGTCTCTGGATCTGGCTGCGAGTCCGCCTCGAAGATGCTCTCCCACATCCCGAAGTGACCGATCGGCTCGGCGGTGAAGGTCGAAGCATCGCGGCGAAGTCGCTCGGCCGCATCGGGGCTGGAACAGAGGATCACCAGCGGACGGTCGAGATGCTCGGTGAGATGCGCCACCAGCAATCCCGCGGCACCCTCACCACAACGACCCACATGAAGCAGTTTCTCGTCGAGCAGGCGGCGCAGCACCTCATCGAGTACCGGCGATGAAGAGACGATTCTCTCGACCAGGGGATCGCGATCGTCAACGACCTCCTCGGCGCCCTTCTTCATCGGTAACACTTCCCCTTCACGCGCCGCTCACCTGCCGTCCGAGCAAGGACGCAGGATAGCCGCACGCCGACGACGACTCCCCTGCTCTCGCAAAAGTGTTGGAATTTCATACACATGGATGCCTCGGGCCGGGCAGCCCCCGACCGAAAATCGTCGTCATCGCCCTGAATCGACCGATTCAAGGCCATCTCGTTTGGGCACACCGGATGCAATCTACCCGATGCCCGCCCGGTAGTCCCGCCGGTTCGTCAACGAAAGGAGGGCCGTCATGGCCTCCCACATCATTTCTGGCACCACTTCGATGGTGCTGCTTCTCACCTTCGTGTTGATCGCCCCCAGAGGATTGGGGAGTCGTCTCGATGCTTGCGACCCGGTCGTCGATTCCACTGTCGTGGTGCAGGCCGTCGATGACACCTCGACCGATGTCTCGTACGGAGATCCGCATCCGATCACGCCCCTGCAGTTACTTCAGGTGATCGATACCCATCCCCAGTACATGGTGATCCTCCCCTCGGGAAAGAGCATCGACGATCATCAACTGGAGGCACAGAATGTGAAGTTGCTGCACATCTTTGATCAAGACAACTGGCAGTCTTCCTTCATGGCGATGAAGATGCTCCAGGCGCTCGGCTGGAGACTCGATGTGGTCAAGGCACCCGGCGTTCGAGATGCAATCCCGAGTACACCCAAAAGAGACACAAGAAGATTTTCTTCCCGTGTCAATATTCCGAACGAGATCAAAATCGTGTTTGCCTACCCACCGATCTCGATTGCGGAGGATCCTTTCCAGAGCATTGTGATCGAGCTGAAGAACGCTTCGCTGGATGACACATTCAAGGCACTGCGCGAGATGCGTTCCTGGTGGACCGACGAACGATTCGATGTCGTGGCGACTCCCTCGACCAACTCCATCGTTCTCTTCGCATCCGATCCGGTGCTGTTGGAGCGCTGCAAGATCCTGGTCGATCAGATGGAACAGGTCGCCAGCAGCCAGCAGGCAAAACAACCGCCGAAGAAACCACGCCAGGCTCGAAAGGAGCAGCTGCGACGCAAGTAAGAAACCCCTGTCCCACATGGGTCCGCTGTGATGTCGGTGACGGAGGGAACTGGTTCCACCGCTGCGAGAGTGGTGGCATCCGGGTTCTCTCCCGATCCGATTTTTTGATGGGGGGTTCGTTGGTCGATCGGGCGTGAACCTCAGGCGGAAGGGTCGATACCCAGTTGCTCCAGCGCTGCCATTGCGGCCGCCTGTTCCGCTTCCTTCTTGGTCGTTCCCTCGCCGGTTCCCAGCGGTTTTCGTTTGAGCATCGCCTGCACCACGAACTCCTTGGCGTGGTCGGGTCCACTCTCGCTCAGCACCCGATAATTGGGAGTCGAGCCATCTTCTCTCTGAAGATGCTGCTGCAGGATCGACTTGTAGTTGACCGAATGTTCCTTCTGGTTCACTGCCAGAACCTGGTGATACAGATTTCTGACGATGAACTCCTTGGCCTCGACGATCCCTCCATCGAGGTAGATCGCTGCAATCACCGCCTCGAAGACATTGGCCATCAGACTGTTGGGAAGTTTGCGACGACTGGTCACTCCCTTACCGACGGCATAGACCTCATCGAGACCGAGCCGCTGACTCTCTTCGGCGAGTGTGGTGGTCGAGACCACCGCTGATTTGATCTGAGTCAGTTCTCCCTCGGGACGTTCGGGAAAGAAGTTGAAGAGGAACTCCGTCATCACCATGCCAAGTACGGAGTCGCCGAGGAACTCCATCCGCTCGTTGCAGGGATTATCGATGGTCTTGAGAGATGAGTGGGTCAATGCCTGGACCAGATGATTCGGGTCCTGAAAGCGATATCCGATCCGCTTCTCGCACGCTTCGAGGCGCTTGAGATCGGATGGGAGGATGTTTTCGTGTTCAAATCCGCGTGGACCGACCATGTTTCTCCTGCGGCAGCTGCGGACATCCGTGCGGTCCCCGGGGGGCGTACTTCCCGGAGCTCCGCACGAAGGTCGGTAGCCGTCCGACACTCCGTATTTCGACCATCGAACGCAATTCCTTCACGAAAAAGCGCCCTGGTCGGCGGAATTGGCCGTGAAACCCGATAATGAAGGCATTTCACGCCACTCGCCAAGGATAAGGCCAGTGTCAGGAACCCGCAACCGTGCCCGAGCCGTCTCCCTCGGGTAGCATCCTCCAGTCGGCGAGAGGAGCCACCTGCGATGACCGCACCCATTCCCTTTACCCCGGTCTATTCGGTCGCTGAGACCCTCTGGAGCCTTGAGGACCTGCTCGGCCGATTCGAGGAGCCCGCCTTCCTCTCCGATGGCGTTCACCGCATCAGCGACCTTCACCTGCAACCAGGACGGGTCGCCCACTACCGCTTCGACGGCGAACTGGTGCCGCTGCCTCAGGCTTCCGATCTCGATGATGAAACCGTGATCGCACTGCTTCAACCGATCCTCAATGAACGCTCCCGAGCACTACTGAGCGCCGGAGAGGATCTGGATGCGTCATGGGAGTGGCCCGGTCGCGATCTGTCCTTTCGGATCAATGCCTTTCGTTCGCGCGAGGGTACCTGTGCGGCGATCCGGGTGCTGGCGCGCAGTGTCCCGCCACCGGAAGAGATCGGCTTCCCGATGGAACGATCCTGGCAGGACATCGTCGGCATGGAGCAGGGTCTTGTCATCATCACCGGAGTCACCGGCAGCGGAAAGTCCACCACCGTGGCCAGTCTGCTGGGACGTCGTGCGCGGGATCGAGGCGAGCGCATCATCACCCTGGAAGATCCGATCGAATACATCCTCGAGGGAGATCGCGCTCTCATCTCCCAGCGTGAACTGGGCAACCACCTGGAGTCCTTCTCCGGAGGACTGCGCAGTGCCCTGCGCGAGGACCCCGATGTCATCTTCGTCGGTGAAGTGCGTGATGCAGAAACCGCCGCACTGGCATTGACCGCAGCAGAGACGGGCCACCTGGTCATCACCACCATGCACACCCGGGATACACGCGGTGCCATCACCCGTCTGGTCGACATCTTCCCGAGCGATCGCTCCCAGGAGATCTGTTCGCAACTGTCCTTCTCACTTCACTCGGTGATCGCCCAGAAACTGGTGGCGAGAGCGGACGGGCAAGGCAGAAGAGCGGTGATGGAGGTGATGCGAAGCCACGGTTCCATCTCCCACCTGATCAGAAGCGGCAAGTGGGCGCAGATCCCTGGCATGCTCGAGACCCATCGAAGAGATGGCTGCATCACCCTCGACCAGCACCTCAAGCAACTGGTCGAAGATGGCCAGATCGAAAGAGAAGTCGCCCTGCGCCACGCCAACTCATCGGCACTGCCTGCGATGCTGGGCAATGTCATCGATTGACGGCTGGATACCATGTCGGCAGATGCAAGACCGGGTCCCGCAGCGTCACACCGGAGTCGAAGAGAACTCCACAACTGGAATTATTACAAGAAATCACGACCGATTCGGTGTATGGATGGTCTGAACATTCAGGACCGCCAGCAGAAGGAGTCGATGACATGAGTTCTCGAAAGACCAATGGATACGGATTTCTATCAGTAATCGTGATGGCCATGCTGATTTCAGGACTGGTGTCCGGTTGTTCCATCACGAAGTCCACAAGGGTCCATGATGAAGATGGCAAGGTTGTGGAGAGTACATCCTTCAGAATCGGCACGCCGTTCGGCACACTCGGTGCCAAGGACGACGAGGACGACGACTAGATCCTGCGTCACAAACTACGGCACCACATTCAGTGTCGCGTAGACCTCCTTGTGGAGTAGTGCTTCATCGTCTGTGGACCGCACGCCATCGAGGATCATCTCGGTGACATAACCGATGCGCATCGCTCCCGGGCCAGCCAGTTTCAGCGTCACCGACTTCCCGTCGGCGGTAGCCACGGCACTCGCCACCGTCACCGCGGCTCGATCCACTTCCGGACTTCCGTAGGGGCTGTGCAACTTGTAGGTGTAGTTTTCGATCCGGTAACTGGCGATATTTTCCAGAGTTGATCGATCCATCTGCCGCGTGAAGGTGATCTTGTAGCCATCGCTGGTACTGCGACAGGTCAGCACCTCGCACGGCATCTTGCCGGTCCAGCGCAGGTACTCGAGTCCTTCCGATTTCTTGCCGACCGACCCCCAGCCTCTGGATGTCTGCCCCACCAACATCACGTTGTCGTCACCCCAGGCGAGGCGTAACGCTCCACAGGAGAGCCCCTCGCGGAAACGCATCGCCGCCCCCTGCCAGACTCCATCCACTTTCTCCAGATCGACTCGCATCACCGAAGCATGGTGTTGATCGGCGACAAACAGTTGATCCTGGAAGGGACCAAAATCACCGCCGGTCGTGTCCCACAGCATCCCTGCAGCACTCTTTCCCATCTTGTTGTAGGGGAACCAGATCGCCGGCAACTTGAGATCTGGGATCTTCTTCTTCGCCTC
>JAYZBV010000108.1:0-29705 GCA_036338595.1 Planctomycetota bacterium | reverse complement strand
TCGAGTCCTTTCTGGTCCTGGCCCATGGAGAGGCGAAGGACGGCTTGGCGACCATCTCGTTTCTGGTCGGGCAAAAAAGGGGGCAGACGGGCACCATCAGGGAGCCCATCTGCCACCGTCAGCTCCCTGTGGAGTTACTTGACAGGTGTGCCTTTTGAGATTTCTCCCTTATTGGGGTCTCCGTCTTTTTTGTCGTCAACACTGAAACTGGTGTTGGACTTGGCGGAGTTGAAGGTCCTGACTCCTCCTGCAACATCCTTCAACTCGTCGTCGGAGAGCTTCTTCTCGTCATTCATGGCGTAACCTTTCGGCGGGGCTGTGGCTGTAATGCGAAGGACATCCTTGCGCACCTCTCGGCTTCTGGTCGGTCAAAAAAGGGGGCAGACGGGCACCGTCGAGGAGCCCATCTGCCACCGTCAGCTCCCTGTGGAGTTACTTGCCCTTGCTACCCGAATCGAGTCCGGCACCCGCACTGAAACCTGGCTTGGTCTCTTCCTTCGTTCCATCACCTTTGGACTCTTTCTTGGAGGGTGTTACCTTGCCGGCTCCTCCTGCAATGTCCTTCAAATCGTCGTCGGAGAGCTTCTTCTCGTCATTCATGGCGCAACCTTTCGGCGGGGCTGTGGCGGTAGTGCAAACGTGCGATGCCCACGCATCGCGAACACCTCATGTTACATCAAGATGGTGCGCGGTGGCATGACCAACATCGCCATGTAGTCTCGATACAAAGATTACCGGATTGTTTAGAATACAGGCGGTATTCGTGCGTCTATTGCCTTGAGAGGGGTACATGGGGTGCTTCTCTGGTGAAGGGGGAAAGACGATGAGATTTTCTTTCCTGATGCTGCTCGGATGTGCGCTGTTGCTGACCTTTACCGGCTGCAACCCGCCTCGCTGTTCAGATGGCTGCTACAACGATCCGATCGCCTCGGCATCTGCTGTGGATTTCATCTACGAGGGTGATTTCTTTGCCTACAATTCCTCGGAGAGTTACTTCTGGGACACGATCCTCAATGACGCATTTGTTTCCTTCGAGGGGATCGGCTTTTACGGCATGGTGCGTGTGCGGATCTACGACGATTTCAAGATCCTGATCTTCGATGAGATCTACTTCGGCAACGGTGGAACGCTGCGCTCCAAGTCGATATCCAGTTTCGGTATCTCCGGGCTGTGGGAGGTGCAGATCGACAGCACCGATGTTGACGGTTTCATCCAGGTGATCCTCGACTAGTGGAAATCTAGCGTCTCCCGGTTCGCTTTCGGACCGGGGGACGATCTTTTTTCGGGGGCGCTAACAGTAACTCGATGTCTCGTTTTGACAGAGTGCGGTGCTTGCCCGCCGCCAGATCACCCAGATGCAAGCCACCGACCGAGACCCTCTTGAGGTATGTCACCCGGATCCCCTGCCCCGAGAACATCCTGCGGATCTGGCGCTTCAGGCCCTCGTGAATCTGGATATGAATCGATGCCGTTCCATCCTTACGACGACGCAGTCGATTCAACTTTGCCGGAGATGTTTTCTTTCCCACATCAGGAAGGAACACACCCTTTCGAAGAGCTGCCAGTTCTCTGAAGGCAGGAGCTCTCGACAGGATGGCGAAGTATTCCTTGCAGCATTCGTAGCGAGGATGAGTGATGCGGTGCTGCAGATCTCCATCGTTTGTGAGAATCAGCAACCCTTCCGTCTCGAGATCGAGGCGCCCTGCAGGAAGCAATCCCTGATCGACCATCTTCTTCGGCAACATATCCATCACGGTGAGTCGGTCGTGGGTGTCGTGGGTGCTGGTGATGGTGCCGGAAGTCTTGTGGTACATCACGGTCAGCGCCCTGGGAGGCACTACTGTCTCTCCGTGGAGCACCACAAGATCTTTTCCAGGTGTGATCTGATCACCCAGCGAAGCCTGCTTGCCGTTGACCTTGACCAGGCCCTGCTCGATGAGCAACTCGGCGCGGCGGCGTGAGCCGTGACCACAGCGTGCGAGGTATTTCTGGAGTCGTTCTCTCGGTGATGGCATCTCGGAGGGGCGGTTCCTCAGGAACCTTCCTTTTCGGCACGAGCCCTGAAAGCGGTACCACAGGAACTTTCGATCTCGGACAGCAGGTCCTGGATGTCTTCGGTGTTCTTTGCGGCTCTCGCTTCCTTCAGTTCTTCCAGCAACTCACCGTAGATCTCGGCGACGATGGTAGAGATCTCTGCAATCTCGGCATCGATCTTGCCGCGCAGTTCCTCTGGAAGGCTGTCGCCTCCCAGTTCTTCACGCACTTTCATCAGCCCCTTCAGCCCGATGGGGGTCTTGCCATCGCGCAGATATCCTCTGGCATCCGTGATCGACATCTGGATCCGATTGGACATCGCTTTCAACTCTTCAGAAGTGAAAGTGGGAACGTGTTGCGCTGCCTGCGAGGTGGACGTGGCAGAGGATCCGGAACCAGCGGTACCATCCTTCGAGGAATCTGCGACCTGTGGAGCAGGAGTGGGCACATCCGGCCTCTGGAACAGGAACACGATGTAAAACAACAGCCCTATCGCGATGACACCACAGGCGACATAGATCGTGGATTGAACTGGACGACGGTTGAAATCGAGACCGGATCCTGCTCCGCCACGACGCGAACGCCTTGTGGATCGCTTTGCTCCCGGGGAAGCGGTCGCTCCCTGAGCGCCGACTGCTGGAACGCGCTTACGATTGTCCTGCACATGGCCTTCGACTCGCTGATTGATGGCGTTTTCTATGCGTGCTGCCAGGTTGCCGTCGATGGCTCCCTGCTTGGCTGCCCACTCACCAAAGCGTTGTCCTTGTCCCTCCAGGCGGTAGTGCTGGAGAAACAGGACCGCCTCCTCCTGGGTCCATGCACCCTGGCGGATGGCGAGCTTGCAGAAAAGTTCATCTCGGGAAGTAGCCATGAAGTGATGCTGGAGCAGATGTGGCGGCAGGTCAAGGAGGAGGGCTTTACATGCTGGCTCCCAACCGGGATCCTCGGTGACCGGGAGGAAGCCAGTGGCACAACCAGAAGCGACAATATTCGGGGTCGTCGTGGGCACTGCAGGGCACATCGACCACGGCAAGTCATCTCTGGTCAGAAAACTGACCGGAATCGACCCCGATCGGCTGCCAGAGGAGAAGGACAGGGGTCTGACCATCGATCTCGGTTTTGCTCCGATGTCGCTCGATGACGGCGAACTGGTCGGGATCATCGATGTGCCGGGTCACGAGAAGTTCATCCGGAACATGGTCGCGGGTGCCAGTGGTATCGACATCGTCATCCTGGTCGTGGCCGCAGATGACTCGGTGATGCCCCAGACGATGGAACACCTCGACATCATGACGCTGCTCGGAGTCCGCCGCGGAATCATCGCCATCAACAAGATCGATCTGGTCGAGGCCGACATGGTGGACCTGGTGCAGGAAGAAGTCCGCGAGATGATCTCAGGAACATTTCTTGAAGATGCTCCGATGATATCGGTCAGTGCAGAGACCGGTGAAGGTGTGGATGATCTGCGTCAACTGGTCCAGACGATGGTTCGAGAACTGCCTCCCCGTGACGGGAGCGGAGTCTTTCGCCTGCCGATCCAGCGTGTGTTTTCGTCTCGTGGCCATGGCACCGTCGTGACCGGTGTGCCTGTCAGCGGGCAGGTCAAACTCGATGACCGACTCGAATTGCTGCCGCCTGGAAAGACGGGGCGTGTCCGGGGGCTTCAGGCTTACAGGGTTCAGGTGGAGAAGGCGCGCGCCGGGCACTCCACTGCCATCAACCTCGCCGATGTGGACTACCGAGATCTTCACCGTGGCATGATTGCTGCTACACCGGGCTTTTTCCGTGCCACCGAGATGGTGGAGGTGAGTCTGAGGGCACTCGATAGTCTGGCAAAACCGATGGTGCACCGGATGCCAGTTCGTTTTCTCCAGGGAACGATGGAAGCGGTGGGCCGTCTTTACCTCATCGACTGCCAGACGGTAGAGGCTGGCGGTGAGGCACTGGCCCAGATCCGGCTCGATCAGCCGGTGGTCGTGGCTCCGGGAGATCGCTTCGTGTTGAGACAGGCATCTCCGATGGTGACTCTCGGCGGTGGAGAAGTGCTCGACAGATCACGCTGGAGGCTCAAGGCGGGCAAGGAATTTATTGTCGAATCGATGCGGCGAAAGATGGATGCTCTGGGTACACCGGAAGCGTTCATCACCAGTGTCATGCAGGAAGAAGAACTGGAGATCCACGAGCAGGCCGATCTGGCGCGTCGAGCTGCGATGACCACTGAAGATGTGGCGAACAGTCTGAGCAGTCTTCAACAGGCCGGTGTCATCGAGCCGACCTCGGATGGGAAGTGGGCACTGAGGGAGGGACTTGAACGAGGTGCAGAGAGAGTGCTTGACGCCCTCGATCATGCCTACCGAGAAGACCCCTACAGGATCTCGGTCAAGGTTCTGGAGATCCGTGATCGAACCCGGCTCGTCGATGCCTTTCTCGACAAGGTGATCGAGGATCTTGCTGCCGGGGGAAAGATCGAGAAGATTCGAGGCGGACGAATTCTCCAGCCAGGCAGAGAGCCGGAGTTCTCCGACACCGAGCAGGCCGCACTCACGTCACTGCGAGAGCACTATCAGCAGCACCTCTTTGATCCGGCCAGGGCGGAAGATCTGGCGAGCACCATCGGTGTAGAGATTTCGCTGATCGAGAAGTTGCAGGCCTTTCTCATCGACCGCGGCGAGGTGATCCGGATCGCCAGCGATGTGGCACTGTCGGCAGAGGCGATACCGGGCGCAGTGAAGAAGCTGGCACAGTTATTCGAGAGTGAAGGAGCCTTCTCCGCCTCCCAGGCCAAGGATGCCCTGGGCACGACGAGAAAATTTGCGATTCCGTTGCTGGAGTACCTCGACAAGAGTGGTTGGACTCGCCGCAAGGGTGATCGCCGCGAGATACGCAGTGAGAAACTGGACGAGCTGGGCTGATATCTCGGTAATCCTCGGTTCAGTATCCTCAATTACTCGAGACGATATCGGCGTTGATTCCATCTCCACCCTCGGAGCCATCTGCGCCTAGGCACAGCACGGTGAAGCGGGTGGTACTGCTGTGTAATCGGTAGTTGTTGCCCCAGGGGTCGACCACTGGAAGCACCAGTCCATTGTCATCGGTCAATTCGTCGAGATTCTTCGGCCAGCGTCCCTTGTCGAGGAAGAACAACTGGGCAGCTGCCTCGATTCCCGCCATGTCGGATGTGATTCGTTGCAGCGGATCGCCAGTCGACCTTCTGGACTGCGACGCTCCCGCCTGCGCGATCCTCACCTCGTCATCGAGGATCCTCACCGCTGCGCCGTATCCGCCGCCGCCATTCTCGATCAGCATCACCAGCGAGTTCGAGCCGCGTTGCAGAGAAACTTGTACAAGATGTCGCATCGGATCGACCCCCTGCTGGGCGAAGTCCTCGATCAATAGCTGATTTCCAACCTTGAGGATGCAGCCGTCATCGGATCCTGCGGCGATGGTCACCATCCGATCGTCGGGGCTGTAGAGAACGCAATCGAGGACAACGGTGCACTTCTCGCTGCGGCCATGGGCGGCGGCATACTTTTTGAGATCGACGATGCCCGACTCGGCTGCCAGTACGGTTCGCTTGAAGGGTCGGTCTGCCCACGGCATCGCCAGCACCTTGCGCAATCCATCTTCGCCGCTGAACGGCAACGGATCGGTGGCGCGCCACTTCATCACCCATTGTCCCGGCAGAAGATGTGTGATCTCGGATGCATGGGGAGAAAAGCTCTGCTGGCCCGAATTCCGGAGCAGATCGGCCAGAATATCGCCCGCCACATCGGCGGCCAGAGCGCGGATGGCCACGACTCGAAGCCAGGGATCGGACCCTTCTGCAGTGGCGATCTCGATGATGGGCTGCTTCAGCGCCGGATCGTCGCCGCAGCCGATCCTCTCGATGAGACGGCAGGCACAGAGCCTGACCAGTCGAGAGGGGTCGGTGATACCCCACCGCGCGAGGGTTCGAGTGGATGCGGAGTCCACATTGCAGGCGTGGAGCATCGAGGCGCGCTGGTTCGGCTGGCGCGCTTGCCACTCGGCATACAGCATCGACTCGTTGTCTCCATGTTGCTCTATCCACAGCCGCGCCACTTCCACAGGAGGCGTGTACTTTCCGTCGCCATCGGCGTCGACATAGACAGGATTGGTGATGGCGATCGGTAAAACGGGCCGCTTGGATCCGGGAACGATGGGGTCGAGGCTGTCATCGCCCTCGACTCGCAGTGAGATCCAGCCATCGGTGCGTACGGGGATCTTTCGTTCGTCGAGAAGACGAACAATCTCTCGCGTGTCGGGAACGGGAATCGTCTCGACGATATCGCCGTCGACGATCACCAGCACTCGATCCACATCGATCCAGTCTGCTGCCTGCACCTTCGTCTTGAGGCGTACTGCAGCATTGCTCGCGGTCACGATTTCACCCATCGAAGCGTCATTGACCGAGAATGTAACGAAGGGACCAAAGGTGGTGACGATCTGGCCCGCCTTCACGGTATCGCACACCTCCTTCACCGAAATTTCGGCGGGAAGATCGCTCGATGAGGGAAAGTAGTTCCGTGGCCAGCCAGCCAGGTTGGAAGAGACGGTGTGACTATCAGAGTTGCCGACACCGGTGACCCTGGCACCGTGGTTGAGCAGGTTTTGCCAGTCCTGCAGCACCCAGTGGCGACTGGAACCGACCATGTGCTCGGTATTGTCGGCATCTCTGTAACCCCAGCCGGCGTTTTCATTGAAGATCTCGACGCTATCGAAATCGACCGACCAGTTTCTGGCTACCGACCCCCCGGTGATGGGGTCCAGCCCTGCAACGCGGAAGTAATCGATGCCCTCCCAGCGCGGATGGTTGACCTGTACCACCGGGATATTGCCAGATGCATCTCCTGCGGCGCGGACTGCCCTGAAGAGTGCCGGGCCGTCGGCGGAATTTCGATCGATGACATTGGCCCACGGTTCCAGCGGGAACGCATTGAAGTGGCCCAGCGGCACCGAGATCTCGTTACCGACGATCCCCTGAAATTCATCGCCAGCTCCCAGTTCAGAGATGATGTCGGAGTAGTCAGTGTGAACGTTGTGATCGGTGGCGACACCCACCTCGAGTGCTTCGCTGGCGATGCTGATGATGCGCTCGGGCATGTTGCTGTCGCCATGCCCCGAGTGGGTCAGTGTGTGGAGGTGGTAATCAGCCGCAGCCCAGCCGCGGGTGTCGACCTGGTGTTCCAGTGAAAGGGTGATCTCGAGAGTCTGGTCCGTTTCGATGATGATGGTTTGTTGATCGATGCTCCATTCGGGACCACGGCTGGCATAGACCTTCCAGGTGCCGGTTGGCACGGTGATGCTGCCAGCACCAGAGAGTGTGCAGATCACATCGGCCCGGATGGCCAGATCTGACGGATTTGCGGCCCGGTTCATGAAGAGAGAGGGCTTGGATCCGTCTGGCTCACGAAAGGTGAGCCGAGCGGGAACCGTATTTCCCTCGCTGGATTCGACCCGAAAGGTGAGCACACCACGGGCTCCTTCACCTCCGACCGGATCCACCACATCGGAGCCGGGCAGGGCAGGAACAGGAAGCCATGCCATCGCCAACAGAAGAGCCATCCACATCGTCGCCTCCTCGCAGGTTCAGCCCGGATGGTAGCCTCGACGGGGGCGACCGGAACCCCTCAACTGCGATAGATGTGCAGATCTGGATGATCGTGCAGGCAGGTGCCAGGAATGTGAGGGTCGTAGGGACCTTGTAAGCAGCGATCGAGGATTTCCGATTTTTTGGCCTGAGGAACCAGAAGATAAATTCGTCTCGATGCCTTCAGAAGATCGAGTCCGATGGTGATCGCCTGGAGTTGATCGGGCACCGGGTCGGAAAAGTTGTCGTTCATGGTTTCCTGACTCAGACTCACCTGGTGGTAACCCGGCACTGGATGATCGCAAGGCTCATTGAATGCGATGTGGCCATTGCTTCCCAGTCCGAGGATGGCGGTTCGAGGGGGGCCGAGTCTGGCAACGAGCTGTTCGAGCCTCTCGATCTCCTGTGCCGGATGCGCCATCGAGTCGATGGAGTGGATCTGATCAGCGGGAACTCCGAGCGGATCGTAGACTTGCTGCTGGAGGGTTTCACGAAAGCTGATGGTCCCTGCAGGAGGAGCGATGTACTCGTCGAGTTGAAGAAAGCACAACTGCCGCCAAAGATCGATGGATGTCGGATCCTCGCCAAGAGCAGTATAAAATCGTTGGGGGGATCTGCCGGTCGGGATGCAGATCAATTCTCCAGGTTGCAGATGGGAACACAGATCCTGCCGCAACCTCTCGGCGAGGAGCCCAGGATCAGCCTCTCGTATGGTGGTTTGATCGCCCATCGTGATTTCACCGATCCGCTCCGGGATGTTGCCACAAGGCAGGGTCCAGAGGGCGAAGCCTAGTGGATCGGGAGCGGGGGGCCAAGAGGGGCGAGGAGGAAATATGGCGCCTTCCGTGGCGAGGAAATTGCCCAGACGCAGTGTTTCCTGCACCCTGCACCCTTATGATCTCGGGAAGGTGCTGACACCGGTCCCGCCGGGAAGGCACGGCTTCTTCCGTGTGCGGCAGTAGTTTCGGCACCGGTGGTGGTACCTCGAACGAAAATTGGTGAACTGGGTGATGAAATGAAAATCTACGATCACATCCTTGAAACCGTGGGCGGGACTCCCCTGGTGCGATTTCGCCAGATCTCGAGGGGCTTCTCCGGAACCATCGCCGCAAAACTCGAAGCCTTCAATCCGGGTGGAAGCGTCAAGGACCGCATCGCGATCCACATGATCGATGCAGCAGAACGCGACGGATCGCTCAAGCCTGGTGGCACCATCGTCGAATGTACATCTGGAAATACGGGTCTCGGGCTGGCATTGATCGCCTGCATCCGAGGATACAAGGCCGTCTTCACCATGCCGGACAAGGTCGCAGAAGAAAAATCAAAGTTGCTTCGTGCCTTCGGGGCAGAGGTGATCATCTGCCCGACTGCGGTGGAGCCGGATGATCCTCGCTCATACTACTCGGTTGCGAGGCGCGTTACCGAAGAGAGAGAAAACTGCTTCTCGCCGAATCAGTACGAGAACGAATGGAATCCCCACGCGCACTACGTCAGCACCGGTCCAGAGATCTGGGATGACACCGATGGAACCGTGACCCACCTGGTGGCAGGCATGGGCACCGGCGGAACCATCAGCGGTGTCGCCAAGTACCTCAAGGAGAAGAATCCGGATGTTAAGGTGATCGGGGGCGATCCGGTGGGGTCGCTCTACAAGGATTACTTTGAGACGGGAGTGCTGGGTGAGGCGAATTCCTACAAGACAGAAGGAATCGGCGAGGACATGATTCCTTCCACCATCGATCTATCACTCATCGATCAGGTGATCCAGGTCAGTGATGTGGACGCCTTTGCGATGGCGCAGCGATTGGCTCGTGAAGAGGGGATTCTCAGCGGTTCATCTGCGGGTACAGCTGTCTGCGCAGCACTCGAGGCCGCGAAACAGATGAAAGATGGCGACCTGATGATCGTGATCATCCCGGATACGGGAGAGCGCTATCTCAGCAAGGTCTATGACGAGGACTGGCTGCGTCGCAACGGTCTTTTGGAGAGTGGTCTCAGTCTCACCGCTGGCGAGATCCTGGACCGTAGAGGCACCAGGAAGCAAAAGCTATTCTCGTTGCAGCCAGAGGATTTAATCCGATCTGCCATCGAATTGATGCAAAGTGAAGAGGTGAGTCAGATTCCGATCCTGGAAGATGGCGTACCTGTTGGCAGCATTCGTGAGGGTCTCGTCATCGAAAAAATCCTTCAGGGAGATGGCGAGCTGGAGCGAAAGATCAGCGAAGTCATGGAGGAGGCGTTTCCGATGGTAGATGAAGGGGCATCTTCCGACGATGTCTTCAAACTGCTGGCTCGTAGGCCGTCCAACGCAGTCCTCGTCAATACCAGCGATGGACTGCGGATCATCACCAACTACGACATGATTCACTCCGTCAGCGGAAGAAGGTCCTGAGTTGAAGTTCTCGACTAGAGCCATCCATGCCGGTCAGGCTCCGGATCCGACTACCGGGGCGATCATGACCCCGGTGTACCTGACCTCCACATATGTTCAGGAAAATCCCGGAACCCATCTTGGTTACGAATACTCCCGCACCGGCAACCCGACAAGAACGGCCCTGGAACAGAACCTCGCATCTCTGGAAAGTGCCAGGCATGGGCTCTGCTTCGCAAGTGGGCTCGCTGCGACGGATGCAGTTCTCAAGCTGTTCAAATCGGGAGACCATGTGATTGCTGGCGATGACCTCTACGGAGGAACCCATCGACTCTTCACGCAGATCTTCCAGCAGTTTGGTATGCAGTTCGATTTTGTCGACGCGACCGATCCACAAAAGATCGTCGATGCGATCGGTGAGAGCACCAGGATGGTCTGGATCGAAACACCCACCAACCCGCTGCTGAAGATTACCGATATTGCCGAGATCTCCAGAATCTGTCGTGAAAAATCGATTCTGCTGGTGGTCGATAACACCTTCGCAACGCCTTGCCTGCAACAGCCGATCTCGCTGGGTGCAGACATTGTTCTTCACTCGACAACAAAGTACCTGGGCGGTCATTCCGATGTGGTGGGTGGGGCACTGGTCACTTCAGATGATGACCTTCGAGAACGACTGGCCTTCATCCAGAATGCAGCTGGAGCGATTCCCGGTCCGCTCGATTGCTTCCTCACCTTGCGGGGAACCAAGACTCTTGATGTCAGAATGGAGCGGCATTGCAAGAATGCCGAACAGATTGCGCGGTGGTTACAAGACGACCCGAGGATCTCCACGGTCTACTACCCGGGGCTGGAGACTCATCCCGGACACGAGATCGCTTGCCGACAGATGTCTGCGCCCGGGGGGATGGTGTCTTTTGTACTGGTCGATGAATCTGAAACGCATGCTCGAGAGATGGTCTCCAGAACCAACATATTTACACTCGCAGAGAGTCTCGGCGGTGTTGAGAGCCTGATCGAGCACCCGATTTCGATGACCCATGGCGCAATTCCAGCAGAGGTTCGCCACAAGGCAGGACTCAGCGATGCATTGATTCGCCTCTCGGTCGGAATCGAAGATCTGGAAGACCTCAAAGAGGATCTGGACGCAGCCATCGGATAAATTTGCTGATGGAAGTTCTGTTTATCCTGGCTGGTGCCTATTCTTCAATTCCATCAAACAAGGTGATGCCGAGCGCTCCGAAGAAGAGTACCGGTAACCAGGCTGCGAGCATCGGGTTGAGCGCGCCCTTGGTCCCCAGATTGGTACATACTTCGGTGGCAATCAGGTAGACGGTCCCTAGCGCCATTGCGATCGAGATGCCGAGCAGGATCGATCGCGATTCTTTACGCAGCACGAAGGGGAGTCCAAGCATCAAGAGGATGAAATTGGACAGCGGAAATGCGAAGCGTCGGTGAAGTTTCACTTCAAGGTGCTTGAGATGAGGGCGGCGTTTGTACTGATTGCGGAGTTCCCGAAAGGACAGATATTCGATCTCCCTGTCGCTCGATTCGAGGTCAACAGGCCTCATGTCAGTCTCCAGTTTCATCTGGGAAAATTCCTGAACCAGTTGCAAGCTCCCGTCGGGACCGGGGACTGGGATCTTCATTCCCTGGAGGTCGAACTGCTCCACCTTTCCATCGCGAAGGAGCCAGTATGGCTCTCCCTCCTCGGGATCTTTCCAGAGGATCTCTCGCGCACGAATGATGGACTTCGAGGAGGCGTGTCCAGCATGTTTGGTGCTGATCTCGACACGCTGGCCGCGTTTTTCATGGGGCAGGTAGCTGGCGACATCGATCAGGTTGTTCCTGCTGTCGTTGACGATATCCGGTTGAATGCTATCGAGTGCCCGGCCATATGAATCCGCGAGGCGGATCTGATCCTTCAAGTTTGGCACCACAAATTCCTGAACCGCAATCATCAAGGTAGCCATGAAGAACGCGATGAGGAACATCGACGCAAGGATGCGAGAAAGCGGCAATCCTGCTGCCCGTAGTGGCACAAGTTCGCACCCCTTGTTGAGGTTGGTCGTTGTGAACATCGCGGCCAGTAGTGTCAATATCGGGCCGAGGTACTGGGTGAAGTAGATGGGAACCATGCCGGCAAAGTACTTGAGCGCAACAAGCGGCAGTGGGGCGTCTTGCCTGAGGAAGCGGTCGAGGCGTGAAACGCCATCGATCACGCTGAAAAGACCAAATACAGCAAAAGCACAGATTCCCCAGGAGATCATGAACTGACGCATCATGTATCGATCGATGGTGCGGATCGGAAGGCGCTCTAGAATCCTGTGGATTGCGTTCATCATCCGCGTGTCCTCACCCTGTAGATCAGGACGGCAGAGATGAGCAGTAAAACGTAGTTACCAGACATCACCGTTGCCCAGGCAGGAGCACCCGTGGCCCTGGTGTACTGTATTCCGCCATAGGTGAGCGGAAAGAAGAAAACCATCACGGTCAGCATTCCGAAGAAGAATGGTAGCAACTTCTGTGAGGTTCTCAGAGTCAATGAGATGGGAAATCCGAGCAGTGAAAATGTGATCACTGCCAGCGCCATCGCCCTGCGCCTCCAGATCTCCGTGTCTCCCTTTCGGATGTTCTTCTGTGCCAACCTCATGGTTTGTTGTGCACCGCCGATGATGACAGGGTCTTCCGTATTTTCGATCTCATTGCGAAGCTTGTTGATTTCATCTCGATACTCGTCCAGTCGCTTCTGGAGCTGGGCGGTAGGCATATCGTTCAGCCGCCTGGCCTCGGTATTGATCGGAAAATCGATGTTGAATCGGTCGAGGCGTATCTTTTCATGACGCCAGTCGAGAAAATCACGCTTGTCCAGGGCGATTTCGCTGACAGGAAAACTGACCTCTACATTGCTGAGTGTCAGCCGAATCATGTCCTCGAAGTCGTCGACCAATAGGTGCGCGCGCTCGGCCCTGATCTTGGTACCAGGAGTCTCGCCGATTCCGACAGGAGTTGTCATGGCATTGGCGATTCCGCCAGCACCTGTTCCGATACTCATCTGTTTCTGGATGAACACATCGGTCAGTTCCTTGCCGTCTCGTATTTCTTTCCAGTGAACGATACCGCCGTGATTGTCGAGTCGAAGTTGCCCCATCTTGCCGTTGCCGAGACTTTCTAGCTGTTTGACGAGGAAGCGCCCGATGTCTTCCTTTCGGTGCTGGAGTTCAGGAAGGATCGTCGACTGGGTCAGCATCAGGACCAGTGCCAGAGGAGTTGCCAGCCAGGCCATCGGGACGATCAGTCTGATCGGTGAGATCCCGCTGGCTACAGCGGCAGTGAACTCTCGATCTGCGACGAAACGGCCGTAACTCAGGGTGCAGGAGACCAGAATCGAGATGGGTGCGGTGAAGTACAAACTGTAGAGCAGGCTATCCAGTAGCCATGGAAAGATGATCTTGAGCGAGTAACCAGAGTCGACAGCTTTCATTGAAAACACGATGCCGACCAGCATGCATAGAAACAGCAGGCTGAAGATGAAGTTCAATAGCAGCTCGCGGAACAGATATCGATCCAGCGCGCCGAAATTGCGGATTTTCACTGATCCCCCTCGCGGCGGTGCTGGCAACTGCACGGTGTTTCCTGACAACGAGGACAACCGGAGCAGTACTTTTCTCTCGCGCAATCTGCGAGGTCGATACCGCGAAGCGATGCGAGGCTAGATAGCCAGGCAAATACATCTGCGAACTCGGCACGTTCCTCTGCGGAGTTGGGTTCTCCAGTGTTGAGGGATCTTGCCAGTTCGCCTACCTCCTCCACCAACCACATGAACGATCCACTCACGCCTCTTGAGGAGTCCTTCTGGAAGTAGATGTCTTCTATCTTGCGCTGGAATTCTCGAATACCGAGTTCGGGTTCCGTGCCGTTGTCCATCTCTTCATTGCTCCTTCGTACCTGGGAATACGGTACACCATGTCGGAGGTCTCGGGACTACCTTCGGCAGACTCAGGCTAGCGAATCCAGGGCGATCTGCTTGATGGCGCGAAGGTCCACCTTGCCGGTTCCCAGTGTGGGGATCCCATCCACCTCGATGAAGGCATCTGCTCTGGGAATCCACAGATTTGGAAGCGCCTGCTTGCCTCGAAGTTCTTCGATGATCTGGGCCGGCTCGATCGGTAGTGGCCCGTGAAGGACGACCAATTTTTCACCCTTGGCTTCATCGGGAATCGCGGTGACGGCGAGTTGGGACTGGTCTTCCGAATCAGCATCGCCTTTGAAGTGCTCATCGACGATTTCTTGCAATTGTTCCTCGACCAGGATGTGCGGAACCATCTCGCCACCGAGTTTCGAGAAGCGAGAAAGGCGGTCGGTGATGCTGAGGAATCCGTCAGAATCCATCTTCGCAATATCGCCTGTCTTGTACCACTGCCCCTCAAAGGCATCCTCAGTGAGATCATCTCTTCCGAGATATCCCTTCATGACATTTGGACCCTTGATCAACAGCAGGCCGGACTCTCCGACAGGCAGATCCTCAAGAGTTTCGGGATCGACGATCCGGGTGACAACGCCGGGAACAGGCATACCTATCGAGCCGAATTTGCGGGTCGTTTGCTTGATATTAGCCTCGTTCAGATCGGGCAGATTTACTGAGACCACTGGGCTCAATTCGGTGCAGCCGTATCCCTCCAGTAGCGCACAACCGAACTTTTCCTCCCATGCCTCGGCCAGCGATGCCTTCAACTTCTCTGCTCCAGCCCCGGCGAGGCGGATGCTTGCAAAATCTGCAGGCTCAAATCTCCTCAGGTAGGTGCGGTAGAAGGTTGGAGTCGAGAGGAAGATGGTTCCCTTGTGCTCACGGATGAGAGTGGCGAGTGCATCGGTATCCATCGGATTCGGGTGATAGATCGCTCCGATGGCATTGGCGAGCGGAAACCACAACGTGACGGTGAATCCGAAGACATGAAAGAAGGGTAACGAACCGACAACCCGATCCTTGCTATCCACATCGAATACCTGAGAAATACTCCTGACATTGGAAAGAATGTTGTGATGGGTGAGACGGATCCCCTTGGGCGTTCCCGTGGAGCCGCTCGAGAACATCACGGAAACATCGTCATCCGGATCGTGGGGGACATCCGCGAGCCTGGTGAGGATGAAGGATGGAAGCAGCGCCGTCATCAGTGCCAGGATCTTGTCCTTCTTCGTGACCTCTCGAGCCAGCAGTGATGGAAGATCGATAATCTCGACGCCGGGCGCGAATTCTTCCGGGTCCAGGTCGATCTTGCTGAGAAAGATCTTCGCAGTGATGATGGTCTTCAGTTCGGTCTGCTCGCAGGCAGAGCGGAGCGCTTCAGGTCCTGCAGTGAAGTTCAGGTTGGTGGCGACCTTCCCCATCACCGCAATCGCAATGTTTGCCGCTGCACCGCCGATTCCGGCAGGCAGCAATATTCCAATGTGCCGCTGCTGGGCAAATTTCGCCCTCAGTCTTCTACGCAGGATCAGCACCAGGATGAGAAATTTCCTGTAAGTGACAGACTTTTCCAGTTCGATTGCTGCGATACGACGAGGAGCTCTCCGTGCAGAGGATAGGAAGCGGGTGGCGAGGGTTTGCCCCTCCTGCTTACGGGAATCGAGAGCGACGGCGCTCAACTCCTGGACGGCCTGCCTGACCTCATTTGCAGACGAGCTCGGATCCAGCGGCTTCCCGATCGCAACCGTGATCGGATAGGGCACTCGAAGTGGCCGCTTGAAGAGGAAGCGTTTTCCACGGAAGGAGAAGATGCTTCCCCAGACCCGATCGAGATACATCGGAAGAATCGGCACATCCCCTTTTCGAGCGATCCGCTCCAGGCCCTTGGAGAAGGGAAGCAGGTTTCCGGTGCGAGAAATTCCCCCCTCGGCAAAGATGCAGACCAGGTGCCCATCGCTTGCCCGCTTTGCGGCTTCATCGAGTGAGCGGAGAATCGATCTGGGTCCATCCTCACTGGAGACGGGAATCGCCCGCATCAATCCCGTTGCAAAACCAATCAGCGACCTACCACTGAACTGACGGTGTGCCAGGAAGTGAACGAAACGAGGTACTGCAGAACCGACCAGGAATGGGTCTGCGTAGGAGAGATGGTTCACAACGATCAGTGCGCCGCCTCTTCGCGGGATGTGTTCCGCCCCGATCACGGTGACGCGATAGAACAGATGGACGATCAGCCAGGCGGGGAACCTCACGGAGATGTGAGGGACTGCAAGAAAAACGCCGAGGGTTCCGACCAGCGATAGCACTGCCAGCACCAGAACGGCTCCCTGCGGATCGAGACCGAGTAATCTCTCGTTCTGGATCACCTCGAAGACCAACGCAGATGCGAAGATGAAGAGGAATGTGAGCAGTTCCTGAGCTCCTTGCACCCGTCCCTTCTCGGTTCCATTGGCGCGGTCCTGGACATAGGAGGCCAGAGGCACCAGGAACAATCCGCCGCCGATGCCTGCCAGTCCCAGCGCAGCTCCTACGCTCAGCATCGTTTCGTCAACGAATGGAGCCAGCGAAAACCCGACCGTCATCAGGATGCCGCCCAGCGGAACGATGCCAATCTCGATGTGATCTCCAGAAAGACGACTCGCCAGCAGGCTACCCAGGGCGATGCCGCCGGCGACGAAGAAGAACAGGCGCGAGCCTCCGTCATGTAGATCCAGAATTTCCGAGCCGAACACATTGAGAACCAGCAGCGCCAGTGCGCCGATCAGATAGAACCAGCTGGTAGCGATGACGGCGCCGAAGAGGGGTCGATCGGTGAACAAGAACCGGATCTCACCGAATCCCGCCACGGGATTGAAGTTGAGAGCGCGATCAGGGTCGGCGGATCCTCGTCCCTTTGCGATGCGCGTCGAGATTCCCCAACCGATCAGCGCCACGGTGATGAAGAAGAACCCGCTCCACCAGTTGGGGTGACCTGTCGCCAGATCTCCATCGGGGTGAAGATAGAGGAACATTGCGCCGGCGACCACGGTTCCGAGGATGGTCGCCACATTGGTGGTCATGTTGATGATCCCGTTGGCGCGGGTCAGGTCCTTCTCGCCCACCATCTCGGGCAGGATGCCGTACTTCGAGGGGCCAAAGAAAGCACTCTGAGTACCCATCAGGAACAGCACCGAGAGCATCGCAATGATCGATAGGTTCGGGTTGATCCCCTGCAGAGCGAAGGCCGCCATTCCGAGCGCCATCGCCATCACCTCCATGCCCTTGGCCACGACGATGATCTGACGCTTGGAGAATCGATCTGCCAGCGAACCGCCGAGAACAGCGAACAGCACGAACGGCAGTGCGAAGACCGCCATCGCCATCGATTGTCCATCGACGGGGAGCCAGTCGAGGGAAACCCTGATGGCGATCAGCATGATGAACTGTCGGAAGACATTGTCGTTGAAGGCGCCGAGCAGTTGAGCCCCGGTCAGCGCATGGAACGAGTGGTTATCCCGCAGCGACAAGTGGCTTCCTTCCTCGGGGGGAGTTCTGTAGATGCGCCCAGAGTCTATAGATCCAGCACCACTCTGTCTGCCTGGGACGAGATGTCCATGTTTGGCACGGATTCTGCACTGGTTTCCATGCCTGCCGCCACTCCTGTGAGAGGGAAAGACGCCATGAACCACTTCAGACTCGCCGGGGAAGCCCAGCTCCTTGCCAGCGATGATCCAGAGCCAGTCCACTCCTTCGAGACGGTGGCCTTGCCCCATATGCCCTCGGTACGGGCCTTTGCGATGTCCCTTGCCGGAGATTTCTCCAGTGCGGAGGATCTGGTCCAGGATACCTTCCTGAGGGCATTGAAGGCATTTGACCGCTTCACTCCCGGCACCGATTGCCGCTCCTGGTTGTTCAGGATCTGCAAGAATCGCTTCTACGACCACTGTCGCCGTCGTCTGCGCAGGCCTCTGCACGAGGATGTAGATATGGCCCAGCCGATCTCACAGGATCGCTCCTGGGAGCTGCAAAAAGAGCAGGAGAGGCTCGAGAATGGTGATCAGCCACGTCTCGACCTGGTCGGAGACGCGGTCAGAAACGCCATCCGTAACCTTCCTGCGGAATTTCGTGAGCCGCTGCTGATGTGTGACCTGGACGGTCTCGGCTACCAGGAGATCGCAAAGACTCTGTCGGTGCCGCTGGGCACGATCCGCTCGCGCATTTCGAGGGCCAGAGGCCGATTGCGTGACGAATTGAGGGACTACGCCCGTGAAAGCGGGTTTCCCGTCGACGCTCTTCCGGCGGCCTGATCGGCCATCCTCACCAGTTTGCCAACCATCTCTGACCCCCGATCGCCTCGGCGCTCGGGGGTTTTCTTCTGGAAACATCGCAACGCACACGCCGGAGTGCTTCATAATAACGCACTGAGATTGCTTCATTATAGTGCACTAAAATGACGCAGTGTGCGGAACCGATCTTCTCCGATACGATCCTCCGGACTGTTCAGGAGGTTCAGATGCGATGTCGATCCGCTCTCAGGGCGCTTTTTTTGGTGCTGGCGTGGCTGCCACTTGCCGCTGGCTGCAGTGGTCTGGCGGCGCGCCAGTCGCAGGCGGTCACCGCCCCGAATATCGTCGTCATCCTCGCCGATGATCTCGGCTCGGGAGACCTCGCCGAGACGACGGCTAGATCGCTGATCCCGACGCCGAACCTGGCACGGATCGCGGCGGAGGGGCTTCGTTTCACCGACGCTCATTCTCCTTCTGCCGTCTGCACTCCGACTCGATATGGATTGCTGACGGGACGCTACGCCTGGCGAACTCACATGCGTCAGGGGGTTCTGGGAGGGCGCTCTCCGGCACTGATCGAAACCACACGCCCGACGCTGCCATCGATACTGGCTGCGGCAGGATACCGAACTTCGGGGGCTGGCAAGTGGCACCTTGGACTGCAGTCGAGCGGTCCTACCGATTACTCGAAGCCACTGGTTCCCGGACCGACCACCGCCGGATTCGAGCGCTGGTGGGGGATTCCGGCGAGCCTCGACATGGCACCCTATCTTTACTTCGAAGATGCCCGGGCAGTGGCACAGCCGACCGAGAAGATCCAGGGAAGTGCTCAGGCGCGAAAAGGGGGGCGTGGTTTCTGGCGTGGCGGTGCCATCGCTCCCGGGTTTCGTCACGAAGAGGTGTTGCCCGACACTGCTGCGAGAGCCGTCGCCGAGATCGAACGCCATCACGGACGCCCATCCGGAGACCCCCTGTTTCTCTACGTGGCACTCTCTGCACCCCACACGCCATGGATGCCGGCGAAGCGCTTCCAGTCGGTCGAGGGGGCAGGGGTCTATGGCCAGTTCGTGGCCCATGTCGACTCGGTCGTCGGGGAGATTCTCGCTGCCCTCGATCGCACCGGCATGACCGATGACACCTTGCTCGTATTCACCAGCGACAATGGCGCTCACTGGACCGCTTCGGATCGACAGCAGTTCGAGCATCGAGCCAACGGGCAGTGGCGCGGACAGAAGGCGGATATTCACGAGGGAGGTCACCGGGTACCACTGCTGGTACGCTGGCCCGATCGGATCGGAGAGAGTCGCCGTGGTGAAGCGAACGACACTCTGATCGGCCTGACGGACCTGCTTCCGACTCTGGCCCAGGCGGCTGGAGTCGAGGTTCCCGACGGGGCTGCCCCCGATGGGATCAGTTTCTTGCCCGCCATCGTGGCGGGGGCGGATGGACTGCGTGAGAACATCGTGCACCACTCCCTCGATGGTATGTTTGCGTTTCGCAACGGGCCCTGGAAGTGGATCGAGGGACTCGGAAGCGGTGGCTTCACGGCACCGAGACGTATTCAGCCCTCCGATGGCCCCGTCGGCCAGCTCTATCACCTCGGCGATGACCCGCGCGAGGAGAACGATCTCGCCAAGACTCATCCTGAGGTGGTGGAGAGACTGCAGCGACAACTCGACCAGGTCAGGTTGCGGGAAGCGCCCTGATGGAGAAGTACCGTTGAGGAGAAGAGTGGTCGATCGTGAGCATCGCAGAGGGGGTCGTCTCGTGCGGCTCTTCTGTGCACTGCACGCCGACCCCGTGGCGGCACAGTCACTGATCGCCGCCGTGGAATCTCTCGAGTCGCTTCCTGATCATCGACTCACACCTCTGCCGCAAGTTCACATGACACTGCTCTTCATCGGAGATGTGGATGCCAGGGATCTCGATGAGGTCAAGGAATCCGTGTTGCGCGCCGCAACTGCAGTGGAACCGTTGCAGTGGGGAGTCGATCGCATCGGTACGCTGCCAGTCCGGGGTGCCGCCAGAACCGTGGCAGCACTGGGTCCATCCAGCCGCGGTCTCGACGAGTTGCACCGGCGACTTTCACAACGCCTGGCGAGAAGCAGCAAGAATCGGCCCTTCTTGCCGCACATGACTCTGGCTCGATTCACTCCCGCACCTTCGGGCTTCAAACTCGATCGGGAGTTTGCGGGTCCGTTGCTGAGGTTCGACACTCTTGATCTTGTGCTGAGTCGGTTGTTGCCAACCGGTGCCGAGCACCAGCGCCTCCTGGAAGCACCACTGGGCGCCAGTTGAACCGAACCAGGTCCGTCCGGCGATAGCCTTCGAGCACCTGTAGGTTTACCCTGAACAGTGCAGATCAGGGGAGCGGCCAGTGTGCCTCGGGGTTCCGGGATGGGAGTATTTCTTGAGATTCATGACGATGGTCACGGTAATCGGTGTGTCGTTGTTGATCGGTGGAGTGTCCTGGGGGCAGACTCCCATCTGGCTCGAATGGCAGACAGTCAGTGCCACCAACATTCTCGCTGACCCGAGCGTGGGCCTCGCCGATGTCGAGGAAAAGGACTTCGCCACGGCAGATTTCGATCAGGATGGCGATATTGACCTGGTCTCCGTTCGAAAGTTGCCATACACCACCTTCGGAAATCGCACCAACGTACTCTTCATCAATGTCGGTGGTGTGATGACCGACCGAACGGCCGACCTGGCCCCGGGGATGACAATTGCGGACAACTCCCGTGATGTGCAGGTCGGTGACTTTGATGGCAACAACTACCCCGATGTGATCGTCGCCAATGCCGGAAACGATGGCAGCAACGGACAACAGCCGCGCATCTACATCAACCTGGGTGTCGATGCTCTGGGCAACTGGCTCGGTCTCGATGAGCAACCCGACCGATTACCCGAGTTGCTCTCGTCATCCGGTGCAAACCCGAACTCCTGTGCCGTGGCAGTCGGCGATCTGACCGGCAATGGAGTCGATGACATCTATCTCGTCGACTACAACAACTCGGTCGAGGATCGCCTTCTGATCAATGATGGCAGCGGCAACTTCACCGATCAGACAGCATGGATGCCGGGAGGCTTCGTCGATTCAGGCTTTGCCACTGCCGGACAGATCGGCGATGTGAATGGCGATGGTTGGCCGGATATCGTCAAGAATTCAGTTCCTGCAGTGCGGATCGCCTACAACCAGGGCGGAAGTTCATTTGGATTTCCGCAGGAGCTGGTCGTCTCGTCCTGTTACCACTTCAACCTGGGTGACATCGATGGCGACGGACTCACGGATGTATTTGCTGTCCAGGATCCCCAGGATCAATTCTTGCTCAACACATCTGCTGCCGGAACGATTCCTGTGGACTGGCAAAATGTGCCCATCGGCAACAGTCCGCTGACGGGAGGATTTGGAGGCAACACCTACATCGTGGATCTCGATAACGATGGGGATAACGATGTGGTCGTCACCGATGTCGACACGGATGTTCCCAGTTGCAGCCGACGCCTCTCCTTTCTGCGTAATGATGGCGCCTCACCGCCCTTGCTGGAGGATCCATATCCAACGGGCCAGTGGACCGCTGCTCATCACTCTGGCACCTACGATGTGGCGGTTGCAGATTTCAACGGAGACGGAACTCCGGATATCTGGGTCGGTCACTGCGAGGGTAACGACCTCTACTTTCAGATCTCGAATGTCCCGGACGTGTATCCTCCGACGCAGTTGACCTGTGACCAGCAACTCCTCGATGTGGAGATCAGCTGGAATCCTGGTGAAGCTTACGACTCGGTGGAGATTCGCCGCGATGGAATCCTGATCGCCGAGGTTCCAGGCAGCCAGGCCACCTACTCGGATCTGGCACCCAGCTCGGGGCAGCACTCCTATACCCTCATCGCAGAGGTGGGCACCGATGATTCGCCCCAGGTTGCCTGCATCGTCAATGTGAGTCTGGTCGAACCGGTGTTGCAGTTGTTGTGCGATCAGATCGAAGAAGATGTGCAGTTGCAATGGCAGAACCAGGGTGCAGTGACCGGAGATCCGTATGACCTGATTCGGGTCGTGAATAACGGAATCGAGATCGCGACCATCCCCGGTTCGAACGAGTCCTTCCTGGATCTGGTACCGGACTACGGGATTGCTGCTTATCAGATCGTTCCGGTAGCACTGGGTGCAGAGGCGCCGCCGGCGACCTGCACGCTACAGATATTGCCTACAGATGTGACCGATCTGGTGATCGGATTCACCGATGATGACAACGGCAGTACCGATTCGGTGAGCGCGATCATGCAAGGACTCGAGGACAATACGATTTTTGCACTCACCGTGGAGATCGATGACCTGACCGACTTGCCATCGCAGGGGTTCCTCATCGGCGAGTTCCCGCGCGTCTGGGTCGAGGTGGGGATGTATCCCAATAATCACATGATCACGACGGAAGAGGGACAGGCACTGGCAGACTATGTTCTCGCTGGCGGCCAGCTGTACATCAGTGGTGGCGACACCTTCTGCTTTGATCCCGACACGCCGATCCAGGATCTTGTCGGATTCGAGAGTTGCAGCGACGGCGGCGGATCGGTGGGGGATATCTCTGCGATCGTCTCGGCCTCCTGTGGTCAGGACAACTTCGATCAGGTCGTTCCCTACGATGGGGAGGCCGCCTATGTCGATCAGTTGCAGCCAGTGACCACAGGAGAGGAGATCCTGTTCGCAAGTGAGGGGTTCACCTGTGCTGTCATCAACTATGTCGGCGTCGGTGGAGCGGTGATTTCCCAGTCTCCAGAGATGGGGGGCATCGGTGCCAACCATGATCGCAAGGAACTGATCGAGAGGTACATCAGCTGTCTCCCTGTCGAGCCTCCCGTGGCGCAATTCAGTTTCGATCCAGCTGCCGGGCCGGCCCCCCTGACGGTTCAGTTCACCAGTCAATCCATCGGCTTCGTCGATGACTTCCTCTGGCAGTTCGGCGATGCACAGGAGAGCCCTTCCACCTCACCGCAGCACGTCTATTCCGAAGCGGGATCGTATACGGTGACCTTGACCGTGACGGGACCTGGAGGAGTCGATTCGATGACTGTGGTCGATGCCATCGTCGTCGGTGAAGCACTTCCCGGCTTCATCCGAGCCGATGCCAATCAGGATCAGGCGCTCGACATCGCCGATGCGGTGTTCATCCTCACCTACCTCTTTGGCGGCGGCTCCGATGGAGGGTGCCAGTCCGCCATCGATGCCAACGATGACGGGGCCAACAATGTCGCCGATGCGGTGACGGTGCTCGATCACCTCTTCTCGGCAGGCGGTCCCATCCTGCCTCCATTTCCCCTGTGCGGGGTCGATCCGAGCTCGGATGCGCTGGAGTGTAGTAATCCGGCCTGTCCTTGAGGTCCTCATCGCGGCGATCGAGGAGATCTCACCACGATCTCGTCGATCTGCACTTATGCGGTAGAATGGATGATGTGATCAGGAGAGGACCCCCCCCGATGTTCCGGTCGCCATCATCTGACATCTGGAATCGAATCAGCTGGCGCCTCGGTGCCGTCATCGTGGCGCTGATGCTGTGCGCACCGCTGTCGGCACAGATCGGTCCCGGTGACATCCTGGCTCCCCTCCCCGCCATGCCGGAACCGCCGGAAAATCCCCTCACGGAGGAGAAGGCACTGCTCGGTAAGTTTCTCTTCTGGGAGGAACAGCTCTCCCATGACAATTCCACTTCCTGTGGCACCTGTCACATCCCCGAAGTGGGAGGATCGGATCCGCGGGTTCACCAACCCCGCTCCATTCACCCCGGGTACGATGGCATCTTCGGCAACGAAGATGATGTGGTCGGTTCGATCGGAGTCGTGCTTCAGGCGTGCGGGGGAGACACGATTGACGACGGGGTCTTCTTTCCCGAGCGTCAGGTCACCGGGAGAAGATCGCCATCTTTCATCGCTTCTGGATATCACCCCACGCTCTTCTGGGATGGCCGAGCGGGACCGGAGTTTGTCGACCCCGAAACGGGGCAGGTGCTGATCGCGACGGGAGGCGCGCTGGAGGCGCAAGCAGTGGCCCCGATCTTGTCGATGGTGGAGATGGGATGTGACACGCTGGGATGGGACAGCGTTCGACAGAAGTTGATCGCAATCAGTCCTCTGGCTCTCGCCACCGACCTGCCAGATGACATCATCGATGGCCTGATCCAGTTTCCCGACTACCCGGCTCTGTTCGATAATGCTTTCGGCGATCCGGAGATCTCGGCTGCGCGGATCGCCTTTGCCATCGCGAGTTACGAACGCACACTGGTTCCGGACCGAACTCCATTCGATCTCTTCAATGAAGGTAACAACGATGCCATGACCGAAGACCAGCAGTTAGGATTGCTGCTCTTTGCCGACAACTGTCTCCCCTGTCACGAGACTCCGGCACTCGGAGATGGTTCCTTTCGGAATATAGGAGTACGCCCAGCGTTCGAGGATGAAGGACTCGGTGCAGTGACCGGAGATCCAGAGCATGCGGGCCAGTTCAAATCACCCTCGCTCCGAAATGTCGGTCTCCGTGCCCCGTACTTTCACAACGGCGGCAAGGCAGACCTCGATGAGGTGCTGGCGTTCTACAACGGGGGAGGAGATTTCGCACCGGCTGATCCGTTGATCGTCGAGATGAATCTTCCCAACAGTGAACTGGCTCAGATCAAAGACTTTCTGGAGGAGGGGCTGACCGATCCGAGGGTAGAATTTGCGCTGCCTCCATTTGACCATCCGACGATGCAGCCCTTCTTTGTTCGCGGTGATTCCAATGTCGATGGGGCAGTTGATATTTCGGATGCCATCGCATCGCTACAGTTCCTCTTCACCGGCGGTACGATCCTGTGTGAGGATGCCTCGGATGCGAATGACGATGGAACCATCGATATCGCCGATCCGGTGGCTCTGCTGGCTCGCCTGTTCGTCGGAGCAGCGCCGTTGCCTCTTCCCAGTGACATCTCGTTCGGACCTGACCCCACCCCCGATTCACTGCCCTGCCTCTTCTAGCTTCGCAGCCGATCATCTTGCAACGGTTGACCGGTGTTCCCATGCAAGTCAGCGATCACTCTGCGATGACTGCAACGGTCCACAGCAGTCCGAAGACCCCCGCATTGTCCCTCCATCCCGTGGGTGATAGAGTCGAGCCCGTCATGGAAAAGTATGCCATCTCACGAGATCTGAAGCCGATCTTCACCGCCATGGTGTTGCTGCTGCTGTCGATGGTTGTACTTGCAAATCGTCCTGGCGATGACCCGCAAGCACCCATCGATTTTTCACGGCAGGTGAGACCGATTCTCTCGCAGCATTGTTTTCCCTGTCATGGGCCAAACGATGAATCCCGCAAGGCTGGATTGAGGCTGGTCGAACGCGAATCCGCGACGCGAGAACTGGAGTCCGGCTTCACGGCGATCGTGCCTGGCAGTCGGGATGACAGCGAGATGTGGCTGCGCATCACGGATCCCGAGGATCCGATGCCTCCTGCCAAGGAACATGATGAATTGAGTGCCCAACAGGTCGAGTTGCTGGGTCGCTGGATCGATGAGGGGGCCGAGTACTCACCCCACTGGGCTTACGTCACTCCGGAGCCGACCAAGCAGCCTGTCACGGCTCATGACTGGCCCGTTTCAACCATCGATCACTACATCCTGGCGCAACTCCAGGCTGTCGCACTGGAACCCGCTCCCGATGCGGACGACACCACCTTGATTCGTCGTCTGCATCTGGATCTCTCCGGATTGCCGCCCGAGCCTGACCTGGTCGCGGAGTTTTTGAACGAGAGTGGCGAAGGGGCCTATCTCGAACAGGTGAATCGGTTGCTCGCCAGTCCTCACTTCGGCGAACGGCTTGCGAGTTTCTGGCTCGATCTGGTTCGATATGCAGACACCGTCGGCTACCACGGCGATCAGGAACATCACAGCTGGCCCTACCGCGACTGGGTGGTCGATGCCTTCAACTCGAACATGCCATTTGATCAGTTCACCATCGAACAGATCGCAGGCGATCTTCTCGAGCAACCCGATCAGAACCAGCTGGTAGCAACGGGTTACAACCGTCTGCTCCAGACGACACATGAAGGTGGTCTACAACTCAAGGAGTATCGAGCCATCTACATGGCGGATCGGGTGCGAAACGTGACAGAGACATGGATGGGCGGGACGCTCGGTTGTGCCCAGTGTCACGATCACAAGTACGACCCGTACACGACTCGAGACTTCTACTCGATGGGAGCTTTCTTTGCTGACATCGATGATGAAGAGCACCTGAGAAATCCATACGGTGGTCTCAACTCGACCCCGACCCGGCGCAGGCCGGAGATGCGCCTGATGACCGATGAGGGGCGATCGATGGGTGAGGAACTGGCGCGCAAGATCACGGAAACCGAGCAGCAGATCGACGGTGCCATCGAGGCGCTGGTGCCAGAGCAGCAGGCGTGGGAACAGCAACTGGTGGCACGAATTGAATCCACCGAGCGCCGGCAGTCAGTCTGGGTCGATGATGTGCTCGATACCGGTGGAACCGTCAGCGGAAGATGGAATTTCGTCACTGTAGAGGAAGTGCCTGCTCACAGCGGTCAGTTGTATCGGAAGCAGTCGAGCGATGGGCTGATTCAGCATTACACGGTGGGCACCACCGAGAAGACGATCACGGTCAGTGAAGGGGATGTGCTCTTTGCCTGGATCTACATGGCAGCGGATTCGCAACCTGCTGCGGTGATGTTGCAGTGCAACACGGCAGGGGACTGGCAGCACCGGGCCCTCTGGGGTGGCGATGAGATCGTATACGGCAGGCAACCGGAGAGTTCAGCCGCCTACCAGCGAATGGGAAAATTGCCAGCGGTAGGAAAGTGGGTGCGGCTGGAAGTTCCCTTCGAGTCGATCGGCCTGAAACCTGGAAGCGTCGTCAGTGGTGTCGCATTCACGCAGTTCGGTGGCACCGTGTACTGGGATCTGTGCGGCGTCGAGAATGCCACGGCGGCACCGGCTCCGGTGGTCGATGCACTGGCCGTGGCGGCTACCGATCGAACGGACGCCCACAGGCTTGTCCTGAGCACTTTTCAAGCAGACCAGTCTCAGCAGGTGATCGATCTTCGAGGCGAACTGGCGCACCTTCGGAAGCGGGCCTCGACCTTGACCGACACACTGCCGCTGGCGCTCTTCACGCGCAGTCTCGAGTCACCACGAACAGTTCGAATCTTGCCCGGTGGAAACTGGCTCGACGAAACGGGTGAAGTCGTCGAGCCGGCGATTCCGCATTTCTTTGGATCCCTGGAAACCGATCAGAGAGCCACCCGGCTCGACCTGGCTCGCTGGCTCGTGACCCCGGAGGCCGATGGCGGAGTTGGTGGTCTGACGGCGCGGGTGTTCGTCAATCGGGTGTGGGCGCAGTTCCTGGGCGAGGGCCTGTGCCCGTCGGTGGAGGATTTCGGGGGGCAAGGGAGACCGGTGACTCATCCAGAACTGCTCGATGCGCTGGCCATCGAGTTCGTCGATTCCGGATGGGATATCCAGCGCCTCATCCGGAGGCTGGTGATGTCCAGAACCTATCGACAATCGTCCAGGCCGTCGTCGCGTGCAGCCGAGATCGACCCCGAGAACCTGCTCTTTTCTCATCAGGCTCGCCACAGATTTTCGGCAGAGATGGTTCGAGATGCTTCGCTCTGGATCAGCGGACTACTTGTCGACCAGCAGGGCGGGCCCAGCGTCAAGCCGCCTCAACCACCTCACTATTACCGTCATCTGAACTTTCCACCGCGGCGCTACAAGCCCGACATGGGATCAAAACAATGGCGCCGGGGTGTTTACGTGCACTGGCAAAGGCAGTACCTGCATCCGATGTTACTCGCCTTCGATGCCCCGACCCGGGAGGATTGCACCGCCAGGCGCCATCGATCGAATACACCACTGGCCGCACTGGTGCTGCTGAACGATCCAAGTTTTGTCGAAGCCGCTCGCTCCTTTGCCCTGAGAATCACGAGATGGCAACACGATCCAGACATCATCGGACGAGACTCTGCAGGCACTGACGAGGAAGCGATCGAGTTCGCCATGAAACGGGCAACTTCTCGGGTTCCGGAACCGAGGGAGATCGAATTGCTGTTGAACTTGCTCGAATCGAGCAGAGAGCACTTCGCCGAGCATCCGGAACAGGTCAAGGAGTTGCTCGATGCCGGGGCGGGGGAAGCGGTGGAGTTCATCGAACCCGCCGATCTTGCTGCCTGGGTAGAAGTCGCGCGGGCCATCTTGAATCTGCATGAAACGACGACCCGTGAGTGATTCCCACGATCAAATTCTGAACCAGATTCACCATCTGAATCGCAGACAGTTTCTCGGTTCGCTGTCGATGGGGATCGGTGCAGCAGCACTGAGCCAGTGGTGGCCCTCCGGACAGGTCGCGGCATCGGACCTACTGCTGGCATCGGGTGCGATCCCTCGAGCCAAGAGAGTCATCTTCCTGTGCATGGCGGGAGGTCCCAGCCATCTGGAGACCTTTGATGAGAAACCGAAACTGGCACTGCTCGACGGGCAGCCGATGCCGGAGTCCTTCACGAGGGGGATGCCGATCGCCCAGCTCCAGGGTAAGGAGTTGCGTTGTCTCGGGCCAAGGGCCACTTTTGCGCGCTACGGTGAGAGTGGTCAGCTGATCAGCGACTACCTGCCACATATCAGTACCGTTGCCGATGACATCGCCATCGTGAAATCGATGGTCACCGAACAGATCAATCACGATCCTGCACACACCTTCATGAACACGGGTTCCATCATCCCCCATCGACCGAGCATGGGATCCTGGATCAACTATGGACTGGGTTCCGATGGGGAGAGCTTGCCCGGCTTCGTGGTGTTGACCAGTGTCGGGGGAAGGAATCCACAGCCGATCGCAGCCAGGCAGTGGTCGAGTGGTTTCTTGCCGAGCAATCTTGGAGGCGTCGAGTTCCACTCGAAGGGCGATCCGGTTCACTACGTGGCCAACCCACCCGGCATCAGCCGGGATCGACAGCAGCACCTGATCGAGGCGATTCGTGATCTCGATCGGATGCGGGCCAGTGAGACCAAAGACCCCGAAGTCGAGGCGAGGATCTCGCAGTATGAACTGGCATTTCGGATGCAGGTTTCGGTTCCGGAGTTGATGGACATTTCCGATGAGACTCCCGAGACACTGGCGATGTACGGAGCGGTTCCCGGCGATGGAACCTATGCCAGCAATTGCCTGCTGGCGCGAAGATTGGCGGAGCGCGGGGTTCGTTTCATCCATCTCTATCACAGGGGCTGGGATCACCACGGGGGTCTCAAGCAGTACATGAAGACCTGCTGCAATCTGTGCGATCAGCCAACAGCGGCGTTGATCCAGGATCTGAAGAATAAAGGCATGCTCGATGACACTCTGATCATCTGGGGCGGGGAGTTCGGGCGAACCCCGATGTCCCAGGGAGGTGGTGATGATCCGGGGCGAGACCACCACATCAAA
>JAYZBV010000107.1:0-6788 GCA_036338595.1 Planctomycetota bacterium | reverse complement strand
GGCGCTGCCGTGTGACATCGACGTGCATGCGGTCGAGTTTGCCATCGCCATCGGTATCGAACGTGGTCTCCACCCACAGATCGTGCTGGATCCACTTTTCAGAGTCCTTGAATGCGTCGACCACCTGGGCCTGGCCATCGGCGAAAACCGCTTTAGCGGGCTTCGACTGTTGCGTCCCGGTCGTTAGCTCTGGTTTATTTTCGCAGTGCGCTGCGGTGGGTTGGAATCCGAGCAGTGCGAGAATGTAGAGAGATGCCAATGCCTTGTTGCAAAACGTATCCATGTTGATGTCTCCCTGATCATCGATCTTCGGTAATAGTCACTCAGGATTGCCGTTTTTGCGACGATCTTCTACAAGATCCTGAGCCCTGTATTCGGTTGCTGCACCGGATCCTGGTTGTACTGGTGCTCCCTGATCCCCGAACTTGCCCCTTACCGGTCAACTACCCCATCTCCGAGGGCACGAAAGACCGCGAAGTGCCAACCCTGCTCTTGACCCTGGGCACTATCGGGCTGACCATCCCGAACGGATGATTGATCGATCCAATCCAAAAAAACCTTCGCCGAAGGAGCCACAAATGCCACTGCGTCCCCTGCCACTGCAACTGATTCTCGTTCTTTCACTCGCCTTGCTCACATCCGATGCCATCGAGGCTCAAAGGGGACAGTCGGCAGCCCAACCCGGCGTTGTCTCCGGGATCGAGTGGAGTGAAGACGGCAAGTTCCTGAGTTACACCAATCAGGGAAAAAGACACCGTATCGAACTGGCCAGTGGTGACAAAGAAGTGGTCGGTGACGCTGAAGATGCGCCACGAGCAGAGCGACGGAGATCTCGCCGATCTCGCGGTGGTAGTGGTCTGACCGGAACCTATGTCGGTCGTCCGACACGTGGCCGCCAGTACAAGCAGGTCGATTCGCCCAATGGACGCTGGGAGGCGCACTACGAAAACTGGAACGTGGTACTCAAGGAAAAGGAAACCGGTGAAAACATCGCCGTCACCATCACCGGTAACGAGGATATCCACTACGGCACTGCCAGCTGGGTCTACGGGGAAGAGCTGGGACAGAACCGCGCCATGTGGTGGACTCCCAATTCGCAGAAGTTGCTGTTCTACAAGTTCGACGACACCGACGTGCAACCGTTCCATCTGGTAAGAGGTTGGTCGAAGTTCAATACCACTCACTATCCGGAGTATTACCCCAAGGCCGGGGCAAAAAATCCGGGAGCCGAGTTGATGATCTATGACCTGGCCAGCCAGAAGATCATCCGGGTCGATGTGGGCGGCGGTTCCGAGGAATACATCTACGGCATCCGGACTTCCCCCGATGGTGCCGTCATGCTGGTCAACTGGACTGACCGCCTCCAGCAACATCTCAAGGTGATGGCCATCGATCTCGAAACAGGAGACTGCCGTCTGGTGGTCGAAGAGCAGCAGGAGACCTGGCAGAGCAACAGTCCCAGCATGAGATACCTGGCCGACAACCAGCGCTTCATCTGGACCACCGAGAAGAGTGGTTACACCCATTACGAGTTGCGAGATCTCGACGGGAAACTGCACAACTCGATCTCTTCCGGTGATTTCCAGTCGGCAGGAATCCAGTTCGTCGATGAGGAGAGTGGCCAGGTGGGTTTCCTCGGCTACAACTCACCGAAGAATCCTTACTACATGCAGTATCACCTCGTCGATCTCGATGGCACCGATCAGCAGCGTGTGACGAGCCTCGATTTCCACCACTCCAACTTCCATCTCTCTCCCGACAAGAAGTGGCTCGTCGCCCAATACGAGGAGGTCAATACTCCTCCCAGCACGGCCCTCTACAGCGCCGATGGAAAACTCATCGCCAAACTTGCCGAGGGTGATCCGGCCTCCGCCGCAAACATCGCGGAGATGTTCCAGTTCCGATCGAATGATGATCGCTTCGACATCTACGGGATCCTCTACAAACCGACCGATTTCGATCCTGAAAACCAGTACGCCGTCATCAATGCCCTCTACGGTGGGCCTGGATCCAACGAAATCTCGGCACGCTATGTCTCCACCCCCCGTTCGGAGAACAATCGCGGCTACCTGGTGGTCAAGGTCAACAACCGTGGCACCGGCAACCGTGGCAAAGCATTTCTCGGAGCCGCTTACCTGCGTCTCGGTGACATCGACATCCAGGATCATGCCGATGCCATCCGCATGTTGCGCCAGCGGCCCTACATCGACGGTTCGCGCGTCGGGATCGTCGGCTTTTCCTACGGTGGATACATGTCAGCGATGGGCATCCTCAAGCATCCGGACGTCTATGCCGCTGCGGTCAACGGCTCTGGAGTGACCGATTGGCGCCACTACGACACCATCTACACCGAGCGTTACATGAGCACCCCGCAGCTCAACCCCGACGGATACGACATCGGTCGCGCCACGCGCGAGGATTACGTCGAGAACTTCAAGGAGGCGGGAGCTCAGATGTTGATCCTGCACGGCATGGTCGATGACAACGTCCACCCGAATAACGCCTTCCAGTTGATCGATGCTCTCGACAAGGGAGACGCCCCTTACGAGAGCCGTTTCTTCCCCAACAATGGACACGGCCTCGGACGAGGCGCGGGCCGGACGCAGTGGGAGTTCTTCAACCGGGTACTGAGGCCGGAGTTCATGGGCAGAAAAACAAACCTCTGATCGGGGAGAAACCTGTTCCCCTGGGCGGGGTTTCTGATGTAACTCGCCCCAACGATACGAACTTTTCTCACTCTTCATTCCTCCCTGCGGGAGGGTACACTGGGTGATGATCGGGCGGAGGCGAGATGCCAATACAACATCGAATCCTGGTACTTTTCCTGGCCCTGCTTTTGCCCGGATTCCTGCAGGCAGACGAGGGCGACCAGACGGTCGGTTGGTTCCATGGCCAGCCAGCTTCTTTCGACGGATACAGTTTCTTCGCCCCGGGCCGCTCCACCACCACCTATCTGGTCGACGAGATCGGCCGCGTCGTCCATTCCTGGCCGAGTGCTTTCAACCCCGGCAACGCGGCATACCTGCTCCAGGGTGGGCAGATTCTCCGAGCCGCGCGAATCCCCGGCAACCTGCCCATCTCGGCCGGCGGTGTGGGAGGTCGAGTCGAGCGAATCGCCTGGGATGGAACGCTATTATGGCAGTTCGATTACTCCAGCAATCTGGTGCAGCATCATCACGATGTCGAACAACTCCCCAACGGCAACGTGTTACTGATCGCCTGGGAGTTGAAGACCGCAGCACAAGCGCTCGCCGCCGGCCGCGATCCATCGATGCTCGACGACAATGAACTATGGCCCGACCACATCATCGAAGTGGCACCGACCAGCAGTAGCGGCGGCACCATCGTATGGCAGTGGCACGCCTGGGATCATCTCATCCAGGAACTCGACCCGACTCGCGACAATTTCGGGGTCGTCGCTGATCATCCAGAGAAGATTCATATCAACTACGATGGAGGAAGCCCGGATGCTGACTGGCTGCATTTCAACAGCATCGATTACAACGCCGATCTCGATCAGATCCTGGTGAGTGTCCCGACTTTTGGCGAGGTCTGGATCATCGACCACAGCACCACCACCACCGAGGCCGCCGGTAGCAGCGGTGGCGATAGCGGTCACGGTGGTGATCTTCTCTATCGGTGGGGAAATCCACGTGCCTATCAGGCCGGAACCATCCCCGATCAGGTTTTCTTCTTCCAGCACGGTTCCGAATGGATTGGTCCCGGGCTACCGGGTGAAGGCAATCTCATCGTTTTCAACAACGGGGTGAACCGCCCCGGTGGCAATGCATCATCGGCGGATGAGTTCATCCCACCCATCGATGTCAATGGCGATTACATCCTGACACCGGGTTCTGCCTACGGGCCCAGCGATCTGGAGTGGACGTACATGGCTCCCGATCCTGGCGATCTGTTTGGGCGGATTCTCGGCGGGGTGCAGCGGCTGCCCAACGGCAACACCCTCATCTGTGAGGGGGCCCACGGGATCTTCGTCGAAGTCACGGAAGCAGGGCAGGAAGCCTGGCGTTACGTCAATCCCGTTGGTCCTACCGGCACCTACGACCAGGGAGAAACCGTCCCGGGTAATGCCAACTCTACCGAAAACTCCGTGTTCCGGGTGCACCGCTTCGGTGCCTCGGCGGTGCAACTCGCCGGTCTCGATCTGACCCCGGGAGATCCCCTCGAGAACTACCCCACTCTCGGTGATTTCGACAACAGTGGAGCCATCTCGATGTCCGATCACGACTGCTTCAGCGCCGTCTTCACCGGTCCGTGCCCCACCGAGCCCTGTCCCGACACCATCTACGGCAGCGCCATGGCTTTCTACGGCGACTTCGACAGCGACGGGGATGTCGACTGCGACGACTGGGACAGTTTCGTGTCTGTCTGGGATGGGCCCCCGACCACCCCGCCCGATCTCGCCGCCTGCAGTGGTTCCGGTGATCCGGAGTTCACTCGAGGAGATGCCAACCAGGACGGGACCATCAACATCGCCGATGTCGTGACCATCCTCGGCCACCTGTTCCAGGGACAAGGTGCGGCGTGTCTGCTGAGTTTCGACACCAACGACGATGAATCCACCGATATCAGTGATGCGGTCGCTCTGCTTACATTGCTGTTTGGAGGTGGGTCAACCTTGCCAGCTCCTTATCCCGATTGCGGTCCTGACGGAACTCCTGGCGGTGGTCTCTCCTGTGAGACTGCCCCGAACTGTCCCTGATCGAGGAGGCTCTTGGTCATCGAACGGGAAGTTCTGGTGGTAGGAGGCGGACCGACCGGTTCCGTCGTCGCAACATTGCTGGCGCAATGGGGACGTGACGTCCTGCTCGTCGGCGATGACTCTCGCGCGGGCGGATTGCCCATCGAGACGGTGGTTCCCGGTGCAGCCACGACCCTCGAGAGACTGGGCTTCCAGGATGCGCTCGGATCCTGCGCCCGCCTCGGTCCCCGGCAACACGGCCGGTGCTGGTCGAACCCAACCCTGCAACTCGAAGAGGTGAACGAAGACCAACGGGGCTGGAGGTTCCGGCGACCCGATCTCGATCAATGGCTGCGCCAGAAGGCACAAGACAGTGGCGTCGAGGTGATCGATGGGGCCCGCGCCCGCGACACTCTTTGTCCAACGGGCCGCGGCGAGGTGGTGTTCGATCAAAACGGCGAATCGTTCGTCGTCGATGCTCAACTCATCATCGCCGCCACCGGTCGATCGAGTGGCGCCCCCTTACTGCCGGTCGAAACCGGCCAACGCCTGCCAGAGATGATCGCCCTCAGCGCCATCGTTGACTCTCCTGACAGCAACGAAGATGCCTCGGTGATCGAGGCCGTATCCCAAGGGTGGATCTGGTGGCTCCCCTTCGGGGATGGCCGTGCCAGCGTGGCACTCTTTTGTGATCCGTCAGAGATTCGTGATCGAGGTCGCGCAGAAGTCTGGAAATCGGCGCTGGGTCAGTCTCAGGGTGCCGCCCACGACTTCGACAAGACCTCCACTCGAGGCACCCTCGCCACGGCGCGTTACCATCACAATGCTGGAGGTTTGCTGATCGCCGGAGATGCCATCAGCGCCATCGATCCGCTCAGCAGCCAGGGACTCGAAAAGGCGTTCGTGTCGGCGGAGGAAACAGCACTGGCAGCCGAGACGGCATTGCTGGGAGAGGCCGATCTGAAAACGATGGTCGATCAGCGCCAGCGCTGGGAGTTGCGACTGTTTCGGATGCACCGACAACGGGCACTGGCGCTCTATCACGCAGAAACCCGCTTCGAAGAACATCCTTTCTGGGCAGTTCGGCATCAACTGGACATCGATCCGATCCAGGCCGCTGCACGGCCCACCGGCCGGCTGACCCCCGCTGCCGGCCTGACCCAGGAATCTCGCTGGATTCGCAACGGCAATCGGCTGGTACCACGGCCAGCGATCCGTCTCGCTGACAGCGATGAGGAATCGATCGACCAGGTCGGTCAGGTACCTACCGGTGTAATTCTGCAACTGGTCGGAGACGAGTTGCCGATGCACCAGTTAGCGCAACGCGCTGCCACGGTTCCGGCCCTCATCGACCAGTCTCCTGCCTCTCTCTCGCAAATCCTTGGCGAGATGTGCCGTCTCGAGTTGCTCATCGAGAACTAACCCGCGGCGGCGAGAAAACCGGTCAGGTTGGCGGCGGCGAGGCTCACCCCGGACAGATTGGCATCCCTGGGCAAGCCCGGTAAATCACGCGGACGCCCCGAGGCAAACCAAACCTTTCCATCACCGTGGGGTCGTTGTTCGGGCTGTTCGCGTGATAGGGAATCATCAGCGAGAACCCCGTGACAGCCGGGCAGAGCTCCTGGATAGCAGGCCAATTCACCGATGGCCGCAGGAGCGACGATACCGATGGCAGCCTCCGATGCCCGCTCGATCATCTTCTGCAGATCTTCGCAACGAGATGGTCGGGTCGTGCCGAGACTGAGGTTGATCCAGTCGACTCCCTCGGCGATGGCGTAATCGAGCGCCTCGAGCAGACGGGGAAAGGGACAGCGAGGTTCGGTATGGAAGATCTTGACGGACAAGATGGTGCATCCTGGAGCCAGATCGAGGATGGCAGCAGCAGCACAGGTGCCATGACCGAGAAGATCGCCCGGCTCCGGTTCGTCTCCCCACTCTCCGGACTCATCGATGGAAAGTCCGTGGACAATCTCTCCCTGACCACGGATGTGCGGATGATGGTCGTTGATCCCGCTGTCGAGAAGTGCGATGCGAACACTCATTGCCAGACGAAGTGGAGACTTCCCTCCAGTTCCCCTTCCATTTCCAC
>JAYZBV010000106.1:0-14094 GCA_036338595.1 Planctomycetota bacterium | reverse complement strand
GGCGGTTCCAGTGTGGCTGGTTTTGTCGCCGCCGGTGTGGACCGTGTCCGGTCAGCGTGTCGGGGCCGATGTCGCCGTCCTGTTGCTGAGCAATTCGCGCAGGGTTATTTCTCCGCTGAGGTTCTGTCCTGTCAACCTGCGCAGGGACTCCGCTCGGTAGAAGGGGTTGCCATCGAGAGCCAGACGCTGCCGTTGGACCTCATCCAGGCGAATTTGAAGCAGCGCCTCCTGGGAGTGCAGCATCGATAGGTGGGCTTCCAGCTGCTGATTTTGCTCTCGCCTGGGGATGTGGACCGAGGAAACGACGCACATCGAGATGCCGACGAGAAGGATCGTGAACTGGGGCGTGCTGAGACGAAAAAAATCGCACGCGCTGAAAAAGGCCCGCTTCAGTGGACCTCCGATGATCATCTGGATCATGGTCGAGCTGGTACTCCCAACGAACGCGATGATTTCACGCAGTTCACATCCCGCGGCGACCGGGTGAATCGATTGGAACAATTTTGACTCAGAACTTCAAGGGTCCGATCGGTGCCGAGTCTCCCAGTTCCGTATGGATGCGCAGCAGGCGGTTGTACTTGGCGTTTCGTTCCGATCTACAGGGGGCGCCTGTTTTTATCCAGCCAGCCCCGGTGGCGACGGCAAGGTCAGCGATGAAGTCGTCTTCGGTCTCGCCCGAGCGGTGCGAGATGATGATTCTGAAGCCCGCATCGGAGGCGATCTGGATGGCGCGAAGGGTCTCTGAAACGGTTCCGATCTGATTCAGTTTCACGAGTAATGCGTTGGCAGATCCTTCTTCAACTCCGCGAGTGATCCGCTCAGGATTTGTTGCAAACAGGTCATCGCCGACCAGTCTGACCCCGGAGAGTCTGGAGGTCATCGATTTCCAGCCGCTCCAGTCCTCTTCATCGAGACCATCCTCGATGCTGGTGAGGGGGAACCGATCACACAGCATCGCCCAGTGATCGATCATCTGTTCCGAGGAGAGCGGCTCTGGATGGGAACCGAGGCGATAATGACCGTCTCCGTACAGTTCACTCGCTGCAACATCCAGCGCAAGACTGAACTGCTGATCCTTGCCAACGGTGTACCCTGCTTCCTGAATCGATGTGACCAGTTCCTCGAGTACCAGTTCATCGCTGGCGAAGTCGGGAGCGAATCCGCCTTCATCTCCCACTGCGGTGACGAGGTTTTTAGTCTTGAGACGCTTCTTGAGCAGATGATAGACCTCGACTCCGGCACGCAGCGCTGTCGGGAAGTCGTCAAACCCAACAGGGGCGAGCATGAACTCCTGGACATCCACTGCGTTGTCGGCATGAGCTCCACCGTTGATCACATTCATCAGAGGGATCGGTAGCCGTGGCGATTCGTCCGAGGCGATGTGGCGATAGAGCGGCAGCCCTCTCGACCGCGCAGCAGCCCTGCACACGGCCATCGAGATGGCGAGGGTTGCGTTGGCACCGAATCTGGACTTGTTGGCGGTTCCATCCGCCTCGCACAGCCGTTGATCGATCGCCTGCTGGTCCAGCGCATCGCAGCCCAGCAGTAGATCCGAGATCTCTCCACGAAGGTTGCTGAGAGCCTTCTCGACGCCCTTGCCGCCCCAGTCGCTTCCTCCGTCCCTGAGTTCGAGTGCTTCCGCTTCTCCCGTGGAGGCTCCGGAGGGCACCATGGCGAGGCCGCGGCTGCCGTCCTCGAGCACGCATTCCCCCTCCAGGGTCGGAAAACCGCGGCTATCGAGCACCATTCGGCCCTCAATCTGCCGGATCGCTGTCATCAGATCTCCCTTCCCGCGATGGTCGATACAGTTGCCTCTGCTGGTCAGATCGCTCACGATGACCCCAGAGACTGCAATCCGATTGTCCGGCGCACAGGGGACCGGTGTCAACCGATCGAGAGGAACCATGTCCACGATGACGACCACTGCCCCGGCAACGACCAGCGGGGGGTTGCTGGGCAACCGACTCACTCGCCATGGCACACCGGTGGTTCAATGGGCCACGTTGCTGCTGCTGGTGGTGACGGGAGCCATCGCCATCGGAGTCGACAACCCCATCTTGCGAATCACGGCACCGATCCTGGGAATGCTGCTGTGGCTCTTCGTGCTCTCCTTTTTCCGCAATCCGGTTCGTATTCCACCGTCCGGCCATCAGCCGGTGTGCCCCGCTGACGGCAAGATCATCGCCGTCGAAGAGGTTCAAGATGAGAGCTATGTCGAGGGGCCAGCGGTGAGGATCCAGATCTTCCTGTCGGTCTTCAACGTCCATGTCAATCGCTCGCCGGTCGACGGAGTGGTGGAACACCTGAGGCATGTCGACGGCAGTTTCAAGAGTGCGACCCAGGCCAGCGCACGGGAGGTCAATGAGCGTCAGGAGATCGGGATCCGCTCAACGGACGGATTGAAGATCCTGGTGCGGCAGATCGCCGGGCTCATCGCTCGCCGGATCGTGTGCCCGCTCCAGGCGGGAGACCCGATCGAGCGCGGCTTCGATTTTGGCATGATCCGGTTCGGATCTCAGACCGAGATTGTCATCCCAGCTCGGGATGGAGTTCCCTTCCGCTCAGCCGTGGTGCCGGGTCAAAAGGTCCAGGGTGGAAAGACGGTGCTCGGTGACTGGAACTAGCGAAACGCCACGACTCATCGCCGTGATTCCCAACTTCATCACCCTCTGTAATGCAGTATGCGGATTCATCGCACTGACTCTCATCGCCGGTAGCCTCGAGGGTGGTGAAGAGCAACTGCTGGTGGTCAGGCTGCATCAGGCCGCCTGGTTCATCCTGGCAGGGATGCTCTTTGATGTCTTCGACGGCAAGGTGGCCAGGGCGACCGGGGGCGGCACCACTCTGGGCGCGCAACTGGATTCACTCGCCGACCTCGTTACCTTTGGACTCGCGCCAGCGGGATTGACCCTGGCACTCTTCCATCACAGTGTCGAATCGGGGAATCCACTCGATCGGCTGATGTGGGTCTTCTGCCTCGCATACTTCCTGGGAGCACTGCTTCGCCTGGCACGCTTCAACTCGGTCAGAGACGGGCATGAAACCGAGGATCATCTGGCCTTTGACGGCATGCCTACTCCGGGGGCAGCGGGTGTGATCGTGAGCCTGGTACTGATCTACTTCACGCTCGGAGACTGGACCGCCTGGTACCTCGAGTTCTTTGTCGGAGAGAAGCCTGCTGGTCTCGATGACACCATCGCCATGATCCCCCAGTTCCTGCCGATCTGTTGCTTCTTGCTCGGCTATCTGATGGTCTCGAATCGTGTCACCTACCCTCATGTCGCCAGCCAGATGTTCGGGCAGGGGATGCATTTCGACCGCTTTTCAAGCCTCGTATTTGGAACCGCTCTGATGGTCTTTTTCAAGGAACCGATGCTCTGCATCATCTTCTTTGGATATGCATCATGGCCCGCCTTTGCCTGGATCACATCTCCGTTGAGGCGCTCGAAGGGGCAACCTGCTCCCGATCTTGACGAGGTGTGAAATGTCACCGGACCTCAGGCTGGCACTCGGGTCAAACATCGGTGATCGCGAGGGCCATCTCGCCGATGCCAGGGAATGGATCGCCACCACCTTGATGCAAGAGATGGAGGTTTCTCCCGTCGAGGAAACCGTCGCCATCGGGCCGCCACAGGGGCCTTACCTCAACCAGGTGGTGCGCGGTATCAGCCGTTTTCAGGATCCGCTGGAATTGCTCGATCGATGCCAGGAGGGGGAGCGGCTGCTCGGCAGAGAAGGGGGAGAACGCTGGGGACCGAGAATCATCGATATCGACATTCTTACACTCGGCACGCTTCAACTGCAGCAACCGGCACTGGATCTTCCGCACCCGAGGATCAGAGAGCGTATGTTCGTGCTATCTCCATGGGCTAAACTGGAACCAGAGTTCGTGATTCCGCCGGGCCAGGAGACGGTGCAGCAACTGCTGGACCAGCTTCTGAATCATCAACTGGAGGAGCCAAGCCGGTGAAGATCGTATCCAGTAGTGCTACTGCAGACACAGGCATCCCCGGCATCGAAGCGGTGCGACGCTGGCACCGAGAACTGCAGGGTGATCAGCGGATCGGTCTGGTGCCGACGATGGGAGCCCTTCATGAGGGGCATCTCAGTTTGATCCGACGTGCCCGTGCAGAGTGCGATCAGGTGGCACTGACCATCTTCGTCAACCCGGCACAGTTTGCGCCTGGAGAGGACCTCGAGAGTTATCCCCAGACGGTGGAACAGGATCTTGAAGCGGCGCGTGAAGTGGGTGTGGATCTGGTATGGATCGGAGATCGTCAGGAACTGTATCCTGACGGATTCTCGACTCAAATCGAACTGCCGCAGCTGGCGCAGCGATTATGCGGAGCTTCACGACCCCACTTCTTTGGTGGAGTTTGCCTCATCGTGCTGAAGCTGTTTCACATTTTCCGGCCGGCTCGTGCCTACTTCGGAGACAAGGATTATCAGCAGAGAGTCATCATCGAACGCATGGTGCGTGATCTCGATCTCGATCTTGAAGTGGTGCCGTGTCCACTGATCCGAGAACCGGATGGGCTCGCCCTCTCGAGTCGAAATATCCATCTCGATGCAGCAGCTCGCGAGCAGGCGCTTTCCCTCTCCCGTGCTCTGTCTGCCGCTGACCAGCAGTGGCGGTCAGGGCTCGATTCTGTGCAGCAGATTCGCGAATGTGCGCTCAAGGAACTCTCTCGCGAGGTGGAACTGGACTACTTCGAGGTGGTCGATCGCGACGATCTGAGGTCGCTGGAAGTGATTGATCCACAGCTGGGAGCCGTGGTTTGCCTGGCAGCGAAGGTGCACGGTGTTCGATTGATCGACAATATCCAGCTGGAGCCGAGGTGAACTGTTATCCGCTGATCAAACGGCAAGTCGAGGCCGGGTTCGCGAGCGCATCTGCGCCGGCCAAGATCAACCTGTGGCTGGAGGTGCTGAAGCGGCGAACCGATGGATTCCATGAGGTCGAGACGCTGATGGCTCCCATCACCTTGTTCGACCGCTTGAATGTCCGGGTCGAGGGCGATCGGGACAGCCTCGAGGTGCTGGGGGATGGAGCGCCCAGCAACGACGAGAATCTGGTGATGCAGGCGCTCCAGCTGGCCCGCCAGAGCCGATCGATTCCATCCCTGGCCATCCAGTTGACCAAGAACATCCCATCCCGAGCAGGTCTCGGCGGCGGTAGCAGCGATGCCGCAGCGATGCTGGTGCTTCTCGATGAACTGTTCGAGGCGCCTGGCGGACGCGATGAATTGAAGCGGCAGGCGGCACTGCTGGGTTCAGATGTGTGCTTCTTTCTCGGCTCGGGTTCGGCATTTGCGACCGGTCGGGGAGAGCAGTTACACGATGCACCGCAGCCGTTTCTGGGCGGAGATCAGGCCCATTTCATCTTGTGGGTTCCTGAGATCGGTGTCGACACCACTGCTGCCTACGCATCTCTGAGTGAACACTTGACTTCCGGTGATTCCCATCGCAATTTCAGGGAGTGCGATTTCATGGAGAAGTCCGTCTGGGTTGGATCCCTTCACAATCGGCTTCTTGACGGGGTTCGGAGGATCGAACCTGCGCTCCATGAGGTGGCCAACTTCCTGGACCGGTGGCACCCCGGTCGCTGGACGATGACCGGCAGTGGATCCTGCTTCATCATCGCAGCACCCGATCAGGGAGTGGCGAAGGAAGAGGTGCAGTTGCTGCGGTCGCGTCTGGAGGAGTTCAGCGCCGACCTGAAGGCTACTGGATCCGCGGCTCGAATGGTCCTCGAGGCTCAGTTGTGGAGTCCCGCTTCCAGTTGAGCGGAGCTGTAGACGTTGCTTTCGAGATTGGCCGAGCGAGAGGAGAACATCCGATGGACATCACCGAGGTACGCATCAGTCCTGTTGGTGGCCGAGATGACAAATTGAGAGCATTCTGTAGCGTCACTTTCGATGATTGCTTCGTGGTCAGGGATATCCGCCTCATCGAGGGGAACAAGGGTCTCTTCATCGCCATGCCCAGTCGCAAACTGACGATCCGTTGTTCCCGGTGCCATTACAAGAATGTGGTGCGCAGTCAGTATTGCAACGAGTGTGGAACTGCGATTCCGCGCGCGCTTTCCGACGAGGTCGAGCAGGGACGCACGAAACTCCACGCAGACATCGCACATCCGATCCTGACCTCCTTCAGGGAGGTGATCCAGGAGGAGGTGCTGGACGCCTACGAGCGCCATCTGGATGAAATGGATGGCCAGGAAAGTCGTCCTCGAGGGCGCGAACCAGTACTTGCCAGCGCAACTGAAGAACCAGAAGGGCGGCGTGCGCCTGGAAAACCGGTGAGGGGGCCCGCTCACGACCCGGATCGGGGTGAAGCGGCGTCGGTCGGTGGTGATTCCAATGACGAATCCGCAGACGAATCCGATGACCAGTCCAATGTCGAAGTCGAATCTTCCGAAGCCGAATCTTCCGAAGCCAGTTTTCTCGGCAAGGAGGAGCAGAATGAGGACGATTCAGAGCGAGACTCGTCCGAGGATGATGATTCGAAGCAGACGATGCCTCCCCCTGATGACAATTTCAGTTCGGGACTGTTCTAACGAGAAACTTGCCGGCGATAGTACACTGCAGAGTTGAGGCGGATCGGTCGACAGATGATGGTCGGGGAAGAGGGCAATGAGGGGACAGCCAGTTCTGGACAGGTGCCGTTGTATGGTCATGAGATCCAACCGGGACCCTGACAGCATCGGTGGACGGTCTTACCCATCCATGGCGAAGTCGCTGCTTCGTCTGGGCTTGTTGATCTGCACCCTGACAGTGACGGTTCAGTTCCTGTCTCCCACGGTTGCCGCCCAGCAACCGGTAGGTGCGCCCGAGGATCTTGAAGCCTCCATCGCCCCGCCGCTTGAGACATCGCCCATAGAGACCTCGCCGCTCGAGACCTCTCAGGATCCAGCACCCGATGCCACTCCTCCGCATCCGGATGAACAGTTGCGTCAAGACGTGGTGCGCTACATCGACTCCGTCGAGTCTGCTGACTGGGTACGGGCGCTGACCTTGCTCGGGGCTCGCCTGGATTCTGGTGAATCGCCCCCCTGGAGCGCACCGTTATTGCTCGATCTGCTGACCGATCGATCGAGGGAACACCCGGAGAGAACACGCATCATCCTGCAAGACCGAGTGATGCGCAGCAGTGCGACCGGGATCCCGGTAATGCTGGTGCTCCTCCGGCAGGATGCGACCTGGCCCTTCCTCGATGAGGTCGAGAGCAACTTCCGAAGTTTGTCTGCCGATGCAGAGGTTCGGGAGCGATTGCTGACAGATCTCTCGGCAGAGAAGGATCCGCTACTGATCGCTCGATTGCTGCCGATCCTTGCGGTGAGGGATCCACAAGGCACCGTCGATGTGGTGATCGGTCGCCTCGAGTCGGAGCAGGATCCTTCACATGAAGCACTGATTGCTGCACTGGCGGGGTTCCTGGAACTGGACCTCGATCGTTCCGGGTGGATTCACTGGTGGCAGGAGAATCGCAATCGGGCGCTCTTCAAGGGCATCCTCGACCGCAAGCAGGCGATGGCGATCGCCCTGCAACTTCGTACCTGGGAGCGTGCCAATCGACTGCTGCGAGAGATTGCCCCGGCCCGCTACCGGGCCTGGTTGCTCGACTCCCTTCGTGATCCTGAACCCTTTGGCATCCGTACCGCCGCTCTCGCCGAGGGAGGTCGCTTTGCGCTCGAGATCCAGGCAGAGGGAGTCGGTCTCACCATCGAGGAGCAGCAAGGATTGCTGGCTCCATTGCGGGATCGGTGCCTCGAGATGGTCGGTGCACTGGATGATCCAGAGTCCCTCGTGACGACGGCTCAACGGATGGAACTGGCAGTCGGAGCGATCACTGCACTGTCCCAGATGGATCCATTCAGCGATGACCCCGAGGTGACGAAGTTGCTCAAGCAGAGGATCTCAACACTGGAGCCGGGACTTTCCAACGGAGCCCGTAGAATTGCCAGGGAGTCGCTGAAGATGGCGATCGCATTGCGGTCTCCGGTATCCGAAGCGGTCAACGATGCCATCGAACGGTTTCTGCCGGCTCTGGGTGAGCAGGCGGATTTAGCCGAGTTGAAACGATTGATCGCTGCATCTCGTGCCGTTGGAGCCACGGTTCGGACGGTCGAGTTGCTCGAGTCCATCGCAGGATCCGTTCCTGAACTTCAGGAGGCAGTGCTCGAAGCCCTGGTCTATGGCGAGATCCCTCCCGATGGAGTTCCGCTGGTGCTGGCCTATTACGGAGATCTGCTCGATGGATCCACGGATGCCAATATCCGTGCGCTGGCCATCAACGGAATCGGTCGCCTGGGTGTCGAGGGGGCGATTCCACTGCTGATGACCCTGGTCCTGGGAACCGATGGCGGGTCCGAGATGGAACGACATGCTTCGCTCACGATGATCGGCTCCATCGGAGGAGTTCGAGCACTCGATGGATTCATCGAGATCCTCACAAAACTTCCCCGGTCAGACGGTTTGTACGAGAGCGCCATCGCCGAGGCGATGGCACTGATTCCCACCGATCCCTCCCTTGGCTTCCTGCGAAAGCTGCTACTCGATGAAGAGGAACAGCACCGTCCCTGGTTCGATGAGTTGATCGTGAGCGAGGCTGTGGTGGTGTTGATCGAGGCCAAATCGCAACCCACAGACCTACGGACGCGCAGCCCCGGTCGCTTCGAGCAGTGGCTGGGCCTGCAGAGAGTCCGGTTTCAGGTCTGGATCACGGGATTGCTCGCCGATGATTCAGCCGAGGCACAGCAGGGATGGGGCATGCTTCTCGACGAGGTGAAGGCCACCATCGCTTTGTTCGGGGAGGATCCGCTGCCCGAGGCACTCGATGTGGTGACGCGCCAGATTCGAGGAGTCGCTGCCGAGATCGGTGGGCGCCAGGCGGTGGAGGCGGCGCTGATCGCTACCGATCCAGCGGAGATCTCCGATGCCTTCTCCGCCTACCTCGAGGACATCGCACGATTTTCCGCAGGTCCGCCCCCCGCAGCGCGTCTATTTGCCCCGGATCCATGGGATTGGCTGCTTCAGCACCTCGAATCGAGGCCTCCCCTCGAAAGTGATCCGGTACTGGTTCGTTCGATGAGAACGCTGGCGGAAGGGCTCTCTACACGCAACGATGTAAGAGAACGCCTCGATCGGCTCGAGGCACGAGCTGACAGTGGAGATCAGGACAGATCTCCCACCCCGCCCCTGCCTGCTCCCCCGGAAGAGGCCGACGGCAGGGGATAGAACCCTGCTGGACCGGAGACTGCCTTGAGCGGGTTGAACATCGACAACCTGAAGACCGTCATCGGCAGGGGATCTCACGGCGAGTCCACTCACGAGGCGATCGCCATCGCCGCTCCCAATGAGGGGCCCAGGCTGCTCTTTGGAAGCACCGATCCCGGTACATTTCTGCGTTCCGTGGCGAAACCACTTCAGGCGCTGGCGGTGCTCAGAGCCGGGATCGCCGAGAGCTTTTCGCTGAGTTCAGAGGAACTGGCCGTGATCTGCTCCAGTCATGCTGGAGAGCCGATCCACCGCGATCTGGTGCGAGCGCTGCTGGCGAGGGGAGGGCTCTCCGAGTCACACCTCGATTGTGGCATCCATGCGCCCTTTTCTCGCAGCGAGAGGGCCAGAATCGTCGCCAGCGGTGAATTGCCCGATGTCACCTGCAGCAACTGTTCCGGCAAACACTCGGGGATGTTGCTGGCATGTGTGGCCCGGGGATATCCGGTCGAAGGGTATCTCGATCCGAGCCATCCACTCCAGCGATCGATCCGGGCGATGGTCGAACTGTTCACCGATGAAGTTCTCGAGCCAGCCAGTTTCGGAGTCGATGGATGCGGTGCACCGACCTTTTTCATGCCGTTGGCATCCATCGCCCGTGCCTTCCAACGGCTACATGACGATCAGTTCCTGAAGCGCTGTGGACTCGAAGAGCGTGTGGCACGGATGCACGATGCCATCGATACGCATCCGCGAGCATTCAGTGGCGAGGGTCGAATCCCCTTGCGATGGAGTCCTTTTCTGACCGGTCAATTCCGCGCCAAGGAGGGTGCGGAGGGGGTCATGGCTGTCTGGGGTCCGCAAGGGGCACTGATCACCAAGTCCGTCGACGGAGCGGACAGGGGGCTGATTCATGCCGTGCCACTGCTGCTCCACAGGATGCACTGGATCGATGACGATACGCTCGAGCGATGGGTAGAGGATCAACCTCGGATCGTCCGAAATGTTGCGGGTCGGGTGGTCGGGCAGATCCACGTCGATGTGCCTGATCCGAGTGTGCTGGAACAGGACTATCCTTCGCTGGAAAGACCGGGCAAGGGAGTCTCCAGGTACACCCGCTGACAGGGTGGGCACAGGTCAAATCGGAACTCACGGTGAACCTGATCCTGCGCCTCCTTTTCGGTGAGAGTTTCGAGCTTCTTGATCAGAGCGCTCCACTCGTCGCGATTTGACCTCTTCAGATCTTCCCTCGAGATTTCCATGGGGTCATACGCAGCCTGTACGACGATATGGACCAGGTATCGCACATCTTCATCCAGGAGTAGACCCTTGCCGCATCGATCGCAGGAGATTCCGTCCATCGGGCTACCTCGAATTCACAGAAGAGACCCTCGAAGTGGCATCCAGTTGTCGAGCACGAAGTACTTCCCGTGAGCATCGATGAGCTGCAGCGTGGTGGACCTCAGAGTTCTAACTCCGGGAGTTCTCGTACGCAGCGAGTGATGGGAATGATGTGATCGAGAAATCGCTCGAGTTGATTCAACGGTAGTGCGTTGGGTCCATCGCAGAGGGCCTGATCCGGATCGGGGTGAACTTCCAGAAAGAAGCCATCGGCGCCCGCTGCTGCGGCTGCTCTGGCGAGCACCGGAATGAAGTGTCGCTCACCTCCGGACACACCCTCGGGACCACCGGGGGTCTGGACGCTATGGGTGGCATCGAAGATCAGCGCGGCACCGGTCTGCTGCGTCTGAGGAATCGCACGGAAGTCATTGACGAGGCGGTGGTAGCCGAAGGAAGAGCCGCGTTCCGTGACCCAGACATCGGCTGCTCCTGCGTCCTGCAAGACCTTGACGCGGGCCGCCACATCCCATGGCGACAGGAACTGGCCCTTCTTCAGGTTGACCACCTTCTGGCTGCCTGCGGCGGTCTCGAGCAGCGAGTTTTGGCGGCAAAGGAAAGCCGGGATCTGGATCACATCGACCACCTCAGCCGCCGCGCGGGCCTGCTCTTCGGTGTGTACATCCGTGGTCAGTGCTAGTCCTGTTTCCTCGCGGACCCTGGCCAGCACCTCGAGTCCTCGATCGATCCCGGGGCCCCGAAACGAGGACGCACTGGAGCGATTTGCCTTCTCGTAACTGGCCTTGAAGATCACCGACAGGTTTCTGGCCTTGGCCAGGCTCGCGATGGTGTGTGCCACCTCGAGGGTGAACCCTTCATCCTCGATGACATCGGGACCCAGCACCCAGAGAGGGGCGTCGAAGGATCGCTCTGCCAGTGAAAATTTCGTTCGATAACTGCTCAAGGCGATCTGTCCTCTTGCTCCATCCGGGGTGTCTGGTGCGGGAACGATCCCGAGTGCCAGTGCGTAGGATATCCGTCAGGTGTCGTGTCATCCAAGCAAGCCGTGTCGCGGGCGTGAATCAGCCGTGATAAGATCCCGCCGGAAGCACTCCCAGGAGGTTAGATTGTCCCAGAACCCCCCGATACTGCTCTATGGCGCCACCTGGTGTCCAGACTGCACCCGTGCCGCTCGTTTCCTCGACGAGCATGATGTCGCCTACGACAAGGTCGATATCTCCGAGGATCCGCAGGCGGCCGAGCTGCTGGAGCAGAAAACAGGCAAGCGTGGCATCCCATTCCTGGTCGTCGGAGATCGCTGGGTTCGGGCCTATTCGCCCGGTGGCGGCGAGTTCCCGGCCGATGAAATCCTCGAGGCGGTCGGGCTGTCGGAGAACTCTGGATGAGGAGTTCAGCACTCCTCTTGTGCCTGTTGCTGTCGCCCCTTCTGTCGGCGCAGGATCCCTTTGAACTCGATGGGTTTGATTTTGATGATGACAGCCCCGTGGAGTTTTCTGCCAGCGCTGTCGAGCAGGCGGTGCCAGGATCCGATGTGGTGATCACGCTGACGGCCAAGATAGAGCGAGGATGGCACATCTATGGCTTCGACCAGGATCCCGATCTCGGTGTCCCCACATCGATGGTGGTGGTCGGAGCCGGAGACCTGGAGTCACACGAACAGATCAGAGAGCCAGAACCCCACGGCCGAGAAGACGAGATGGTCGGTGGTTATATCGTCGAGCACGCGGGGACGGTCCAGTTCCAGGTGCCACTTCGGGTGCCCGAGGATGCAGAGCCAGGTGCTCGTAAGGTCCTGATCGACATCGCCTATCAGGCCTGTGATGCCAAGCAGTGCCTCCAACCCACCGTCGTTTCCGTCGAGACGACGGTGACCGTCGGATCCAGCGTTGCCTCAGAAGTGAGGGAGCCAAACACCTCGTTGACGGTGGAGGCTCAGGCGGCCGCCTCTCCAGTGTCGTGGAAGGGAACCGGAATCGCGGGCTTCGAGGCGGGAAGCACCATCGAGATCCAGATCGAGGCATCCATCGAACGAGGCTGGCATATCTACGGCATCGACCTCGATCCGCTGCTAGGGGATCCGACCACCTTCGAAGTCCCCGACGAACACCCGTTTCGACCGGGAGATCCGATTGAAGTGACGCCGGCACGTTCCAGAGATGACCCTCTTGCTGGCGGTTACATCGTCGAGCACGAGAGGAAGGCGATCTTCCGCCTGCCACTGACGGTGCCGTCGCCGATCCCTGACGACATCGATCACATCCAGGTCACCGTCGCATACATGGTGTGTGATGCACGGATCTGCCTGCCTGCCGAGAAGGTGACACTGGCGATCCCATTGCGCAGCAAAAGTGGCGTGCAGACCGATGTCATCGGTGACGGTGATCTGGGCACGCCTCCAGCTGATCCGCTTCGTATCGAGGTGGACGATGGCGAGGTCCGAATCTCGGCAGGATTCAGCCAGCGCAAGGTCCACCCCGGCGATGAGATCGAGTTCAGACTGGAGGGCTCCGTCGATGAGTCGCTGCGCATTCCCGCCATCCGCAAGGACACCCGCGGGGCAGCGGAGCAGGCGGGATTGCTCGGGATCATCCTGCTCTCCTTCGGTGGTGCGCTGGTCGCACTGTTGACGCCGTGTGTCTATCCGATGATCCCCATCACCGTCAGCGTCTTCACCAAGCAAGCGCACGAGAGTCGTTCCCGTGTGCTGTGGCTGGCGGCGCTCTTCGGTGCTGGCATCGTGGTTTCCTTCACGGCGCTGGGCTTCCTGCTATCTGCACTGCTCGGTGAAGAGGGTGCCAATTTCATGGCCACCAACGGCTATGTGAACCTGGCCATCGGAGTTCTCTTTGTCGTCTTCGGCTTCAGTTTGTTTGGCTATTACGATATCCAGTTGCCCGCATGGATTCGAAACAGCGTCGGCGGAAGTGGTGGTAGTGGCGGTGCCGCCAGCGTGCTGGTGATGGGACTGGTCTTCAGTGTCACCACCTTCACCTGCGTCGGGCCGATCGTCGCCTTCCTGCTGGCGCTGGCAGCGGGTGAGGGGCCAGGTTATGCGGCGGTCGGAATGCTCGCCTTCAGCACGACACTGGCGGTGCCGTTCGTGCTGCTGGCGCTGTTTCCCAAGGCGCTGACCGGCCTGCCCCGTTCCGGCGGCTGGTTGTCGACGGTCAAGGTGATCCTCGGCTTCATCGAGTTACTGGCGGCGTGGAAGTTCTTCAGCGCCGTGGCGACCTACTGGCAGTTTGGTGAACTGGTCAACCGCGAGGTGATCATGGCGATCTGGGGTCTGACGCTGGCGGCGCTGGCCCTGAACCTGGTCGGTAAATTACGCTTCCCGCACGATTCGCCGGTGACTTCGATCTCCTTCGGGCGCGGTTTGCTGCTGGCGTTGACCGTCACCGGTGCCGTCAGTTGCTTCTATGCCACGACCGGCTGGCGCCTCAACGAGAACCTGGAAGCGCAACTGCTGGTACCGAGTATCCATGCAAAACAACACCTTCCCTGGGTGGTTCTGGAT
>JAYZBV010000105.1:0-4378 GCA_036338595.1 Planctomycetota bacterium | reverse complement strand
GAAGCGACCTGCAGCGGAATCGTCGCTGGAAGACCAGCCGAGACGCGCTGAGGCTCGAAGTGGAAGTAGCCATTGACATTCTGCGACCCCAGAAAGGCGGTGAAGACCTCCAGATCGCTATGGTCCATCAGCAGATCGAGGCTTCCGTCGGCATCCAGGTCGATGAACTGGACCTGCAGAGGTCCCTGATAACTGCTGAAGAGTGCCTGGGTTTCAAACTTGGCATCACCGCCGTTGAAGCGTGTCGCGACAACACCCCCCGAGAAAGGTGCAGTGATATCGGGAGAACCATCGGCGTCGAGATCATCGCTGCCGAGGCGCTGCATCACACCCCACCCCAGCACGCCAACGGGGATCTCGAGCCCCGCCGTGTATCCGAGATTCCCATCTCCCTCGAGCAGGATCAGGGACTTGGTCATCCAGGTGCCCAGCACCGCATCTTCGATCCCATCTCCGGTGAAGTCTCCCGCCACGAGCGAGTACGGGTGTGGCAACAGCGGGAAAAAGATCGACGAGGCGAGCGAGAATCCACCACCACCGTCATTGCGAAAGGCGGAAAATGTGTTTCCGTCGCGGCATGCCATCAGCACATCCAGATCTCCGTCACCGTCCATGTCATGGGCGAGGATATCGGTCGCCAGCGATGAGAACTCGGTGTGCTCTGGAGCAGAGAAAAGCACACCTCCTCCCGAGACCGACCCCAACGAGCGCAGCACCGTCAGGGAAGCTGGCTGCAACGTCACATCGAGGATATTGGTGCAGCAGACGATGTCATCTCGACCGTCTCCATCCACATCCGCCAGTTGCAGGTCGTATGGCGTCCGATTCACCTGCAGATCCAGAGGGATATCGAGGCGCGCCCCCAATGTCCCTGCTTCATTGACATAGATCGAGATGAAACCACCTGGATCACTCGGCGTGGCCCATGCATAGGCCACATCGTAGTCGCCGTCTGCGTCGAGATCTCCGATGGCGAGGGACCGGACCAGGCCGTCGACTCCCGGCCCTGGATCGATCAGGATCCGGTTGCCGTGAGAGCCGTTTCCGAAGCCATGACTGATACTGAGCCAGCCCTGGCCATTGACGGCAATCAGGTCGAGGATTCCATCCCCATCGATGTCCCCCACCTCTCCATCCCGAATCGAGATCGAGGTGGGAGTCGGAATCGGACTGTTCGTGGGCACCTGACCCCAGTTGCCTGAAATAGGCAGATGGACCAGTAGCAGTACCAGTGACTGGACCTTCAGCACGGTCCTGAGGGTATCTTTCAAATCGCCTCCGATATGCGGGCGGGCTCCGGACAGGGAGCCAGAACAATAATAGGCGGGCATACTCGTATTCGACCGATACAAGTTTCCACTCTCCCAGTATCCGTTCACTGGAGGCGGATGGACACAAAAAACAAGGCCTTACAGGAGAGTCAGAGAGTGAGCAATTTGAGACCGGATAGTCAGCGAAGTCTCGATGCCACGAGATGCCTCGACTCCACGGCTCTCTGCCAGCTGTGGTCAGCCCCTCTGGTCAGCGGCTGGTCTTCTTCGCTGGTTGCCGGAACTGCCCCATCACCCATACCGAGATGGAGTTTCGCACCGCATCGGAGGTTTCGATCGTCATCTTCCCCAGCACCGTCGGCTTGGGCTGGTACTCGGAGAGTGTGATCCAGACCCGATAGCTCTTGTTGGGTGAGATCTCCTCGATCCGGGTCTGGAAAGCGTTCGAGATCTTGTCGTCCAGCTTCACGCCTGTCACCTCGAACTCGACGGTACTGTCGCCGCCTGTGACCAGGATGCTCTTTTCGATCGGCTCGCCATTTTCCAGCAACTTTGTCGTCTCCTTGTCGAGGAACTTCACGTTCTGCTTCGGTTGCAAGACGATTCGAGCACGATGGTCCAGTTGCACCAGAAACTCGAGGGAGCGTTCCTCGCCATCACTGGTGAGCACATCGATGAACAGCTTTTCCTTGACCAGTGCCGGCCGCTTACTCGCCCTGGCAGAGAGGCTCAGATTCCATTCTCTACCGGCGGTCACCTCTTCCATCTCGCCAATGTTCAGCAGCGTACCGAGTGACCTCATCTCGACAATTTCAACATCCAGCGGCGATCCTGCCGTGAAGGTGAAGGAGCCGTTGAGATCTCCACCGGCAAGACCCTGCAGTTTCAGTGCCAGCGGGCGCGTCTCGAGGATCTCCAGGATCGTTCCCTTGATGCTCAACGAATATTCTGGATTCTCCGGGTCATTGGAGAAAACCTTTACCGTCTTGGTGATGTTCTTTCCGCGGGCCTTCTTGGCGTCGAGGGTGACACTGACTATTCCCACCCCACCGGGGGGGATCTGGTCGTCGTGATCGGCGACCAGGCAGCCTCAGGTGCCGTTGACCTTCTGGATGATCAGTACAGCATCGCCTTCATTCTTGATCTGAAAGGTGTGCTGGAAGGGAGAGCCCTTGATCAAGTCCCCCCACTCCACGAGGGGCTCCTCACAGACGATTTTCGGAGTCCCGACACTGTTAGTAGCCAGACTGTTACCAGCCAGTGAGGAGTCTCCTCTCAAGAAGACCCCCGCACCCAGCAGCAGCACAAGTGCGGCCAGTGAGACACCTCTTCGAATCACACGATCTCTCCTCGTTGTCTGAACTCTCATCGGTATTGATTCCCTTCGGGGACTTTTCGACAGCGCCTGAATCATCATCCCGCCTGACCGTGAATCCTGCTTCGTTCCAGAACCACGACTTCGGGGAGCACGCCGAAGTATATCATGTGCCCCCGCGATCAGGAAATTGTCGGGTTTTCAGCAGACCGGGCCCGGTTTGGGCCTCGATCCGACCTCCCGAACTGGAAGTGTCTCCTCATTCGACCCGTTCGGAAAGGAAAACTGCGCCAGACCCTATACGAGGCAGGCAAAAAATCAGGGCCCACGGGGGATCCCGTGGGCCCTGAACCGATGTTCTACACCGTTCTTCCGTGCCTGATGGAATCAGTCACAGAGTCCAAATCCTGCACAGGGCAGGGCTCCCACGGTCGGGTCAAGACCACAGAAGGGGAACGGAGAGGCCGGATCGGCACCGGTACTGAAGAGGTTGTTGAGGGAGAAGATGATGTCTCCCAGGTCAACCATTTCATCGTCGTTGGAATCGAGGGCCAGCAGACACGCCACCGGATCCGCATCGAAGAGGTAGAGTACCGTTTCGACCGGGTCGGAGACATCCAGTTGACCGTCGATGTTCGCGTCGCCGCGGATAATCGCAAGACCCGCAGCCACCGGTGCAGTGACGGCCACCACGATGCTGGCCGTAGCCGTGCCACCGTGACTGTCATCGACAACGTACAGGATCGTATCGCTGCCAGTGAAGTTGTCATCTGCAGTGTAGGAGAGCGTGCCATCGGCATTGATCACCGCTGAACCGTGGAACGGACCACTGACGAGACTTGCCAGCGTCAGTGGATCACCATCCGGATCGGAATCGTTCGCCAGAGGTGCGATCTCCAGCGTCTCTCCGCCGGTAACCGACAGGTTCGCGTCGTTGATCGCCACCGGCACGTCATTCACCGGCAAGATGTTGAACACCAAGGTACCCGCCCCGGAACTGAGCCTCCCACCCTCGATCACATCGTCTGTGACCTCGTATGAGAACTGGTCAGAACCGTGGTAGTTCGGATTCGGCGTGTAGACGAGGGCCGTGATGTTGTTGTTCACATCAGCGTCAATCGTCACCTGACCGTTGATCGGCTGCCCGACATTGATGATCCGCAGGGGTTCCCCGTCAGCATCACTGGCGACTGACAGAATCAGACTGGCGGCGACATTCTTGACTCCATCCTCGGCCATCGGGAGCACGGCGAGTTGACCTGCATCCGGCACGTCATTGACAGCCAGAATGTTGATCGCAACCGTTGCTGTCGACTGTCCACCATTGCCATCGTGCATGGTGTAGTTGAACAGATCATTGCCATTGGCATTCGGATTGGGTGTGTAACGGATGGTGCCGTCGAGTTGCAAGCTCGAGACGCCACGAATACCCTGAGAAACCGAAGCGACCATGAGAGTGTCGTTATCGACATCCGTGTCGTTGGCGAGCACATCGATATCGATGAACCCATCCTCGAGCAACTCGTTACCGAGATCGTCGTTGGCGACAGGACTGTCGTTGACCGGAAGGATCACGACACTGATGGTACCGATGTCATCCAGGGCACCGTCCGATGCGGTGTAACTGATCAGCAGCGGTGTGATACTGGTAGCATCCGGATCCGGGTCGATGGTGACATTACCGTTCATATCCCATGTGACCGTGCCGGGGAATCCAGCCTGCGGCTCCAGGGCGATGACCCTGAGCTGATCGTTGTCCACATCGAAATCGTTGAGAAGCACATTCAATGTT
>JAYZBV010000104.1:0-37598 GCA_036338595.1 Planctomycetota bacterium | reverse complement strand
ATGGTCCTCGGCAGAGTCATCCCGCTGACCCTCATCGGAGTCGGCATGATCATCCTGGCAGTGAGTTTCTACTTCATGTCTGGAGATCCAGCACCATCCCCCGATGGCGGCGCTTCGAGCGTCACCAGCGGCATCGGCGATACAGAAGATGTCGGATTCACGGGCCCTGGTCCCGAATTGCCACCGCCTGTTGTGGCCAATCTGCCACGGATGCGCTTTGCAGGGCAGGTCATCGATGTGTCGACCGGATTACCTGTACCTGGAGCGACCGTTGCGTTTCGCAACCTTGCCGGATCCACCCCACTGGGTCACGCCCGTACTCGTGCCGGTGGCGAGTTCGCCGTCGACATCCCTGAATGCACCCGTGCCCTGATCACCGTTCGAAGTATCGGCTATGCCACCGGTCGCTGGCAATGGGGTCCAGATATGCTCCCCGATGCCGAGTCGAGCACCGACGCTCACGCCGAGAATCTGTTCCTGGCCATCTCTCCCGAGAGTGTGTTGTGGGTCTCGGTCGAGGCACCCGATCTCGACCTTTTAGATGCTCCCCTCGTCGAGGTCCGCATGTTGCAGTCGCGCACTGCGCGCGAACTGGGAGCCGCTGTCAAACGTACGCCGCAGCCGCTCGTCGATTCTGAACTTCGCATCGGAGGACTGCTGGCGGGTCGGCATCTGGTGAGCCTGAGGGCGGGATCTCGAGTGCTCGCACGGCGCGAGGTCGAGGTGGGAGAAGGCGAGGAGCGCGAGGTCGTGTTCCAGCTGGGACCATCGATCCAGATCTTCGGTGAAGTACTGCGAAATGGAATCCCGGTCGAAGGCGGAACCGTCCAGACCTGGTGTCGCCAGACGCAAGCTTCCTCCTCGATCCCGGTCGCCGTAGATGGTCGCTTCGAGACGAGACTCCCCGGCCCCGGCAGCTGGCGCTTCATCTGGAGCTCTCCGCTGGCCAATGGCGAAGGCACCTCTCTCGAGATGGAACTCAGTGCCGATGCCGAGATCGTCATCGAGTTGCGCACCGGATCCCTCGAGGGGCGGGTCGTCGGTCCTGGAGGCGAGCCGATGGTCGGAATGCAGGGCAGCCTCTTCGGGCCTCGCCCCTTCTCCTTCACCACCGACGAGACGGGACGTTTCAGCATCGAGGAGATCCCGTACGGTCAATATCGGTGGGTGTTCCTGCATCAACCGGAAGGCGTCTTCGCACCACGAGCGCAGTTCGAGGTCTCTGGTGCCACTTCGGAGCAGTTCCAGTTTCATGGCGCCAACCGACTTCTCATCCAGGTCAGCAAGGCCGCAGATGAGTACTCTCGCCCGGAAGAGGCGAGCGCACCGGTCTATCGCATCGCCGAGGATGGATCGCTGTCACCACTGAAGAGAACCGAGAACTCGGATGAGTTCTGGTGGCCCAGGCAGGGCGGACTGGGCGTCGTGTACCAGCGCGGCTGGACGCCCTTCTTCTTCACCACCGGACCGGTCGACCACCCGATTCCCGTCGAGGCGCTGCTGCAACCGGGGGGCGAGGTGACGGTGACGCTGGTCGGACTCGACGGCGAGGTGCTCGCCGATCACCCCTTCACCATCGAACCGCTGTCGGCCCCTGACCTCCCGAGCGCCTGGACCCATCGAGCGACGGGACCGCGCGGTTCCTGCCGCGTGACCCTGGCACCGGGCGAGTACGAGATCAGTACTCAACTAGACAGCGGTCCGTCGACCGCCACCATCTTCATCGCACCGCAACAGTCGACACGACTACGCCTGCCGTAGTTTCGCGTGCCGCTGTGGCCCCATCACGTGGCCCCATCACGTGTGCCCATCACCGTAAGAGACGATCAAAGAAGCCGAGAGTGCCGATCAGCGTGACGAGGGCCACCAGGGCGAGTAGCGCCAGCACCCTCGTGGACGTGGAGCGTTGCTCGGAACCCAGCATCTGCCAGCCGGTGAAGAGCATCGCCAGTAACCCACAGCTGATCATCGCCGGCCACGCCCACGGCGGTGCAGGTAGTTCCTCGGTAGAGAGCGACAGTGCTGCCAGAACCAGCATCTCGAAAAGCAGCAACAACGGAATCAACGCACACAGCAGCGAGTCGATGATACCGATCGCCTTCAGCCTCAACGATCCAGGCTCCGCAATACCGCGCGCACCGGAGAGGCGTCGAAGCCGGTCAGTTTGAGCGGCAAGGCGATCAACTCGTAGTGGCCATCGTCCACCTCATCGAGCACCAGACCCTCGAGGATCAGCACATCGTGACGGCGACAGGCATCGTGAGACGGCAACTGCTTCGAATCGGCCACATCGACACTGGGAGTATCGATGCCGAGCAGGCGAACTCCCTGGCTCGCCAGCTGTTCGATCAGTTCAGGCCGCACGCCGGCAAAATCTCCACCCCAGTGCTGTGGATCGGGGTGTGTACCGGTCGCCAGCAGCAATCGTTCACTGCTCGGTTTGCGAGGCAGGTCATCGATCCCGATCTGACCTCCCTTCTCGACATCGATCTTCATCAGTTCGCACGGACCGATGCACCGCTGCAGGTCGACCTGGTCGATGGTCGCTCCATCGCGGTCGTAGTGACTGGGGGCATCGAGATGGCTGCCGATGTGAACCGTCGAACGAAGCGTCGACAGCGTCAGGTTGTCATCGTTTCTGAGATCGAGCAGCACTTCACGGGTCAGCGGAGAATCACCCGGAAAAACCGCGATCGAAGGCGATAATGCAGGAGAGATGTCGATCAGGCTCACCACTCGCCTCACATCCTGGAACGGATCGCCCACAGGTCGGGGAACATCGGTCGAAACAGGGACTTCTTGAGGAACTCGACACCATCGCTACCACCTGTGCCGATCTTGGAACCGATGGTGCGTTCCGCCAGTTTCACGTGGCGGTATCGCCACTCCTGCAATCCCTCATCGATGTCGGTGAGGAGTTCCAGCAGGACGGTGACATCCGGTTGCTGCTGATAAACACGCAGCAGTTCTTCCTGCACCGCATCGTTGGCGGCGATCGGCCGGGTCACATCTCTAGCGAGCACTTCATCGGGGATCTGACATCCCATACGCGATAGAAAACCGTGAAATGCATCCTGAAGCGTCGGTGCGTCGAACGCTTCCTGAACCTTGTCCCGAAGCGGCACCCCCGCCTCGATCGCATCGAGCAAGCCTGCTCTCTTGTGGCCCAGTCTGAACTCGAGAATCCTGAATTGCATCGATTGGAATCCGCTGGCGGTATCGAGCCTGTCTCGAAATGAAACGAAGGAGAGGGGTGTCATCGTCTCCAGGATGTCGACCTGCTGCACCAGCGTCTTCATCACCATCCGCATCCGCTTGAGCGTCGCGATGCAACCCCACAGATCATCGGAAGCCATCAACTGTTCTGTTCGATCCATCTCGTGCAGGAACTGCTTGAACCAGAGTTCGTATGTCTGATGGATGATGATGAACAGCGTTTCATCATGCTCGGGTGGATCGCTACGCGGCACCTGGATATCGAGCAGATCCTCGATCTTCAGATAGTCGTGATAGGTGAGAGTCATCCATTCCTCACAATCCAGATCACCGCCCAGACAAAGGCACCGAGGATGAAGATCGACCAGAGGCTGAGAATTCGCGTCTGCCTCCGGTGAATCTCGATCGCTTCTGCGTAGGGTGTGTTCGTGAAGGAAACCAGCGAGTACAGGGGACGGTACCAGCCCGGCAGCATTTTCTGCAGCAGATTTGCGAATTTCTTGCGCAACTGAAACCACGGACTTGCGACATGGTCTCGCATCTCGTGGAAATTCGCGATGGCCAGATCTGCGATGGCGTTGCCGTTGTCGATGCGGAGCTTCTCGTAATTCTCGAGAGCCGATCGTTGGTCGCCAGGGTGAGCCTCCAGTTGCTCGCACAGGATGCGCACATCCTCGAATCCTGCGTTCATCCCCTGGCCGTAGAAAGGCACCACTGCGTGGGCAGCATCTCCGATCAGAACCGTATCCCCGACCACCCACGGCTGGCATCGGACGGTCACCAGGGTGGATGGGGTGGCGGCAAGAAACTGATCTTCAAGATCTGGGACAAGATCCGGCACATCGGGAAACCAGCGCTCGAAATAGTCACTGACCTGCGCGGCGTCACCGAGATTGCCGAAGCAGCCCTCCCCTTCCAGCGGCCAGAAACAGGTTCCGGTGAAAGAGCCGTCGTCGTTGGGAAGTGCGATCATCATGAAGGATTTTCGGGGCCATATGTGAAGAGCGTTCTTCTCGATCCGAAAACCGCCACCGCGTGCCGGAGGGATGTACAGTTCCAGGTATCCGTGGCTCAGGGTGGACTGCTGAAGTTCAAGGTCATCTGCATCGGTCAGAGCACCACGAACCGCGGAATTCACACCGTCCCCGCCTATGATCAGGTCACCGCTCGCCTCGATCCGATCTCCGGTTCGATCATCCAGGAAGGTGACGACACTCGCCTCCGTGTCGAGATCGATACAGCGGTGGTGGAAGTGAAGTTGAACTCGATCTGATCGATCTGCCTCGGTGATGAGAATCCGATTCAATTCACCTCTGGAGATGCTGTGGATGTTCTCGTCGGAATTTGCAGAGTAGGGTTGAAACGTCAGTGAACCGCCGATGTCGTGCATCTGTCGGCCACGCATCGGTACCGACATTTCCAGCGCCTTCTGCTTGAGGCCCACACGTTCGAGGGCGGTCAATCCACGTTCCGAGATGGCGAGATTGATGCTACGCCCGCGAATCACCTCCGCTTCACGAATATCAGATCTTCGCTCGTACAGATCGACCTTGTATCCGTCGCTGGCGAGGGCCAGGGCGGCCAGCGCTCCGGTCAGGCCTCCGCCAACGATGACGATCGACCCGGTAGCCATCTCAGTCCCTCCCCCGCTTCGAACCGATCTGAGCGACACTCTCCAGCACTTCGGTGAACCGATGGATCTCCTCGAAGGTGTTGTAGAGCGGTGTCGGGGCGACGCGAACCACATCGGGGGGCCGGAAATCGGTGATGATCCCCGCCTCCTCCAGCGATTGCTGGAGTGCGCTGGCATCTCCGATCACCCGTATGGAGATCTGCGCTCCACGGCGATCAGGATCTCGTGGCGTGATGATCTGATAGTGATCTGCTCCGATGGAGTCGATGCGTTGCTCGAGATATCCAGTGAGGCGAATCGACCGTTCACGCAGTGCAGTGATTCCTGCCTCGTCAAAGATCTCCAACGATGTGTGCAGCGGTGCCATCGAAAAGATGGGAGGGTTGGAGACCTGCCACCCCTCGGCACCCGGATGCGCGATGAACTTCGAGTTCTCATCCATCCGAAAGCGAGTGGCCGGGTCGTTCCCCCACCAGCCTGCCAATCGGACCAGTTCCTGATCATCGGCATGGCGCTCATGAACAAACGCTCCCGCCACCGCTCCGGGTCCTGCGTTGCCATACTTGTAGGTACACCAGGCAGCAAAATCGACACCGTGATCATGCAACTTGAGATCTAGGTTTCCGGCTGCATGGGCAAGGTCGAGTCCAAAGGTGATTCCGTATTGCTGGCATCTCGCTGAGATGGCTTCGATGTCGTAGGCCTGTCCGGTGTAGTAATTGACACCGGAAAACATCACGAGAGCCAGTTCATCTCGTTGGTCATCGATGGCCTGCAGCACATCGTCATCTCGCAGCGTACTCTCCCCTTCCCTGAGTTTCATCACCTGCACCACTTCGTCTGGATCCAGGCGATGCCATCGCGCCTGAGCCTGAAGTGCGTACAGGTCGGAGGGAAACATGGGAGAATCGCATAGAATCTTGCTCCGGTCGGCTGTGGGCCGATAGAAGGAAGCGAGCAGGAAGTGGAGATTCGCCGTCAGGGTGTTCATGAACACGACCTCGATCGGCTTCGCGCCGACGAGCCGCGCGCCACTGTCCCTGAAGGACTCGTGGTAGGGGTACCAGGGGTGGCGACCCTCGAGGTGCCCCGCCACGGCAAGATCTCGCCACGCTTCCAGTTCTGCGGTGACATCCTCGAAGCACTTCCTGGGCATCAATCCGAGCGAGTTGCCACTGAAGTAGATGAGAGGCTCTCCATCTTGCCGCGTTGGAATATGAAACCGATCCCTGAATTGACCGAGAGGCTCATTCGCATCCCGTGAAGCGGCATCCTGGAGGGGTCTCTCATTCTCCGATTGCATCAACTGGTCCCCGTCGCATCGCTGTGAAAAACAGCGGATTCGATACCGAGGAACTCCAGCGCCGTGCCCCCGAGCAGACGCCTCTTCTGATCTGCAGAGATGGAATCCATCTCCTCGATCATCTTGCCCGGGTGGTCCTCGCCGAGCGGAAAGGGATAATCGGATCCCAGTGCCAGTTGATCTGTACCGAAGATGTCGATCACAAAATCCAGCGTCTTCGGATCGTGGACCAGCGTGTCCAGATACAGCCGATCGATATACTCTCGAGGTGCCTTGCAACCGTTGACGCCACAGAGGTCGGGACGGGCCAGATGGCCCTTGTCAATCCGTGCCAGTGTTGCAGGAAAGGAACCACCTCCGTGGGCAAAGCAGATCTTTAGTTCGGGCAATCGATCGAGGACTCCGCCAAAGATGACGGAACAGATGGCCAGACTCGTCTCGGCCGGCATCCCGACGAGCCAGGGCAAGAAATATGACCCCAGACGATCGGCACCGAGCATATCCCACGGATGAATGAAGATGGATGTTCCGAGGCTAGACGCTCGTTCGAGGAACGGGAACAGCTCGGGAGCGTCGAGATTCCACTCGCCGCAATGAGTTCCGATCTGAAGCCCTGGAAATCCGAGTTCGTCGACGCATCTCTCCATCTCCTGGATGGCCAGGTCGGGATCCTGCAGCGGCACCGTCCCGAGGCCGACGAAACGATCAGGGTGATCCTTCACCACTTCTGCGATGTGATCATTGAGGAGACGTGACAGGTCATCGGCATCCGCAGGCTGCGCCCAGTAACTGAACATGATCGGTACCGTCGACAACGCCTGCACATCGACCCCGTGCAGGTCACAATCCTCGATTCTCTTCTGAGGGTCCCAGCAGCGGTCATCGATCTCTCTGAAGAAGGCGCCGTCCTTCCACAGCCTGGCACAGCAAGGAGCATGGTGCTCGATGGTGACGAATCCATCGTAACCGTAACGCCTGGAAAGGTCGGGCCACTGCCGGGGCAAGATGTGAGTATGCAGATCTATCTTCAGTGACAAGAAACTCTCCCCCGGGGCACTTCTAGTCGCTCTTGACTGCCGGCTGAACGATAGCGCCGCAATTCGAGCAGGTACGTTTCGTCTCATCTGCCCAGAAATTTTCCATCAGGGGCTTCAGCTGGCGAACGATGTCCACGAGGTGGAATTGTGAGTGAAATACCTGGTGATCGCACTCTTCACAGAAGACGACAAACTGGTCTTCCATCGCTGCGGATCGCTTTCTCTCCACGACCATTCCCACGGTATTGGCTCCGCGCTGAGGAGAGTGAGGGATCCCAGGGGGCAGCAGCATCACATCGCCCTCGCGGATGTCGATATCCCTGTACTCGTCGCCCTCCTTGATCCGCAGCACGATGTCGCCTTCGAGCTGGTGAAAAAACTCCTCGGTTTCATTGATGTGGAAATCTTTGCGCTTGTTGGGGCCACCGACGATCATCACGATCGTATCGGTATCTTCCCATACGACCTGATTTCCGACCGGGGGTTTGAGCAGGTGCCGGTGTTCATCGATCCACTGTTTGAGAGAAAATGCGCTGAGACTCGACATCTTGCTGATTCCTTCCAGGCCATGCTCTGAGAACAGAGAATGTGCCCTGTACGGGCCACTCCATGGGGAATACCCTAATGCGTGCGGACTGCTGCGGCAACGACCCCACAGCGGCTACAACGGATCATTGAGAGGAATTTGACCGATGAACAGCGACGAGGTGGCCTTCCTTCCTACCGATTTCGAGAGGTTTCGCGAGAGCGTCCAGACCGACCCGGAATTCAACGAGGCGAGGCTAGAGGTTCGAAGAAAACTGGAACGCATCGGCAAGGTGGCAGCCGATGCCCTCTCCACTGCGCCATACCTGCTGGTGGCGCGTGCGAGCATTCACCATCCTCACCGGTTCAACGGTTTTCGCGTCGCCCAGCAGTGCACCTATCTTTCACGGGGTGAAAAGGAGCGAACATTCCTGAAAAAGCACCTCGGCGACGAGATCGGCGAGGATCTGGATACCGATTACATCCACACGCAACTGGTTCTTCAGATCGATGAGCGGGGTTTGATCTTCGCACTCAGAATCCACCCCAAGGCGTGGTGGGATGGCGAAAACCTGAAGCGTCTGCTCGGAGACGAAGATGAACGCCCGACCATCGCCAGTGCGCTCCAGCCGCTAGAGGGTTATTCCCTGCGAGTCCACGATCACAAACGAACTCGCGAGTGCAAAGGCATCGACGATCTGGAACTGGCAGAGATGCGTAAGAGTTTCACTCCTGGCGAGCACTGGCTTCATGTTGAGAGAAGATTCGAGCGAGATGACCTGTTCATCACATCGGGAGGATTCGAACAGAGAGCCATCGCGGAGTGGAAACGCCTCTTGCCGGCGTACCGCTGCTTCTGCTGGCACCCCGATAATGATCGCCTCTTTGCCTGAGACAGAAGTAGTTACCCTGTCGCTGGATGGAGACCGCTGCTGACTGGGGTACACTTTTGCCAGGGAGGATGAAGCATGATCGCCGCAACTATTGCGTGGCTGGCCTTATTGACCTCTCCCGCTGCCGACATCCGTGATGCCAATGCACCGAGTTATTCCAGCGAGGTGCGGCCAATCCTCTCCAGGCAATGTCTCCCGTGCCATGGCCCGGACTCTGCGACCCGGCGAGCGGATCTTCGACTCGATGTTCGAGAGGGTCTGCTGGGCGTTATCGAAGCGGGATCAGCAACCGAGAGCGAGTTGTATCAGCGCATCACCTCCGAGGATCCCGAGTATCGGATGCCCCCCCCCGATCACGCAGCGGCACTCGACGCTGACGCCATCTCGACGCTGGCTCGATGGATCGATTCGGGAGCCGAATGGGAATCACACTGGTCATTTTCCCCACCGAAGTTGACCCCTCCTCCAACCGCTGACGCCGAGAAGCACCCGATCGATGCCTTCATCGATGAAAAACTCGCTGCCGCAGGGATTACCCCCAACGGGCCCGCCACACCAGAAACACTGGTGAGACGAGTGCACCTCGATCTGATCGGGCTACCTCCTGACCCCCAACGAGTCGAACAGTTCGTGCAGGATCATCGACAAGATCGCGAGGCAGCGTGGCTGGCACTGGTCGATGAATTACTCGCTTCTGAATCCTTCGGTGAGCGTTGGGCGAGCGTGTGGCTCGACCAGGCACGGTACGCCGACACAAAAGGATACGAGCAGGATGGAAACCGCAATATCTGGCCCTGGCGAGACTGGGTCATCCAGGCATTTGACGATGATCTTCCCTTCGATCAGTTCACGATGCAGCAACTCGCCGGTGATCTTCTCGATTCCCCCGACGAATCGACGCAACTGGCGACCGCATTTCATCGAAACACGATGACCAATGATGAAGGAGGCACTCAGAACGAGGAGTTCAGGGTTGCCGCTGTGGTAGATCGCGTGAATACGACGATGCAGGTGTGGCAAGGACTGACCGCTGGCTGCGCCCAATGCCATGATCACAAGTACGATCCAATCTCACACGAGGAGTACTATCAGTTCTATGACTTCTTCAATCAAAGTGCCGATGCGGATCTGAACAATGAACACCCCGTCATCTCGGTACTGGGTAACGCCGACAAGCAACTGCTCGTCCCGGCAACGGAAAAGGTCGAGGAGACGCTGGCACTCCTCGATGCAGCCGCGCGAGAAGTGGTGATCGTGCCCCCAGAAGCCACATCTGTGGATTCCTCAACGCTCGATGTCGTCGCCTTCAGCGGCCAGACTCCGCCTTTCTGCGTCGAGGTGGTCGATGGAAACCAGCAGCACTGGAACTGGGTCGAATCGCCCGAGGATGCGCCAGAAGAGATCGAGATGGTGATCCGGCAGGAGGCTCCCGAGGGCCAGACCCGCCAGGTCTACTTCGAACAATCACTGCATCCCCATGTCGCGGCCAAAGGGGACACCTATCACATCGATGTGCGGATCCTCGAAGTGCCCGAATCGATGATTTTCCAGGTGCGCCTCGACGACGAGACCGTCTGGGAGCACCGTGCCTACTGGGGCCAGACGACATTCGCCCACGGCACCGATGGTGAGCCTTCTCTGCTTGGCCATGGTGATCTTCCTGCTCAAGGTGATTGGGTCCATCTCGAGGTCGACGCTGGAAAGATCGGCGTCGAGGTCGGAGCTACGGTACTCGGAATCGCCATGACCCAGACGGGTGGAAAGATCGAGTGGGGAGGAGTTCGCAGGCAAAGTACCCGTGCCACCGAACGAGGCGACCTGTGGTCCTATCCAGCTTTTCTTGCCCGCTGGAGTGAAAACCCATCTGTGCTCTTCGAGGCCTCGGTCCGTGACGCGCTGCTCGCCACCCGCGGCGACGGTGGGAAACAACACCTCGATGCGGTGGATCTGGATGTTGTGGAACTGGATGTTGTGGACCTGGAAACCTGGTGGAAAAAGCAACTCTCCCCCGTGGGAATAGCCATACTGAAGCCACAGCAAGCGCTATACGACGAGGCACTGCGGCACATGAAATCCATCGAGGCGAGAGCGGTCGGCGTTCCGGTGATGGTCGAACTGGCTCCAGATAAGTTGCGCACGACCCATATCCTGGAGCGCGGTTCCTACCTCGCTGTCGGTGAAGAGGTGTCTGCAGATGTACCGGATTTCCTGCCTCCGATGGAAGCCGGGTCTGCTCGGAACAGACGCTCTCTGGCCAGCTGGTTGCTGTCTAGCGACAACCCGTTGACTGCACGAGTTCATGTCAACCGCGTCTGGGAACAACTGTTTGGCATCGGGCTGGTCGAGACGCTGGAGGATTTTGGTACCCAGGGAGCCTTACCCAGCCATCCCGAGTTGCTCGACTGGCTCGCCGTGACCTGGCAAGAGGAAGATCGGTGGAGTCACAAGGCACTTCTACGACGTCTTGTCAGCAGCGAGACCTATCGCAGAGACTCGCGCAGCACGTCACAGCAACGCCAGGGAGATGCCAGAAACCGGCTGCTCTCACACGCCACTCGCATCCGGCTTCCCGCCGAAGTGGTTCGCGATCAGGCTCTCTCGCTCGGTGGCATCCTGTCAGCAAAGAAGTTCGGCCCTCCCGTCTATCCACCGCAACCCGATGGAGTCTGGCAGGTGGTCTATAACGGCGCGGGCTGGCGAGAAAGTTCCGGCGAGGATCGGCTTCGGCGCAGCCTCTACACCTATTTCCGCAGAACCTCTCCTTACCCGACGATGCTCACCTTCGATGCGCCGAGTCGAGATGTGTGCATGCCGCGCAGGATTCGTACCAATACTCCGCTCCAGGCGCTCGTGATGCTGAACGATCCCGTATCGATAGAAGCGGCTGCTGGTCTCGCCAGGATCTCCCTTGAGCACTCGAATGATCTGACGCTGGCGATCTCTCACGCTTTCGAGCGCGCTACTTGCCGCCCCCCGACAGAAGCCGAACTCGAGCAGCTGGTGCTACTATCCCATCAGCAATTCGAGGTCTTCAGGAACGATCCGGAGGCGGCCAGGCTGTTTCTTGAAAGCGGTAACTGGAAGATAGATGATGTGCAATTACACACCGAGGCAGCGACACTGATGGTCATCGCCAATGTACTGCTGAACCTCGATGAGATCCTGGTGAGAGGTTGATGATGGATCCGCTCTCCCAGTTGTATCTCCAGCAGCATCAGGAAGTGACTCGGCGCTGGTTCCTCGGTCAGGTGGGACTGGGAATCGGCGGGCTGGCACTCTCGTCAATGATCTCCGATCACCCGTCGATGGCAGGCGAACCGCTCCCCGGTTTTTCTGCTCCGCACTTTGCACCCAAAGCACGACGCATCATCAGCATTCACATGGCAGGCTCGCCTCCCCAGCAAGATCTGTTCGATCCAAAACCACTGCTCGAAGAACTCAACGGGCAACCGTGTCCCGATGACTTGCTCGATGGCGTGATCTTCCCCTTCATCAAGGGTCATCCGAAGATCCTAGCCAGCCCCTACAAGTTTCGCCGACATGGTTCATGCGGGATGGAAATCTCGGAACTGATGCCCCATCTCGGCGGGGTCGCCGACGAGATCTGCCTGATACGTTCGATGCATACCGATCAGTTCAACCATGCCCCTGCGCAACTTTTCATCTACAGCGGATCTTCTCGATTCGGCCGTCCCTCGATGGGCTCCTGGCTGACCTGGGGACTCGGTAGCATGAACAGGGATCTTCCTGCCTTCATCGTGTTCGTCTCCGGTGACAAGACGCCCAGTGCTGGAAAAAGCGTCTGGGGCTCCGGCTTCCTTCCCTCTGTCCACCAAGGTGTTCAGTGTCGAACCAGTGGCGACCCCGTGCTGTATCTGGGAGACCCTCCCGGGATCGACCGAGAAACCCGTCGGCGCACCATCGACGCCATCCAGGGGCTCGATCGAATTGCCGCCGAGCGCGACGAGGATGCCGAGACATTGACCCGCATCGAGCAGTACGAGCTGGCGTTTCGCATGCAAACTTCTGTGCCCCATGTGATGGACATCTCCCGCGAGAAACCCAGCACTCTCGCAGACTACGGTGCCGAGCTTGGCGCCAGTTCCTTCGCCAACAACTGTCTGCTGGCACGGCGTCTCATCGAACAGGATGTGAGGTTCGTGCAACTATTTGACTGGGGCTGGGATACGCACGGAACCGCCCCGCACGATGACATCATCACGCAACTCCCGAAGAAGTGTGCCGAGACCGACCGACCGGTCGCCGCACTGATCAGGGATCTCAAGCAACGAGGACTGCTCGATGACACCCTCGTCATCTGGACGGGTGAGTTCGGACGTACCGCCATGAATGAGGAGCGGAACGGCTCCAAATTCCTGGGTAGAGATCATCATCCTCACTGCTATTCGATGTGGATGGCCGGGGGCGGGGTCCGGAGTGGGCATGTTCACGGTGAAACCGATCAACTGGGATACCGTATCAGCAAGGATCCGGTTTCAGTCCATGATCTGCAGGCAAGCATTCTTCACCTGATGGGAATCGATCACCTGAAACTGACTTATCCCTATCAAGGTCGAGATTTCAGGCTCACCGATGTCCACGGGAAAGTTGTGCCGGGCATCCTCGCCTAGGGGCCAAGAATCCAGCAACTATCGGACTGAGAAGCAGTGACATCATGGCCAGGGTTGGGGAAGGGTGGTGCCGGCTGTGATCCCCCCTGATAGAAGTAGAGCAATCCGCTGATGACATCTCCGATGCTGACCCAGCCGTCGTCATCGTAGTCGCAAGCATCGGCACAACCATGGAGAGATTCTCCCCAGAAGAGATATCCCAGTGCTGCGATCGCATCGGAGAGTTCCAGTTCTCCATCACTGTTGCAGTCGCCACGGATGAAGCAGTGCCCCGTTCCTGCAGCCTCGAAAGCACCGATATCTCTGCGAAGGCCTTGTGGTCTGATCACCCCATCGATATCCACATCAGGTAGATCCTCGACGAGATCTGTCCCTTCATCGATGGCAGCGGAGCACTCCCCTGGATACCCGTCATCGTCCAGTTCTGGATCGAGTTGCATCACGACCGGGTCGTCAGGATCTGCACCCTGCATGATGACGTGATCGAGCGTGAAACTGGCCAGTTCTCCCGAAGAGAAGGCAGTACCGCTGGTGGCATTGTTACGCCAGACGATCGAGTTGATGACGATCGGATACGACAGAAAATCCGCATGGAGCCCACCACCTGTTCCCCAGGTCGTGTTGCTGTCGATGGTGCAATGCACTATTCGAGCAGAGACCCCTTCAACACAGGTAACACCTGCTCCGGAAACGGGAGCAAAATTGTATTGAATCAGGCAATTCTCAAGCAGCGGATCGGAAAAGTATTTCAGAAAGAAACCGCCACCCTGGAGACCACAACTGTTGTTGGTGACCCGGTTGCGGCGATACTTAGCAAAGCACTCGAAGGAGTACACGCCTCCGCCATTATCATAGGCATTGTTGCCGATAATATTGCACCCCTCGACGAGGGCGTCGCAGAAGTGGGTAACTGCCAGACCCCCGCCGCGGAGTGCGCTATTCGAAGAGATTTCGCAGTCTGTCATCTCAACTGTACTGAATTCATCGAGCAGGGCCCCACCACCTTCATCCACCGCGACGTTATCGCGGATGGTGCAAACGCTGATCGTCGCGATCGATTCCGTGATGAACATCCCGCCACCGGACTCTGATTCGTTTCCTTCGAGGATGCAGTTACTCACCTCCACCGTGGCAAAGTCAGCAGCGATTCCGCCTCCCCATCCGTAGGCCTGATTATCCACGATGACGCAGTTGGTGATGGTTGCATCCCCCCCGCGAACCGAGATGGCTCCTCCTTGCGAGGCGAAGTTTCCCATGAAGACACACCCATCGATGATCGGAAATGCCTGCTCTGAATGCAGGGCACCACCTCGCGACGAGCTGTTATCGAGAAAAACGCAGGAATCGACGGTCGGCGAGCCTGCCGTGATCAGGACTCCACCACCACAGAGCGCCAGCGGAAGTCCACAACTGGTGCCAAAACCATTTTTTACGGTGAAACCCGAGACCCGTGCTCCAGAGCCTGGCGCATCGATTCGAATGACGCAGTTGTAGGTCCCGAAGCCGTCGAGAACGGTCTCCATCGCCCCGTCCAGTCCGATCAACTCGACCTGCTTGCCAAGGAAACTGATGTGTCCCGGATAGGTGCCAGCGCTGACCAGGATGCGATCTCCATCGAGGGCAACTGTCATCGCGTCCATGATGGTGGGATACACGGAAGGGACCAGGCGATCGATCGCCTCGAGCAGAGAAGAACCGCCCATGACCAAACACAGTGCCAGCAGGGTTCGCGTAATATTCACCTGGAACGCCTCGTTCCCTTCAACAGCTCAGGGACAGACCGGGCATGCAGGGCTGAGAACCTGGCAGTCCAGCCCGTCGATATCTGGATAACTCTCCAGTCCACAATCTGGAAAGGGATATGGGGGCGCCACTCCTATTCCGAAGACGTACAGGACCATGAATACCGGATCTGTGATGTTGAGTAATCCATCGTTATCCGCGTCTGCTGCATCTGGACAGGGTGGCTCAGCAGAGTTCAGGAACAGATAATTGAGCATGAAAATCGGATCGGCGACATCGAAGAGGCCATCATTGTTGGCATCCCCACGGACAAAGAGCGCATTGGCCGGAGCGCAGACCTGGCCATCGTAAAACCCCGCCGGATCGATGGATTCGTTATCGATCACCACCTTGTTGGACAGAACCACATTGCCGTTTCCGTTGATCTGATTACAGAAGGTGATGGGGTAGCATCGTGAACAATCGATGTCCTCGGGGGCGTAAAAATCGAACCTGCCGATCTCCTGTGGAAAGAAGGTCGGAGGAGCGGTCTGACCATCGAAGGGCGGCAAAGCATCGATCAGAACTCCGATGATGATCTGACGCCCATCTCCATCATCCTCTGAGTTATCGGCCTGCATGGCGACATACTCCGCATCGACATCGTCGAGAATGCTGCCCTCGACGGTGAAGGTGCCTGGCAATGCCACCAGAGGCCCCTCGAAGCATGCCGTGATCGTGAAGCCCTGTAGATTGCTGGAGGGATCACTGTAGAAGAAGGAGAAGTGCTGCACACCTCCCGGTTGAATACTCACGGTCGGGTCAAAGAGGAGCGAATCGGATCGCCCTCCAAGGAAAACCGTGTCATCCAGGGCACTGACAGTACCTACACATAGAAGCAGAAAGAGTAGGCCATAGGTGGCCCTTTCAGTCTTCAATAGAATGCTCCTCAAAATTCCCTGGGCAGTGATTCCGGATCACATTGCCCAGGGATCTCTTCCACGCTCTCATTCCGAATACTCGTCAAGTAAACTGTCTATAATGCCTAATTGCAATATACGATTTATCAAAGATTACTGAGAAAACCTGTATTCAATAGCGTATGTAATGTCTAGTACTGGCTACAGGTAATACAACTGGGGTCGATCGGGATGCTGATCTGTCGAAATGCCCCGTTGAGGATATCGATGACGAGCAGTTTCCCCCGCATCGAGACCCCCTGTCCCAGCATCCCCTTGATCGCCTCGGCTGCCTGGATGGTGCCGATGATGCCCGGCATCACGCCGAGAACCCCCGCTTCTGCACAACTGGCACAGAACCCCTCTGGCGGTGGCTCTGGATGCAGGCATCGCAAACAGGGCCCCCCTTGCGCGGGATCAAACACCGTCGCCTGCCCCTCGAATCGAAACACACTTCCGTGAACCACGGGAGTTCGTTCCTCCACTGCGAGATCATTGATCAGGAACCTTGTCTCGAAATTGTCCGCTCCATCGATCACGACATCGTGATCTCGTATCAACTCCCGGCCATTTGCTGCAGTGATGCGCTCTTCGAGTGCGTCGATTCGGATCGTCGGGTTGAGAGCGGAGAGAGTTCTGGCAGCAACCTTCGCCTTCGGCTGCCCGATCTCATCGCTCCTGTACAGTACCTGTCGTTGAAGATTGGAGGCCTCCACTACATCATCGTCGGCGATGGTGATTCTTCCGACACCCGCTGCGGCGAGGTAGAGCGCCGCAGGTGAGCCCAACCCGCCTCCGCCGACCACCAGCACGCTACTGGCCAGTAACTTCTTCTGCCCCTCCACACCCACCTCGGGAATCGTCAGGTGCCTGGCGTATCGTTCCAGTTGCTGCGGTTCCAGACCTTCACTACCGGGACCACGGCTCAGTGACAGGCCGGCGCTGACCCACTGCTCGATCCCTCCCACGAGTGAATGGCACCGTTCAAATCCGTTCTTGCGTAGCCAGGTCATCGCCTGGTGTGATCGGATCCCCAGATGGCAATAGACCAGCAGTGGCTCGTGACGCTGGATGCAGTCTCCAGAAGCAGATTCGAGCCCCTTCGAGCCCTTCATCGCCAGGTCGCCGAGCGGGATATGGATCGCCCCGGGCAGGATCCCGGACACCAGTTCCACCGCCTCACGAACGTCGATGATGCGCAGTGGCGACTGCTCCTCGAGCCAACGAGCCACCTGCAGAGCCTCTACTTCCAGAAGTTCTGGGTCGCCCGGCTCCGGATCGAGCTGATTCGAGGGTTCCACCCGATTCCTCTCTCCCTGGTGATGGCGATCGATCGACGCGGGCCAACGATCACTTCGAGACCCGACCCTTGGTCTACACCGACCACTCCCCATCGGAAAGGGACCTCTCATCTAAAGCGTGCAAGAATTGTCAGGATACATGAGAATCGAGGCGAGCCAGACAACCGGTCGGATGGAGTGCCGTGGCATCGGAGAATTGGATGACAGGAATCGGAGAACTGCCACCGGCAGATGTAGCCCATCGCATCGCTCAGCGTGCGCTGGACAAGGGCATCCTTGCAGAGACTGAATACTCCGAGTTGATCTCGTGCTTCTCGTCACTTCCGCCACTGGACGGTTGTGGACTCGACCTCTGCGACGCCCAGCGATTCATCCGGACCAACCTTCAACTGATTGAACTGTGTCTCAAGGAGCAAACGCCTCCGCGAAAGGGGTTTGTCAATCCGCTGCTCAAGCGGGAGCTGGAGAAACAGCGCCAGATTTCCGGTGGCAAGCGCTGGGATCTTGGAAAGGTATCCGAGACGGGGCGTAGAGGATCCGATCGACGATTCACCTTTGGACAGGTCAAGGAGAACCCCGACGATCCCGAGGATCCTTCCTTCTTCTGCGGCGTCTGGCTGGCCGATTGTGATGGAGTCGAGAAGCGTATCGTGTTCGCCATCACCGCAGATGCAGTTCCAGGAAGCGCCGACTGGTCTCCGAAAGAGATTCAAACCGATGATGATCGAAATCTGGATGCGGTGGTTCGTGCCAGGGGTGAACACCCCTGGTCGTTACAGGTCGATGGCGATTCACCTCTGGGCGAGTGGATGGCGACTCTCGCAGGAACCGCCAACATCGGCCAGCACTCGGGTCACATTCCGCTGGGCGTATTGAGTGAAGCGGTGCGTCGTGACCTCGAACCGAGGGGATTGACCCACCTGTTGCTGGGACCCAGCCGCCGGGATCCGCCCTCTCGCCCGTGGCACACCGGTTCCTTCCTGCTCAGGGTGGGTGAGGGTTTTGACTTCAACTGGTCCGGATACGCCATCGATCAACGTCGAGACATGCTGGTCGAGGCTCGCTGTACGGTAGGGGTTCGGGGCAAAATCCTCGGATTGATGGAATCCTGACCCCTGACACCATCTCCGGATCGATGGGTCTCCCTTGCCTGGACACTCATTCGCTCTAGGATGCTAACTAGCCCGAAGTTCTCCTTCCCGCATGAGAACTTCACCTGTCTCGGAAGCAAAGTTTCCGGGACCCCCCTCTGGACCCCATCGGAGGCCTCATGTCACCCCGTTTCCCGTCAATTCAGATCCCGGTCCTCACGGCGATCCTGATCCTGGCTGCCCTTCCCTTCACTCATGCGATCGATGACACCCCACTCGATGTGCCCGGGATGTCACTTCCCGAGCCGCTGCGGCTGGCACTGCTGCAGAACGACACCGATTCGGGTCTGAAATTGCTCGATGAGCTGGAGCAGGAGCAGCCCACCAGACGAGACGACTGGCTCCTCTATCGATCGGTCTTGCTCCAGAGAGCAGAAAAATACGAGCAGTCGATCCAGGCGCTGAAGGTGCTCGAGGATCAGTATCCAGAGAGCCCCTGGTTCCACAAGTCACGACTTCGGCGCAGTCAGTTGCTGACGAAACTGCAACGTTACGGTGAGGCGCAGAAGATCCTCGAGGAAGAAACAGAGCGACTTCGATCGGGAGCGAGGATCGAGGAACTGGCACAGATACTGCTGGATGTCGCCGATCGAATCTCGGCAGAACCCGATGATAAGTTGCCGGATCCGCCGAAGCCGCAATACGGTCGCGCACGCGATCTCTACATACAGGCCGCCGAGTTGGTACCTCCGAGGCTGTTGCTGGAAGAATCGTTGTGGGGCCTCGTGCGATGTTCTGACAAGATGAAAAATGACCGCAATCAGATCATCCGGGATGCGGATCGGTATACGTCCCACTTCGACCCTCGAGTTGACGCACAGGATGCTGGCATGCATCTGTTCGAGGTGTTGCTAGCACGCAGCCGTGCTACCAGAGGCGTGCTCGCTCGACGCGGCTATCAGGACCTCGTCGATACCATCGATGCGAGCCTGGCAGGTGAAGAGCCGTGGGGCGATCAGTTCCAGGGCGACCAGGTCGCACAACTCCAGATGATCCGTGGCGATGCGCTGATGGAGATCGTCGCAACCTATAACTCTGTCGATCTGAAGATCGCTGCGCTGCGCAGATTCAACGAGGAAGCGCCCGATCATCCGATGCGCATCCACGCCGGGTTCGGCGTCGGTCAACTCTTGAAGGATAGCGGTCAATCGGAGGCTGCGCTCGACCACTGGAATGACTTCATCAACGAGGATATCCCCGGCGATGCTGCGCTTCTTGAAGACCTGAAGCGCAAAACGCAGTACCAGGTCGGAAACCTGCTCTTGCAGATGGAACGCTATGTCGACTCGCGATCCGCTTTCGTCAAGTACGGCCAGCGCGCCCCCGATGGGCCGGACTGGGCCCGGGCTCAGGAAGCGATCATCCACATCGATGCCAGAATCGGTGAACGTTTTCTCGACAACTCCAGCTGGGAAGAAGGCAGAGAGGCCATCGAGCAGTTCTCAACTCGCTACCCACTGGATTCTCGTACTCTCCCGTTGCTCTTGCGTAGCGCCCTGTCTCACTCGCACGAAGCAAAGGAACTGAGGGGGAAACGGAATATCGAGGCTCTCAGCGGCGAGAAACGGGACCGGGCAACCACCCTTTACGAGGCGAGCCTCTCCGATCTCGGTCGGCTCATCGGAAAATACCCGCAATCCCAGGAGGGATTCCGAGCCAGGCTAGAGATAGGAATCATTCTCGAGGAGTCTCTGCTTCGCCTCGAAGAAGCGGTCGTGGCCTACAGGGAGTGTTTTGGTCTTCCGATCGAGGGCTCCGCTCGGGCACGGCTTCGCGAGTTGACCGAGAAGAGCCTGCAGATCGGTACAGACGGGCTGATCCGGTCCGATTCTCCGGCATCCTTCTCGCTCGACACTCGTAACATCGAAAAGGTCGAGGTGCGCATCTACCCCCTCGACATCGAGGCTTACTTCCGCAAGTACAACTCGAGGGACGAGGTCGAAAGACTGGACCTGGATCTGATCGATCCCTGGAAAACCATCGAGGTGGAAGTCGACGAATTCGCGAAGTATCGCCCCTGTCATCAGCGTGTAGATCTCCCCGTGGAAGGATCGGGTACCTGGGCGGTGATGGTGGCCTCCGAGAAGTTGCAGGCCACCACCCTGGTCGTCAGGACAGACCTGGACATCATCGTCAAGGCGGGACGCCGCGAGGTGCTGGTCTTTGCCCAGGACATGCTGCAAGGAAAGCCCGCAGCAGGTGTCGATGTCCTCATCGCCATCAAGGATCGATTCGGAAATGACGATCATCAGGAACTCCAGGAGGTGAAGACCGGTTCCGATGGAACCGTTCACATCAGATACGAAAACCTGAAGGATTCTGACGATGTGAAGGTACTGGCGATGCGCGGTGGTGACTCCGCTGTCACGGGGTTGCGCCTCGATGGAACCATCCTGACCACAGGCCGCGCACCACGAGTCAACTTCCTCACGGATCGCGCGACATACCGTCCAGGGGACACCGTCCACTGGCGTGCGGTGGTCCGGGAAGTGGATTCCGATACGGGCCTCTGGATCAACCCGCAGGGGAAAGAAGGTCATGCAACACTCGTCACTCCCGGAGGAGTCGAGGTCCTGACGAGCAAGGGCACTTTCAGTGATGCGGGAACCCTTTCGGATTCATTCGTCTTGCCACTCGAAGCCCCGCACGGCACCTGGACCATCCAGGTCTCCGGATCCGAAGATGCGACAGGCCAGCATCAATTCATGGTCGAGAACATCGCACCCCTGGCGATCGATCTTCGCATCGAATCGGAGCAACTGGTTCATGTCCGCGGTGAAACGATCCAGGCGACCATCACGGCTCAAACCTGGTACGGAGAGCCGCTGGCGGGAACACCGGTAGTCGTGCATTTCAACGATGGACACACCGAAAACTACACGCTCGACGAAAAGGGTGAGGCAAAGATCCAGCAGGACACCCGCGACGAACTCGGATCTGTAGTGACGCTGACCGTGACGGTTCCTGAATACGGCCTGAGCAGATCTACGAGTGTCATGATTGCCGAATCGATGTGGCAACTCGCACTCCAGATCCCTCGAGAAAGTGGTGATTACATCATCGGCGAATCGGTGCCGGTATCGATCACCGCTACAGATGCTTCAGGACACCCTGTCGAAAGGGATGTGAAGGTCCGGCTGGTTCAGAACTTGCGAACCGGGGGCCGCTGGGTCGAGAACACCATCGAAACCCGTGAACTTCGCACCGATACCGATGGACATGGCGAGGCGAGGATCCCGCTCGACGACTCGGGAAGCTATGCCATCATCGCAGAGGGAATCGACAGGATCGGTAATCGCATCACCAGCAGACTGGCTGTGACAGTATCGGGCGAGGACGAAGAACGCGGGCTGATCTGGCTCGTCGAACGAACAACGATCGATGTCGGAGAAACCGTCGCACTGGAACTTCAAAACACGCGATCCAGCAGTCCAGCGCTCTTGACCATCATCGGCGACGGAATCCTGGAGTACCGCATCGTCGACCTCGATGCGGATCGCAACAGTATCGAGATCGATGTTCTGTCTTCGATGTACCCGGAAGCCACGGTGCAACTCTCGATGATGGAAACTTCCAGGTTGTACGAGGCCCAGATCGTATTTCGGGTCAGAAAGCAGTTGATCCTCGAGGTCATCGCACCGGCAGAAGCCGTGGAGCCTGGATCCGAAGTCACGCTCGAAGTGATCAGCAGAAACTTGCAAGGCGAACCGATACCAGCAGAGATCGCTCTGGCGGTGATCGATGTCGCAGTGGATGACCTTTACCCCGGTTACTTCCAGGATCTCAAGGGCGATATCAGTCGCCGTAATCGATCGTCGCACATCGTCACCTCTGCCACCTCCTGTGGCTTCAAGTATGAGGGCGAGACGATTGAAATCTCCAAGGCGCTGCTCGATGAGGACGAATACGCCCTGGAAGAGATGGAACTGATGGAGCGAAGAAACTCACTCGGCAGCCTGCTGGTCGCTGGACGCCCTCAAGCGCCTGCCAACGATGCCAGATTCGGATACAATTTTCAGGGCGGCCTCCCGGAAGCGGAAACCATCATGGCCGGCGGTGGAGCAGGGGGTGCCTACGGGCAACGATTTGGACGCGGTAGGACTCTAACCATGGGTGGAAAGGCCTCCCTCGCCAAGAACAAGGCTGGAGAGTCTCTCGGGGAAGAGAGGCCCTCGCTCACCAACAATAACTTCACCGCCCACTGGGAGGGCGCGTTGATGACGGGTCCAGATGGGACCGCCCGCATCACCTTCATCGCCCCCCCTCACAGCACAACATGGAGGATCAGGGCCCAGGCCATCGGCGATGACGACCTGTTTGGCAACAGTGCCGGGTCTTTCATCGCTCGAAATGAAATCTCGGTCGATCCAATTCTTCCTTCGAGTGCGATGGAAGGGGATCTGATCGAACCTCGCGTCCGCATCGTCAATTCTTCCGGGACCAGAGGCAGAGCTACCGTCGCCATCCGCATCGGAGGTGGAGATGGAGCCTTCGAGGTCACTTCCGATCTGGTGCTCAATGAGGGGATGCAGGAGTTGACACTGGGTGAAATCGGACCACTGCCCGCTGATCCTGAATTGCCTGTCGAGATCACCTTGAAGGTCGATGGAGAAGCAGGCCCGCGCACCATCCGTCAGATTCGTACCATCACCGTCCGTCCGTGGGGATTGATGGCCAGCGGAAAAGCGGGAGGTAGCCTCGATACCCGAGTGACCAGGACGATTCGCCTGCCAGGGTCGTCCCACTGGCTGGATAGAACGCTGAGTCTCTGGATCGGCTCCAGTCTTTCTCAGGTGCTGGTCGATCTCGCCGCGGATTCAACACCGGGACATCGTATTCAGTTCGGCAATGATCTTGCTTCTCGTGCTGCGAGGTTACGTGGATCCATCTCGGTACTGACGATGGCAAGGCGCTCTGGGAAGGAGATCGCTCCCCAGAAACTCGATCTGATCCGCAACAAGATCCGTGGGCTCATCGGGCATCTCTCGATGACACAGAACACCGATGGTGGCTGGGGATGGCGAGGCGGAGAATCGACTCCCCGGACCAGCGCAGAGGTGTTGATCGCCCTCGGGAAAGCGAAAAGCGCCGGCTTCACTGTTCCTCAGTCGGTGCTCGGCAAGGCGATTCCAGCAGTGGAAAGGATGTTCCGATCCGCGGCAGCATCTCGAGATGATCTGAAAGCCCATCTGCTGGATGCTCTGTCAGTTTGCGGAGTCGGCGACTTCGCTGCGGCAAACCGACTGCACCGCTCGCGTGATCGTCTCTCCAGTAGCACTCTCGCACATCTGATCTCCTCTCTGGTCGCCATGAAGCGACTCCCGATGGCATCGGAAGCCGCATCGCTGTTGCTCACTCGCATGAAGGCTGACGGTTCCTGGTCTCCAACTCCAGTGGGGAAAAGTGCCAGCGATCTTGACTACTGGTACCGTGATCCACTGGTGGTGACCGCAATGGCTGTCGAGTCCTGCTCCCTGGCCGGAAAGCCCCTTTCGGCTCTGGAGAGCAGCATCCAGTGGCTGGAAGATCGTCGCCCCTGGGATCATGGTCTCGGTTCCGGCCTGGCACTGGCTGCGCTGGCCGTCGTCGATGTGGAATCGGCATCTGCCGCCACCGACTGCGAGATCGAATTCTTCATCGACGGCGAACCTACAAAGCTGATGTCGGTAAATCCCAATCAACCGTCGGTCACGGCTTTCTTCGAGCTCGGTGACGGCAAGGGAGATCTAGAAATACGTCTCGTGACCCGAGGCGCAGGGAAACCTCACTGGGCCGCCCTTCTATCTGCACGCACCACCGACTATCCGAAAGTGGTGGAAAGTTCATTCGCACCTCGACCCACTCGCTACCTGCGCTCTGCGCCTCGCCAGGATGGTCAAGAAGTGGGAATAGGTTTCTCGATCACACGCGACAGGAAGAACCAGTGGCTCAACCACGTCAAGAAGTTACCCCTCGGCGATAGTACCGAGGTGTCCTTCTCGGTTCACGACCGACCCGATGGCGAATCGAACGGTCGGATACGTAGAGATCCCGAACACCTGCAGCTCGATCTCATCATTCCAGCAGGAATGAGTTTTGTCGATGGAAGCCTGAAGGGCCGCATCGACACCCATCGACTCGACGGGAATTCGCTGCAGATCTGGACGAGGATCCAGGGTGGTTTCACCATCTCCTACTCTCTCGTTGGAACTGTACCGGGACAGTACAGGGTGCCGCCGCCGGTGATCCGAAGCGTGTCGGTACCTTCACGAATCAGCATCGGCGAGGCCACCACACTCACTGTCCTCTCTCGAGGTCGACCGACCGATGACGAATACCGCCAGACCCCCGATGAGATCTACAACCGAGGCAGAATGCACTGGGAAGCGAAGCGGTGGCGTGAGGCGAGGGAACTGCTGACCGGACTGTGGGAACAATACAACGATCAAATTCGCCCCGGAGTTCGCAAGGAAGTCGCAAGGATTCTGCTGCTCTCTGCCATCGAGGCGGGAGACAACTCTGCAATGGTCTCCTTCTTCGAGGTTCTCAAGGAACAGAATCCAGATCTCAACATCGAGTTCGACAAGGTCATTCGCATCGGAGAAGCCTACCGGATCCTGGGTGAGCACCCCCGCTCGATCCAGATCTTCCTCGCGGTGATTCAGGAGACCTTTGGTCGAGATATCCGTGTGCCGGGAGTCCTGGAGGATAGGGATCTGAAGGCATCCTTGCAGTTACTGCTGAGGCTTGTGATGGAGTACCCGGATCTTCCTCCGGTGCTGGCCGCCGATCAGACTCTTGCCGACCTGGCCCTCAGCAGGGCCGATGATGCAAGACGTGCCAGTTGGGGCCTGAGTCCGGCAGAACTGTCCTTCTTCGGCATCGAATTGCTTCGCAGATTCCTCTACACCCACGGCGATGATCCGACCGCTCCCGATGCAGGTCTCAATCTCGTCAGTGCTTTCCTCGATCTGGAGGACTGGCGCCGCGCCGCAGATGAGTCCGGTACACTCGCCACGGTATTCAACGACTCACAACACCTGGATTCGTTCCGTTACACCAGGGCAGTGGCTCTCTGGTCACTGGATCAGGAGGAAGAGGCGCTGCAACTACTGCAGCAGATCGTCGATGCTCGCTACGAAACTGCGTCAGGAAATACCCGCACCAGCGAAAATCGCGATCTCGCACTCTACATCATCGGCCAGATCCACCACGCTGCCAACCAGACCGAGGCCGCATCGAAATACTACGAGCAGGTCGTGGATTTCTTTGAAGATGCCCGGGCCTCACTTGCACGTTTCCGTGCCAAAGAACTGGAACTCGATGAGATCTCGGATTTCCGACCCGGGGATCCGGTCAACATTGAATTGCGCTACCGAAACATCGATGAGGCAGAAGTGCTCGCATACAAGGTCAACCTGATGACGCTTGCCCTGCGCGAGCAGGATCTCTCTCGTGTGACAGAGGTCAACCTGAGCGGCATTTCACCGACCATCTCCACCACGGTTGAACTGGGCAAGATCGGTCCCGGTGGAGGTGCGATGCAGGCTACCACGGAGGTCACCCTTCCCATCGAAGATGTCGGCGCGTACCTGATCATCGTCAGGGGCGGGGATGTCCACACCTCCGGGCTGGTGTTGATCAACCAGATGGAACTGGTGGTCGAGGCTCTCTCCGGAACCCTTCGGATCCAGTCCATCGATCCGGTCACCGATGAGCTGATCCCTGATGTCCAGGTTCGTGTGCTGGCTCTGGGTGATGTCCATTCCGGAACCACCGACCGAAGAGGCCTCTTCATCTCGGATGGCGCCAACTTCATGCCGACCGTGATCGCCAGACGTAGCAGCAGTGATTACGCATTTTTCCGTGCACCCGGTGGCAGCGTTATCAGGGAAGGCCAGCAGCAATTGGATGTGGCACCTGCTCAACAGATGGAGATCCAGGACTACCTGCAGAATGTCATTCAATCCAACGACTTCAATCGCACTGCTCGTGACGGAGCGTGGCGAAGTGAATTGAAGAAAGTGCGCAAGGGGATTCAGATCAAGCAGGCTTCTGACTGATCATTCAACGAAGCACGTATTCCAGCGCGTCCAGGACCTGCTCCGGCCGGTCAACCGTCATCTGGGCACGCTGGGATACTTCCTTCAGAGCATGATGAAGCGACGGATCTCGCACGATGATGAGCGGCTTTCCCAGTGCGATGGCGATACCCGCATCCATGGCGGCATTCCACTGGCGAAATTTCTCGCCGAACTGCGCCACCACTGCGTCACTTCGAGACATCAGAATCCTGGTTCTGAGGTTGTTGACCTGCGAGGCCACCTCATCTTTCCAGCGAGCAGACTCCTGTTCACCGAGGATCTGCTCTCCGATCCCATCGGATAAGTCGTGCTCATCCTGCGGGCCAACAAACTCCACATCGAGATCTCGCTGCTTCGCCTCGGTCCTCAATCGATCTCGCCAATCGTCATGAATCTGGCCAGCCAGGTAAACCGTCAGTCGCATCTAGTGCCTCCACCCCGATTGTGAATCTACTTCTCGATCATCTCCTGCAATCCATCTCCTGCAATCGTGGCTGCTCTCAGCGTCGATGAAAGGCGATCCATTCCATCATCATCAGAACGACTGCTGCAGCGAGAAACCACTTCCAGAGTTCTCTTCTGGCATTGCCCCAGATTCCGGCGGCTTCGCGCTCCTGACCGGAGGTAATCCCTGCGATGGCTGGTTTCGGTTCGATGGAACTTTCCTCTGGAGAGAGCAAGTTGACCGGTATCAACTTCTCGAGCCAGCGCTCATCGTCGGCCTCGCCAATTTGCCACTTCATGGTGTGAATACCCAGATCATCGCCAGTGGGAGACCTCAGGAACCCACCTGGCAATATCGGCACCTCGCGTTCACCGGTGCCATCGGGTCGGGTGAGAGTCGCTCGCCTGGCCCCGGCTCCTGCGGCCACTTCGATCAGATCGCCGCTTCGAATGCCACTTTCGATGCCCCCACCGATCCTCGCCAGATCTCGCAGCGAGGCCTCGATGAAAAATGGAAAGGAAGGTGTCAACGGCCAGGGGGATGACAGTACATCGAAGGCGACCGCGATCCCTCGGACATCCTGTCCGGAAAATCGCGCGATCAGTGCGCCCTCGCGACACTGGGCCAGAGCACTGATCCCCGGCCCCGGAGGCAATGGATAGGTCTCCAGTACAGTGCCGTCGATGGCGCCCAGCTGGCTGTACCGCAACACCGGATCGTCTCTCTTCCATGCCACCAGCAGCGGCTGCTCGACTCGAGCGATCTCATCGGGCCAGAACTGCAGCGGCCTGGCACCGATCACCAGGTGCCCGGGACCCGACGGGAGAAGCGCGGGAACCACACGATCCCAGACGATCACATCGAACTCATCGACCACCGTCTCTGGATCCACCTCGTCGAGTTCCAGCGATTCCACCGTCACCGATGGGATCACTGCCAGAGCATCATCGAGCAAGATGTTCTTCTCTCCCACTCGAGCGACGCGAATCTCTCTGGGGCGCGAAGCGATCAACCAGGCATCGTCATCCAGGGACAGCGCATCGCCGCCATCGGGGCGCCAGTGCGCTGCAATCCGATGGCTGCCGCTGCCCTGAAGGGCGAAGGAACGGGTCCAGCGCTCTCCACCTTCCAGAATCCGTGGCTGGGGATCCGCAATCGGTTCCCCATCGAGGTGCAACACCAGTTCTCCCGAGATCACCTCGTCTCCGGTATTTCTGATCTCCACCACGACCCGCAAGTCACCCTCCTCGGAGAACTCTCGACGCGCTGCCAGAGCCACGATGCCACTGTTGGCAGAAGCTTCCCCTACCGATCGAGTCAGCACCGGAACCGGAATCGGATCTCCACTCCACTTCGGTAAGGCTCCGTCAGTCACGACGAAAATCCGCGCATCGATCTGCTGCTGCAGCACCTCTTCCTCGGATCCTGAAACCTCATCGCTTGCAGGCATCGGTATCACCGCATCTTGCTTGGCGATGGAGAGTGCCAGTTCCAGAGCATCATCGAAGTTTGAGGTTCCTGATCCTGCGGAGAGTCCAGCAACCATCTCGCGAAGCAGTGACAGATCCGATGTGACCGGGGTCAACGACTGCGCTCTGGATCCAAACTGGATCAACATTCCTCTCTCACCCGAGATCTCATCGATGACATCTCTCAAGGTCGCTCGAGCCAGTTCGAAGCGAGTTGTCCCGTCACTCTCGACGCTGTTCATGCTCGCAGATGTATCTATGAGGATCAGATTGAGACGCGAGGTAAATTTCTGCGATCCAGATCCGGGCGCGGCCAGCGCCAGCACCGCCAGCAGCACCGTGATCAACTGTAACAGCAGCACCAGGTTCTGCAGCAATCTCTGGAACGGCGACCTGACCCGTTCGTCCTGCAATGCTTGGCGCCAGAGAACCGTACTGGAGACTATTTTTTCTGTGCGTCGAATCTTCAGGAACCAGAGTAGCAGCACTGCCGGGATCAGCAGCAGCAACCAGAACATCGTCGGGGCTCCCCAGCTCATGCGAGCATCCCTCTCTGCCTCATCATCTCGAGAACGACCCGGTCGAAGGGAACATCGGTACACACCTCGACTGGCTGGATCTGAAAACGGGCGCACATCTGTCGAACCTCATTGCGATACTTCGCCAGGATCGAACGGTATGCCTCATGGATCGAGGAGTTGAAGCTGACATCCACGAAGGAGCCATCTTCGACATCTCGCAGCCGTAGATCTCCCAGCTCCTCCGGGTCTTGCTCGCTTCTCGACAGCAGATGGATCAGCCAACTCTCGCCCCGGGTTCCAGAAATCTGTCGCAACCCTTCCTCGATACCTGCCGGGTCCATCAGGTCAGAGATGAGGATCTGGATGGCGCGAGGTGGCGCAGTGGCCGCATGAGCCTTCAACGATGCAAGCAAGGCAGTGCCCTGGCCCACTTTCAGCTCCTCCAGCACTCCAACCAGTCGCAAGATGGATCGAGTTCCTCTCAGAGAACCGACCACGGGTCTCAACTCCTGATCGAAGACACGCAGGTGGACGCGGTCGCCAGAAGCCAGTGCGATGGCTCCGAGAGCGGCCGTGACCTGACGAGCATGTCGCCACTTGTCTGGCTCACCGCATGCCATCGAACCGGAAGCATCGAGCAACAACACGACGCTGCGTTCCTCCTCTTCCTCGAACAGTTTGATGAAGAGTTTTTCCAGTCGACCGTAGATGTTCCAGTCGAGGTGACGGAGGTCATCGCCGGCAACATAGTTTCGATGATCGGCGAACTCGGTAGACATCCCTCTTCGCCGCGAACGTTTTTCACCGCGCAGTTTGCCCCGGACTATCTTTCTGGAAATGAGCGCCAATCTGCCGCAGCGCGCCAGAAAATCCTCATCGAGGAGAGGGTCTTCGACGCCGTTTGACAGGTTCATCCGATGGCCGCGCCATCTCCGACCACTTCTGGTACTTCGTCCAGTACCGCAGCAACGATCTGGTCGGTGCTGATTCCCTCAGCCTCACCCTCGAACCCGAGCAGCACCCTGTGTCGAAGTGCAGACGGTGCGGTCTTGCGGATGTCATCGAAAGAGACATGCACTCTCCCCGCCAGAGCTGCTCTGACCTTGCCTCCGAGCAGCAGCGATTGCACACCACGAGGGCTGGCGCCATAGCGCACCCAGCGGGTCACCTGATCGGGGGATCCCTCCCCCTCTGGATGGGTTGCCAGAAGCAGTCTCACGGCGTAGTCCTGGACATGCGAAGCGGCTTCGACATCCCTGACACGTCGCCTGTGTGCGAGGATCGCTTTCCCATCGAGGACCGGCTTGACCTCTCCCGAATGCGCACCCGTGGTGCGTATCAACACCTCGGTCAGTTCATCGCGATCGGGAAAGGGAACATGGACCTTGAACAGGAAGCGGTCCAGTTGTGCCTCCGGTAACGGATAGGTTCCGTCCATCTCGAGAGGATTCTGCGTTGCCAGCACCATGAAGGGTTGCTCGAGCACATGGGTCTTCCCACCTGCTGTCACCTCTCCTTCCTGCATCGCTTCCAGCAATGCAGACTGGGTCTTGGGGGTGGCGCGGTTGATCTCGTCGGCGAGCACTACCTGAGCGAATACGGGTCCCGCTTCGAACTGAAATCCCTTTCTGCCGTTCTCATCCTCCGTCACGATTCGAGTTCCTGTGATATCTGCGGGCATCAGGTCAGGCGTGAACTGGATGCGAGAATAGTGTAGATCGAGGCAACCGGAGAGGGTTCGAACCAGCAGAGTCTTGCCGAGACCGGGCACACCCTCCAGCAGCACATGGCCGCCGGCGAAGAGCGCGATCAGAACCGCTTCCACGACCTCGTCCTGACCGACGAGGATCTTTCCCACCTCTTCGCGGACGCGCTGGAAATCGTCTTTCAGACGGGCGAGATCATGCTCAAGATCGGTCATTCCCCCCCCTTCCGAGGTGAACTCATCGTCGCCCAAGTCACCGCTTCGAGCAAGGCCAGCGATGAACATCTCATGACCGGTAACCTCGCCGATCAGAACTCCCCCTCTTCCTGCACCCACCTGTCCCGGCACCGTGCTACACTACCGGACTGCTACCAAGAAGTGAGGAGAGAAGATGATGGTCCTTGTGTCTGCCCGTCCCGGCATCGTGGTGCTGATCTCGCTGCTTGTTTACGCCCTGACTCTGGTCATTGTCGGTTGTGGAGGTCCCCCCGAGCGGCCGACTGTCACCCCGACCGTTGCCTCCGATGTGCAATGGCCCCCGATGGAACTGGCATCCGGGATTGCCCCCTCCTTCGCACGAGACGATGCGGTCGAGGTGGATCACTCCTCCGGACCCGATTCCGGCACTTCGCTGCTACGGATCGTCGATTTGAACCCCATCTCGACCGACACGGAGGAGGTGACGATCGAGGTGACCGAAGCGGCAGATGAGCCGGTCGTGGAAGCACCCATCCACGAGCCGGAAGTCGTGGAGATCGAGGTCGTCGAGGTCGACGCGATCGAGTCCGAAGGTACAGAGATCGATGTGTCGGAGTTCGGATTCACGGATCCGGCCGAGCCCGTGACCACTGCACCGGTCACCAGCGCCACAACAGAGGAAGTAACACCCATCGATGCCGCAGAGGTGACCTCACTTCCCGTCGAAGTGATCCCGGTCACGCGACAGGACCCGGATCCAGCGGTGGAAGAGGAGTCGCTACTCACCGAGATCCTCGCTCCTGAAGGAATCGACACCCTGATCCTCATGAGCGGCCCCGGATCCATCTCCGTCGAAGAGTCCGGTTCGATGAACGACATCGTCATCCGCGCCGATGTGGTCTGTCGTGGCACTGGATTGGCACGCCAGAAACAAATTGAATCCGAGGTCCGCATCTCCATCGACCGCACCGCACCGGGAAGAGCCAGAGTTCGGGTCATCGACCCGCGGCTCGAGGATGGAGAGGAGTGCGAGGTCGATGTCACCGTCTCCATCCCCGGCGGTAGTGATTCTGGCCTCGCTTTCGAGATCCAGGACAGCAGCGGCGATATCGCCATCGACGGATTCGATGGCAAGCTCTCCATCACCAGTCTGCGAGGATCGATCGAGGTGACCAACGGCTCGGGAAGCGTGGGGATCTCCAGCGGCCGTGGACCCTGTACCGTGACCGGGTTCGAGGGCGCCGTGAAGGTTCGAGACGGATCTGGAGATTGCGTTCTCGGTCAGGTGACAGGAAACGTGGAGGTCTGGGGTCGAGGTGGAAACCTCGAGATCCGCTATATTTCCGGCGACCTCACTGTCTTCGATGGGCGTGAGGGGATCACGGTCCAGAGCGTCGAGGGCAACCTGACGATGTACGGGACCCCCCTCAGTCACAGCACCATCGAGGGAGTCTCCGGGAGTGTCATGTCCAAGACCGGCGCACCGTAGCCACCGTGTTCATCACCCAGGGCACACGAAGTCACCCCTTCGGTTACGAGATGAACGCTCACCCCGCTTCGACGGTGAGTGATCTCCGATCCGCCATCGATGACTTCGTGGTTCCGGTTCGAGACAGGGTCTGTCCCGGCGAATCCTTTGCCATCGCTCCCCACATCGGCCAGAGCCTCGCAGGGCAACTCTCTCGAAAAGGAGTCGCAGAGTCGGTCGGAGAACATCTGCGTGACCTCGGTCTGCACCTTTACACCGTCAACGCTTTTCCACTCAAGGATTTTCATGCGAAACGCGTCAAGGAGCAGGTCTATCTGCCATCGTGGGCCCATGTCGCCCGTGCCAATACGACCTGTCGCATCGCAGATGTACTGGTCCGGATGGCTCCCGATGCGAGACGCCTGACCATCTCGACCCTCGGCGGTGGCTACCGAATTGCCGGCGACAGCACTGCGATTCATGAAAAGATGGCGGACGGCTACCTGAAGGTGGTCGCCCACCTGGCGCGCATCGACCAGCAGACCGGCATCTTCATCGCCCTCAATGCCGAGCCGGAACCCGATACTACCTTTGAATGCGCCGAGGATGTGATCGCCTTCTGGAAGCAGCACCTGCAACCTCGCTTGCCCGATCTGGCGCGCCTCCTCGGTTGTCATCGCTCTCGCGCCGAGGGTTTGCTGCGGCGTCACTGGACCGTCAATCTCGACGCCTGTCATTCTGCTGTCTTGTTTCGCTCACCGGTGGAGGACTGGCGCCGCCTCGACCGCGCCGGAATCATCGTCGGCAAGGTCCACATCACCAGCGCCATCGCATTGCCGAACCCTGGCCGTTCTCCGGCAGCCTACGACGAGCTGTTGCAACACATCGAGCCGCGCTACCTGCACCAGAGTGCCGCCCGCATGAAGGACGGAAATGTCGTGCGGCTGGCTGACCTGCCCGACATTCGCCAGCAGGACCTCTCCACCATCTCGGAGATCAGAACCCACTTCCATGTGCCACTGTCGGGTGCTCGTCACGGCAAATTGCACACCACGCGCAAGGAAGCCACGGCACTGCTGAAGGAAGCGCTGCGTCGGCAGGAACAGGCCCCCCACATCGCCGTCGAAACCTACACCTGGCCGGTGCTGACTCGAGGCGTGAAGAAATCAGAACAACGAAAACGCCTGGTCGACGGCATCACCGCCGAGATGCGCTGGGCGAGACGCGCAGCAGGGTGTTGAGGCGCCTCAGTCCTCAATTCCTGACCCCATCCTGAGGCTGGCGATACCCCCTGGGCTTGTAAATCGAACCAGGGACAGCCACTGCTCCTGACCGGGGCAAATTGGCAATAATTAGCCACACTTGCCGGTCCGGACCCTCCTTTCTTCCGGATTCCAGCAGTAGAGTCAATTTTCCGTGCAGAGGAGGACAGCATGATCGACACCCTTCAGGAAACAAACGGCCAATCCCCGCCGAAGAAGTCATCCGGCATCGGGAAGACAATTCTGGTGCTGCTCATGGTCGCTTCACCCTTCATCTTCAATTTCATCAAAGCCCGAGTCCCGTGGTCCATGCTTGACAAGAAAGAAAAAAGCGCCCGATGGATGCTGGCCAGCACTTCGGTCGATCGGCTGGAAATGGCTCTTGCCAGTGGCATGCCCATCGATCACGAGGAGCGCTCCGCCTTCGGCACGACCCTCATCCAGTTCATGATGATGTCTGACGGGACCACGCCGGAGGCTTACGAGAACAAGACTGCGATCATCCGTGCAGCAGCCGAGGCCGGGGCCGACCTCGATTCCGCGTGGCTATTTGGTCATACTCCGTTGGATTTGAATCTTCGCGCGAAGCCCGGGTCTAACTGGAAGATCACCGGAGATCTTCTGATCGAACTGGGCGCGGATGTGGACGGAAAATCGGATACAGAGATGCGAAGGCATTCGCCCCTGACTCAGTTGATCGAAAAGGGTTCCCCTGATTCACCGGCGCACACTGAAAGCAAGGATAAGAGCAAGGCTGCAGATAAGTCCTTCAATGTCGCCAGGGCGAAAATCGATCTCGCTTACATCGAAAAGGGCCTGGAGCCGCCGAAGCCGCCAGAGAAGAAGGAATCTTTCGATCCGGAATGGCAGGACAAGATCCGCTGGTTGATTTCCCAGGGGGCCGCTTTCGATGGGGTCGCCAGAGCAGATGCACTGAAAACTGCCATCTCGCGCAAGAAATCCCCGGAAGTGATCTCATTACTGCTGGAACTGGGAGCCGATCCAGATCCGCAAGGCATCTCCATGATCACCTCTTGCCTCTATGACTCAGGGGCTCATCGGTGCAGACACGCATCCGAGATCGTCCAGATGCTGCTCGATGCAGGTGCCGATGTGAATCAAGGCGATGAACGGTCGCGGCCACTGCTCGCCGCCGTGAGGAAGTGCTGCGAGCACAATCTGGACATCATCCCCAAGCTTCTCGAGGCGGGGGCAAGCCCCATGTTCACGGACACACGAAAGAGGCAGCGTCGCGGAGATCCGAGTGAGACCTACTTCAGGCACACCTCAATCATCGAATACGCCCGTGGGAACTCGGCGCTGCAGGGCACTCCTGAACTGGAAATGCTAGAGAAAGCGGTCGCCGCCGCCAACCTCGAATCGGCTACCGCAAGGTGATGATCAGGATTCCTCGCCGCAGCTGTGGAACGCCAGGATGGCGAACATCGTCGCAGCGTGGCTGATGTAGTGCTTGCCATCGCGCCGGGGCGAACGGGAAAACCAACGGCCACTCTCTCGCTGATGGCTACGCAACCACTGTAGCCCTCGTTGCAGTTGCGGATGATCGACAGGGATTTCTGCCTGGCGAAGTACAAAGATGGAAAATGCCGTGGCGTACGCATCGCTGGTCAACTTCTCGGACACATCTTCAGGCCGTTTCCATTTCCCGGCCCCGACATCGACCAATCGCCAGCCTCCATCGGGCCGCTGTACTTCTAGAAGCTCGCGACTCCACTTCTGTCTCGTCTCATCATCGACCAGTCCATCGAGTCCGGACGCAGCCCACATCATCATGCCCTTGTGGTGGAGATTCTGGGGAGGGTGGTCACGAAGCCACCCTCGAAGACGCTGGATCCCCGCGGCGGCCCCATCGGTTTTTCGATACGACTGCGGCAGCACCCCCGCCGTCACTGCCGCCAGCGTCACGCCGAAGTGATCATCCGATTCAAAGGGGGGCCAGCCACACTTGAGCCAGGCACTCCAGCCGCCATCTTCATCCTGAAGGCTCCACATGTGATCGAGAGCGGTGCGGGTTGCGGCGGTCAGTTTCCCGTCGGTACCGATGTCGCTGATGGCGAGGAAGCAGGTGGTCGCGACCAGCCCCTCGACCGCCCCTCGCTGCCCCGATGGTTCCTTCTTCTCGACCACGTAGCGCTTCAGGTAGCCGCGGGCAAACTCACGAGCGCGACGATTTTCGCCACTGGTGGGCGCGACCCTCGCCGCCGCCACCAGGTACAGGCCGTTGGTGTGACAGGTGACACAATCTCGCTGCTGTTCCCACTGCAGTGCCGAGGCATCGGCGAAGGACACCGCACGTTTCAGGGAAAACTGGTCGATGAGTGGCTCGTCGCTGCGATTGGGTCCCGAAACAGGATCCTCCAGCGGTTTCGACGCCAGCAATCCGACCAGCGCGATCGATACCAGGAGCAGGAGCGATGGAATGCGCATACCGGGCATCGTAAAGGTCATCCAGCAGAAGTTCGACAAGGAACTGGATGTGAGCCCTTAACCACTCGATGCTGTCGGCGAACCCACATCGATAGGAGCGATTCCACATGACGATCCAGAAACTGGTTACCATCTCCATCCTGGCACTGCTTGGCGGCATTCTTTCAGGGTGTGTTCCCGTCAATGACCATGCTATGCAGGACCAGATGGCACAACAGGAAGCCCAGGAGATGGCGGCCATGGTCGATGCCCAGCGACAGGCTGGTCGGGTCCTGGTAGCGGTGATGACTCCCACTGCCGGCAACAAGGCCCAGGGCACCGTCACCTTCACCGGTACAAAAGGTGGCATCCAGGTCGATGCAAACATCTCAGGACTCTCTCCCGGCGATCACGCCATACACATCCATCAGTACGGCGATCTACGCAAGAACGATGGCAAGGGCACGGGTGGCCACTACAACCCCGAGGGACACGATCATGCGCTGCCCAGCACCGAGATGCGTCACGCCGGAGATCTCGGAAACCTGAGCGCCGATGCCGACGGCAATGCCAGCTACTCGATCACCATCGATAATGTGACCCTCGACGGCACTCACAATCCCATCATCGGAAGAGGGGTCATCATCCACGCCAAGGTCGATGACGGCGGCCAACCCACCGGCAACGCCGGCGCCAGGGTCAGCCAGGGAGTGATTGGATATTCGCAACCGTCCGATGGTTGAGGAACCATGCCAGAGCAGGGTATCGCAGTCTCGTTTACCCTCTTACTGGAGGAGACTCCTCTTATTGGAGGAACTTTTCTGGGGCAGCTCTTATCGACGGAGTGTCCGCGCTCTTATGCTCTTATACCGCCACAGCATCTTTCTTATGACTCGACCATCCGTGCCTCTTATCTTCTGACATCGACCGGGGCACATTCTTATCAAATCTTCCCTCACTCGGCCGGTTCCGCGGCAGATCCTCTTATCCACAGCACCGATTCACCCGGGTCACACCGTGGCAGAGGTACTCTCTTATCAGGGGGGCCCTGGCTGCTGTTTCTTCTTATCAGAAGTCGAACTTTGTTCCGGAGGAAGCCGCGAAGCAGTTCTGGCTAGTGTGCCAGCAGCTTCTGCATCATCGCCACCGGTTTGCCGTGGCTCAGTTTCTGGCCCACCTCGCGGAAGCCGCAGGCGTTGTGGAAATCGAGACTGCCCTGGTTGCGCGGCTGCAGGTTGACCTCGCACACGATGGAGGTCATCTCGTATCTTCTCGCCCACGCCTCCAGTACCGCGTACAGCGCTGATCCGGCACCGCTTCGCCTGGCGGCTGCGGCGGTGGCGATGCGATCGACATAGGCGAAGTTGTCGAACCCTTCTCGAAACCACAGGAAGTTGGGGCTGTTGTAATCGTCATCGCGGCGCATCGCGACCATCATCGCCGCCGGTGGCCGCGCCACCGCTGTATCGTCTGGTCTCGCCCCATCGACCACCCGCACCAGCGATGCACAGCGTAGCAGCGCCTCGAAGTCGGTCCGATCGAGTCCGCCGAGTTGCGGCACATGGTCCTGATTGAGTCGATGCAGCGCGTCGACCTCACCCTCGATCGAATGAAGCCCTCGGACACGGATCGGTTCCGCTTCCGTGGTGCTGGATCGGGCGAACAGGTC
>JAYZBV010000103.1:0-12688 GCA_036338595.1 Planctomycetota bacterium | reverse complement strand
CGGAGGTAGGCTCCGGCATTGAGTCGACGCGGAGGGCCGGTGACAATCACCACCCTCAATACTCAATAAAAAGGAGCGATTCATGGACAAGAGAACCCGGGCGAAGACCGTTTCAGGCCTGACCGCTGTACTGATGACGGTATTGACCTTCTCCGTTCTTGTCGCGGACACGCCGAAGCCACTGCCCGATCCCGATGGCAGGCCCGCGAACATGTCCAAACCGGTCCAGGTGTTCATATTGCTTGGTCAGTCCAACATGCTGGGCTTCGGTAAAATCGGCGCTGCTGACAAGCCAGGCTCCCTGACGCACGCGGTCAAGGAGAAGGGCAAGTACCCCTACCTCGTCGACGACGCTGGCGACTGGACCGTGCGCAAGGATGTCCGCAATGCTCGCGTCATGGGGAGCGGCGCTGGCAACATGAAGTCCTTCAACAACGAGTGGATGACCATCACGAACAGCAACATCGGCCCCGAGATCGGCATCGGGCATCACGTGGGGCAGGTCACCGATGCTCCGGTGCTCATCCTCAAGAGTTGCATCGGCAATCGAAGTCTCGGCTGGGATCTGCTGCCACCGGGCTCCCAGCGCTTCGAACAGGACGGCATGATCTATGCCGGGTACAAGGATTCGCCTGACAAGTGGAAGAAGGGCGAAACGCCCAAGGCGATCGGCTGGTACGCCGGCGTCCAGTACGACGGCGATATCGCCAATGCGAAGAGGGTGCTGGCTGAGCTGGACAGGTATTACCCTGGGGCGAAGCGCTACGAGATCGCGGGGTTCTTCTGGTGGCAGGGCGACAAGGATCGCTACAACGCCGTACATGCCAGCCGCTACGAGCAGAATCTGGTGCAGTTGATCGAGCAACTGCGCAGAGATTTCGGGGCGCCAGATGCGAAGTTTGTGTGTGCCACGCTCGGTCAGACTGGCAAAGGAGCCGGTGGCGCCGAAGGGCAGATCCTCGATGCCCAGCTCGCGGTCGACGGAAGGACTGGCAAGTACAGGCAGTTCAAGGGCAACGTTGCGACCGTGTACAGCAAGCCATTCTGTCATGGCGGCGCCTCCAACGGCCACTATGGTGGCAACGCCGAGACCTACATGGACATCGGGGAGGCGATGGGTCAGGCGATGGCCGAACTGTTGGGCACCAAGACTGTCTCCTTCAAAAAACTCAAGCCCTACCTGGATGATGTCACGACACCGGCTTATCAAGCGCTCAAGAAAAAAGACTACGTGGCAGCCTATGTGTGTCTCAAACAACTCGAGAAACAACTCGCCGAGGATGATGCCACCGAGGTCGGCAGCGAGATCGCCGAGAACCGAGCGCTCGTGTTTGGCGTCATCGATGGCGAGTTGATGGGCGATCTGAGATCTGCGGTCACGGATGTCACTGCGCTGAAGAAGATCGATGATGTGTACGCACTGAGTCTCATCATTCCTGATCTACAAAAGAAGTACGCTGGAATCGATATCTACGACTCGGCAGCGGGCGATCTGGCACAGCAGCTCAAATCCTCCGGGACCAGAACGGATATCGCAGCGGGCAAGAAGTTCTATCGATACATCGAGAATCTGATGAAGTTCGAGGCGAAATCGAAGCAGCCGCGTGACGATCGCACGGTGAAATCAATTCAGAAGTCTCTGGCCAGGATCGCCGACAAATACCCGGATTCCATCTACGCAATAGCGGCCACTCTTGCTGCAGAAGAACTTGGAAACAGCGAGAAATCGGTTGCCAGGCCGAGAGTCTATGTTCGCAGTGCGGCAGCGCAACCATAGCGTTGCAAGACGCCATCGTGAGCCTTGCGACTTCTACCCGTCGAAGGTAACTGCCCGACTCTTCAGGGAAGCTGCCACTGGGGGGACCTCATGGCCAAGGACAGCGAAGGACGAAACTCCCTCAGAAGGAATCCATGAACCAGGAGAGCTCGGCTGAACTCTACCTGAGCATCGGTGCCGGCATCGGCTTGTTCACCTCGCTCGTTTTCATTCTCCTCTACGGAGATGGATTTCTGAGGGACATACCGCTGTGGTTCAATACCATCACATACCCGGGTCGGGTGGTTGGCTACGAATTCTACGGGCAATGCAAGTCCTCTGGGATGAGCCACCAAGTCGCTCGCTATGCATCGATGGCCTCGGGGACAATGGCGATGTGCTTTGTTGGAGCGATACTCGGTGGCTGTACTTACGGAGTGGTCCAACCCTTGAGCAAGCGGCTGTAGCCGTGCTACTTGCCACAACAAATCGAACACCGCCACTGCGACGGACAGCGGACGCAAAGGAGGCTCTTTCTTGAACGAATCCAACGAGCGATGGCAGCGCAAGGACGCGCTCACGGGGCTGCTTCTTTTCTCGGTCGGGGCGCTGGTGACTGTTTCTGCTTATCTAGCGATGCGAAGCGACATGCCGGACTTCCTGTGGGGGGCCGGCTGGATCTTGGGACCGATCCTTGTGCTCATCGGTGGCAACGCAATCATCCGCAGCCTTCTCGCCAGGTGACCCGGATCGCCTCGTACGAGGTTGGAGGTCCTCCGGAGCACATCTACAACTTCCACATCGCCCCTCGTGGAGTCAGACCGGCATCTGGCGGCACATCATCGCCGCCAAATCCTCCCAGCAGAAAGAGGTGCTGACCGTCCGAGGCTGCCTGACCGTGATCCATCGGACTCTCCGGCTGCTCTCCTCTGGCTTGCAATAGGGTCCAGGCCTCCGCTTGTGGCCGGTACACCCAGGTCTGCGGTGAATATCCTCCTGACGTATCCCAGGAGCCGTGGAACCCGAACAACACAAGACCGCCCAGCCGCTCAACCGAGCGCAGGAAGCCATGGCCCATTTCCTGAGGCTCTTGGTTGGTCTGCGCGAGGCTCCAACTTCGGGCGTGGGCGTCGAAGTGCCACGTCTCATCGGGGAGCCCCGGTCCCAGGGAAGATCCACGCATCACGATGATGCCGGTGAGGGAGTCGCGAGCCATCTGAACATGGTCGCGTGCTTGAGGATGAGGGGCAGCATTCGTCGAGGCAGGCTGGATCCATTCCAGGGTGGCCAGGTTCAGCAGCCAGGTGTCGTGGAGACGCTCCTGGTTTACCCCTCGTCCGCCGAAAAGGATCACCTGGTCGGTGACCGGGTCATAAATCATGCCGTGTTGAGACCGAGGCGGTGGGTTCCCCGACGTATCCAAACGCACCCACCGGGAAGTGGAACCGTCAAAGGCCCAGGTGTCGGCGAAGTCGCGATCGAGGTCTGTTCCTCCGAAAAGAATCGTCCTTTCCCGAGCCGAATCCCAAACCATCGCGTGCGAGGTGCGAGCACCTGGATTCAGCTGGGAGGCATCGGTGACCAAGTGCCACGCATCGGAATCCGGAAACCATTCCCAGGTCTCCGGCCGCATGTCCCAGTTTCTATTTCGCCCTCCATGGAGAACGAAGACGCCCCGCGCCGGCTCCCAGACCATCGCCGACTCCACATGGGGCCCCTCGGTCTTTACATCGAGCAATTCCCAAGGGATTCGATCGGGAATCGCACAACCGAGGAGGCCAATGAAAAGGAGAAGGAACAACCACCCCTGGCATGGCGACCGGTGGGCGCCATATCCGACGATGCCGACCCGGATCTTGCGGTCGGAAACAGGCTTCCACTGTTTCGATAAGTCAGCTTCGGCCGCAGTGTCATCGAAGCCCTGGATCGGCTTCTCTTGACCGAGAGTCGTACCGGTCAGCCCCAGTGCGGTGAACCCGAGGCCGACGGAGTGGATGAATGAACGATGCGTGGGCAGGTCGTTCATGAGGGCTGTTACTTCAGCTTCTTTTCCTTCTTCAGTTTCCTTTTCTCCTTCAGAGTCAGAGCGGACTTCTTCTGTGTCTCGCGCTTCTTGTCCTTGTTGCCCTTATTGGCCATGACTGCTGCTCCTTCGATCTAGATGGTCACTGACGTCAAACGAATCAGCATCCATGCTACTCGTTGGCTCTCCACAGATCACGAGGTTCTGGCGTTGATCCGCCGCTCTGCGACTGCGGCGGGAGTCGCGCGGGATATGAGGAGATCCCAATCGCGCTTGGACTGGAGAGGTGGATGGGGGACACTATGGTGCATCTGTAACCACGCGTGGCTTGCGGGTGCCGGGAGTGTGGATGGACACGCACTGAAGAACCGCCAACCTGTCAGAATAACTCAGTTTCAGGTCACCCGCCGTGGCTGACAGAAGCACCTTTCAAGGAGGAATCGAATTGATGAGATCCAGGACACTGAGAAGTTTCTGTTGGGTGCTGGTCGTGATGATGTTCGGGATCTCGAGTGTCTGGGCAGCAAGAGGCAAACTGGAAGAGGCCGTGCCGGCAGTACTTGCGGAGCAGGACGGGGAGCTGGAAGCGAAGTTTGACGGTCAACTCCAGATCCTGAAGGCGCAAATCGAGAAGGCGATGCCGAACATCGCTGGAGTGAAGAAAGCGGCTTACCTGGAAGCCCGTGACGCAGAATTATCTGCGGTAGCGCAACTGGGTGCTGCGCAGGAGAACCTGGGTAAGGTTGGCCAGGCGGAAGGTCTGGTGGGCCATGCCAAGGGCAAGTGGATCGGCGGTGCGGACCAGGGCATCGCAAAGGCGCAGGAGATGCTGAAGAAAGCGACCACCGAAGCCGAACGCGAGGCGGCGCAACTAGAACTGGTGAAGTGGCAAGAGAACAGGGAAGCGGGTGTCGAAGCACTCGAGGAGCGTCAGGCAGCGTTGGACAGGGCAAAACTCGAAGAGCCGCAATGGAACAAGGATCTCGAGGCGGCCGAGAATGCGCTGGTCGAGGCGCAGGCCAATGCGCTGGAAGCACTCGATGGACTCGATCTGGGAGATTTCCTCACCAGTGACAAGTTGGATGCCAAGCTGGCGAAGTACAGTCTCCTGTCCGAGGCGACACCGCGGGGGCTGGCAGAGTTTGCAGAGCGGGGAAGAAAGCAGAAACAGCTGATCGCAAAGGTCCTCAGAGATGATGACTTGATGATTCAGATGGCGGTCGCTGACGGAGCCCGTGACGGCAAGGTGGGCATGGCGATGCAGATCTATGCCGATATCCAGAAGGCGAGTAGGAAGGCCAAGCGCGGCGAAATGCAGAGGCTAGCGCTGGCGATCAGCCTGGAGCATGCGGTACCGATTGCCCAGAGAAACGCCACAGGCAAACCCGATGCGCCGGCGACAGTGGATCCGGTGAAGCGATACCTGCACTATGAAACCGCTTACCTGGCCGATGAACTGGATCCCTATTTCAAGGAGTTGAGCGTATGGGACTACCGGATGGTCGTGAACGGCGAAGAGCCGGATGAGACGCTGATCTGGGGGCGCGAGATGCTGCGCAACTATCGGCCCGATCATATCTCCACATCCGACTACCGGTGGCGCTATGTCGCTGCGGTCAGGACCGAGGTCAAATACGGGTCGGGAGACAACAAGTACGATCTGCCCGAGCTGCAGTTCTTTCAGAACATCCTCATGAACGGTGGGGTCTGCGGTCGACGTGCCTTTTTCGGGCGCTTCATCTTGCGCTCCTTCGGAGTCCCGACCACGGCACGTCCCCAGCGCGGTCATGCCGCCCTGGCGCACTGGACGCCGGATGGCTGGGTGGTCTGCCTCGGTGGCGGGTGGGGAGCTGGCTGGACCAAGACACGTTATCAGAAAGACCGCGATTTCCTCGCGAACACGCAGGCGCGCGAAGTGGTTGAGGCATTTCCGCAGGTCAAGCGGGCTCAGTGGGTCGGTCACGTAGTCGGAGAGAAGCAGGTCTTCGGGTTCCTCTCCGGAGATCCGGACTTCTGGCATGGCGTGGCGCTCTACAAGCAGCGGCAGATCATTGCAGAGGCCAAGGCGGTGGCCCTGGCAGCGGTCGGTACGGACATCGGTGAAGCGAATGAATCCAGTGTGCAGGAACAGGTCAAGAAAGCGACCGTCACCGAAGAGGACCGGAAGATCACGGTCAGCCGCGACGGAGTGATCACGATTCCTGCCGTGGCCTGCAGCAGTCCGACGAACAACACGGCAAAGATCGCCTTCATGGACAGTAATCTGGGCGGTAAGCAGCTGCACTATGGCCGGCTCAGAGGGGCCGAATCTTTCGAGTACACCTTCGATGCGCCGACTGCCGGGCAATATGCGCTCAGCGCCAGAGTGGTGACGCCCAGCTGGAAGCAGCACCTGCTGGTGACTGCCAACGGTGCTGAGGAACCGATCGACATCGCATTGCCCTTCACTGTCGGCATGTGGGAAGAGACGGAACCGGTCGAGATCACGCTGGCCAAGGGGATGAACATTCTGAGGTTCACACACGAAGGCGGAAAAGGAACGACCATCAAGGACTTCACGCTGAAGCGCAAATGATGGAAGCACTGCGCGGGTTACGGGTGTCCGAACGGTTCGACACTCACGGTGCGAATGTGACGCCGACGGGGTAGTGATCCGACCATAGACCGACACTCGAATCGTCGGTGACGACGCGCGCTGACAGAGCGCGCTCGGCGGTCGCCGGATCGGCGAACACGAAGTCGATCCGTCTGCGCGTCCGATGGACGTCCTCCATATCCTTGCGCCAGCGCGGGATCAGCGCCGGAGAGCCAAAGGTGTACCTGGCCGCGGGTGCGTGAGCATGAGTCAGATCGACAAAGCCGCTCTCGAGGAATGTGTCGGTGATCCGGTAGTCGAAGGTCCGCACGCCATCGACGACCTTGCCGAGATGGCCTTGTTTGAGCAGATACTCGTGATCGTGGCGGATCTCACCGTTGAAGTCTCCAACGACAAGAACGCGCTTTCCCTTTGATGCCAGATCACGTGCGCGTTCGGCGATGTGCTTCGGTTCGTGAATCTTGCCTGGCCAGAAGTGAACGACAAAGATCTCGAAGCCATGGGTACGCGCGTGCAAGTAGCCGTGATGGAAGCCGGCGACACGACGTTCGACCACCTCGATCGGCGCACTGCTGGTGAGCGCCACCGGGTAGCCGCTCTCCTTGTGCATCACTGCGTAGGGATGCCCCCATTTCGCAGCAAGCTTCGCCAATCCAGCGGAGTCGACATGTAAGACTTCCTGAAGAGCGACCATCGCGGGCTGCTCGGCGGCGAGCCACGCAGCTGCCGAATCGGTGTGCACCTGGTGATCGAACAGGTGGTAGGTGTTCCAGTTCACCAGTTCGAGACCCGGATTCGATGTCAATGGTGTGAAGGAACGGCAAGCGCAAAGGCAGAGGATGCAAAACAATGAGGCGACACGCATCAGTGCTCCCTGTTGGATTAGCCGAAGAAGGCCATCAGGATCTTGTAGAAGATCATCGCAAATATGGCTCCGGCTGGAACGGTGATTACCCAGGAGATGACGATGTCACGGACCGTATTCAGGTTCAGTGCGCCCATTCCTCGGGCCAGGCCAACTCCGACCACCGCTCCCACCAGCGTATGGGTGGTCGAGATCGGCAACCCGAGTTTGGTGGCCAGGACGATCGTGGTCGCAGCTGCGAACTCAGCGGTGAATCCTCGAGATGGAGTCAGCTCGGTGATGCGTCGCCCGACCGTTTCCATCACCCGCCAGCCCCAGGTTGCCAGACCGATGACGATTCCCAGTCCGCCCAGCGCCAGCACTTCTGGCGACACCGCTGATTCGAGTGCAACCTTACCATCTGCAATCGTTTGCAGAACTGCCGACAGGGGGCCGATGGCATTGGCGACATCATTGGAACCATGTGCAAATGCGACGAAGCAGGCGCTCAGGATTTGCAGGTAGACGAAAATCTTCTCGACCTTGTTGAGGGAAGGGGTATCGGTAGGACCCTTCTCCCGTTCCATCGTCGTGGTCAGAGCCTCGGTTCGATCGATCAGTTGTTCCACTTCTTTCTGTACCGAGGGATCGGAAACGTCTTTCACCCGGCGAAGGTGCTTCTTGGCCTTCGTGAGGGCATTCGAGAGAAATTGCATCCGATGAAAATTATCGGAATCCTCTTCAGAGGGATCCTCTATCCTTCGGACGAGAACGGCGGCGATGATGGCAGAGACAAGTCCGACTCCCATGGCGATGAGCAAAGCCGGACCCAGCTCGAGGTCGAGGTCGAAATTTTTGAGTCCCTTGAAGACCATCGTCAGTGTCAGGATCGTGAGCACGATGAAGACCAGCAGTGGGGCGAGCCTCTTGGTTGCCGCCAGAGGGTTCCTCTGAAAAAAGATGTTCCTCAGAAGTAGCCTGAAGGTGATGTAGGCGATCGTAGCGCTGAGCAGCGGCGAAATCACCCAACTCGAGATGATCTGCCCGACCTTGGGCCAGTGAATTGCCGTGGTCCAACTGAGATTTTTTTCGGGAGGGGCTTCGATAGCGTACAGAATTCCGAAACCGATGATGGCACCAACGATGGAGTGAGTGGTGGAGACTGGCCAGCCATAGTACGAGGCGATCTGTAGCCACGCTCCCGCTGCCAGTAGTGCTGCCAGCATCCCGCAGATGAAGGCGATGGGATCGCCGCTGAACATATCGGAATCGACGATCCCCTTACGGACCGTCTCCGAAACGGAAGAACCGGCAAGGAAAGCTCCGGAAAATTCCAGAACTGCAGCAACGATCACCGCTCTGCGGAGAGTGAGTGCGCCCGAGCCGACCGATGTGCCCATGGCGTTGGCCACATCGTTGGCACCGATGTTCCACGCCATGTAGAATCCGAAGATTCCAGCCAGTGCCCACAAGGTATCTGCGTGTTCCATGGGCCCTTCAGGTCACTTTCAGAACTGAATGGATCAGTTGAGCGGAGAAACTATTTCTGATCATTGCTTCTCTACTTGATCTCCAGTGTGGTACGGACCTTGTCCGCCAGGTTTTCACTCAGGTCACTGATGGTTGAAATCTCTGACAAGATCCTCAACCACAGGTGAAACTCAGCATAGTTGAGCACATCTTCCGAATCGAACATGATGCGTAGCAACTCTCGCTGGCACAGATCGACCTCGTGTTCCTTTACCGCTACAGCATGAACCAGTTCTCGAACCTTCTCGGCTTCCACTCCTCCAAAACCGCTCTCTAGCAATTCATCGAGTTGCTCGATCACTGCGCGGGAGAGTTGAAAGCACTCGGTACTCTTCGAGCAAAACTCCAGGAAAACTTCTTTTACTGTTGCGGGAACGGGCAGTCTCTTGAGGCTACAGAGAACGGCGACGTTCTCTGCGGTATCGGCGATTTCATCCTGGGTCGAGATGATCTCCAGCAACTTGCCCCGATCGACCGGCAGAAACAGGCCTCTGGGCAGATGATTACGGATGTCGTTCTTGACCAGGTCCGCTTCATGTTCCGTCTTGGAGATCTTACGGGCGATTTCTCCGATGGAATCAAAGTCTTCGTTGACGAAGATCTGAAATAGTTCACCGAGGCCATCGATGCATTCGCTGACCTTGCGCATGTGCGATTGCAGTGGCACGAACGGAGATTTTCCGAACAGGTTGGCGATGGTACGCATCAGTTCTCCTGGTTTCTGTTACGAACAAGCACAGGCCCAATTCGAACTGGCCCCGGGTAGGGGAGACGAACCCACTCGCTCCCTGCTGGATTATTACCGAATTTCCCTCCGGATGAGAATCCCAACATCGATCAGAAGTTGATTCCAAACCTCAATGTGTAGCAAATGACATCGTTTCCGTAATCTGAGGCTGTATCCGGTGAAGCACTGATGGCATTGAATTTCACCCTAGCGTTCGGATTGAGGTGCCAATTGACGCCGATGGAGAGGGCTTCCGCGTTTTCCCCGGTAGCCATCTCCTCCAGGTCGATCTCCTGGAAGCGGATGGCAAGCTCCACGGCACCCTTGCCATCCTCGCCGTAGTTGTTCATCGGTTTGATGCTGGTGAAGGAACCCGAGGATCTCTTGTAGGCGCGGCTCTCTCCGGTGATGAAGTAACTGCCCTGTAGGTACCAGGCAGAGACTTCCTCATCGTCATCGATGGTGGAAGTGACGACCTCTCCCTGAAGGGAATAGGGGCCCTGCACCCATGCGGCTTCGATCCCAAATAGATCGACGCGATCTGCCACGACAGATGCGGAAACCAGGTCCTCTCCCAGATGGGCGAGCGAATCGGAATCGTAGGAGACCATTCCAGCGGTGGTGTCTCGAGTACTGGCGGAGACTCCCAGGTGAAGAAGTGTGGTGCCCGCTTCCTCGAAGATGGGCAGATAGGTGATACGACTGGTGACGGAACTCTGGTCCTCTTCCTGGGAGTTTGCCGAGCTACCTGCATCCTTGAAGAAGCCGATGGCAAAGGTGCCAAGCTGTTCTTCCCCGAGTAGATGACTGGAAAGGATTCCGGTATTGCGCGAGGGAGTGAATGCGGAGGTGAAACTGCGCTCCAGGAAGCTGATGAACTTGCTGCTGGTGAGCGTCTCGAGTCCCATCGGTTCCTTCTGGTGTCCGATGCGGAACTTGCCGAGAAACCCCGAATCCTTCAGGCCTATCCACGCATCCTTGAACACGACTTTTGCACCTGCGAACTCGTACTCTGTCTTGAACTCGTAATTTCCACCGATGACTCCCGAGGCACCGAGGCGCGCTCGGCGCATCTCGATTCCACCCTGTTCAAGTTCGACCCCGCTCTCCTCGCTGAAGAAACCGTAGTCAACCTGAAGCCGTCCACCGATCGAGATCTTGTTCTCGCCGTCGGGAGTTGAAAACTGGAGTCCGTTTTTCCAGTGAGTTTCCATCGCCTGCATGGCGAGGACAGGCTGAGTTGAGAGGCATAGAGCACAGGTAGCCGTGATGATCCAGCACCACAGCGCACGATTCAGCATGAGCGATACCTTTCAAGAGGAAGAGCAATCCGTAGATCCCCTTCGGATGGTTCTGGTGGTCGATGGGATCCTCTATGAGATTCCCTCGGCAGGGTAGGCCTCATCGGAGAATACTGGAAGTTCTTCATGACAGGCGAAACTACAGTGTGCGGCTGGATTTAGCCTTCCCTCGGGCGCCCACGACTGGGGCACTGGTGCCATGTAGGCCAGCGCCAGGTGAATGGGCCGATATCGATCTGCCCTTCAGGAAACAGGCCAGCAGCCCCGCCTCCGCTTCCGTCAGCCATCGTGGTTTCAAAATATTTTGTGAACTATTACCCTGAAACAGCCGATGAGAAGGGTGTCAGGAACCTCAGGGGAGAAATCCAGTCAGCGAGCCAGAAACGGCAGGAGGCGACCAGATGTCGGGGGAGTACTCGCCCGGAATCGACGAGCAGCAGATTTGCGCTGCTACGACTCGGTATTCGGAGAGACACGGACTGCCGAATTCCTGCAGGGACCGTGTTGCTCATTACTGGGATGGTCGCCGGGAGTGGCCGGTTCTACACCTCGACGATGTGTCGGGGATTCCCTTTCTCAGCGGTATCGAGGGTGTCGACGAGTATCAGCACCGCGCACGGTTACGATGTGGTGATGGAGATCTGTTCGCCACGGTGACGCAACCTGCTCCTGGCTATGAGGAGTATTGCCGCGATCGATTGGGCCTCGGATCACCAGAGCACATTTTCTCGTTTCCTTCGGGTGGTCCGCTTCGGGTATCCAGCGGTTGTCTGGCTCAACCCATTTTTTCGAAACTCGTGGATAGGGCCAGGGACTGTTCTGGAATGCTGATAGAACCCTACATGGGAATTGATGACGGCTGGGATCTCGCCGCTCGAATATCTGCCGAAGCAGAAGTTTCTGTCCAGGTCATCGCGCCACCTCCTGCTGTCACCTGGATCGCCAATGACAAGGCTCTCTTCTCCGAACTGGTCGCAGATGTGCTGGGAGAGGATGCGCTGGTCCTCACCCGCACAGCCGAGGATGTCCAGACTCTGTCCCAGCATCTGCGCGAGATGTTTCCAGGAGTCAAGCGGGTTGCGATCAAGCGAACGCGCTGTGCATCCGCAATGGGAAACAGACTCTTCGATGTCGCTAAACTGGAAGGTCTCGACGATCAGGCCCTGTGCAAGGTTGTCGAAGAGGCACTGTTGTCGATGGACTGGCCAGCTGGCGAGGAGGTCCTCGCCTGTGTCTGGGAGGAGACTGATCTTTCACCCTCTACACAGTGGTGGATCCCGCCGAAGGGAAGCAGACCTCCGAGGCTCGACGGGATTTACGAGCAGATTCTCAAAGGAGAAGAAAAACTATTCGTCGGCAGCAGGCCATCGACTTTACCGGGGGCGATCAACGACGGACTCGCCCGTCAGTCTTCTGCCATCGCTTTTGCATTGCAACAACTGGGATATGTCGGCCGTTGTTCCTTCGATCACCTGGTGGTCGGGGATCTGGATAAAGATCCAGTACTGAGAATCACCGAGTGCAACGGTCGCTGGGGCGGGACCAGTACCCCGATGCATCTGGTCGATCGGGTGATTCTCGGCGAGCGTCCGGCGTATCGAGCCCAGGATTTCATCGATGAGGCCCTGATCGGAGTCCCCTTCACCGAGATCTGTGAGCGGATCGGCGACCAACTGCTCGATGCTCGCACAGGCAGTGGCCACTTCCTGCTCTACAACGTCGGGCCCCTGGTGCGGTCGGGGAAGTTCGATGTGATCGCCATCGCAAATACACCAGCCGAGGCAGATCGGATGTTGACCGAGGTGCTCCCCGAGTTGCTCGGGGTTTGAGTTTCTGCACAGGAAGTGACCATCGAGATCAAGAAAGAGAGAGGCGGGGGCGGGGGGTGGGCGCGGGGGCGGCGCGGGGGGG
>JAYZBV010000102.1:0-42312 GCA_036338595.1 Planctomycetota bacterium | reverse complement strand
CCGGAGCCGCCATTCGAGGCGGAGCGATCGTGGAATCCTCGTAAAGATGCGCGACACCCTTCGGGAACGGGTAGTGATTCTGCTTGTCACTATCCTCGGCATGCGGAGCGTTAAAACTGACAGACAGGCAAAACGGCCTGTCCTTCACCTGCTGGGAGATAAACTCGATGGCCAGGTCACCGGCAATCTGGCTTACATGGCGAGTCGAACCATCTGGCTGCGGCTTGTGGTACGGGTTGGTGTTCAGTGGTTTGAAATAATGGAACATCTCGTCAGTGACACCACGTTCCACCCGCACTCCGAACTTGCCCACGAATCCCGTCTGGTATCCATTCTGCTTGAGCAGCGCGGGATAGCTGAGGGACGTCTGCTGCCTTGCGATCGGCACGGTTCCAAACGTGTAACGGTGGGATCGTTCATAAAGGCCCGTGAAAATCGAGGCGCGGCTGGCTGCACAAATAGATGTCGTGACGAACATGTTCCTGAATCGGACGCCCTCTCGCGCCAGCTGGTCCACGTGGGGAGTCTGGATCACCGGATGCCCGGCACACCCCATCTGGTCCCAGCGTTGATCATCGGCGAGGAAAAAGATGATGTTGGGCTTTTCGGCTGCCTGGCCAATCGGGCAGATACTGGCAGACAGGAGCAGCGCGAGCAGCCACGCCGCAGAAGGGAAGGGCACAGGTGCCATGAGAATCTCCAGGTCAAGAACGTAAATTGGCCTGAGGAAATTCTATGCGAGGAATCGGGGCCACACTAGCAACCACTGAACCGGACGCACCGAATCCGATGGTGGTCAGCGGGCGGGCGGCAGCACCGAGCGCTGGCTTCTGCCGTGTACAGGTTCCCACCGGAGATGGCCGCTGGATGAAAAACCGCCCGCTGAGCCGGCGCAAGGGCACGGGTCAGCGGGCGGTCAGAAGTCAGTTTGATCCGGTCTCTACAGATCCGAGAGGAACAACAGCAGGGCCGCTCGATCTGCTGCATCGAGTGCCTCGAAAGCATCCCTCATCTGTATCGCCTCGTCTTCATGGAGCAGGATGGCGTCCTCCAGAGTCGTGGCGCGGCCATCGTGGAGATACGGGGCGGTGGTCCGGACTCCCCACAGAGGTGGCGTCTTGTAGAACCCAACGCCAGCCGGAGTTCCCAGATCCGCGGTGCCCCGGAAGTCTTCCGGGTGGATGTCGTGAAGGAGGAGGTCGGAGTAGAGCGGCACTGGACCGCCCGATCCCTGCAAGACAGGAACATGGCAAACCGCACAACCCACTTCATTGAAAAGCGCCTCTCCCACCAGCACCTGGGGGTCGGTATTGCCACCTCGAGGGGGGTACGCCAGATGAACTGCGAAGAACAACATGTCCGAGAAGTCATCCGTCGAGATCTCGGGATCGGCAATGGAATCTGCATCGGTCAGCATTCCGAAACCACGACCATCGTCGGGAACAGTGATTCCAGTCTCGCCACCGAGCGCATCCCTGAGGAAATCGGAAACGGTAGGCACCTGAGCCTTCCAGCCCAACTTACCCACCTCGGGGACGCCGGCGATGTCGATCATCCGAGCCACACCTCTGCAGCCGTCGCCATCGTTGTCGTTGGGATCCTCGTGGGAGAGGACCTCTGCATCTGAAATCGTGTCGATCAGGCCCAGCCCGAGCGTATTCGGAGTCTGGCGCTGTTCGAAGACATCGGCCTGAGGATCCGCATCCTCTCGACCCGGCGTGTCGGGGCGCCGCAACTTGCTGGCCACCTGTCCGCCGGGAAGATCCTGGAAAGGCCCCGCACCGTCGTTGTCCATGCCGAAACGCATGACATTCACATCGAGTCCGCCGGCACCTCCGATGATGGGAGTCTGGTGACAGGACCGACAGGAATCCGCGTTGAGATCGGGAGTCCCCAGGCCTTCCGCCTGAGTCCAATCGCGATCGAACACCTTTCGACCGCGAATCCACTGTTCAAGTTCGGCGGGGTCGAGCTCTCGATCAGGACCTCCCATCGCACCTACCGGTGGTACTGGAGTGTCGTCATCGATAATCTCCGCATTCACCGCAGTGATCACGACCAGCGTCGAGACAAGCATCAGCAATCCAGTGAGAAGAAATTTAACTGTTTTCATCACAGCGCCTCCAGGAATCGGATCACCGCTTCTTGCTCAGAAGGGCTCAGTAAATCAAAAGCGTCTCTCGACGCCTGGCCCTCGCCTCCATGCATCAAGATCGCGTCACTGATGGTGTCGGCTCTTCCATCGTGGAGCCAGGGCCCGTGATGTCGAACTCCCCAGAGGGGTTGGGTTCTGAACTCATTCGAGGTGAGAAGAGGTGAGATGGTACTGAACTGTGGCATCCCCTGCGAGATTCCGTCTGCCAGATCTGGCCCCATGTCATGGAGCAACAGGTCTGTGTAGGCGTTGACCGGTCCTACCGACGACTGCAGATCAGGAATGTGACACTTGTTACAACTCATCTGAAAGAAATGCGTTTCACCCAGCATCTCCTCGGAACCCATCGTTCCGCGAGGCGTGGGTGCAACAAACTTGCTGAAGATCACGATGTCGCCGAGGTCCTCCACCGAGATTTCCGGGTCTGCCACGCCGTCCAGGTCTTCGGTGGAATCATCAGGCCCGGCTCCAACTTGCATCATCGCCGCACTGACGAGACCGTCCGATCCCTGGAAGGGATCGGTCGTGATTCCCATCTGGTTGTTGAAGGCACCGCGAAGGAAAGCCTCCAGAAAGTTCGCCTGCGACTTGAATCCAAATCGGCCGATATTGCCCAATCCATCGGTGTTATACCGCCCGCTGATTCCATCTCCATCGGCGTCATCTGGATCGGTGTTCGAGATGATCTCGACATCAGAGATCAGTTCGAAGAGTCCAACTCCTAGACCAGGAGGCGCATTCCGTTGCGCAACAGTGACCTGAAGTCCGCCCACCTGAGAGGAATCCGGAATCGAGGGTCGCGAACCACCCCGCACCCCACCTGGAATCGTATAGGAGGGCATCACGATGCTGGGCACATCGTCCGGATCCCAGATCGGTCCCTGATTGCCAGGAGGTCCGATAGCGGCGAAGAAAAAGTTCCTGTAGATCGGAGAAGATCCTCCCACGCCCGGAGTGCTGTGGCACGCGACGCAGCTGGTTGCGTTGTAGTACGGGCCCAGACCCTCTTCCGCAGTGAACTCTTTATGCATCAGGTCCCTGCCTCGCAGGAACGAGTCAAAAGTCGCCTGATCAAGACCCTGCATCGCATCCCCGATGGTGCATGTGGCATAGGACTCACAGCCGAGCGAATCCGGTGTCAGATCCTCACCACAGAATCCAAACGGGGCCTCTGGAGGAGGGCCATTCTGAAACAGGTAGATGAAACCATAGATGGCGTCTGACAGATCGAGGGAACCATCGTCGTCGAGGTCGTAAGCAGACTTGCAATAAACGACGGTTCCACCGACGAACATGTAATCCAGCATCTGGATGCCATCGGCGATGTCGAAGTTTCCATCCTCATTGACATCCCCTCTCTGAAAATCTCGAGCATCGCTGGTGCCTGCCAGGCACAGCATGAGCAGGAGAATCAGTGAGATCGGGAACCTGGTCATCGTCCACCTCCTGAGGGCTATGGGTCGCCCAAATTTTGAACAATTACGGTATCTGGTCGCAGTGCTGGATCTGCCGCTCGACACTGTTCCAGGCGATTCGAAGTACACGAATATCATCCGCGCCTGGTAGAAATGTGGATCAGTAGTTGCCGATAGCGGAAACACAGCCTATTCCGGACCCATTCCTCTTCACTGTGGGCCGTATCAGCGATTTTACCCCTTCATCCAGGTATTCAATAGCCTGGAGTTGGCGATTCAGGGCAAATTGCAGGTCACTCTTCTTGCCGCGCCCGATGCCAGTTTCTTCCCCTCAAATTCCACCGAAAATTATCGAGAGGGCCAAACCAGCACTGAGGAGCGCCACCAACGGGCGTAACAGGCGGTCTCCCCCCCTCAGAGCCATCCGACCTCCCAGATAGGCTCCGACGCCATAGGCCGGGATCAGTGGGATCGCCACTCGGGCATCGATCACGCCGCTCGCCAGATACCATGTTCCGGAAGCCGCTGACATCGCCATCACGCACCAGACCTTCCAGCGCACCGCATCCACCACGGTCAACCGTAACGAGGTGGTCAACAGCAACACGATGAAGGCTCCCACTCCGGCGCCGATGAAGCCGCCGTAAAGTCCGCACAGTATGCAACCGCCGTAGAAAACAACTCCTGGCTTCATCCCATCATCTGAGTCCTGAGCTTGTTTCGGCCTCGGTAACAGAAAGGCACCCACCGCAATCAACAGCACCCACCCCATCAATTGCCGGAAGATGCTCGCATCGATGCTCTCGATCTCGATGGCCCCCCACGCCCCCGGAATCGCTGCCAAACCGACCAGAAGAATCGGTTTCCAACCCACCGTCAGTACTCTTTGCTTCGGATCCGCCTGTCTCCTCAGCCCCCGATTCATCGTCCAACCAGCCACGGCACCCTGGAAGGCAACGCAGATCCTGTTGGTGCCGTTGGCGACGAGCGGATCGATGCCGAGAAACACCAGCAGCGGAAGCACGATCATCGTGCCGCCACCGACGAGAGTATTCACGGCTCCCCCCACGACCCCTGCAGCGACGATCAGAGCCCAGTCTAGATCCACGGCGATGCCCCTCCCGGGGCTACTTTCGCACGCCAGAACCGATCAATACAGGTGGGTTGGCTTGATTCCCGAAGCCGATCCATCGATCCTTGCACCCGCGCTGGCGTTCCACTTCGCCAGTCGACCACGATGGGAGGAACCGGATGGATCCGGTGATCAACGATTTTTCGATCCGAATTGCCACCGCCAATGGCACCGGAAGCCAGACTTCCAATATCGTGATCCAGCGAGCCCTGATGAAGATGGGGCTGGCGGCGAGTTCGAAGAACCTGTTCCCCTCCAATATCGCTGGCCTTCCGACCTGGTTTCAGATCCGGGTCAGCCCAGGCGGCTGGCAGACGATGGCTCCACAGTGGCAGGTGCTGCTTCCTCTCAACCCTGCGACCATCGGTCGCGATCTTCGAGAGAGCGAACCCGGCACCGTGGTGATAGAAAACAGCGCGATGAAGACCGCCGACAGCGAGTTCGAAGGTCTCTGTCGATACTCTGTTCCCTTCGATCAACTCGCCCGAGAAATCAGCGACGCAAAACTGCGTCCCCGACTCAAGAACCTGATCTATGTCGGCGTCGTGGCCCAGCTCTTTGGTATCCCGATCGATGCGATCCGCGCGGCTCTTGGATCCGTTTTCCCGGGGAAGGAAACGGTCATCGAGTTGAATGTGAATGCAGCTCAGATCGGTTTCGATTTCGCTTCCGAAAACCTCGAAAAACAGGACCGATGGAAGTTTGAACCCGCCGACCAGATCCAGGACCGAATTCTGATCGAGGGCAATGAGGCCACCGCACTGGGTGCCATCTGGGGCGGAGTCTCGGTCGTCGCCTGGTATCCCATCACTCCGGCGTCTTCACTGGCCGAGGCACTGGAGAAACACATCGGGAGTTGCCGCGACGATGATCCCGACGGTGGAAAGCGGTTCGCAGTGATCCAGGCCGAAGATGAACTGGCCGCCATCGGCATGGCACTCGGAGCCGGCTGGGCAGGAGTTCGATCGATGACCTCGACCAGTGGCCCGGGGATCTCACTGATGGGTGAAAACCTGGGATTCGGCTACTTCGCAGAGATCCCCACCGTTGTTTACGATGTGCAACGCGTCGGCCCTTCGACGGGTCTACCGACCCGGACCCAGCAGAGTGATCTGCTCCAGGTCGCATTCCAATCTCACGGCGACACTCGATTCCCGTTCCTGCTTCCCGCCAACGCTCTTGAGGCGTTCGAATTTTCCTGCCAGTCGTACGATCTTGCCGACAAGTATCAGACCCCGGTACTCTTCCTCTCCGATCTGGATCTGGGCATGAACACCTGGATTTCCGATCCCTTGCCCGAACCCACCGGCGACTTGCAACGAGGAAAAATCGCAACCGACGAGGTGATGGCGCGGCTTGAAAACTGGGGCAGGTATCGCGATGTCGATGGAGATGGAATCCCCTACCGCACCATCCCCGGATTGACCATGCATCCAGATGCTGCACACCTGACTCGAGGATCTGGACATAGCGAAGATGCGGAATACAGCGAATCACCTGAGGTCTACAAGAACAACCTTGATAGGCTCTCCAGGAAAATCGACGGCATGGTGGTGGATCTTCCCGCTCCCGTACTCACCGAGGGAGACGCAGCACTGGGTGTCATCGCTTTCGGCACCACCGACCTCGCCATGCAAGAGGCGCTCGTTGCTCTCGACAGCAAGCCTGCTTACCTGCGCATTCGCGCATATCCGTTCCACGAGGAGGTCGAAGCCTTCCTCGCAGAACATCAGCAGGTTCTCGTCATCGAACAGAACCAACAGGGCCAGATGGCTCAGTTACTGCGAATGCACCTCCCACAACACGCTGATCGAATCGAATCAGAAACCTACTATGGAGGTCTGCCACTGACGACACAGATCGTCAGGGAAGCGATGGAGAAGCATCTCGGAGTGGAGACCCGATGAGCGAAGACAAGAAACCAGCGACAAATGCCCTCGGATTGACCAAATCCGATTACAAGGGTGGTCCTTCGACGATGTGTAAGGGTTGCGGTCATGACCGCATCTCGGAGGCGATCATCCAGGCTTCCTACGACCTTGGACTCGACGCCACGAACATCTTGAAGATGAGTGGCATCGGTTGCAGTTCCAAGACCCCGGCATACTTCCTCGGTAATGCGATGGGCCTCAACTCTACCCATGGCCGGATGCCCAGTTTTGCCACGGGAGCCCACATCGCCAACACCTCGATGACACCGATCGGAGTCAGTGGCGATGGTGATTCCGCGAGCATCGGAATGGGCCAGTTCGTTCACATCCTGCGGCGCAATCCAAAGATGGTCTACATCGTCGAGAACAACGGCGTCTACGGCCTGACCAAGGGACAGTTTTCAGCCACCGCAGATCGTCAAAGCCCGTCCAAACGAGGCGCCTACCCGCGCGAGGAATCGATCGATCTTTGTGGACTGGCGCTGGAACTGGGTGCGACCTTTGTCAGTCGCTCCTTCAGTGGTGACAAGAAGCAACTGGTTCCATTGCTGAAGGCGGCACTCTCCTTCGACGGACTCTCCTTCATCGATGTCATCTCTCCCTGCGTCACCTTCAATAATCATGAACGCTCAACAAAGTCCTACACTCATCAGAAGGAAATGGGAGTCACCTTTCACGACCCCTACTATGTCAGCCCTCAGGAGCCCATCGACATCGAATACGAGCAAGGAGAGCTACAGGAAGTCACTCTCCACGACGGTTCGAAGATACTGCTGAGGAAACTGGAGCACGATTTCGACCCCACCGACCGCAATGCCTCATTCGATGCAATCCAGCGGACACGGAACAAGGGCGAGGTGCTGACCGGGCTGATCCACATCGATGTCGAAGCAAAGTCTCTGTCGGCTTCTACCGGGATCACGGAAAAACCACTCTCGATGCTGACTCAACAGGAGTTACGACCCGCTAACGGAGTTCTCGAGCGGATCAACGACAGTTTCAGGATCTGAGCCGGGACCGATCGTGGTCCGCAACAACTAGCCCACGACTCGCAGGTCTTCGACCAGGATACCGGGCAATTTCGAACCGGATGGACTTCGCTGGCGATAGGTCGATAGATCGGGCAGGACCTCCGTTCTGGATCCCAGATCGACCAGCCCTTCTCCCAGCAGACGGATCAGAGAATCATCGATGCGCACCGTACCGATGGGAGCCACGGGGCTGCCATCTTTGACCCTGAGTGCGATCCAGCGCGTGACCCCGGTGATCCGCGCACCCTCGCGCGCAGCCAGGTTGGTGTAGTGAACGTGCGACAGCCACAAGCCATCGCCGACCTGCTCGTGGGAAGTCTCCGGATCGATGGTCCCGGGCCCCATCTCGAGACACCCAGGCATCTCGGCGGCAGACGCACCGTTCTGTTCGAGACCCAATTCCATGGCGGTCCTCGGACTGATCAGCTGGCCTCGACCTGCCCCTGAGGTGACCAGTTCCACCGGCGCCGGAATCGTGTGGCCACTTGCGTTGAATGCAGGAGCGCCGATGGCACCGGGGTTGTCGCGAATGACGACGCGCGGATCGAGTTGCGTCTGATCGTAGAGCGGCGCCAGGGGGCTGGCTCCCGTGTGGATCGCACGCGCTGAAAAAGCACCAGACCAGAGCACCGGTCCGAATAGATCCTCTACCGCGGCAGGCTCCAGCCATGCACGGTACTTCCCGACAGGTGGTGTTTCGACGGGACGAGCCAGGATCTCGGCCATCGAATGGGCGTGTTGCCGTCGCCTGTCGGCACTGATCGGATCCCAGCTCTCTCCCGCCCACGCCCACTTCGTCGCTCCACCGCCCCGAAGGTGCATCGACCCGTCGATCACCGTTCGAGGAGCTTCGTACCAGCGACGCAACCCGGTGCTGGATGCAGCGGCTCGATAGATCGTGCCCGTGATGGCGATTCCACACGTTTCCAGATCAGCAGCCTCCCCCGCCAGCGATGCGATCACCTGTTGAGGGTCCGGGATCTGCCCATCGCCCCGGTGCTCATCTCGGATCGCCTCGGGCAACCGAGGTAGATGGGGATCCTTCGGCAACTGGGAGACCATTTCAGACAGGTTCGAGATGGTCGCTCGCAGCGGCTCCTTATCTGCCGCCAGGGAACCGGAAAGCATCAGACCCGAGCACACCTCGCGGCCGTCCTTTCGCAATGCGATGAAGAGATGTCGCTGCTCGACCGATCCGCTCTGCCGGACACGCCCCGATGAGATTCTTGCGAATCCGGTGATCTCGGCCGCAAGCCCGAGAGAGATCTCTTCTCCCGCGCCCGTGACAGATTCTGCGTGATCCGCAATATCGTGAAACCAGGACTGCATCTAGCCCTCCCGACCAAACACCTCGAGACCTCGAAAGCGACACGCAGGCATGGCATGTCCGACGAAGACCATCTGGTTCGGCTCCCCCTTGCCACAGTTGGGAGTCCCTCGCACCTGCCAGGTATCCGAATCACCCACTGCATCGAGCGACCTCCAGAAGGGTGTCGTGGTGCTGCGGTACCCCGCGTCCTTGACCCTTCCCCCCAGTTCGCCATTCTCGATCAATCTCGCATCCTCGACTCCGAACTGAAACTTCCAGCGGTGGTCGTCGATCGACCAGGATGAGTTCACATCGAGCCAGACGCCCTTCTCGACGCCTCCAATCAGCTCCTCAAGACTGGTCTGACCCGGTTCGACGTTGAGATTTGCCATGCGGTCTATCGGTGGACGATTCCAGGAACACGCTCGCGAGACCGCGATCGCATCCTCGGCACGGGACATCCGCTGCGCACTGAGCGCTCCGCCGATGCCACGCACCAGCAGACCTCTTTCGATCAGGTGAGTCTTTGTTGCAGGCAGTCCATCATCGTCAAATCCTGCGCTGCAAACCTCTCCCTCGATGGTCGGATCGATGACCACATTGAGGATTTCTGGACCCCATCGGAGGCTGCCAAAGTCATCGGTCTTGACGAAACTGGTGCCTGCATAATTCCGCTCATCTCCGAGGATCCGATCGAGTTCGAGGGCGTGGCCGATCGACTCGTGCACCTGCAAGACCATCTGTGCCGGGCCGATCACCGCATCCATCACGCCTGTGGGGCAGATGGGAGACAACAGGGTTTCGATCGCATCGGCGGCAATCGACGCGGGCAGGTCGTCGAATCCGGTTCGATCGAGCACCTCGTAGCCGCCCAGTTGCGCATCGCTACGGCCACCATTGGTTCGCTTCTGAACATCCTCACCGTCTGTGGCCACCACTTGCATCCATGGAATCACTCGATCGTGGGATTGCTCGATCCGGATCCCATCGCTGGTCACGATGGTCGTCTCGGTTCGCACTCTCTTCACCGATGCGGTCCTCTGCACGATTCGATCATCGGTCTTCATCTTGCCGCAGGCAGCGCGAACCCGATCGATGATCTGCCCCTTCGATACATCCTGCCACGGCTCGGCGATGGCATGAGTCCACTGGCCAGAACTCCGGGGCCTTGGAGCTGTCGAAAAATCCGTCACACCCTGACTGCCGGTGGCGCGCGCCCACTCCTGGGCGACTCGAGCCGCCTGATACAGCCCACCGATTGTGAGATCGCTGGTGGCTGCGAGCCCCAGACCTGCGCCATCGACGACGGTGACCATGGCGCCGCTGTCTTCAGAGTTCGACGGCGGTAGCAAGACATCGTCACGTACCGAGTAAGACTCCTCGATGTTGCGAACGACCCGTAAACTACACCATGTTCCCCTGGGCGTGATTCGCGCCAGCATCTCGGCAGCATCCGTGAGTTGGTCGACGGTCATTGGATCCTCTCCATCTCATCTGGAAGACGCGGTCCCGCAGGATCCTGCACGGATACTCCTCCCCTGAGCACCGTGGCCTCCCCGTCCTTGTCGTGGATGACCAGATCCGCTCGAAAGCCTGACTGAATCTTGCCGCGCCTCGGAAGAGCGAGATCATCTGCAGCGTTAGCTGAGCCGATGGCAGAGATCAGTGAGTCATCCAATCCGAGTTCACCGGCAGTTCGAGCAAGCGCTGCGGGCAAGAGCGTCACACTGCCTGCAAGGGTTCCATCCTTGAGAGTCGCTCGCGAACCATCGGAACAGACTTCCTGACCACAGAAAGCTCCCGACGACACTCCCAACCCTGCCAGCGGCATCGCATCGCTGACCGCCATCAAGCCACCTGCCCCCTTCCTTCGAAGAGCCATCCGTACGGTTTCATCGTCGAGGTGATGTCCATCGAGGATCACCTCGCAGCGCACTCGATCATCGAGAAGCAATGCTGTTACCGGTCCAGGATCACGATGATGGATCGGTGCCATGGCATTGCACAGGTGCGTACATCTTCTGGCTCCTGCAGCGATGGCAGCATTTGTCTGATTCGCATCGGCACAGGTGTGACCGATCGATCCACGAACTCCGACCAGGCTGAACTTCTCCTGCGCCTTGAGTGGAATCTCCTCGGGTGCGAAGGTCATGATCCTCAGTTGTCCCGAGCCCGCCTCTACCAATCTTCCGAACAGTGATTCATCCCAGGAATGGATACCCGCCTCCGGCAACGCTCCCATCCGGCCAGTTGATACGAAAGGGCCCTCGAGATGAATGCCGAGGATGGAGGGACTCAGTTCACTCGCTCGCAAGCACTCCCGGATGGCAGAGAGCATCTGCTGCTCGCTGCCAGGGATGATGGTCGGATAGATGGTAGTGATCCCTCGTGCTGCCAGATCCTCGGCACAGGAGGCGATCGTCTCTGCATCCCCACTGGTGAAGTCGGTGCCGTGTGCGCCGTGGATGTGCGCATCGATCAGTCCGGGGGTGACCCTGCGACCGCCGAGATCCCAGATCTCATCTCCCGTGGCGGTTCCGGGTGCTGCCAGAGCCACGATGACGGCACCTTCGATCACCAGATCTGCTCGCAGTACCCGATCGGGCAGCACAGCCTCTATATCTCTGAGAACGATCCGATCGAGAGAATCCTCGGGGTTGCTCATCCGCAGTTCCCTTCACGGACGGCCTTTTCTGCACACATCGCAGCTCCGATCAGGCCGGCGCGATTGCCGTGCTGAGCTTGTACCACCTTCAGACTGGCCACAGCCTTCGGTAACACCTTTGATCGAAGCGTCTCCTCGATCAATTCCAGATGTCGAGGACGTGCATCGATGATTCCACCACCGATGACGACCACATCCGGATTGAGCAGATGCAGCGCACTCATCATGCCCGATCCCAGCGCACGCGCACCATCGTCCAGCACCTCGTTCGCCAGTTCATCTCCATCCAGACCTGCCCCGATCAACTCGGACACCGTGGGTGCGTCTTCGATGGATCTTCTGCGAGCCCACTCTGCAGCCATCCCCCAGCCGCCGGCGTAGGCCTCCACGCAACCGACGAGACCGCAATTGCAGGGCAAGCCCGCTCGCTCCAGCACGATGTGTCCCAGTTCCATCGCCCCTCCGGAAGTTCCCCTCAGCAACTCGCCGTCGATGACCGCCCCACCACCGATTCCGGTGCCGACGGTGGCGGCCAGCAGAATGCGAGCACCCTGACCTGCACCTGTCGAGTATTCGCCCCATGCGGCCGAGTTGGCATCATTCTCGACGACGGCGGGAACCTGGTATCGATCACGAAAGAACCCGACGATATCGGTGCCGTGCCAGCCGCCCAGGTTTGCAACAGGATGCAGGATGATGCCGCTTCCCGGATCGACCACCCCCGGTGTCCCGAGTCCGATGGCCGCCACGGACCCGCCTCTGCTCTTCGCCTCGAGGAGCGCTCCATCGACCGCCTCGGAAAGCGCCTGGAGGATCGCTTCCTGACCCAGATGTGCGCCACTGGGACGTCGATCTGACCAGACGACTTCCCCGGTGGCGCTGCAGAGCCCGACCTTCACCTCGGTTCCACCGAGATCCAGCCCTGTGAAAAATGGAACTGCCATGGCCCTCCAGACCGGAAATCGTCCCCGGCAGCGTCCAGCATCGCCCCCTCACCGCAGGGGCGCAAGTCGGCCCTGTAGATGGAAGTGAAGATGGAACCCGAACCGAAATGGATGGACAATCTCGACGGAGGTTCGAGATGCCCGAAGCAGCACCATCGCCGGATGGTCCAGGCGCCGTCAGCAAATGGATCGATCGCTACCGCGCTGACCACAACCACCCGCTCAACCACCTCACCCACTTCATAGGGATCCCCGCCATCGTCGCCTCGCTCGTCGTGGTCTTCTTCAACTGGCAATGGGGTGTCGGTCTGTTCGTCGGTGGCTGGATCCTCCAGTTCATCGGCCACGGAATCGAGGGAAACAAACCATCCTTCATGAAGGATCCAAGATTCCTGCTGATCGGCCCACTCTTCATCATCCAGGAGGGCTTCCGAAAGTTGACAGGGAAATCGACCCCGCCGGCGAAGGACTGACCTCGATGAGCATTCCCCACAAGTTTCTTTCGTGCTGCTGGATGGCCGTGTTGGTTCTGACTGGACCAACGCTGCCGGGTCAAAACGGCGATCGATCCGGCGAAACACAGAATGAGAACTGGCGACAGTGGGATGTTCCACCGGCTCCGGTGCTCTCTCCCGAGCAGGCGCTCGCGTCCTTCCAGGTCGCCCCCGGTTTTCATGTCGAACTGGCTGCCTGTGAGCCACACGTGGTCGATCCCATCGCCATCGCCTGGGATGAGAAGGGGCGCCTGTGGGCCGTGGAACTTCGAGCCTACATGAGAACCGTCGATGGCGATGGCGAGACGGATCCCCTGGGGCAGGTCGTGGTACTGGAAGACCTCGATGGGGACGGTCGCTACGAGCAGAGCACCGTGTTTCTCGACGGCCTGGTCAGCCCACGCGCCATCTCCATCGTCGAGGGTGGAGTGCTGATCGCCGAACCGCCGCATCTGTGGTACTGCCGAGATCTCGACGGCGATCTTCGTTCTGACCTGAGAACAGAAGTGGCACGTTACGGCGATGCCAATCCCGATGTGGTGGAGCACACAGAAAGTGCACTGCTTCGCACCGTCGACAACTGGTACTACAATTCAAAGAGCAGACGCAGATTTCGTTTCGATGTGGTCGATGGAAAACCGACCATCGAGATGGCTACCACAGCCTTCCGCGGCCAGTGGGGCCTCGCTCAGGACGACCTCGGACGGCTCTTCTTCAATCACAACTCGACCTGGGTACAGTGCGATCCACTGCCCACCGAATTGCTGCTTCGTAATCCCAATTGCGGCAAACCGGTGGGGCAACCGGGTCGCTCCGGTCATCGGGTCATCACCGACGAGTCGACCTGGCCGGTGCGGATGAATACCGGAATCAACCGCGGGTACCAGCCGGGCATGCTGAGGGAGGATGGACGACTGCGTCGCAACACATCCGCCGCCGGCCTGACCATCTTCCGCAGCCATCGCTGGGGTGATGACTGGAATGGCGTTGCCTTCGTCGCCGAGACCACAGGTAATCTGGTCGGCGCATTCAGGATGCAGGAGCAGGGCGCAAGGCTCACGGGGGAGCAGTTGACCTTCCCCCACGACCAGTATGTCAAGCAGGCATTCCTCGCCTCCACCGATGAACGATTCCGACCCGTCGATGTCGAGGTCGGCCCCGATGGCAACCTGTACGTTGTCGACATCTATCGCGGCGTCGTCCAGCACCGCCAGTTCGTCACCTCGTATCTACGCAAGCAGGTCGAGGAGCGAAAACTGGAACAGCCCATCGGCCTCGGCAGAATCTGGCGAATCGTCGCCGATGACGAACAGGCCCAGATCGAACCACTGGGGTTGCTGTCCGGGGAAGCGGGGCGCATCCGGGCACTCGACCATCCGGTCGGCTGGGTCCGTGATACGGCGCAGCGGCTGCTGGTCGAGGCGGGAAGTTCGGCACCGGTGAATGAATTGAAGCAACTCGCCAGCTCCATCGACTCGATGGCGACCGGGCGACTCCATGCGCTCTGGACTCTGAGTGGACTGGGGGCACTGGATGGCGAACTCCTCACCAGCGCTCTCCAGGATCATCAAGAACTGGTTCGCCGTACCGCCTGTCGGATCATCGCCGAACCCACGCCGATCGCTGAAGCCGAAGTAGCCCCACTGGTCGCGGCTCTCGCTGCCAACACGGCTCAACTCTCCGAGATCGAAAAGATTCACCGAGTCATGGCACTCGGAAGCTTCCCCGACCACCCCGACGCCCTCGCTGCGATGCTCGACATCCTCCGACGAGATGGAACCAACGCCAACATCCGCATGGCGGCACTGAGCGGCTGGAAGAATTACCAGATCGAGCGGATCGGACGTTTTCTCGGCAACCACATCGACCCTTTCGAGGGCCGCGAAGCTCTGCTCAAGGAAACCACCCGATCCGCACTGCGTTCCCACCCCTCCTCTCTCGGCTTGTTGCTCGACTCGCTCGATGATCTCGAATCTTCCGATCCGCGCCTTGCCGCGATTCTCGGGGGTATCCAGGTGACCGCGGCTGACAAGCGCTGGAAGGCGCCGGTGCTCGCCATCATCCCGCCAGTACTGGAGCGAGAGGATCTACCCGCTGCAGTGACTGAGGATGCGCAGGCCATCATCACCCGCCTCACCTTCGATCCCTCGTCGTTGCCCGAAGTCACGCCATGGACCGAATCCCAGCGCCGACTCGCCAGTCGGGGTGCGGTGGCGTTCGCCTCCTCCTGTGCACTCTGTCATGGCCCGTCGGGTAAGGGGCAACCCGGGCTCGGGCCGTCGTTGATCGACAGCCGCTGGCTGCTGGGTGAGGAGAGTATTCCCATCCGCCTGGTTCTCGATGGGCTCACCGGCCCGGTGGAAGTCGACGGGGAAACGTGGGACATCACGATGCCGGGACACCGCGAGAACCCGCTGCTCGATGATGAGGGCATCGCCGCGGTGTTGACCTGGGCCCGACGCCAGTGGGGCCATGCGGGCGACCCCATCGATCCGCAGAAGGTGAGCGAGCTACGCCGCTCGACTGCAGGCCGAATCCTACCGTGGACCGTCGAGACACTGAAGGGAGACCCACAATGAGGTTTCTGCTGCTGGTCGGCATGCTGCTGACTGCGATTCCTGTCGTTTCATCGACTCCGGTCACTCCCGGGGATGAGCCGCCCCTGAAAACGCCATGGGAATCACTGGTTCCCCCGGAAGACCTGGCCGGCTGGAAGATCCTCGGTGGCACCGCCCGCTTCCGCGTCGAGGACTCGGTGGTGATTGGACAGACGACCGCAGGCAGCCCCAATACCTGGCTCACCACCGATCGCCAGTTTGGAGATTTCGAACTGGAGTACGAGTTCCTCTGTGACACATCGCTCAATTCCGGGGTACAGATCCGCAGCGAGGCCAGAGGTGGCAGCGCCCGTGGGTTCCAGGTCGAGATCGATGTAGACGACAAACGAAAAAGATTCTGGAGCGCCGGTCTCTACGAAGAGGGAGACCGCGGCTGGATCGATGATCTCAAGGACAACCCCGAAGCCCGTGCCGCTCACAAACCGCTCGACTGGAACCATGTTCGGGTGATGGCGGTCGGCGCCCATATGCAAACCTGGCTCAACGGCGTACCCGCAGCAGAAGTGTTCGACACCCGTCGCCTCAGTGGTTTCATCGGGCTTCAGGTTCATGGTGTTGGAAACCGCAAGGAACCACTGGAGATTCGCTGGCGCGGACTGCGCATCCGGGATCTCGGATCGCACTACTGGAGCCCGATGACCCTTCCACCCCAAAACGGTTGGGTCGCACAAATAAATTTGCCCGAGGATTGTCGCACCTTCCGGGTCGATCTCTCCCGCGACGATGATGCTGCGGCTGTCCAGTTCAACTGGAATAAAAACGAGGTTGAGTTCACCAACGATGACGTTCGCTACTCCTACCAGGGTGAGTTCAAACCGACCGGAGAACTGACCGGCGAGTCTTCCGGTGGCGGCGGCGGTACCGGGTTCAAAGGTCGATTCCAGGTTTTCAGCGGCGATGAGACCTCCACCACTCTGGTCCTCGGAGATGGATCGTCACGGCTTCGCTGGGAGTGCCCTGGTCCACTATCAGCGACCAGGATCCTGCTGAGTGGCCGCCGATCGAGAATAGAGAGATTTGAGGTGCTGATGGCCCGCCTGCGCCCCGAACCGGGCAAAAAGCCGCAAGAGTAGACCACGGAAGCCGTTGCACCCCAAAATGGTCCCCGGTAGACTCCTGGCTTCGGTGCAATAACACGGAGGACGCCATGAAGGTCAAGATTCGCAAAAGCGGCATCAAGCGCAAGAAGCAAGGGTTCCGTGCCCGCATGCGTACCAAGGCCGGACGCAAGCAGATCAATGCGCGCCGACGTCGCGGCAGTTCTCGCATGACCGCCTGGAGCTAGCCGAACTGGTTTCCACGGATCGAGCCGCAGCCCCAACATCCTTCTCAGAGACCCGCACTCAGAGACCCGCACTTCATCTCAGAAACCCAAATTGAGTGTTCCCGAGATTCCCACATCCTGCACCCGATGGATATATCCAGATGCATCTGCTGTCACTCACTGGCATCTGGATTCCGTGTTGCAGTGACGCTCTCGATCAGGAGTTGAGGATACTCTGCACCCGCTCGTGGTACTCTTCACCATCGCCGTGATGCTTCAGAATCGATGCGGCCAGTTGATGAATCGCTCGAGAGGCATCCGACTCTGTATCCATGAGATCGAGTGAACTGGACTGTTTCTTCGCAGAGGAATTCGACGCGACAGAATCAGGAATCCAGCCGAGGTATTCCGGCAATGCAGTCGTGGAGCGACAGTACTTCTTCAGCATCTTCACAAGATAGTTGCTGACCGTCTTTCCCATCTTCTCGTCCTTGACCCGGTTTGCGATCACCCAACTTTGCGGAGGATTTTTCAGTCCCTGTACCATCGCCAGCAGTTCCCAGGCGTCGCTGCGGGATGACTCGTCATCGCTGGTCACGACCAGCAGGTCCTGAGCCATCATGCAGAAGTGGATCACATCAAATTTCACTCCGGCTCCAGTATCGAGGACGATCAGATCCACCTCGTCTTCAAGCCGAGTGATCAGCTCCGCAAAAGCCAACAAGAATTTATCCTGCGCCTCTTCGTTCCAGTTGTCGAATTCTGCCGACCCACTGATCCCCTTGAGATAGCGGAACTGGCCTCCGGAGGTGACCGCCGGTCGCCATTGATCTGCAGGAATCTCGACGAAAGCCGAGGAAAGGGAACAACCGTGCTGCAGAACATCTTTGAGGCCCTTGGGCGGATTCTGGCGTAGTTTGAGGTGTACGTTGGGTGTTCCCAGGTCGACATCGATCAGTGCGACCCGTTTTCCGAGGCGCGCAAGTTCACGACAAAACAGGATGGCAACAAAGGTCTTCCCAGCACCACCCTTACCGCTGCTGACGGTGATCATACGAGATTGGGACAAGGGGCTCGCTCGCTTTCAATACTCCGGCGCAGGCGCATGATGCACCGCTCAGGGGCGCACTTCTACCCACCATTCCAGCTGCTGCTGCAATAGCCCCTGGTCATCTCGAAGTACCCACCGGGTCGGATCCTTCACCGCACAACGCACCCGGTGCCAGCCCGGTTCCAGATCCTTGGCGCGAATCTGGGCCGCTTGAACAGTCTTCCCGGTCGGATCCGTGCCACTCTGTGCGCGTCTCACTGGTTCTCCAGGCCTGTTGTCCACCACGGCAGTTCCACTACCGCTCGCATCTCTGCCCTGATCGGGCCGCTGAAGTCCGAATGAGAGAACATGCCACGCCACCTCGAGATCGTGTGTGCGAGGCTGGAGTGTCCACACCTTCAGGATGACCTCGTCTTCAGAACTCTTCTCGAGCATCAGGTCGCCGGGCTCCGGGTCAACTCTATCGATCGGCCGCACACGTGAGTAGATCACCTTGACCATGTGCTCCATGCAAACGACGCAGAATCCGCTGTTGTCCCTCATCATGCAGGACACCTGAGGTCGCCAGACATGAAACGGCTTCCGGTCGCCACCCTCGAAGAGTCCCACCTGGCTACCATTCCACCAGCGGTCCTCGGCATCGATCCACTGGCGCCAGAAGACTCTCTCCTCCACCTCCTGCTTGTTACTGCCATGCATCAGATTGGGAGGAGCGGCTCTCGTCGCAACGATGTCATCCCGAGATGGTGGCGGCGCCTTGTCCGGATCCTGCCCCGGTTCGTAATCGTACTCATCATGCAAACCTGCGAGTGAATGCCCCACTTCATGATTCACCAGGCCCAGAGCGCCCTTCGGAAGACTCGCAACGCCTCCGCCACCGGTGGCCACTCCAGCAGAATCGTTGGCAATCACCACGGTCTGCCTGTCTTTACCTGCATCACCCATACGAGACAGCAAGTCGAACACTCTCGAACCATTCGTCGTGAGAACATCGTATCGAACAGTGCAGCCGAGAGCGGTGTCCTTTACGACATCTCCCGGCTCTCGTGAGACTCCCATATCTTTCGACTGCAGGTGCACTGCAGTGACATTGAAATACTGTTCGTACTCCCGATATGGATCGACTGAGAAGAGCAACTTTTCACAGGTGCGAGCGTGGTTGAGAAACATCTCCTGCTGCTCATCTTCTACCTGATATCCATCTCCGAGGATGAAAAAGTCGATACGGTTGGCCGCCTCTCCAGATTCTCTCAGAGGGACTTCTGCGAGATACGAACTTGCCAGAAGTTCTCGAGCTTCCGAGGATTGCTCTGCATCGTCAGACTCGGCAACGATTTCACGGAGCATCCGATCTGCCAGTGAGAATGAGCCCTGCTCACGGAGGATCAGGACAAATTCGATGATGGCCTCGATCATGTTGGACTTCTTGAGACGTTTCGCCTGAGCGATCGCCTCGCGTTCACGCTCTTTCCTGAGCCTACGATTTTCGATGATCTGTTCCTTCTCGAGCGAAGTCACCAGTCGACCACCAAACTCCTCGTATCCTCCCGTGCCGAGGCTCCCGCCACGGCTCCGCTCCAGTATCGCTTCTGCCAGCACCTTGCCCCTTGAACGCCGGTGAAGATTGACCAGCGCTCGATGAAAGCCATCATCATCCCCGGCAGCCTCTGCCAGAAATACCATGCCCATGACGCCATCGAGCGAGTGTGGTACTGCCCGAAACAGGATGGCTCTCTCTGACGAACTGACTCTGGGCCAGGGTCGATTGTCGATCAGCTTTCCGCCGGCAATTTCCCTTTCCAGCGTCAACCCTTCTCTGGTCGCCTGGAAAACGCGGGTGGTTCCACTCGAGAGTTCCACCTTCAACTCCCCGCCCGAGGCTCCTTCCAGGAACTCGCTGAACATCGTCGCAAGTGAACCTCCCCTGACCAACATCTCCAGCGCCTCGATGCGATCTTCGGTGGGTAGATCCAGAGCGACGGCTCTGTGCAAGACAGGCGGAAGCTCCAGATAGCGGCACTCTTCCATCAGTCTGCGAGCGAGCGAGAGCAAGGAAGCCCACTCCCTGGGAGGCCGGTCCATCCGCCGTGTATCGCGCAACCGTACATCCGCTACACCCTCGACCAGCTCGGAAAACACCTGCTCGTATTCGGGGATTCCACCAAAGCGATCGCGCGCAGCAGCGATGACGCGTAATGCCTCCCCCGGCTGTCGCGCATCCAGAAGTGAGGTGACCTGTTCCTGAACCGTCCTCAATCCATCTCGAGCAAGCGTAGTGATCTCGGCAGTTCGGCGCTTCCAGTACTCCCTGTTCGATGCAGATCCCTCGACCTCTGAGAGAAATCGTGCGATGGCATCTGCTTCCCCGAATCGATTGTCGAGGATCAGTGGAGCCAGCAACTCATCGAGCGCCTGCCTCCTCTCGATTTCGCTTGCCAGTTTCAACCCTTCGAGCGCCTCGGCAAGGTCACTGCACATGACTGCGGCTCGGCTCGTAGGATACCTTCGTGCAATGCCCTTGAGAGCATCGATGGAATCCCAGGTGATCTCAGCAGCCGCCAGTTCCTGCTCGAGCAATGCCAGTTCCACTTCCCCATCGTCCGGGGGGGCTGCTATCGGGATGGAATCGACGGCCGAGGTCACCGGATCGCCTGGATCCGGACCCGATCCTGGGGCCCGATAGATCTTCTTCGGACCCTGAGAATATTCCCGAGCCACCAGAACCACCATCAAGGCCAGCAACAACATCAGGGACACATCCGTCAATCTCGCGAGTGGAGTTTGCCTGCGCCTGACGAGTGAAGGCTTGCGATCCTGAGCAGTCACACCGCTCTTCTTGCCCTCCACGGAATCCGATGTTGACTTCCCTGCGACAGACTTCTGACTTCGAGGTGCTGCTCGAGTGTCAGCAGATCTGACTTCGATTTTCGCAGACCCGATCATGATCTGATCTCCAGCCCGGAGAGCAGCCGAGTCGATCAGCTCTCCATTGAGCTGAGTACCGTTGGAGGAACGCTTGTCAACGAGACGGTACTGTCCTTCTTCGATGCGGATCTCGGCGTGAAGACGGCTCACCCTCGGGATATCGAGAATCACATCGCACTCATCAGATCTGCCAAAACTGATGAGGTTGGTCTCATCTGTGGAGATTTCAGTCTCGACTCCATCGAGGGTGAGATAGATGCGATATGACGGGTTGGGCGATCTAGCCATCCGTCATCTCCATGTCATTCCCTTGAAGAAAGCCTGCGAACACCACACTTCACCCCTCCCTGCGGGTCACTCGAGCCCGAGATCTGAGCGTAATCTTGCTACAATTTCTTCGTTTTCGAGATCGATGACGGGATCGGAGTCGTACTGTTCGAAAAAGAGTGAGGCTGTTCGATCTTCCGGAATCTGAAGTGCCTTTCGAATCTTCTTTTCCGCTGGCACGAATCCTCGTCCTGCCAGCCTCAGAATCGATTCGCCGATCGTTCCCTGAAGTCCACACACCAGCACCACTGCATCATCCGGAGAAAGGGAACCGGCTGCCAGCGACATCCTCGTCTCGAGCAGTTCCAGGCCATCTGTTTTGAAGCAATCCTCGGCCCTTCCACTTCGCCCTTGCCAATCGGGGCACTCTGCGGGCCTGCTCACTGTCGGAAGGTAAAAGAGGCCGTGATCCTTCTCCATCTGTTCCAGTTCTTCGCGATAGCCGAGATCTCCGGATCTTGAAACTCCATGAATGATACAGGTCCTGGCGACAGAACGACCATGGGTGAGATCATCTCGCACGATGGAAACGAAGGGGGCTAGCCCCGTCCCCGCACTGACATAGATACGCCAGCGATTATCATCGATCCCCATCGTACCGGGAACGGTGAAGTGCCCCTTGGGCTTGGGACGAAGAAAGACACGCGCTCCCTCGGGCAATCGAAACAGACTGTGAGTGAGAGGATTCTTCGATTCAGGTTGTGCTACTCGACGGATGTAGAACTCGACATGGCCTCGTTCTGCGGGTTCAGAGGCGATCGACATCGGACGCTGAACCGACCCCAGTTCAGGTTCCACAGCATTGTTGACGCCGATCACCATGTACTGACCGGGAACGAACCAGTCCCCCTCTGGCAACTCATCGTCCAGGGCGACCCTGAAGATGGCCAGTTCCTCGGACAGGTCAATTCTGTCCACTATCGTTGCGTTTGGTTCCAGAACCTTGGCCAATCCAGTCCCTCCCTCTCTCCTGTTCGATTGATTCGGACCCGGAGAGTCTCAGCGGGGGTGGTCCTCGGGTCAAGGCCAAGGAGTGCAAGTGGACTCGCAGCCCGCTGGTGCGCAAAATGGAACTCTCGATGCTGTGGGCTGATCGCTGTGGAAAGGGCTGCCATGGAACTCACCGGAAAAGTAGCTCTCGTGACCGGTGCTGCCCGGCGCATCGGGAGGGCGATTGCGATCCGATTGGCAGACGAAGGAATGAACATTGCGGTTCATTGGAATACTTCTGCCCGCGATGCGAATCGAACGGTTGCAGAGTGTCAGCAACGAGGGGTCAGTGCATTGCAGATTCAGGGAGACCTGTCCGATCCAGGTTGCGCCGCCGCCATCATGTCCCAGGCGGCAACACTCGGCCCTGTACAGGTGCTGATCAACAATGCGTCTCGCTTCGTTCCCAATCGCCTCGAGGAGATCGACCGCGAGCAACTTGAACAGGATCACCTCATTCATGTCGTCTCACCTGCCCTGTTGAGCCGTGAGTTTTCCAGGCAGTTGCCGAGCGGAGCCGAGGGTCGAATCGTGCAACTGCTCGATTGGCGCGCCTCGATTGCGGATCCCGATCACTTCAGCTATGGCCTGGCAAAGGCAGGACTGCTGCATCTGATGAAACTTCTCTCTGCAGAGTTGGCTCCGAACACGACGGTCAATGCGATCTCTCCTGGATCGATCCTGCCGCCGAACTCTCTACCTGATGAAGGATGCTCTCCTCACGACTCCACCGAGGAGACCGATGCGATGCGCCAGTTGACGGATGCCTTGATCTATCTGGTCAAGGAAGCGGATAGTACAACTGGGCGTATCATCCCCGTGAATGGAGGGAAAACCCTGTCATGATCGAATTTCCAACACACCTCCAATCCCTGGACCGGATCATGATCGAGGATCTCACCGTCCGGACCATCATCGGGATCTTCGATCGCGAGAGGGATCGCTGTCAGGAAGTGAAGATCAATATCACCCTGTGGACCGATACTCGGGATGCAGCCAGCAGCGACCGGATCGAGGATGCCATCGATTACCGACACCTCACGAAGCAGATCATCGATCATGTCGCCGCATCCAATTGCCTGCTGCTCGAACGCCTCGTCGAGGAAGTCTCCACACTGGTACTGGAAAACAGGGCCATCGAGGCGGTGCTGGTCAAAATAGAAAAACCAGGTGCACTTCGACATTCGAGCAGTGTTGGCGTTGAGATCCTGCGGACACGATCTTGATGCACTCGCTGCCTGTCCAGGTACTACTGCTGCTGGGATCCAACATCCGCCCCGATCATCACATGGATGCTGCGCTGGGCAGATTGATGGACCAGATGAGTGTGGTCGCCCACTCTCCTATTTTTCAGACGCCACCGATCGACGCTCCCGGCACTGCGGACTATCTCAACCAGGCAGTGATCATCTGCTCTCGAATACAATCCGATCAACTTCGCCAGCAGTTACGAGTGATAGAGAGTTCACTCGGCAGGCTTCGCACCGATGTTCCCAATTCACCCCGTACGATCGATCTGGATATCCTCGCTGCGGCTGATCGGGAGCAGAGAATCATCGGAGACTGGCCGCTAGATCCTGCTCTGAACTCTCTTCACCACGCAGCGGTTCCGGCTGCCTCCATCGCTTCGGGGTGGAGGTTCCCCGGTTCGATGCTGACCATCGGGGAGTCGGTTCGATTGCTTGGCGACGTGCCCGACGGGTTCAAACAACTTTCCTGAACGACCCTCAGGGGCAGACGCTGCTGCAGTCCAGAGAATCCGGAGTGGGGTCCCCACCGCAGTCATTGACGGGATCCGGCAAGGGAATTCCCGTGACAAACAGGTTGTCGAGCAGCAGCACAGCGTCGGTGATGTTGAGAACTCCATCGTCATTGCAATCTGCCGCATCCGCACAACCGACCACATTGCTCCCGGGGATGAAGAGCATCGCGAGGATCTGCACGGCGTCGGCCAGATTTGCAGTAGAGCTGGCATCTGCATCGCCACGACGGAAATAGCCGACGCCATCCGGCCCCAGTGCGCCCATATCAGCAGGTGACCCGTCTTCATCTGCAGGAAGCATGGGGTTGCCGGTATCGATACAGTCAGATCCCACTCCGAGTCCAAGATTGCCGGCGGCAAGATCGATGAAGAGTGGGTCTTCATCGATGCATGCGATCGGGGTCACTCCTGAATTTGCGAGGCCCTCGATGCAACTGTAGAAAGCGATCGTGGAACCTGGTTGGGCCTGGATCGCCTGTAACGATCCTCCGACCACGATGCAGGAATCGAATACGACGACCTCCGGATTGTTGTTATTGATGGTGACATTCAGCGGTGAATTCGCCGCTGGAGGCCCGAAGGTGCACCTCTCGAGGTAAATATCAGCCTGGTTGACACTGACTCCAAGATTGGCACCGCTGGAGACCGCGGAGTTGCCCAGAAAGACACAGAACCGGATGACCTGAGTCTCTCCCGAATCGCCAGAGTCGATCAACATGCCACCACCGCTGGTTCCGCCGATGTTGTTGCGCACCAGGCAGTGATCGAGTGTCACCCTCGATAAGTCGGAGACGATCAGACCTCCACCCGTAACCACGGTCGTGTTGCCGGCGATTTCACAATCCTGAAAGATGCAATCGGATTGACTGTAAAGCCAGATGCCACCGCCCAGGAGGTCTGAGGTGTTGTCGAGAATCAAACACGATTGGAGCTCGATGCTGGAAGCCTCGCAGTAGAGTCCTCCCGCAACGATGTTTGCATGATTTTGCTCCAGCGTGCATTCCGTCATCGAGATTCCCGTCGCTGATCCGGTGATCGCAAGCCCACCGCCAGAGTCGAGCGCTGTATTCATCCTGATCACGACTTGTTCGAGAACAAGGGTACTGGTGTTACCCCCATCGATGGCGATGCCAGCACCGACCGTCGCCTGGTTCTCCTCGATGATGCAATTGGTGATTCGAGGTGACGCATCGTTGATATAGATGCCACCGCCCTTGCGAACTCCATTGAGCAGGATCCCTCCACCACCGCGAATCGTGAATCCTTCGAGGCCGGTGAGTTCCGTTTCGCCCGAGTTGATGCGAACCACCGGATTATCGAGAGTGCCGGAGATGATGGTCACAGCTGGACCATCTTGAGACCGGATCACGATTTCCTTGCCATCGAGATCGATCGCCTCGTTCCAGGTACCCGGAGAAACGAGGATCTGATCGCCATCGACGGCGATCGAGATGGCTCCTGAGATGGTCGGTACATCGGCGGGAACGAGAATATCCACTGCCAGCAGGCCCGGGCCTGCAGAAAGCAATAACAGCGTCCAGACGCCTCGCAACAGCGACGTCTCGAGTCCAGATGATCTGATCAAGGGATTGCCCCTTATCGGTCTTGTTGAATAAATCGCTTCGAATAAGGCTCCAGATGTTCATTCTAGCGATAGTTCCGAAGGAATAAAGAGTTCAGTTAGGCATGACAGCATGGTGAGAACTCAGTATTAGCGTGGGCTAAAGATTTTCTTATACTGAGATAAAAATATCGTTGCCTGCGTCCACTCCCGGCGACAGAATTGGGGTATGCGTACCTTCACCTGCTCGCTTCTACTCCTGATGCTCGGTTTCGGCTGCGAGTCTCCCGGCACTCTCTCGCCGAAGACCGCGGTCCAGATTCTCTGCACCACCGAGATGCTGGCCGGACCGATGCGCACACTCTGTGGTCCACACGCAGATGTCACCTCGCTGATGGGCGCCGGAGTCGATCCTCATCTGTACAAGCCGTCTCCAGGCGATGTTCAGCGGATCCTCGATGCCGATCTCGTGTTGTTTCATGGCCACCACCTCGAAGGCAGGATGGGTCAGATTCTGGGGGGTCACGGTGGCGAACATCGCGAAGTAGCGAACCGTCGTTTCATTGCCATCTGCGAGCGAATCGATGACCAGCGGCTGATCCGATCCTCTGCAGGAACGATTGATCCGCATCTCTGGATGGACATCTCTCTCTGGCAAGATGTGATCGAGCAGATGGAACTCGTACTCTCCGAACTCGACCCTGATCACCGGGATTATTTCAGATCCGCTGCAGATCATCTCGACGAAGAACTGGTACTGCTCGATGAGCAGGTGATGCAGATGCTGGCCAAGATTCCAGAGAAGCGAAGAATCCTTGTGACTGCACATGATGCCTTCGGCTATTTCGGTAGGCGCTACCGTCTCGAGGTGATGGGAATCCAGGGCATCAGTACTGAATCCGAGGCATCCATCGATCGAGTCAACACACTCGTCGCCACTCTCAGCGAGCGGAGTGTACCTGCCGTCTTCGTCGAATCGACGGTCCCGGAACGCAATATCAGAGCCTTGATCGAGGGCTGCTCATCGCTGGGCCATTCGCTTGAAATCGGCGGAGTGCTCTACAGTGATGCACCGGGACCAGCCGGGTCTGGAGCAGCGAGGTGGCGTGACATGGTGCTTCACGACGCACGGGTGATCTCCGAGGCGCTTCGATGACGCGCCCCGCCATCGAGATTCACGACCTGACGGTCGCCTACCGGGAAAAACCCGTGCTTTGGGACATCGATGCGGTGATTCCAGTCGGATCGCTCTGTGCCATCGTAGGTCCCAATGGTGCCGGCAAGAGCACGTTGCTCTCCGCAATCCTCGGTACCATTCGCCCCGCGAGCGGCTGGTTGAAGATCTTCGACAAACCGCTGGACCGATCTGAAGAGTTGATCGGCTTCGTGCCCCAGCGCGAGAGTGTCGATTGGGATTTTCCGGTCGAAGTCCTCGACGTGGTGTTGATGGGAACATACAGCCAGCTCGGCTGGTTCCGCAGACCTGGCAAGGCTCAGCGAGACTGGGCGATGGAGTGCCTGGAATCGGTGGGGATGACCGACCTGCGACACAGGCAGGTCGGAGAACTCTCCGGTGGCCAGCAGCAGCGAGTGTTCATCGCCAGAGCACTGGCTCAGGACTCACAACTGATCCTGATGGACGAGCCATTTGCCGGTGTCGATGCCGCAACCGAGGAGGCGATCCGCACTGTGCTCGAGGACCTGAAGAAAAAAGGTCGAACTGTTGTGCTGGTCCACCATGATCTACAGACCATCGAACAGTTCTTCGACCATGTCCTGCTATTGAACCTGCGCCTGGTCGCTGCTGGCCCCACCTCGGAGACCTTCACCAGAGAAAACCTGATGCGAACCTACGGAGGCCGCCTGACACTTCTCGATGAAGCTGCCGAGGCTGTCCGACGCATCCGAACCGGCAGGACTCGCATCGGCAGGGACCTGGAATGATCTCCCCCAACACCCTGGTGATCTTGCTGGGGACCACTGCGCTGGGCACCTGTTGTGGCATCATCGGGGCCCTGATGCTGCTGCGAAGGCGAGCATTGCTGGCAGATGCGATCGCACACTCGACCTTGCCGGGGATCTGTATCGCCTTTCTGCTGGCAAACAGCCGCTCGGTACTCGCTCTCGGCGCCGGAGCCCTCGTCAGCGCATTGGTGGCCGCAGCGCTCGTCGCCTGGTTACCCCGAGTCTCTCGAATCCGAAAGGACGCAGCAACAGCGTGTGTGCTGGGCGTGATGTTTGGAGCAGGGATTGCACTGGTCGGCCTGATCCAGCGCTCCGGGAGCGGGGGGTCCGCTGCAGGGCTCGATGGACTGCTACTGGGAAGAACTGCTGGCATGCTCCGATCCGAGGCGATCACCTTCGGCTGTGCAGCCATCGTGATGAGTTTGATCGTCTTCTTGTTGCGCAAGGAACTGCTGGTCAGTTGCTTCGATCCCCGCTTCGGCACATCTTCCAGAATACCCACCAGGTCGATCGACCTGCTGCAGACATCCCTGCTGGCAGCGACCATCGTGATTGCACTCCCAGCAGTGGGCGTGGTCCTGACTGCAGCACTTGTCGTGATCCCGGCAGCGTCTGCTCGATTCTGGACCGATCGCTTCGATCCGTTGCTGCGAATCTCTGCGCTACTGGGCGCTGGATCTGGAATCCTCGGCACCCTGATCAGCACTTCACACCCGGATCTTCCAGCTGGCCCCGTCATCGTCCTCAGTGCTACCGGTTTCTTCGTTGGTTCACTTCTTCTAGCACCGAGACGGGGGCTGCTGAGCCGTCATCTACTGGCGCGGTCTCGCAGCCGCAAGCGTACGATTCGTCACCTCCTCGACGCAATTCTCGAAGCGCAACTCCAGGGACAGATGCAGATCGCCATCGACCAGATTCCTGGGAGTGCCTCCAGCATCGATCTCAGATCCCTCGAGCATTCTGTCCAGAGTGGCTGGGTACGCCGTGAAGGGGATCTGATCAGTCTCACAGAAACTGGCCATATCCGGGCCACACGAGCTCGCAAGGCTCTGGAGATCTGGCGCGAGTGGCTCACCTCGGAGGCGTCGATCGACAGGGACCTCATCGACCTCGACGAGGTCGAGATTGAAAAGATACTGTCGCCAGAGTTGATCGAAACTCTCCAGCGATCCATCGATGATCGAGAGATGCCATGATCGATAGCATCCTCTCTCCGGTCGGCTGGCAGATCCTCTCGGTTGCAGCCTGCGCAGCAGGAGCCTGTGGCATCCTCGGTGCACAACTTGTTCTCAGGCGAAAAGCGATGCTCGGAGATGCCATCGCTCACGGAGTCTTGCCAGGCCTTGTCATCGGATTCGTGCTCAGTGGTTCCAGGGATCTGCTGCCGATGATGGTGGGGGCTCTGGTCGCTGCAATTGTCGTTTCCACCGTCGCTGAATGGCTGCGGGATCGAGCTGGCGTCGATGCCGGTGCAGCTCTGGGTGTCGTTTTCACGAGTTTGTTTGCACTCGGTATCATCCTCGTCGAGATCTTTGCTCGTGATGTTGACCTCGACCCCGGGTGTGTTCTCTACGGAATGGTCGAACTCGCACCCATTCATCAGGTCGAGTGGTTTGGACAATCACTTCCCCGGTCGCTGACACCCGTGCTGGGAGCATTTGTGATCAACATCATTGCATCCCTGCTGTTCTGGAAGGAGTGGAAGCTCTGTGCCTTTGACCCCGAACTCGCACGGGCATCGAGACTTCCCTTCAGAAAACTGGAGCAAGGCCTTCTGATTCTGGTCGCCATCACCTCCGTGGCCTGCTTCGAGGCTGTAGGGTCGATACTGGTGATCGCCATGCTCGCGGTCCCCGCAACCATCGCTCACCTGCTCTGTAACAGGATGAGCACGATGGTGATCGTCTCGACTCTCGCAGGAATTCTCTCTGCTGTTCTGGGCACCATCGGTGCTGAGCGATTCAATACCGGCGTACCCGGAATGATGGCTTCATCTTCTGGACTGTTGCTGATGGGCGCCATCCTGCTCGCTCCGTCGAGGGGACTGATCCCCGCAACGGCGAGGCGTCTCATCTGGGCACTTCGAGTCGAGATGGAAGACATCCTGGCAGAATCATATCTGCTCGCTGAAGGCACCGATGAGACGGGGAACATCGAAGCAGCCGAGCCAAGTGAAGCCCTCCCCCCTGCTCCATTGCCCTTATCCGCGAGGCTTCTTCGAGGCAGTTCAAGAGTGCTGCTCGGGGTCAGGGGTTACCTCAGAGATGGGGTTCCCGTGGGGAGAGGGAAGCGGATTGCCCGGGCGCTTCTGAAGAAGCGTGGGCTGTGGCGACGCTTCGCCGCAGAGCGGTTGGGCCTGGCTTCCGACCATCTCGATGATCCGGCACACAGGATCGAACATCACCTGGATGATGAGTTCACCCGGCGAATTGAATCGGGATTGGACTCCGAGGAATCCTAACTCTCGACCTGGATCACCTCGATACTGCTGGCCAGTGTTCCACTGAGAGCCACTGGACGGTCGGTACCGGTCGACATCAGTAATAACGGACCACCACCAGGTTCTCTCGCCTCGATGGTAATCCTTGACCCTGGAGTCACTCCTCGCTCGCCGAGCCATTGAAGCACATCGGGTTGAGCGTCGATGACTCGAACCACTTCGAGGGCCACTGCGATGGGTGCCTCCGTGAGAGGGATTTCCTCGACGGTCGCCGGCAAGCGACCATCCCGATCGGGAATCGGCGAACCGTGTGGATCGCGAACTGGAAATCCGAGTGCCTCCTCCATCCTGCAGATCAGATCATCACTGACTGCATGCTCGAGGCGTTCCACCTCTGCATCGACCTGATCCCAGGGAACGCCGAGAATCGTGGAGATGTATGATTCGAGGATTCGATGGCGCCGGACGGTCTGGATGGCGAGTTCTCTACCGGTGGCGGTCAGACGAACTCCTCGATACGGCTCATGCTCGACCCAGCCCTGATCCCCGAGGCGACCGGCCATTCGTGTTGCGGAAGGATGCGACACCCCGACACGATCTGCCAGTTTCCCGGTGGCTATCCACTGCTCAGGCCCTCTGGTGAGTTTCCACAGCGCCCTCAGATAGTTTTCCTCGGACTCGCTCGGCAAGGAACCTCCTGCAGGTGCCCACGGACTTCAAGACGATACTACACCATCGTTGGCTCTCAGGCTTGACGACTGGTGGAGATGGAGCGACAACCGGGGCGAGTTGCGGTGCTGCCAGCGGGTTGGTCTCGCATCGGAAACGTCCAGATTGCGCCCCTGTCAGGAAAACCGGAGGTCCATTGAACCCAGCAGACCAGGAAGCGGTCAGTTCCACCGCCGACACCTTTCACTTCAATACCGAGGTCAAGGTCAGGCTCCCCGAGACGGATGCCATGGGAATCGTGTTTCACGGCAACTACTTCACCTTTCTGGAAGTGGGCCGTGTCGATTACCTGCTCAACCTCGACCTTGCAGAGGGTGGTAGGCCCATCCGTGACTTTGAAAATGTCGTGGTCAGCGCCCACCTCGATTTCAAGTCTCCGGCCAGACTTCATGACCTACTTCGCATCGATGTCTGCACCAGAGAGATCGGTTCCAGTTCGTTCACATTCGGATTCAAGATTCGCCACAAGCAAGAGAACAGAGTCGTGGCACTCGGCCACACCACCCACTGTGCCATCGATGAGGATTTCAAACCGATCGAGGTGCCCGAGAATTTCAGAGAAACGATCTGTCGCTATGAGGGCTGGAAGGACCAATCCTGATGGGGACCATCTTCACTTCCATCATCGAGGGGGAAATTCCCTGTCACAGGGTGTGGGAAGACGATCTTCACCTGGCATTTCTCGACATTCGACCGCTCCAGCCAGGCCACTGCCTCGTCATTCCCAAACGAGAAGTGTCCTACCTCTTCGACATGAGTGATTCGGAATACTCTGCGCTCTGGAATGCGGTGAGGACGGTGGAGAAAAAACTGCGACTCGCTACAGGATGCTCACGAGTGGTCATCTCCGTGGTCGGTTGGGAGGTTCCTCATGTACATGTTCATCTGATCCCGACGGATGAAATGGGCGATTTCCCGATCCCGGCACCCTGTGATTTCGATGAGTCGCAGTTCGAGCCTCTCGCCAGAAGCATCCAGGACGCCGGCGAGTGATGGATGACAGTCGTGACGATGCAGATATCGTCATCATCGGCGCAGGAGCAGCAGGCCTGGCAGCAGCGATATTTGCTGCCGAGCACGATCCTCATCGCACTCTCCGGATCGTATTGCTGGAAACAGCCCGGAAGCCGGGTGCAAAGATCCTCGTCTCGGGTGGTGGCCGCTGTAATGTCACCCACCATGAGGTCTTGCCAGGTGACTTCCACGGCAAGAAGAACATCGTTCGCAACATCCTGAACGCCTTTGATCAGCGCCAAACCGTGGAGTGGTTTCGCACACTCGGTGTCGAACTGAAACAGGAAGAAACTGGAAAGTTGTTTCCGGTTACAAACAAGGCGAGGACCGTCCTCGACGCACTGCTACAACGCTGCCAGGACCTCGGCGTCGAATTGCTGCAGAAGTGGCGAGTAGAGACGATCATTGGAGATGATCAGGGCTGGACGCTGAACGGATCAGGTGGAGAGTTGCACTCGCGACGGCTCATCGCCGCCACCGGCGGGAAGTCTCTCCCCAAGAGTGGTAGCGACGGCCACGGCTGGAAGATGATCCAGAGTCTCGGGCATAGCGTGACGGATACCTGGCCCTCGCTCGTCGCCCTACTGATCCAGGAAGATCACGGGCATCAGTCCCTTTCTGGAATTTCCCATCCGGCTCGACTGTCGGTCAACGTCGATGGCAAGACCATCGAGGCCACAGGTGGAGAGATGCTCTGGACTCACACCGGCATCAGTGGACCTGCGGCGATGGACATCAGTCGCACATGGGTGCGTCACAACGATCTGGGTCACGAACCTCAGATGCACGTCGATCTACTGCCGGGCCATACCAGGCAGGATGTGGACCGCTGGCTCATCGATGGCGCCCAGGAAACGCCAAACAGGTCGATTCTCCAGCAGATCTCCGGAAAACTCCCCCGCCGGGTGGCGGAGTTCATCGGCTCTCGTGCTGGACTCGATCTCGGTTGCAAGATGGCGCAGTTCACGAAGGAGGCTCGTCGTCAACTGGTCACCGAGTTGACCTCGCATCTGCTACCCATCTGTGGGCATCGCGGGTGGGCACTTGCCGAGGTGACGGCGGGGGGAGTCCCACTCGATGAAATCGCCTATCAGACGATGCAATCTCGCATCCACGATCGGCTTTACCTCGCCGGGGAAATTCTCGACTGCGAGGGAAGGATCGGCGGATTCAACTTCCAGTGGGCGTGGACAACGGGTTTCATTGCGGGATCGAGCTGCGCACGGTCCCTGTTGCGGCAAGACCACACTGAATCGGCGTTAGAAAGCTAGGGGCAGGATCCTGCACCGATACACTCGTCCAGAGTGTCGCTTCCAGGATCAACGCCACAGGCCGGAAATGGCTCAGCGGGAGCATCTCCATTTGCAAACAGGAAAGTGACCAGTGCGATGGCATCGGAGATGTTGATCGTACCGGTATCAAAGATGTCTGCAGCATCGAGACAGTCGAGCGTGGCACTTGCGAACAGGTACTGCAAGATCGCCACCGTATCGGAGATATCTGTGCCTCCGTCTCCGTTGGGATCTCCCCTTCTGAATGTAGGTCCATCTTCACAGGTATTGGACTGAACCAAGAAGTCGTCGATTCCTGCCTCGACAATCGACCCATCATTGAGATCCGCAGCGACGAATCGCAACTGGACCGTGCTGGTGAGGGACACCAGATCAGACGGATCGAAGGAGTGCCGGATCCAGCCGCCATTGGTGTCCGGGCCGTTCTGTGGCCCCACCTGCTCCACTGTGACCCAGTTCACCAGATCACTGCTGATCGCAACGATGAAGGGATCGGTATAAGGCGTCGCACCGGTACCGTTGACATACCAGCGCCAGTACTCGATCGAATATGCGGTCGATCCTGAAGAGGAAGCGGCTGTCAGATCGAGAATCGGTGAAAACAAGGTGGTGGGACCGCCATCGACATCATTCTCTCCCTGCGAGCCTCCGACCGATCCCTGGCCAGTCACCCAGCACTGGCTACCCGAATTGGAGTGGTCCGCACCGGGTGCCGCGACGGTTCCGATCGGCGTCACCCTGGTCCAGACACCGGTCGTCGCCGTATCCGAAGGCGCACCGACAGTCCAACCCAGGTCATCTTCGAACGGGTCCTCGATCAGGATCAACTGCTCTGTCAGCACGGGGGCCGTGAACGCGGCTGTCGCACCCGCAGGGGGTGCCGTGTGAACTCCGCCCGAGAGGTCACCAAAGCTGAAGTAGTATTCGACCATCTCGCCACACGGAATACCTGGAATGATGGACTCATACTCGTCGGGAGAGATCAGTTCTACCGGGTACGGGGTGAAGGGCCCCGGCCCCTGGCGAAGGAACATCTGCCCTGAACTCGGATCTGGTTCCTGCGTCCCCGCCAGGACCTGAAGCCGGACCGACTGTTCGGTCTGGGGTTGAATGAATCCGGGGAGCCCGATCGGGACGGAGATCAGGAGAGCGGGGGAAATCGGACAACTGATCGAGTGTTCTTCAAATGCTGCGCAGATCTCGGTGAAGTTGGGTGTTCCGTTATCGAGAGTGGTGTCGTCATCATCGACAGTGAGCACCTCGATCACTGTTTGTGGGTGAGCACTGGAGTCTCCAGAACCACCCAGAGTGACCAGGCTCCAGTCCACGAACAGTTGCTGCGCCTGAGTCAGGCCCTCTGCTGATCCGAAAACAGCGCCAAAGTTTTCGCGAATTTTCCAGAAACAGGCTCCAAGAATCTGGCCACATGTGTGAACCGAACTCGACGGGCAGGGGTACTGGATGTTGGCAGCTACAGGATTTCTCACCTGAGTTCCCGGTCCTGCGAAGTCGTGGCCGATGATGGGGTCGTCGTAGATGAGCATACTCATCAGATCCCCGTACCCCTCACCGAATCCCCCCTGTCCCAGCCCAAGGCGGTCAACAATGAAGTGTCCATACTCGTGAGAAACAACGCTGGAGTAAGCTGTATTCACGCAGCCACCTCCCGCCTGGTAGAAGTTGATGCTCTGTGCGCCAGGACTGAAGAATGCATTGCACGTATCCAAGATGTTGACGTTGCACTGGATCGGCACATCGATACCAGCAATACCAGAGGCGGTCCGGTCTCTGATGAAATCGTGAGTGATATTGGTGTAATGAAAAGCATTCACCTGCGCCTGGATCAGCGGATCTGAAACCGGATTCAACTGTACAGTCGCTGGCCCTGGAGGAGTTGCTGGAGTGGTCACCGTGAGATTGACTGCAGCATCGTTTTCAACCCTGACCCAGGTTCCTACCAGTGATGATCCCAGATTCACCGGGGCTGTGCCGCCATGGGGACAGGTGAAAGAACCATCGAGTGCAGAGTGGGTGGATCCACTTCCTGAGATGGAGACGGGGACGGCTCCCACTCCCTGCTCTACAGCAGGATTGGAGGCGGTATCGGGGCGATTATTCTGGCTGATCCTGCCGCGCACCACTCCCTCTACATCCACATGAATGATGTCGTCGCGGATCTCGATCAGCTGTCCTGTTTCCGGGTCGATGATCACACTCAAATCAATGGCACGCGCGGGATCGATCGCCTTGACCCGATAGACGAGTCGAGAATCGATACCCAGATTCGCACTCGCCTGGATCACCAGATCGCCGTGTGACCACAGGGAAGAATCGATTTCAGGCAGTTCTCTACGTGCAATGTTGGTCGCCTGTTCAGGTGTCAACTGGACCGGTGCATACCCTCTCAGTGGTTGTAGTGCCAGATGGCCGGCTGCGTAGACAACCACATGATCCCCTGTGATCAGGTCCGGCCTGACCAGGATGCGGAACGCTGAAAACTCAACCGGCACACCGTCTATCATCTGACGATATGCAAAAACCGTGGCTGCCTGGTCGAGCAACTCCGTCTCATAGATCAATTCCAGATCGCTGTTGTAGATGCCAAACAATGGCGCGTTCTGCTGCAAGAACAGTTGCACCGCATCCAGTTCGCTAACACCGCGGGTGATGGGGGCCCCAAAGAGATAGGTTCTTCCCAGTCTGTCCCGGTGTTGCCTGACCGCCGGATACTGCTCTGAGAAACTGGCAAGCGCCGAGGTGATCTCCTGCTCGTATGGGCGATCCGACCATTCCTGCGCCACCAGATCGGATACCGGGGAACCCAGGAGAATGAGAAGTGCCCCGGAGAGCCACCAACAATGCATTTTTGACATCAAACTCCCCCTGATGAGATGTTCGGATCACGCCTGATTTCCATGATGGATCCTCTTGCCAGAATCGGTGAAATCCATGCAACTGCTCGATGGCAAGATACCCGTGTTCATCATATTCCATGAAGCCTGGGTCAGCGAGTGGGCTCTCACCGGATGGGAGATGACGAGGGGGGCGCCATCATCGACCTTCTCAATTCGAACTGCGACAGGATCAGGGACAGATCAGCCCCTGTTCACACCCTATGGTATCTGAGGTGGTGTCGGCGCCGCAGGCCGTTGAACTTCCCGGTCCTCCCAGAAACAGTTCATTCAAGAACCCGATCACATCGGCGAGATTCACCTGCCCGCCGTCATCGATATCGCAGGCATCCTCACAGGGATAGTCGGTGCCACTGCCAAAGAGAACATCCAGCATCTGAATCGCATCGCTGAGATCGCGGTTGCCGTCCACATTGCAATCTCCTCTGATGAAATCGTTCTCGGCAACGGGAGGTGGCGGCGTTCCAGAACAGGTCAATTGCTCGATCAAGATCAGGTCCACTCCCGCCTCGACCACATTGCCAGCACCCTCGTCGCCAGTGTGGAAACGCAACATCACGCTCCCTGTCGGAGAACTCCCCTCGGGGATCCAGAAGGAACTCTCGTACCAGCCTCCAAGAGCCTCCGGATGGCCTCTGCCAATCTCCTCGACCAGCTGCCAGGAAGTTCCTTCATCGAGGCTTCTGTAGACAAATAGTGAATCGTCCGGTGTCGTGACAGAGGTCGCATTTGAAAACCAGCGCCAGTATGAAACCCTGTGCAGGCCACTATTCTGAATCGGAAATGAGGTGCTGGTGAGGGTCGTATCCCCTCCGTCTACATCGTGAGCACCCTGTGATTGACCGATTCCGCCGAGCCCCGTCATGTAGCAGGTCAGGTCCCCCTGCGGTCCCGGGACACCTGCGCTCGGCTGTGCAACGGAAGCGTAGGGATCCCCCCACTCCCATCTTCCAGCAGTCGCCGTATCGTCAGGCTCAGCGATGCTCCAGCCGGGATCCTGAGCGATGGTTTCCTGCATCGTCGTGGTGATCTCTGTCACGACAACGGTCGAGTAGGGAAGTGTGACGGCATCGGGAGGAAGCGTGGTGGTGATTCCAGCATCGTCCTGAATACTGACGAACCATTCGAAGGAATCCAGGCAGGCTGTTGGTGGGAAATTACCCTCATAGATCGCTGGCGTTGTCTCGACCAGCAGGAACGATTGCCACGGCCCTCCTTCAAAGCGATAAATTACAGTGGCACCGTTGGGCAAAGGGCTGGCAAGGATCTCTTCAACAAGCACCCTGACCGGGATCGCTGGTGATGGAGGAACTGCTTCGCCTGGTCCAACCTCCAGGGTCAAGACCAGGGTCGTCAACTCTGGACACACCACGCCATGGGCCAGGGCTGCAGCACAGATCGCACCGAAGTTCGGGGATCCATTGGCCAGAGTCCCATCGGTGTCATCGACGGTGAGAATCTCCGTGAGCATATTGAAATGGAAGGGCTGCGAACCGGAAGCACCCAGGGTCAAACTACTCCAGTCCACGAACAGTTCCCTCATCATGGCCGCGCCTTCGCTCGGTCCAAGTTGCGAAATCATCGTCTCCCGCAGGTCAAACCAGAATCCTGCCAGGGCCTGGCCACAGAAGTGTATGCCCCCGGAACAGGGGATCGTCACGCCGGAATTCTGAATATTGCGGACGGAAGTTCCCGGACCACTGAAATCCCTGCCGATGATTCCTTCGCCCAGTAATATCACCGATAGGGAATCGCCGTACCCCTCACCAAAAGCCTGCTGCGCCAGCCCCAGGGATGCGACCACATGGTGGCCAAATTCGTGCAGCACCACCGAGGAATAGGCGCTATTCACGCATCCTCCTCCAGCCCTGAGGAAACGTAGCATCGTCAGAGCTGGGTCATAGAAGGCGTTGCAGCTGCCTGCAAGAGATGTGGTGGCGGTGACCGGTGTCACCATTGCCGGGAAGCCACCGGGGGATTCAACAAAAAATCGAACCCCTTGATCCATGTAATGAAACGCATTTGCCTGAGCCGTACCATCGATGGTGGGTGGATCGTTGATGACCAGCGACACGCCAGCGGGATCTGCTGCGGCAGAGTCCACGACATCGGGTGGGATGGCGCTGCTGATCAGCCCCCACTCTCCTTGCAAGCCTGCCAGCACGGTGAAGTTGCTATCGGGCACGTTAGCAAGCAAGAAGGAACCATCGGGAGCAGTAATGGTGCTGACTCCCGCTCCGCTGACCTGTGCACCCCCGAGGGGAAAGCTCACCGTTGTGGTGGTAGCCGGAGGACCCGTTCCCTCGGTCCGGAAGGTGTCCACGGACCCTGGAATGTCGATCTCACAGATCTGCTCCTCGACAGCGACCACCAACCCGATACGGGCATCGACATCGATCCGGATGCTACTGTGATGTCCCGGGATGGTCGATGTGCCATCGATGACCCAGCACAGGGTCGGATCGCCATCTTTTCCAGGAGCGAGTTCCAGTCGCGGAATAGACCACTGTCGTTTCGAGTGGCCTACACTGGCGATCTCCAGCGCAGCCCCAGATTCGAGCACCGGCTGCGGAACTTCTTCAGGAACTGAATATCTGAACGCTCGGTAGGTGACTGACCATTGACCCGTCATCGGATCCTTGAGAGCCATGCTTCGGCCCAAGCCTCCACGAACCGGAATCCCATCGATCTCCTGTACCCATCCTGCAAATACCCTGTTCTCTGAGGGCTGGCGAACCCATGAAAGGGTCATGGTGGCAGCGGTTTCATCTCCCAGCACCGATTCAAGGTCCCTCGTGAGGGCTCCCTGAACAGTCTCCATCGCTGGCCCACGCCGACTCCCATCGTAAATATCAGCCGGGTACAGGGGGGCAGCTATCTGAGCGAACAGACTCACGATGAAGATCATCGTTGCAGTTCGGATGCAGGTCCTCTTGCAGACAATTGGGGGAAGTGGTGAAAGCGACCGGTAATTCAAGTCCGAACCTGTCATAACGTGGCATCTCCATGATGCAGAATCAGAAATAATCAGCTTCCTCGCTGCCTGATCCCGTTGCTCCTGGCCGCTCAAATGTGTAATAGACGCACCGCACCAGAGTCATAACAAAGAACCGCTTGTAATGACCATATGTGCCGTACATTAACCATGTAATGGTACACAACTGAGGGCCGATAGTAAGGGTTTGTCCCAAAGATACCAAATGTGACTGGAATGACAATTTCAAGGCGCAGAAACCGCTCTATCGGCCTGCTATTGGCCTTATCCGCTCCTTTATCACATCTAGCAACAGCCAGCAGGCAACTACCCCGGCTGCTCCTGAACCCTGCGGATGGCGAAGAGCCACTCGTGAACCTCGTCTTCAGTTCGGCCTGCTGCTGGACGAAAATTGCGCGCTGAGCCACTCCGATCGCTCTTGAATCTTCGATAGGGGATCTCGTGGAGAATATCCGTCTCGGCTGCCACCGGGGGATCGCTCTCGTGCTCTGGCACGGCCCACCTGAACAGCATCTGCTCGATCTGGTCCCTCGATAGGATGCCTTCCTCACTGTACGAGAACACTATTCCTCTGGCTCGAGCTCTCTCGATGACTCTCTCCATCGAATCCAGACACTCGGTACCGCGCCGGCTACATAGAGGCGATGCCACATCCTTCCAGGGCAATAGACCCGTCTTTCCGTACAGTTGCGCTTCGATGGCATCATCGGATTCTTCCATCGGCAACAAGGACAGGACTTCGGGGAGGTGATAATTGGCACCGTATTGTCGTTGATTATAAGGCGGGTCAATGTAAAGAAGATCACACTCCACTTGCTCGATCCAATCGCTGGCGTCACATCGATGGGCCTGTCCAACCGGGCCCTCGACGGTGGACGGAATGCGCAGTTTCAGGTCATGGAGTGAGTTCTGCTGCCAGCTCTTGAGATACGCCCCATAGGTTCCTGAGATGTTGGCGACCCGATCCGCCGCATCGATGACGCTGACGATCAGTAACCAGATCTCTGACTCATCGAGCAGACCCGAGATACGCCATGAGCGAATCTGATGGATGATCGCATCGAGACGCGCTGCGTTTTCCGGGGTCAGGTAGCCTCTACCTGCCGCACCAGCGGGGGAAAATTGCCTGACCAGGATTCCCTCTTTTGCTGGAAGTGCCTCCTCGAGGTATCGGATGAGCTTCAGAAACGGAATCCACGATGCAGTGTCTTTTGGCTCTGCATCGTGAATCCTGCTGACATCGGCTGGCTCCAGCTGGTCCCAGAATTGTTGAACACCAGGAAAAGACGGTGGACCCGGGCACTCCAGATACACCTTCTGAAAGGCCAGGGAGCAGTGCATCAGGTCAGTGGAAACGACATGAAACCCCCTCGACCGGAAGAAACGCCCCACCGCACCACTTCCTGCAAAGAGGTCACATACGGTACCGCCCTGAAATCCAGCGCGCTCTGCAGCGCGCAATATCTCTTCCAGCAGCGGAGTCTTGTTACCAAGCCAGCGCAATTCAATCCTCGCAGAGCAACAGGAGTTCTCGAACCGATCGGTTCGAATCCCCCTGACCGGAATGCATCAGGGCCTTTTCTCGGATCTCGACACTGCTGAAATATTCAAGAAGCAACTCTCGAAAACGACGGGCGGGATTTTCGTCTCCCGATTTTTTCCACTTTCGAGTCAACAATCCTGTATCGGTGGAGTACGAGATCAGCAGACTGGCACCACGCTCCTTGGTGGACCTGGCGACACTGCGAAAAGCATCCTCTGCCCTGACGCTGCTGCAAAAGTCGGAAGTAAATCTCTTCTCCTGGCCTGGATACCGCCCTCGCGTCAACTCGCCTCCCTTGGTCTGCAGCTGCGGATAGTCGTACTCCACGAGAGTTTCCAGCACATGATAAAAGCGAGAATAGTTATCGGCGGTGTAAGGAGGATCGAGGTAGACAAGGTCCACATCTTCCTCGTCCAGTGGACTACCAGCCTCGAGCAGCCTGTGGATGTCAGAACAGTAAACCTTGTTCCCATCGAGTCTCGGTGACTCTAACCATTCTGTACGGATCGCATCGAGGGCGAGTTCAAATTGATCATCGATGTCGACCATGCGGCGCTTTACTACCGCAACCAGTTCCGAATCCCTTGCGATGGATCGAGGTTGGGCGAAGTGGCTGGTTCCGGATGTGCTGACTGAAACTGCGTGCAGGAGTGCCGCCAGATAGAGTGTCTTCTTACGGCAGCAATGCGGGTCATCGATGGGAATCTGATCGATCGCATGGCGGATCGAATCGATCCGCGTAGCCTGACGGATCCCGAAGTAAACATGAGCCCAGTACGCCGTGCACATCAGCGCTGGAGCCTTACCAGGATCCTGCATCCGCTGCTCCAGCAATTCCGGCATTCGCCTGGCGAGCGGTTGGTGAAGCGATGAGAACTTCTTGTCAGAAACTGACCCATCAGGGAGAGGTGCTTCCGAGACGAAAGCTCTGTATCGATCCAGCACTTCTGGGGACTCGTCAGGCCCGGTCACCGCATCGATTACCCGGGAGAGCATTGAATCTTCCAGTTCCAGTGCCTTCGGAACCAGCTCGTCGAGAAGTCGCTGATTCTCGCTGATGGCAAGTCCGAGATCCTGTTGCGGATCCAGACGATCCAGTTCTTGAGTCCACTCTCCATCTCCTTCGAGATGAGCTCTGGCAATGACAGAGGAGAACTGCTGCGAATCATTGGCGAGGATCCTGTAACCCGGGGCAAACCAGCGCGCCACTGCAGCTGTTCCGCAACACGCGTCCAGAAGTGTTCCCCCTGGTGATAGCAGGTCCCGGACTGCACCGTCGAGAAATTCCTCGCACAGTCTGGTCTTGGCACCCATGTACCAGAGCGTTTTCAGCCGGGTTGCTTCTCTGGTCATCCGCTGCTACCCACCCGTTCAAGGATTTCCCTGAGACTGGCAAGCCAGTCTCTCTGTCGATTTGCACACCGGGATGCACGATTTCGAAACAGTGGCGATGCCCAGCCCTTCCAGGATGTCACGAACTCGACCAGTGAGCCTGATCCGTCCTGCAAGACCATCAGTCGCGCCTCACTGCGGGCCGGCCCGATGCCAGCAACCCAGGAGATACTCCGCAATGAAGCTTGTTCCTCCGCCGGGGCCGCATCGACCTCCAGAATTACTCCCCCTGCCAGAGGAGAATCCGTTGCGACGCCCCAGTCGAGGGAAAACCTGGAACCCACTGTCCACGGCTCGCCAAGTCTCCAGCGCGCGTCCATCAGGCCGTCACACCACCTCGGCCAGTCCTCGAGGCGCTGGATCGAATCCCAGGTGGAGTCGGGGCTGATGTTGAACCAGGCAGTTTCCCGTGCAGAGAGTATTCGCAAGCTATCCAGAGCCCTTCTCCGGAATCAT
>JAYZBV010000101.1:0-14820 GCA_036338595.1 Planctomycetota bacterium | reverse complement strand
CCCCCCCCCCCCCCCTCTCTTTCCATCGGAGAATTCTCGTGGTCCCGGCTGCATCGTCACAGAAAAACTGGAGCTGGATCCTGGTGACGATCCTGGTGCTGGCTCTGAGCCCCACGGTAGCGGCAGACGAGCCGCCAGCTGGCTTCCAGCACATCCCCGGAATCGCCTTCGACTGGGCGATCGCTCCGGGAACGGGACTGCCTCCCGATACTCTCTCCGCGCTGGTCGAGAATAATCTGCAACATCTGCGCAACTGGCTCGGTTCGCGCTCGCAACGCAAGCCACTGGTGGTGCTGGTCGTGTCCAATGCTGCCCTCAACCGTACTCTGGCGCATTACGGTAGCGATCCGGTACCCGGTTGGGTTCCCGCAGTGGCCCTGACTCGCAAGGGCATCGTGATCATCGACATCCAGTACATGGCAGCCAATCCGGCCGCTGGCAGTGCCACGGTGGTCCATGAACTGGCTCATCTGGTACTGGAAGAGGCGGCAGGGGCGTTGCCGCGCTGGGTCCACGAGGGCATTGCACAGTCAGCAGCACATCAACTTCCGGATCCACCGACCCGAAGAAATCTGATCCTGCAGGCGAGGGGAATCGCTCTGGTTCCCATCACCGACCTCGACCAGTATCTACCGAAAACCCATGTCAGGGCCTCGCTGCTCTACGCCGAGGCGTGTTCCTTCATCGAGTGGACTCGCCGTAACTTTGATCATCAATTGCACAAGCGGATTCTTGCTCGCTGTAGAGACGGAACACCCTGGCAGCAAGGATTCGAGCTGGAGACCGGACTCAGCATCGACGATGCGACGAGCATGTGGTCGCAGGAGCTGGCACGGTCCGATGTGTACCTGGGTCTGATCGTGGACCTGATCCTGTCCTGGAAGGGGCTCGCATTACTGGTCATCATTGCGGCAGTGGTTCAGAGCACCCGTCGGAGGAGGCGACTGCGTCAGATGGAGGAGGAAGAATGGCAATCTCAACGGTTCCCTACATCCGATGGGCAAAATCCGAAGGACAACTCGGACGACATCTCCTGACGATGAGTGCCGTCCCTCCCGTCGACTGGGAGGACATCGGACTCGACCCGGCGCACCTGGAACTGTTCGAGTTCACTCCCTATGGGCCGACGGAGGTGATGGCTGAGATCGAGAAGCTGTGGGGGATCGATCCCGATGGCATCCTGCTCGCCTCCAGCGCCTCGCATTCTCATTTTTGTTTCGGTGCTGCTCTGGCGAGGCCAGGCGAGACGGTCGTGCATGAGATTCCCGGTTATCTTCCCGTCGTCGATGCGCTGTCGGTTGTGGGCGTCAAGACGGTGCCCTTCGAGCGTCACTTCGAGCAGGGATACAGGATCGATCTGGAGGCGCTCGCCAGGACGCTCGAAGAGCACCAGCCTGCCCTGCTGCTGCTGACCAACCTGCACAATCCGAGCGGTGTCAGACTCTCTCTGGAGGAGGAACTGGGCATTGCAGCGCTGGCAGAAGACCACGGGTTCCATGTCATCGTCGATGAGATGTACCGACCCTTCCTCGATCCGGACCCTGGACCGCTTTCACTTCGTCACCCATCCATCGTCAGCATCGGTGGGCTCAACAAGGTTCACGGTGTTTCTCAGGTTCGCTTTGGCTGGGGATTAGCGACGCCCCAGCTGGTCGATCGAGCTCGACGGGTTCTCGATTCCACGACCTTGCACAACTCGTGCCTGACCGACCAGGTGGCGAGGGCTGCGATGAAGAAGTGGCAGCCTCTGCGAGCCAGAGGTCGGCGCATCGCCTGCGATGGATGGGAGATCATGCGCGACTGGTTGCAGCATCAAGCCATCGAGGTGGTGGAGCCTGCGGGCGGGCTGGTCTGCTTTCCGAGAGTCCCTGAGCATCTCGGAACCGACGGGGACGGCTTTCAGAAACTCTGTATCGAACAGGGTGTCAATCTGACGCCAGGACGCTTCTTCGGTGCCCGTGACCATGTCCGGATCGGCTTCGGATTGGCGCCAGATCAGTTGCGGCCTGCACTCGAGGCACTGGGCCGGGTGATCTCCTCAGGTTGATGCTCCACTCCTCGCCGGACTCTCATCGGGTGCCATCCAGGACGCTCGGGAATCGAGTCATGGCATTGCTTCCGGGTCGGAAACCGTTGCCGCGCTAGCGGGGTGCAGCGGCGATCGGACCGAGTGGTGTAACCTGACTTCCATGTGGTTCTTAGGGCCAATTTCCAGAATCAGCGCCGATTGGCCCGTCGATTGCCAGTGCTAATGTGAGGAGAATCTCCTCCACAATCTGCACTCCCCCCCTTTCCCGCGGAGTCCGTTGAATCTCAACGGACTCCCTATTTTTTTACCCATCCCGATCTGCACCCCCGCTCGCCCGGCAGCGGGCGATCCTATAGGATGCTCGTCGGTAGCATCGGGAGAGGAAGCGGAAATTGGACGCTGTTCGTCAATTGATACACGCAGGACTGGATGCGATCGAGCGAGCTCGTTCGGGGCTGCGCCATGCGGTCGATGATCTGGTCGAAGAGGGAACCATCTCACGCGAACAGGCGGAAGCGGTCCTCGATGCCTGGCAGCGCAAGACTGACAGAGAAGAAGCACCTCCTCCGATCGCTCCCGAGCGCGAGGGTTCCACTCAGGATGATCTGAAACGACTTGTACAGAAGTTGGTTCCGGTCAGTCGCGAGGAGCATGATCAACTGGTGGCCCGCGTCCAGGAACTGGAGCAGCAACTTCGCTGCCGCTAGGAGATACCGGTGGTGACACCCCTTCGCACTCTCCGAAATATCCCCAGACTCAAGGATGTATCCCTGATCCTGGCACGACATGGGCTGGGAGACCTGGCATCTCGCCTGGGGGCCGGTGTTCGAGTGCGCCTGCTCGGTGGATCTGCTCGGTCCGAGAACTCGTTTCCTCGACGACTCAGATTTGCACTTCAGGATCTGGGCCCTCTCTATATCAAACTGGGGCAATTGATTGCCAGTCGACCCGATGTCTTTCCGGAAGTTCTGGTCAAGGAACTGGAGCGACTGCGTGACGATGTGGATCCGATTCCATTCGAAGAGGTTCGCCAGGTGATCGAGCAATCTCTGGGTAAAGAACTCTCCAGTTGCTTTGCTCAGATCGAGGAACAACCGGTCGCCAGCGCGTCGATCGCACAGGTATACCGCGGTATGACACTCGATGGCCACCGCGTGGCGATCAAGGTCAGAAAGCCGGGAATCGAGAAGTTGATCGAGCAGGATATGGGTTTGCTCGATCTATTTGCCGAGGCACTGGCCAAGCACCCCGAGTCGGGCGGCTTCGATCCCCAGGGCGTGGTCAATGAACTGAGACTGGCGCTCGCGAACGAGATCAACTTCAACTTCGAGAGAAATGCCATCGATCGAATCAGGGCCTCCTTCGAGGGAGACGAGGACGTGCTGATTCCAGGTACCCATGCGGCAGTATCGAGCCGTGAGGTGCTGGTCATGGACTGGGTGGATGGAGTCTCGGTGGGGCGTGCTGAACTGAGTACCACCGAAGGGCGTAGAGTGGCGCAGATCGTCGCCCGATCGCTGTTCCAGATGATCTTCCTGCATGGTCAGTTTCATGGCGATCCCCACCCATCGAATATCATCGTGGCCCGTGACGGTAGGATTGCCTGGATCGACTTCGGTCTCACGGGCCTCCTCACCGAAGAACTACGACATAGGCTGTCGAGGATGTTGAAGGCGCTGGTGAGCAGGAACTATGAGGAACTCGCCCATCAGGTCCTTCATGTCGGCTACTGTCACGGAGATGCAGACACATTTTCTCTCACTCAGTCGATTGCCAATCGCCTCGATCCATATATTGGTCTGAAACTTTCCGAGGTGGATCTTCCAGCGCTGCTCAAGTGCATCATCGATATCGCCACGGAACACAGAATCGAAATTGCGCCTGGATTTGTTCGCATGACTCGATCGCTGGTTCTTCTCGAAGGTCTGACGGAAAAACTGGATCCAGGATTTGATACTGCGAGTGAGTTGGAACCGCTGCTGATCGATCTGATGAAAGAGAAAATCGGCCCCGAGAACCTGCTTCGCCGCACCGCGGATCAGACCATCGACAACATCGAAATGCTGGCTGATCTACCGGAGTTGATGTCCGACGCGCTTCGCAAGGCGACTCGAGGCAGGTTGCGGGTCGAGTCGGAGATCGTCGGGCTCGATCGGCTGATTCGGCGAGTCGACGGCTCCAACCGCAGGGTCGTGGAATCGGTGATCGCAGCCGCTGCGTTGATCTGTGCCACCCTGCTTTATGTCACCGATCACTACTGGCTCGCCATCCTGGCGCTCTGTGGTGCCTCAGCGCTGATTGTGCGCCTGCTGGTCGGCTTTCTGTCGCCGTGGGCGGGTCGCTAGGCACCCGGAAGTTCCCTCCAGTGCAACCGGTCCTGTTGACCCGTGGGATCGGTGTTCCTACCATCCGGGTCGCACAGAACACCTCTTCGAGCGATGGAGGATCATTGAAACTGACCTATCCGATGCAGACCGCTCCCATCTCCGCAGATGTACCCAGGTCACATCGTGTCTACTTCGAGGTGTTCGGCTGTCAGATGAACAAACTCGATGCCGAGTTGATGCTCGAGGGTCTCAAGAGGAAGGGCTACTTCCTGGTCCATGATCCGGATGATGCCGGAGTGATTCTGTACAACACCTGCTCGGTTCGGGAACACGCCGAGGAGCGTGCTGTCATGCGAATGACCAGTTTCAAGAAGAGAAAGCAGCAGGAGCCTGAACTGATCATCGGTCTGACAGGATGTGTGGCTCAGCACAAGCAGGATCAGTTGTCTCAAAGAGCCCCCTGGATCGACCTCATCGTCGGCACGCGGGAGTTTGATCGACTGCCCGAGTTGATCGAGGAGGCGAGGGGACAGAGCAGTACGCTGCTGGCGACGGACATGGATTCGCCTCTTGAATTTGTGCGCCAGAGAAATCTGGGACCCAATCGGTGGCACGCGTTTGTTTCGGTGATGCGAGGTTGTGACATGGTTTGCACCTACTGCATCGTTCCCACCACCCGAGGCAAGGAAGTCTCCAGGTCCCCCGATGAGATCCTCGATGAAGTCCGGCGTCTCGCCGATGCCGGGGTCAAGGAGATCACATTCCTGGGCCAGACGGTCAACTCCTACGGCAAGAGGCTCGGGCGGGGAGTGGGGCTAGATACCCTGTTACGTGGTGTCGAGGAGATCGATGGCATCGAGCGGTGTCATTTCATCACCTCGCATCCAAGATTCCTGAGGCCAAAGTTGATCCAGGCGATGGCGGAATGCACCAAGGTGATGGATTACCTGCATCTGCCCGTTCAATCGGGCAGCGACTCGATGCTGGCAAGGATGAAGCGAACCTATGACCGCTCCTTTTACTTGCATGTCATCGATCGGTTGAGGACGCAGATTCCCGATATCACCCTCGCAACCGATTTCATCGTCGGCTTTCCCGGAGAGACTCAGGAGGAGTTTGATCAGAGTCTCTCCCTCGTCACCGAGGTCGGATTCGATCCTAGCTATGTTTTTCAATATTCTCCTCGGCCAGGGACCGTCAGCGATGCCAGGATGTCAGATGACATCCCGCTCGATGTAAAGAAGCAGCGTAATCACCAGTTGCTGGCGGCAGTCTCAGCAGAGGCAGAGAGCCGCAACCAGCGTTTCATCGGCAGAAGGGTAGAGGTACTTGCGGAGGGTCCGTCTCGCCTCGATGAGAGTCGTTGGGCGGGTCGGGCAGGGGACCACCGCACCGTCATCTGGGATGCGCAAGATGACGAAGAGGCGGGTTCATTCGTCGCTGTCGATGTGGACCGCGCTTCTGCGGCAACCCTGTACGGCCAGCGAGCCACCAGACCCTCGCAGCGGCCGACGCTACAGACCTCGAAGTGATGACCAGAGCCGACCCCGACCCCAGGCAGATGCAACGAGCGCTGGAGGTGGCGAGGCGAGGACTCGGTAGAGTCTCTCCCAATCCAGCTGTCGGTGCGGTGCTGGTCTGCGCTGCTGGAACAGCTGAGGGATGGCATCAGGCCTACGGAGATGCTCACGCCGAGGTCAATTGCCTGGCGATGGCTCGTCGGGCCGGACTCGATGGCGCTGGAGCGGATCTCTATGTCACCCTCGAACCCTGTGGTCATCAGGGCAAGACACCACCCTGTGTCGAGTCCATCATTGCGGCAGGGATCGGGCGCGTGATCGTGGCGGTCGACGATCCAAACCCGGTCACATCGGGTGTCGGCTACCAGAAACTCGAGGCTGCTGGGATCGAAGTGGTCAGAGATTTCATGGTGCAAGAGGGGCGCTATCTGGCGGCTCCCTATCTGTGCAGGATTCGAAATGGCCGACCACTCGTTACAGCCAAGTGGGCGATGACTGCGGACGGTAAGATCGCCTGCGTCGGAGGAGATTCTCGATGGATCACCAGTGATCTGACGAGAGCAGCCACGCGAGAGGCGAGGGGGCTGATCGATGCGATCCTGGTCGGAGTCGAGACGGTGCTCCAGGATGATCCCCAACTGACCAGCCGTGTCGATGACCAACCCGAACCGGTGCGGATCGTCATCGATTCCAGTTGCCGGACACCCCCGGGGGCATCCCTGCTGAAGGAACCCGGGGGGGCGCTCATCTTCTGTCATCAGGATCAGCTGGAGGGAGAGCCAGCGTCCGCACTGCGAAGTGCCGGAGCACAACTGATCGGGCTCCCGCTCGAGGAGGACAGGATGCCGCTGAAGGTGTTGCTGGAAGATCTCGCCGGCCGCGGGATCCAGCATCTTCTGGTCGAGGGTGGTAGTGAGACCCATGGCCGATTCATCGATGCCCGGTTGATCGATCGGGTCCAGATCCTCATCGCGCCGAAACTGGTCGGTGGACGCGCAGCCCCGGGGCCGACCGGCGGTGATGGCATCTCGAAGATGCAGGAGGCGATCGAGTTGCATCAACCGCAGTGGCGCGAATCGGGCGATGATCGGGTCCTGGAGGCTACGCTCACTGCCGAGGGGCTCGGCGAGGCCTCCCTCTAGACGCCTCTCCAGGACCATATCTCCTTCTGGATGATAGGCTTACCTGGATCCGGTGTGTCCGGATCCAGGAATTATCGGGGTTCCCGGATGCCCCGGCAGCCTCTCCAGATGAGGAACACGGTCGTGCGATTCCTGAAGTTCTATTCGACCATCATCGCCACGGTTCTGCTCACCACAGGAGTGGTGGTGCTGCATGGAGAAGGCTCCAGCACTCATGCCGACTCACCGCAATCCAGGTTGGGTGTCATCGACCTCGAGCGCATCGAAGCGGCCACCCACTCCCTCGAGCAGGCTCGATGGGAAGATGCTTTCCTCGAGATGCTGGCGCTGCAAGTTCCTCTGCGCAGATTTGTCACACCGCTGCATCCAGAGCCTGGTGGTCAGCCGGTGATCGATCAGGTTCGGGATCGAGCTTGGCGACATCTTCGCGACCGACTCGCCTGTGCAGAGCGACCTCATGGTTCGAGAGAGATGCGGGAACTGTTTCCCCGATTGCAGCGAATTCCCATCGCCTGCATCGCAGCAGGGATCGAAACTCCGCGCCATCACGAACGGGTTCTGAGCCACTGGCGGCGCAGGATCGAATTGCGAGAATCTTGCGATCAGGTGCTCCGCAGCGCCCAGCAGCATTATCTGGAGGGCCATGCGGTCGAGGCGATCAAGATCCTCGAACCGTTGTTACAGCGTTTGCCAGATGATGCATTGCTCGATCGATATGTTGCCGTGATGCGTCACGGCGTCCTCGAGCAGATCAAGGCAGACATCCGTGAGGGCCAACAACGTAAGGACCCCTGCGCAGTGCTGACAGCGACACGACTGCTCGGTGCCATCGATGCAGAAGATCCTGCTTCCAGGGCTGCTGGCCGGTGGGCACTGCAACAACTTCGAGACGACGCAGAATCTCTTCTCGCTACGGGTCAGCCGTGCGGAGCCCTGCTGAAGATGGCCATCTTGCTGGAAGCGGGCGAGCCGATCGGCGATCGCCTCGGGCTGCTGAGATCCAGAATCGAGATTCCTCTTCGGCCAGTCGTGATCCGAGGTGCTCTTCGCAGCTCGATCGAGGATGGGCGTCAACTCATCCTCAGGCCGGGAGTGGCGACCGTCACCACGGTGGGTTCGATCGGGGCCCTCAGTTCGAGGCCGAAGATGGGCGAAAACGGTCGTGTCTGGAGTCGATCTCCCGCTCACTTTGCCGATGTGAAGCGGTGGAAGCAGTTGATCGGCGAGATCGTCGACCTCACCCACCGCTGGATTCCTGCGACGCCGGTCGAGGCTCTGCTGCTCTCATCGCGCCGTTCTTTTCGCCTGGCGGAAGCAATGCGCCTGTCTCGTCGGTTGGAACGGAGTCCTGCCCGACGCTGGAGAACCGTCTGGAGTGAACAACTGCCGCCACGAAACAGTGAAAGCTGGGTGATCCACGGCACCCTGCCCGTCGTGGTGATCGATGAGATGGGAAGGCGGGTCGAGCAGACCATCGAGGTCCAGCGGGCGGTGGCTCCCTCCGATCTGTCTCGTGAGGGATTGCCAGTGACCCGGTCCGATCTCGAGTTGGCCAGGAATGAGGTGCTGGCGACGCTGGAGGGGAAACTCGAGATCCTGGCGCAGCGGATCGCCCGCCAGAGGCTCGCCACCGCCCTGCAAGGGGCGAGAGATCTGGCGCTGGCAGGCGACCCCGCTCGAGCGCGTGAATTGCTACTTCCTGCCCTGATCGGGGCCGATGAGCACGACCAGGACCTCCAGCAGGAGGCGGCGATCGAGATCGCCCGCTGGTGCCAGGTGCAGCTCGAAATCGTCAAGGTGGCGACTCTACTATCTGATACTCCCTGACCTGCCTCGATTGAAGCGAGAGGGATACGGGTCTATCCTCGCCCGGCGGGAGTCTCGAATCCGGGGGCGGATATCGAGCACATCTCCGGAGGCGATCCGATGCTCGACATCAAGTACATCCGGTCCGAACTGGAACTGGTTCGCCAGGGAGCTCTCGATAAGCGTGTCGAGGTCAATCTCGACCGACTGGTCCACCTCGATGACGAACGCAAGCAACTGCTCACGGAGCAGGAACAGCTACGCCATGACCAGAAGAATGCTGGCAAGGAAATCGCTTCCCTGGAAGGGGATGCGAAACAGCAGGCGATCGGGCGCATGGGCGAAGTCTCGGACAAGATCAAGATCCTTGGAGATCAGTTGCGGGCGGTGCTGGATGAACTCCAGGACATCCAGTCGAGAGTTCCGATGCCGGCAGACCCCGAGGTACCCGTCGGCAAGGATGACGGTGACAATGTCGAACTGAAGGTGGTCGGGACCCCGACTGAATTCGAGTTCGAGCATAAGGACCATGTCGAACTGGGCCAGGCTCTCGACATCGTTGACTTTGCGAGAGCATCTAAACTCGCCGGTTCACAGACCTACATCCTCAAGGGGGCCGGTGCTCTGCTCGAACTCGCAGTGCTGCGCTTTGCTCTCGACCATGTGGTGGAGCGTGGGTTCACTCCGATGATGGTGCCGACGATGGTCAAGTACGAACCTCTCTATGGCACCGCGTATTTTCCGGGGGGTGAGGAACAAACTTACGAGATCCCGCGCGACAACCTGTTCCTGACCGGAACCAGCGAGGTTCCGGTCACTGCATTCCACAGCGGTGAGGTACTGGAGGAGTCACAGCTGCCGATTCGCTATGCCGGTTGGTCAACCTGCTACCGTCGAGAGGCGGGTGCTGCAGGGAAAGAGACACGCGGGCTGTACAGGATTCACCAGTTCAACAAGGTCGAGCAGGTGATCATCTGCAAGAACGACATCGAGGAATCGATCCAGCATCACGAGTTCATCAGGAATAATGCCGAGGAGATTCTTCAGGCGATGGAGATTCCCTACAGGGTGGTCGATGTCTGTACTGGCGATCTGGGAGTTGGCCAGGTGAGGAAGTTTGATATCGAGGCGTGGATGCCATCGCGTGGCTGGGGCGAGACGCACTCTGCTTCCCGTTTCCACAGTTACCAGGCACGCAGGATGGACCTGCGATATCGAGGCGAGGATGGCAAGGTCCATTTCTGCCACACGCTCAACAACACTGCCATCGCCACGCCACGGGTGCTGATTGCGATACTTGAAAATAACCAGCGAGCCGATGGATCAGTGAAGATCCCCGAGGTGCTCGTGCCATACATGGGTGGACTGACCGAGATGATTCCGACGAAAGAAGATGGCTCAAAATGACAGAACTGGAGAAGCAGATGCAGCATGTCTGCGTTGTGGGATTGAACTGGGGTGACGAGGGCAAGGGTAAGATCGTGGATGTGTTGGCGAGTGATGCCGATGCCGTCGTTCGCTACCAGGGAGGGGCCAACGCCGGCCACACCGTGTATATCGGTGAAGTACGCCATGTCCTCCATCATCTGCCGATGGGAGTCTTGCACGACGGGATCCTGGCGGTTCTCGGTAACGGCATGGTACTCGAACCTCACAAGTTGCTCGATGAAGTCGAGTCACTCCCGGAGGAAGCGGTTTCCAGGATCAGGATCTCCGATAGAGCTCACGTTGTGCTGCCACATCACCAAGCGGTAGAGAAAATTCGTGAACAGAGTGCTGCTCATCCGATCGGAACCACGCTCCGAGGTATCGGTCCTGCATATCAGGACAAGTTCGGTCGTGACGGGATTCGGATGGGAGACATCATGACTCCCGGATTCATTGAAGATGTCCTGCCCGAGAAGCTGCGTGAACGTACGCAACGACTCGGCATCCCCGGTGAAGGAATCGATGAGGCGATCCAGATCTGTCATCGATTGAAGGACCGACTCGAATCGCAGGTGACCGACACGCGTCAACTGCTGCACAAGATGCATCAGCAGGGAAAGAAGTTGCTCTTCGAGGGAGCCCAGGGATGCATGCTCGACATCGATTTTGGTACTTACCCCTTTGTCACCTCATCGAGCCCCTCCTTTCTCGGCCTGGGGCCGGGAACAGGATTCTCTCCACGCAAGGTCGATCATGTGGTCGGAGTCACCAAGGCGTACTGCACCCGAGTGGGAGAGGGGCCCTTTCCCTCCGAGATTCACGGTGAAGAAGCCGAGGCGTTGCGTGAGGCAGGGGGGGAATTCGGGACCACGACCGGTCGCCCCAGGAGAGTCGGCTGGCTCGACATCCCGGCGCTTCGCTTCGCCGTGGATCTCAATGACCTCGACTCCTTCGCACTCACCAAGGCGGACGTGCTCGACGGTTGGGAGACGATTCCTGTCGTCACGGCTTATCGTCTCGATGGCGAGACACTGGATCAGTTTCCCGATTCGCTGACGGATCTGGAGGGCCTCGAGCCCGTGATCGAACAGTGGCCTGGCTGGTCTCAGGTGGATGAAGTCTCGATGCGACCCTTCATCGATCGCCTGAGGCAGGCGACCGGGATCCCCGTCTCGATCCTGTCGACCGGTCGCCGTCGCGACGAGGTCTGTGTCTTTGAGCCGTTCAGGGCAGAGGGGGAACTCGCTTGAGTTCGACCGGGGATTTCGGGCTACCGATGCGACCTGAAGGTGGAGACGAGGTGGACCCTCGCCAAGTGGGTCCGCGCCACATTGGGTTCATCATGGATGGAAATGGCCGCTGGGCCCAGCAGCGTCAACTTCCCCGGACTCACGGACATTCCGAGGGTGCCCAGTCGCTGCGGAGGATGATCAGATTGGCGAAGGAACGTGGCATCTCGGAGGTCACCTGCTTCGCGCTCTCGACCGAAAACCTGCTCCACAGACCCGATCCGGAAGTGCAGTTTCTGCTCGAGTTGCTGGTTCAACACCTCCAACAGGAGCGCGAAGAGATGGATCGGCATCAGGTCTGTTTTCGCTCCATCGGTCGTCGCGACGGATTGCCGCCAGAGGTGGTGCAGGCACTCGACGTTGCCCGGCGTGAGACCGCCCATCACGAGGGTATCGTGTTCCGGCTTGCCGTGAATTACGGAGGCAGAGCCGAGATCGCCGATGCCCTCTCTTCCGCTGCCAGCGCAGACGTCGATCTCTCCCTCAGCCAGCGCGAGAGGCAGGTCAGTGAACATCTCTATGAACCGGGGATGACCGATCTCGACCTGCTGATCCGCACCGGGGGTGAGATGCGGCTCTCTAACTTCTTGCTGTGGCAGTCCTCCTATGCCGAGTTGTATTTCACCGATGTTCTGTGGCCCGATTTCGATGCCCAGCATCTCGATCTGGCTCTCGAGGAATACTCTCGCAGATCTCGCCGTTTCGGATCGGTTCCCTCCAGATCCCACGGAGGTGAGGCGTGAGCGGGCTCGCCAGCAGGTTGCTGTGGGGAATTCCGATTCTGCTCGGTGCAGTGGCACTGATGGGCGCAGATTTGCTCGGCTGGAGCGATGGTTACGGGCTGTGGATCCTGTGCCTGGTGTTCGGTACCGGAGCCACCTACGAGGCGCTCTCGATGCTGGATCACCCACAGGGGTTCCGCCGGGAAAGGCGGCTGCTCTGGGTCCTCGCCTTCTACGTTGTGACCTTCTACGGGGTGGTCTTGACCACCAGTGAGGGCCAATTGGGATTCAATTCATCCGTCGCATGGCCTGGCGAGATGGCGAATCCTGCAACAACCTTGTTCGGAGCCGTGTTGTTGCTCGGGGCGCTGGTCTCGACGGCGCTCAGCGGCGGCCAGAAGAACCTTCTCTGGGCCAGAGTGCACCCGCCCCTGACGGTGCTATGGATGTCGATTCCGATGGTTTGCACCGTGGTGCTGGCCGAGGTGGATCCAGTCGGGATTCATCTGGTGCTGTGTACCGTCTTGATGGTCAAGGGAAGTGACACCGGCGCCTACTTCATCGGGCGAAGGTTCGGAAAGCGACCGCTGCATCCGGTCAGCCCCAGAAAGACGATCGAGGGGCTGATCGCCGGGGTCCTGACCTCGGCTGTCATCGGTTACCTTTATGCGGTGCAGTTGGACGATCCGACCTTTTCGGCGGGCATGGCCCTGGTACTCGGGGTGCTGGTTGCAGTGGTGGGGCAGATCTCTGATCTTCAGGAGTCTGCGATGAAGAGATGTGCGGGCCGCAAGGACTCGGGTGCTTCGATCCCGGGACTGGGAGGAGCCCTCGACATGCTCGATAGCCTGGTGCTGGTGATGCCCCTCGTATTGTGGTGGCGCGTGGTCCTGGCAGCATGATCCGGAGAGGATGAGCCGTGGAGGTAACGATCGAGTTCGAGGATGACGAGGAAGCCCAGGCTGTGCTCGGCGTCCGGGACATGTATCTCAGACAGATGCGAGAAGGCTTCGATATCGTCGCATCGGCGCGGGGCCAATCCCTCGATCTGCAGGGGTCGGAAGTGGGAGTGGCCGCTGCAAAGGTAGCGGTCGAACGGATGCAGGCAGTTCATCGCAAGCCAGGAAAATCCACGCCGGAAGAAGAACTGGACGCAGCCATCCGTCACCATCGAGGAGGCTCCGGGGCGGATGAGCCCGTCGCAGCAACCAATCGGTCTGCAGAACTGTTCTCGGATGAGGACGGTCAGGGCTGGAGAGACTTGACCCGGATCGCCCGAACCGATGGCCAGGTGCGATACCTGGAAGCGATGGCTCAGAACGAGATCGTCGTATCTCTGGGTCCTGCGGGAACCGGCAAGACCTATCTCGCCGTGCGAGCCGCGGTCGAGGCGCTGAAGGCGGGCGAGGTACGAAAACTGATCCTGTGCCGGCCTGCGGTCGAGGCGGGCGAGAAACTGGGTTTCTTGCCGGGGGACTTCCAGCAGAAGGTGAATCCCTATCTGAGGCCTCTCTACGACTCACTGCACGAGATGCTCGACTACGATCAGGTGCGTCGATACAGCGATCGAGAGATCATCGAGATCGTGCCGCTGGCGTACATGAGGGGCAGGACCCTCAACCACGCATTCATCATCCTCGATGAGGCACAGAACACGACTCCGGCGCAGATGAAGATGTTCTTGACCCGGATGGGGGCGAAATCACGAATCGTCGTGACCGGGGATCCGACCCAGCTCGATCTTCAGAAGGGCCAGCCTTCGGGCCTGCTCCACGCTCGACGTGTGCTCGGGACGGTGAAGGGGATCTCCTGGGTCGATCTGACGGCGGCCGATATTGTGCGAAACCGCCTCGTGACCCGGATCGTCGATGCCTACGAACGCCACGAAGGCACTGCTGCCGCTTCACAGAAGAAATCGTAACCACAACTTCTTGAACGACTTAGCCTCCGATCTGTGGCATCCCTTGGACAGATGGACGGTTTCCTCGGACAATGGAGTGCTTGTGGGATCGACGGTGATCCCGCAGGACCCGGTCATCGATCGGGTGGAAGGATACCCATGGCGAGCGCACGCGGTCGAGCCGGTCGAAAGACCTGGCAGCGACTCTCTTTCGGCAGAAGGACGACGCGATCGGGTCAGATCGCGGCGGACCAACTTGCAGCACACCGCTTCCGGGTGCTGCTGATCCTGCTGTTCCAGATCGTCGCTGCGACCATCGTGGTGGGGTGGCGGGGGGTCGACGCACCCGATCTGACGCCAGCTTCTGCCTGGCACTGGGGTGAACTGCTTGCCGCGGTCGTGTTGATTCATGCCGGAGCGTTGCTTCTGGATAGATCCCAGCGTTCCGAGCGCCACAGACACGAGCCACGCATCGGGCGCTGCTTCCTGCTGCTCAATGGATTCCTGATCGCCAACTGGGTGATTCTTCAGCAGCCGGATGTCTCGATGTTGCTGTTGCCGGTGCCACTTCTGGGAATGGTGCTCGGATTTCTGCTGAACATCTCGCGCGCGGTACTGATCTCGATGGTGGCCATCGCTCTGACAGCATTGATGGTC
>JAYZBV010000100.1:0-84773 GCA_036338595.1 Planctomycetota bacterium | reverse complement strand
GCTTCGGATCAACTTGAATCCACAATTTCCATCATGGATCGGCGGCCCCCCCGCCAGCCTGACGGCACCATTGAAGAGGAGCGAGGAGATGCGCTTTCCGGCACCATCCAGGCGATGGTGCCGCCACCCGATGACAAGGTCCGCACCATCTTCAATGGCGTCCAGTAACCGATCCAGTTCTTCAGGTGATTCCTGAAGATCCGCATCGATGGTTCCGATCACCTCACCCCGGGCATCATCAAATCCCGCACTCAGAGCATCTCCCTTGCCAAAAGGGCGCCTGAGCCGAATCAATCGGCACCTCTCATCGGACTCACAAACAGAACTCAGGACATCGGACGTTCCATCCCTGGATCCATCATCGACAAATATGATCTCGAAAGATGCCACTCCCGATGCCTCGAGCGCAGGAACCAGACGAACGATGAGGTTTTCAATCCCATCCTTCTCGTCCCTGCAGGGTACGACCATCGATAGATACGGCGGATGCGACATCTAGAGCACCTCCGGTACCTCGACACCGTGCTCACGCAGCAGTTCTGCCAGGTCCCAGAAATTCTGGATGACATGGTCAGGGTTCGTCGCCCCCTTGAGATCTCGATACCGATCTTCGCGCTGGACCTGAACAGTGACCATGCCGATCTCATTGGCAGGGTCTACATCCATGAGCGGGTTGTCTCCCACATAGACGCACTCGGAAGGCCGAAGATTCAGATCAATACAGGCACGCTGATACAATTTTGGATTGGGTTTGGAGATCCCCACCTGGTGAGAGATGAAGATCGCTCGTTGCTGGAAATATTCGAGCAGACGCAATCTCACCAGCTTTTCCGCCTGCTTCACTTCCAGTCCCTCGGTGATGATTCCGAGCATCAAATCGGTCTGTGCGAGACGCCTCAACACTTCACTGGCATCCTCGAACGGTTCCAGCAAACGGGTCTTCGTATCGTGATAAGCAACGATTCCAGCCGCAATGATGACCGCGGGATTGAGCCCCTTGAGCGCTCGTCTCGGCAGTCGAAGTAGCAACTTATCGAAGTGCCGTTCGTAGTTGGAGGAGAACTCGCGAACGACCTCTGCCAGTTCTTCCAGCAGTTCGCCACGGCCAACTGGAAGCCCCGCTTCGAGCATCGCATCGACACTGGCTTCTCTGGCCCGAGATGCGAAGTCAACGGTTGAAAATAGAGTGCCGTCAATATCGAAGAATACCGCCCGAATTTCGCTCATGCGGTGACCTTCCTGACAAGAAACGGGGGTCGTTTCCGGCATCTGCCCAGGAAACGACCCCCGAGTCGTGGTTCATTCGACCACGCTACGGTCCAAATCAGTTGTAGAGTTTTCGCTCCTCAGCACGCAGATCGACAATCTTGGCCGTGATGAGGATGTAGAGACTCCGCTTCTCATTGAGGTACGCCTTACGACGGAATGCATTCTTGAGGAAGGGTATGTTACCGAGAATCGGTACCTGAGACCTGTAGGAGAGCTCATTGAGGCTCCTGAATCCTCCCAGTAGAACCGTTCCACCATCTGGCACTGTCACCGAAGTGAAGGCCTGTTGCAGCGATATCTCGGGCAGATCGATCTCCACCAGGCTCGCTGCATTGTTCAAGGTTCCGAGGCTGATCGTCACAGTCGAGATCACTCCGTTGATGAGACTTGCCAGCGTAGGACGCACATCGATGGTGATGTATCGGCGATCTGCAGAGATCACCGGACGCACATCGAGCACGACTCCATCCTGAAAGGTGTCGATGACGGGGTCAGCAACTTCCGAGACCACCAGACCGGTACCACCTGAGACCAGTTCGTAATCCTGAACATAGGATCGCTGCGTGATCACGGAAACATGCACTCTCTGGCCGTTCGAAGCGGTCACCTTGGGTGCCGTGACGATCCGTGCAGCGCGCTGCTCCTGGCTGGCGCGAATGATCGCATTGATCTGGAAGGGATCGAGCCAGGTGACCTGCATCGTCAAGCCACGCAAGGTTGCATTGAGTCGGCTACCTCGGGCTGCTCCCACGAAACCGTCCAGGATGTGTTGCATCCGTCCAGCTGTACGGTCCTGCCCCATGATCAGTGCCGGATCGGTCGGATCTCCAAGATTGTTGAATCCGATGTCGGATCCGCCAGTGCCCGAGGAGTTCAGGTTGCCGTAAGCGGTTCCGAATCCCTGACCAGGAGGTTGGCCAAGATTTCTCGAATCGACACCGATGTCCTCGAGGAAGTCGTCCACCATGTCGATGAATCGTGCTTCAACAACCACGAAAACATCGCTGTTGGTCCGGAGATTCTGGAGGAAATCATGGATTGCCAGATGCAGTTCACGAGTAGCGGTGACCAGAATCTGACCCTTGTGACCACTGATGGTCGATCCGGAATCATCCCATGACTCAGAACCACCGGTAGACTCCTGGATCAGTTCGACCAGGTCATCCGGGGTCAATTCCGCATCCTCTTCCTCATCAAACCCACCGAAGTCGAAGGGATTACTGCCTCCACCATCATCGCTTTCGTCATTACTGGTGACGCGAATCCTCGGTCCCGGGAAATCTCTGATCTTGTTGAGGATGTCGGTGACGTTGTAGATCTCGAACAAGAGGTTTCCAAAGGCGTTCTCTGGCTCGGTGATGAACAACACATTTTCGCGGAAGGTGTAGGCTTTCCCCGTAGACTTCATGATGAGGTCGAGTGCTTCACCCAGTTTGACACCGTCGAGCGACAAATTTACCGGGACATCGGCCCCTTCGATCTCGGGATCGATATTGATGTTGAGGTCACTGACGCTGCGAAGGAAATCGACGACCTCGGCTAGATTTGCATCCGGGAAGTCAAATGAGGTCGAACCCGAGGCGAGAGTTCTGCGGATCTTGCGGATCTCCGGCGATTCCTCGAGGCTCGCCGTCGATAGACGACTCAGGCGCTGCTGAACCTCAGTTTGCCAGAAGTCACGGGAGTCCGGGAAACGGAATGGATCCTCATAAGGGATCGCTGAACGCTTCAGATCCTCCCACACCCTGATTTCCTGTTCCTTGTCACGCTCGAGGTAGTTGACATATCGGTGCGAGGACAGGTACTCCTGAGCACGCTCCTGGAGACGCTGAGCACTACTATTCTGAGGATCGATTTGCAGGATCGTCTTGCACAGTTGAGCCGCCTCGCGGAAATCCTCCCGGACCATGGCGTCCTCGATGCGGTCCATCAATGTTGCGATTCGCTCGACCCGGCGCTGTTCAGCCTCCGAAGTGAGCCGCTCCGCCTCGCGAATTGCGAACTCTTCGCGGCTTCGACGGTCCACCTCATCCGATGAGATCTTGAGATTTCGGGCCCGATCGTAGAGAGCCTGAGCTTCCTCCTGCATCTCCGTAACATCGACACCATACTCGAACCAGATCAGACGTTCGCGAGCACGCTGAAGTAAATCGAGGGCCTCATCGGTTCTGCCATCCTCGAGAGCCGCCTTACCCTCGGCAAGAAACCGAGTGGCCTCGCTGAGACGCTGCTGCTCGAGTACCTGGACCTCTTCGCCGAACTGCTGGAGCACGGTGAGGATCTCTCCGTCACGACGACCAAGGAACATCAGGCAGCGAGCAAGATTCTTCTTTGCTTCCTGCAGGCTGGGATCTGCATCCAGCGCTCTGCGATACGCCCTCTCAGCCGCAGCGTAATCGGCCTCGGCGAAGAAACGGTCTGCCTGAGCAACAAGCCATATTGCAGTACGCCGACGCTCCTGTGCTTCGAGCGAGATCTCGTCAGCGATATTCTGAACCGCATCATCCGAGGCATCCTGGTTCCCCCCAGAAGTCTTGGAGAAGAGATCCTGGCTGGAGTCCCCTGTCGCCGTGCGAGGTGGCTCAACGGTCACCTCATTCCTTGACGAGGCAAGAATGTCGCCAGAGGAACCGGCGCAGCCAGCCAGGGAAGAAACGGCGAAGCCAGCAGACAGCAGTCCACATAGCACCCATGCGAATTGGAACGATGCGCGTGGGCTTGAGGTTTGGGTCTCGATCACGAGAGCACCCTTTCTTTTGTCGCCTATTCCTCCCTGAAGAGGACATCGACGAACTGAGCAGTATGTATTCAATCTTCAGCACTGCCGAAAAACACAGTTACCGATTCGGCAGTCACCACCTCACTCCAGCGGAATCTCCGGCTGGGCAAAGGCGATGTTATCAATTCTCGCTCTGGCACAGATGTTCAGGACATCCATGACATATTTGTAAGGCACATTCTCAGCGAAATCGATGACCACTGGAAGGGTTCCCGTACCATCTAATGGCACATAGGTCGCCTTTCTGCGGCCAATATGGTCCTCGATGAAGAGCAGATCTGGCCCTGGAATCCCGGTGTGCTGCTCGAAATCCGAATCGAGGAGGTCACTGACGGGCACTTGAGCCTGATCTGCGTAGGCGATCACCTGCCCACCCTGGTTCATCAGCGTGATTCTGCAGGTTTCCGACATGATCGGTCTGCTGTTGGATTCGCCCCGGTTCTTCGGCAGATACGAACGCAAAGTTCCCTCGGGCAATTTGAACTTGGTCGCCAACATGAAAAAGATCAGCAGGAGGAAAACAACATCGATCATCGATGTCATGTCAGTTTCCACTTCGCCAACATTTCGTTTCGGCTTTGCTCGCCGCGCCATTCTTCCTCCTTTCCATCACCGTGGTTTACCTCGACCGAACCGTACTGCCTTCAGGGCTGGGTCACGTACGGGTCTTCCAACCTCTCGTTGATCGCTGCACAACTCACCTGATAGATCCTTGCCGCCTGACAGGCTGCAAAGATCTTGTGAATGTTTCCACTTTCTGCTCCCTGGTCACACCGTATCGTCACCTGCAGAGTGGACAATTTCATAGTCGGATTGTTTGGGTTGTCTTCAAACTTTCCGTACGCCTCAGCTTCCGCTTTCAATTCAACTTCCAGTTCCTTCGGAGTCAACGGCTCCCCATTCATCAACTGGAGGATTTCATTTCCATCTTTTCCGAACGACACATTCACGACCAGGATTCTGGAACCGGGTTGTGGTTCTTCAACTTTCGCCTCACTGGCTACCGGAAGGATGACCACCGCCTGCTGGACGGCAAGTTCCGTCACAACCATGAAAAAGACAATCAGAAGGAACACGATGTCAATCATCGGAGTCATGTCCATCTCGACACCCTCGTGGATCTTTTTCGCCTTCTTCTTTCTCGCCATCGCTATGTCTCCAGACTATGCGTTACTGGACCTGATGGTCGTCAAACTGTTCCATCAACTCGGTAGCAGTACTACTCACCTCCACCGCAGCAGCGTCGATCTTCGTCTTGAAGATGAAGTAGGCCACGGTCATCGGTATCGCCACGATCAGTCCCATCATCGTCGTCATCAACGCCTGGGAGATACCGCCCGCCAGTTCCTTTGGCTTGGGCGATGTCTTGCTGATGGCGATGACATTGAATGCCGAGACCATGCCGATCACGGTTCCCAGAAGTCCCAACATCGGTGAAATCGCCGCAATCAGCGAGATGAGGCTGATTTTCCTGTGCAGATGCGCAGCCTCCACCTCGCCAGCTTCCTCCATCGCTTCCATGATTTCATCATAGGGGCGGTCAATTTTTGGAAGTCCTGCGGCGAGCACGCTGGAAAAGTAACTGGGCTGTTGCTCACAGGCGTCCAGCGCAGATTCGTAGTCACCGGTCTCGAACAATCCTTCAACATGGCCAACCAGTTCAGGAGGCACTAGCACATCTCGACGCATCTGCATGGCGTTCATGATGATCAGTGACACTCCTGCAACCGAAAGCAAGATCAGCACTACACCGACAACTCCTGCGGCCAGGATATTATCCAGAATGGAAATCGTCTCAACAGGGGCAGGATCCTGGGCCTGAGCCAGAGGAGACACGATTGCCCCCACCACCAGCAACACCAGGATCATGAGTACCTGCCGCGAATACTTTCCGCGGAAAAGACTCGTCATGTTCATCTGTGCGTTTCCTCTCAATAGCTCAGGGAGTGACCCTGTAGCTGGATCGATTCCTGTTGATCAGCGATTCCATGTCGAATTCGGTACCAGTTGCTGTAATCGCTGCGTCAATTCCTCCACGCGATCCGACTGACCGAGTGCCATTGCAGCGCTTTTTGCTCTGAAGAGTGCTTCGGCAAGGATCTCTCCATCGCCGGCTGTCGCAATCACTGTTGCCCTGAAGTAGCGAATCATCGCCCACTGCAGTTCTGCCCTGTCATCGGGAGACTTCCCCTGTGTTGCTCGCCCCCAGATCAACCATGCGCGAGCTCTTGCGGAAGTCATCGTTTCGATGTTGCGATCCCGAGTTTCCAGGATCTTCTGGCGCACCGTATCCGCGGCAGAACTCCACTGCTTCTGCCCAACCTGACAGGTGGCGTATCCGAGCCAGGCATCGGCAACCAATCTGGCACCGGCCTGCGAGTCGTTCGCTACCGTTGAGAACAACTCGCGCGCCTCGACCCACATATCCTGCGCGAGTAGCACTTCCGCCTTGCCCAGAGTCGCTCCGAGAATCCAGTGTTTTCCCAGGTCGCCTCCCGACAGTACCGCCAGTGCCTGCCCGGCTTCAGTCCAATTCCCTGAACGACGGTGAGCTTCCGCCAGCGCCATCCGTGCATGGGGAACATAGTAGTCCCTGCTCTGCTCGAATTCGGAGAGGTACTCACCGAGTGCAACGACCGCCTCGGGAAGGTGCACAGGATCCTGTTCCCCCCAGCGCAAGAGGGCCATCCCGTACAGGTACTTGGCATTGGCTCTCTGGCGAGGGTCGCCCTGACTGGTGGAACTCTTGAGGGCCTCTACCGCCCCCTCGTAATCACCTTGCTCCAACGCTCCGCGTCCACGACCAATCCCGACCGGCTCGAGTGAGAAGACCAGTTCGAGAACCCGATCTGCAGCAATCTTCTGTGATGTACTCACACCTTGAAGGCGGTACTCGACCTGCTCCCAGGTGGCAGTGGTGATGGTCACCCCCTGATAGTCCCGCCCGCCGGTGACGTAGATTTCATCGGCATGCGAATCCAGGGTTCCAGCAAGGCCAGTGGTCAGCAGCAATATCAGAGACAGCGCATTCCTGGTCCAGGTGAACTGGAAGCAGTCGATTGAGACACTGAAGAAGGTCATCCATCCATCTTTCATCACTGGCAATCCTTCTCCAGCTGGTCGAATCGACCCTGCAGGGAAGTCGGAGCAAATGCTGCCGTCTCTCCACCCGCCATCAACCTTCGACTACTGATCAGAAGTACCACTCGTTCGCACATCCGTCTCGCCTTCAATACCTCCAGATACTGCAGCCATGTTGCCCAGTAATCTCGCTCGAAGAGCGGCGTCGAGCCGCCGGCAAAGATGAGAGATTGTCGACGCTGGTCGAGAATTGCCAGAGCCGCCGTCAGGTCATCCGCCATCTTCTCCAGGCGTCCGGCATCGCGGTCTTTCTCGTACAATCCGCGGTGCGCGACGGCCCTCTGCACAAACACGAAAGGCGCATCGGGGTAGGTACCGTTATATGTGTCATCGTTGTATCGCTCGATGATGGTGTCGAGGCTCTTGAGAGCATCCAGATGCTTGCTCGCAGCATTTGCTGCCTTGGCGAGGAAGTATGAAACTCCAATATCGAGCACCGGATCGTCCGTACCCTCCAGTGCCTTTTGCGCCCCGGAAAGCATCAAGGCAGCCTCATCCGCAAAATTGCCCTCGATGAGGATGTTGGCCAACCCGAGTCGCACCGCTGGATCCGATTCATCGAAGTTTGCCCCGGGCAACTTGATCCAATCCAGCACCAGTTCGCCAGCACGACGCTTTTGCTCGGTTTCCGAACCGAGCCGACACGCTTCGATGTGGTTGTAGGTTGCGACAACCAGGGAGTGCTCTTTCGACCAGCTCCTGCGAATCTCGGCCAGGCTCTTCTCAGCAGCGGCGATCTTGCCGTCAGCACACTGAATCTCATGAAGAAGTAAAACCGCACCTTCGCGATATACTCCGGTACCGGCCAGTTTATCGAGCACAGGTTGAAGCGCAGAGATCGCCTTCTCGGCATCTTCGCCTCGATCACTCCAGTAGATTCGAGCCAGTTCATATCTGAGTGCAGACTCGCCCGACACATCTCGGTCGTTGCGAGCACCGTCGAGCAAGGCAAGAATCTCGCCAGCGGCATCCCTGGTCGCCTGTTCGACATCCGTGCCCATCCTGAAGAGGCATCGAGCCCCGCCAGCGCGAGCCCTGTAGAAGAATGGGACGCGGACATCTCCCGCACCATCGTCGTAGTGGGCAACAATTCTTCTGAACAGATCCCGTGCCTTGCGGTAGTCCCCCTCCATCTCGGCCTCTGTCGCTTGCTGCAACTTCAGTTGTTCGCTACCGAGACCCTGGGAATTATCCGCAAAATATTTCTCAGCTACAGGAATCAATTCAGCCCAGGCACCGCCCTGATCGACTCCGAGGTCCCCGACGATGGCAAAGAAGTTCTGACTCGCCATCGCGACCACTTCGCTCTCGGGGTACGACTCGACAAGGGTCTGGTAAGCCAGTGCCGCTTCTTCGGTCCTGCCCAGAACATCGTTTGATTCGCCGATCTCGTAGAGCGCCTTGGCCTTCCACTGCTTCGAATTCTTGTCACTCGTGCCGGCCGAGAGGGCGTGTTTTGCAGTTTCGACTGCCAGCACCGGTTGTCCACGGTCACGGAATCCTGCCGCACCTCGCACATACAACTCGGGTTCCAGAGAACCCACCCGCATGTCAATGAGGCGGCTGATTCCTCGAGATAGGCGATCCAGTGTCTCCCTCGTACCAGCTGGATCCGCTTTCCAGGAATCGGGATGATCGTAGCGATCGATCAGGTCATTCAGCAACGCAAGCCCACCCACCCGATCTCCTCCAGCAATTCGAGAGATCGCTTCCTCTACATCGAGCATCGCTACCAGCGGTGCGATTTCCGGATCCTCAGGCGTTCTCCGGTATGGGAAGTTGGGATCGATCTCCTCGAACAGATACTCGAGCAACTCCAGCGCATCGGAGGCTCGAGACGCACGATTATAAGCGGCCAGCGAACCTGCCAGGGACTCGATTCTCAAGCTGCGGATGAACTGAACCACCTCAGCCGCATAGGGAGGGTCGCCACTCGGTTCGATGTCGACAAGAAGTTCCAGTTCAGCAGCAGCCTGTTCCGGCTTCCCGGAAGCGGCAAGGGCTTGACCGTAGATCAGTTGCGCCCTGTATCGTCGACCAAAGTTCTCGTAGCGTTGATCGACAAATCCCTTGGCTCTTTCCGCAAGTTCATTGAACAGATCGACCTTTTTCGGCGAATCGTCGGGCAGCAAGGCGGAGTAGGTTTGAATCGCCGCCAGCAACTGGAACTCCCACAGATCTCGAATCTCGACTTTTTCATTCATCTGGGCCACGAGTTGCTGTTTCTGCTCCGGATTGGAAGGCGAAACTGCGATGACCTGGGCCTCGATGGAATCCACGTCAGAGTTTTGAATCCGGATGTTGTCCTCGAGGACTCTACGGACCTCGTCTTCCCAGATCCGATCCCGGTCCTGGATGAATCTGTTGCGGTCAGAGGGACTGGTCGCAAAGACAGCCTCCGTGTTGGCATCGGAGAGCCTCAACATCGCAGCCAGGACAGCCTCCAGTTTTGCGCCCTTCGAACGGGAGTGGTCTGGATACCTCTTTGCGAGCGCGAGAATCATCTCCTCGTACCGATCCACATCTCCCTCGATGCGCACTGCGTCGGCAAGGAAGTACTCGAGAGTGGCTCTTCCCGATCCGCTGGCTGTTTTTTGACGGGAGGCGATCCAGATGCGAGCAAGATCGGGGCTGCTGTATGTCACGAGCAGTTCCCTCACCAGCAGCGTCTCTTCGCTGGTCAGATCACCACGACCAATACTCTGTGCAGGAGCCAGAGGAGTCGCAATCAGCGACACCCAGACCCACAAACATAGCAGTGCAGGAAACCTGACGGATTCCCACTCAGATCGGCTCTGTGACTTCATCAATTCTGTGACTTCATCAATTCCATCCCCGCCTCCCCGGCGCGGGCAACGACATTCATGCCGTGCAACTAAACTTCAGGCAACCAGCGACTCAGTTGAACCTCTTGCTCTCCTCATCACGAATCACGGTGATTTTCGAACTGATCAGCACAAACAGATTTGACTGCATCCGTGCTTGACCCTTTCTTCCGAGCAGAAAATCTAGCAGCGGCAACCGTGAGATACTTGGGATTCCAACCTGAGAGTCCTGGGTGATGGTTCGTTTCAGTCCACCGACCAGTACCGTGCCTCCATCGGGAATCGTCACCGTAGTCTTGATGTTGGTGACCGACAGCACCGGGAACTCGACATTGAGGTTGGTCAGCCCCAGCGTCAGCGTCTTGAAACGAGAAGGCAACTGCACTGCCAGCGTCGGCTCGATCTCCAGGATCACATACTTCCTGTCGTGGCTCACCGTGGGGCGTACCTGCAGGATGGAACCTGCATTGAGGATCTCGATGACAGGATTGATGACCGGCACCACGCCAGTCTGGTTGACCTCGGCGTCCGCGATATATGCGCTCTGATCTATCACCAATGAGTGAGAAATCTGGGTATTGAACGCAGTCACGCGAGGCGCGTCGAGACGACGGAACTGTTGCGACTTCTGGTTCGCTTCGAGAATCGCCTCAAGTGCATAGGTGTCGAGAACATTGTACTGAAGGGCAAACCCACCGCGGTTACTGATCTCGAATGGAGAGACCGAGGAGCCCAGCGGCAACGAGAAAGCATTGTAGGCAGCAGCCCTGACATCGATTTCGCCCTGTGCATCAACAATTTCGAAACCGGATGCAATCTGAGCACCCGCACCATCCGTGTCATTGATCGGGTTCGGCAGATTCGAGTTGAAGGGATTTCCGTAGTCGACACCAATAGACTCGAGGAAGTTGTCCTGGAGATCGATGAAGCGCGCTTCAACCGTCACCATCACTCCTGTTGACTTGCGCAATGCCTGGAGCAACTGGATCAACTTCCTGTGGTTTTCCAGGGTAGTACGCGCCACCAGCTTTCCGTTCTGGTACTTGACGCTCTCACCATCTGGTTCTCCTTCATCTCCGAAGAGTGCAGTGATCACCAGTTCGACCAGCAGGTCACTATCTAGCGTCGTCTCCTGCGTGTCTTCTTCACCTCCGAGGTCAAACAGGCCCCCACCACCACCGGCGTCACCGTCCTGGCTCGACTGGAGCGCAAGTTTGGGTGCCCGGAAGTCCGGATGGTCCTTGGTGATGTCGGAGACCTCGTAGAACTCCAGGAAAAGATCATTCCTGATGGAATCGGAAGGTCCAACCAGCACAGCCCCCGAACGGATGACGTACGAAAATGGCGGTTCGTTCCCTGAAAGAACCAGGTTCAAAACATTTTCCAGCGGCAGGTCGGAAACCTCAGCCAGTCGCACCATGCCATCGCCACCTTCGAGTGCTTCACGCGCTTCCATCGTCAGTACAAAGTTGATGCCTGACAGATCCGACAAGAACTTCATCACCTGATCGAAGGGCTCATCCGGGAATTCAACGCTCGCCACCCGAACTCGCAACTTGCTTCGAATACTCTGCTCCTGGGCGCTCTCAACGGCTTGCAGCCTTTGCTCCAGGCTCTGGTCCTGGCGGCTGATCCGCATCCAGTCTTCCCGAGAGGGGAAATTGAAGATGTCGGTGTAAGGGATCTCGGATTCCAGCTGCGAGATGAAGGTCCGATCCCACTCGACGGCTGTTTGCATGCCCGAATCCAGAACCTCGTACATGTGTCTCAACTCCGCAGCTTCTCTCCGCAGTGCGCGGACATCCTGTCGCGTTGGGTCGAGATTCAGCACGGTATCACAGAGGTCAATCACCGCCTCGTAGTCCCTCTCTGCAAAGAGACGACGGGCCTGGCGCAGCACTTCCTCGATCCGGTTCTGGATGAAGGAAACAGAGCGAGCCATCTCTGACTCGGCCTGGGAGAGGATGCGCATCTCTTGCTCTCTGCGAGCAGCAGCTGTCGCCTGCTGGCGCAGCCTGGTCGCCTCCTGCTTGGATTGCTTGGCGCGGTTCTGCTGATCGCTGAGGTCAAAGTCGAAGGGGAACCAGCGAATCCGTTCCAGAACCTGATCGAATACAGTGATCGCCTTGTCATAATCGTTGTCGTCCATGGCACGACGCCCGGAGAGATAGAGTCTCTCCAGTTCGAACACATCCTGCTGAAGACGAACATTCTTCTCCTCGACCAGACGTCTCCTCAGATCCTGGATGTCACCGCTTCGATCTCCAAGGATCAGCAGCACCGTCTCCAGCTTCTGCCGGGCATCATCATTTCCCGGATCGAGGCGAACGGCCTCCTGCAACTTATCTTCGGCCTCAACATACCGGAGTTCGTTCATCAACTTCTGCGCCGCCTCGGTGGCAGACTGAGAAGCTTTGACTCGCTCCTGGCCTTCGAGGGCAATATCACGGATCAGTTCATCCACATCATCTGCCTGATAGGCAGACACTGGACTGGCAGTTCCGCAAACGAGCAACAGAAAGCACGCGAAGATCAGCGCACCGACTCGCGCAGAAGATGCCCGCAGGATATTCGTCATCAATCTCTCCTTGCTTCGCACGGCCAACCCTGGATCCGGCGCCTCAATGCAGATGCCGGCCCTTGAAGGGCGTGTGTCTCCAGGGATCAGATGTTCCGATCCCCGATCTTTCCGATTTTCATCCATTCCGACCCCCGAGAAACGGCTCCCGGGTTCCCCTGCCAGCGTATGGGAACCATGGCATGGCCCCGGCGACTCGCAGTTCATTGTCATCGATACCGTCCCGCAGATCGAATCAGCCCCTTGGCTGTGCCGACCTGCTGGGCGGCATCCCTGGTTGTCGATCAGTCGTCTCCACCTCCGAAGAGTCCGCCGCCGCTGGGACGAGGTTTCGCAGGCTCCACGGGCTTCTCCTCATCAGGAATTGCCTCGGGAGTCTCCGCATCATCCGATTCGATTTCCGATGCATCCGCAGGATCCCCATCCAGATTTGCCCACCCATCTGGGACCAGCGGTTGGGGATCGGCATTGTTCTTGAGATACATACGCTTGCCCGTTGCGTCCTTGAGCACGACGGTGCGACCGTCTGCCGTATCCTGGATTCGCTCGAGGCTGTATCCGGTTCCGAATAGATCAATCCCGGGTACACCCTGGGCGCTCTCCGTGATGATCTTGGTATTGCGTTTCGTCGAGGCTGAATCCCAATCCCAGTACGAGTTCTGTATCGTCACTCGCCCTGGAACGAAGTTACCGCCTGAATCCAGCTTACCTATCTGAGCACCACTGACTCGCCAGATGGAATCCGCTGGAAAAAGAACCGCTCCGGTCGCAGCCGATGTCACAACATCAGCGCCCGCAGAAAAGGCGATCGAACTGGTGGATCGGCCTCGCGTCACAATACGGTAGCGATAGGCTTTTCCGGGCTCCAGGGAGACGTCGACCAGATGCGAGAACTCGGCACCCGATGCGGCACCCGGGAAAGATGCCACCTTGGCCCAGTCTTCGGAACCGACACTCATCTCGAGACTGCAAGACACGATCTCGGCACGTTCGAACGCGCAGTGTCGACCACTGATCTTGTGAATCGTCGAGCGATTTTCGGCCACCCTGACGACATCAACTCTGGCGATCCAGTTCTCACTCAATTGCGGAGGAAGAGCCACTGCGGTGCTGAACAGTTCCAGTCGAGCAGGACGGCGGTAAAAGGCCCATTCTGGAATCCTGGTTTCCCCCTGGAAGGAGTAGGCACTTCGGACCTCATTCTCGACTTCAGGAGGCGCTTGGGGTCCCAGGTTTTGTGCGGCAGAAATCTCGTTGATCCTATCGTCGGCTCTTTCGATAGCATCCGAGTACTCCCCCCCCTGATCTTTCATCAGTAAAGACCAGGCGAATCCAACCACCAGGACCAGGATTGCCACTGCACCGGCCCACTTGTCGATATTCTGCACTGACTGCCTCGTTCCTACTGGCTGCTCTCGGCAACCACGCCGTGGAGCACATTCATTTCGATGAGTAACAACACAACAGGCTCGGATCCGATGCCAGCGCTTCCTTCTTCCAGTTCCTCGACAACATCAAAGATCAGGCCAGCCTTATCCTTGGCGATGGCCAGATGCTTGACCTCGAAGTCGACATAGGTATGGCGAAGAAGACCGTCGACCAGGCTGCCGACACTGGCAGGAGGTACTTTCGCAAACAAGACCACGGGGAATACACCGGAATCGGCCTGGTTTGACTTTCTAGTTGTCTTCTTGGCGATGGTCAATTCGTCGATGGAAGCTCCAGGAATTGCAATGATGCGATCGACAAGATCCTTTTGCACCTTCCAGCTCCGCTCATACTTCTCGACCTGTCCGGGATCAGAGATGTCGTCCATGATCTCGAACGGAGGATCCTTATCTTCTGCATCGAACTGATGGCCCGTATGCTGGCTATAGCGACTTTGAAGCGATTCGAAGTTATCCCTGTAACGTGTTGCCCAGGCACTCAGATCACTGATGGCACCCTCGGCAAAGAGAATCGAACGGTTCTCATGGAATTGCTCTGCACGGTCGATCTGACGGCGCCATCTGGTCAGGAACTTCTCCTTGGCCTCGACAAGATCTTCGGTGGGAAGCATCGATGAATCCATTTCGGCATACTTCTGAATCGCACGCTTCTCACTCGATAGCTTCTTGGTCACCGCATCGTATTCGTTCATCTTTGGTACGACCATGAACAGGAACAGGATGATCCAACCGAGCAGGATGACTCCGAGGAGCGACCAGAATAGTTTGTCATTCATGTGGCCCCCTATTCTTCATCACCGGAGCCTGGCTCATCACCCAAACCCGGAAGGGGTGGATGAATCCAGGTCACCGTCCATGGATAGAAAATAGCGCCGTGGTCGCGTTCGTCGTCGACCTTGACTCCCCTGGTTCTTCCCGTGCTCTTGAAACTCTCATGTCTCTGGAACATCGTCCTCATCTCCCCCCCCACCTCGCGACTCACGCGGGGCATGGTGGGATCGCCCTCGCCGTACATCTCAGCGAGTTTCAACTCGATGGGAGCGACCACCAGATCCTTCAACTTTTGATCATTGGATTGCGAATCTCCGGCGTCATATCGGAATCCTGTGAGCACCACGAGGAACCGATCGTCGTAGATCTTGACCCCTTCGACGATCTTGGAACCGGCTTCCTTGATGACACCATTCTCGTCGACGCGCACCTTTTTGAAATCGAGGCCGGAAAGCCAGGTCTTTTGCCTGTTGAGGACTTCCTGGTCCGCCACGATCTGGCCACGAATGCTATCGTGCTCGGGCCCAGCCTCGGAGCGCTGGGAAAGAATGTTGGCGCCAACCTCGCCAGAGACCACGCCGCCGACGATGCTGAGGATTTCACGTGGTGCCAGACGGCCTGCGCCGCGCATCAGCAACTGTTGCTGCTTGGCCTGCAGATCGAGAGAGACGGTCTGCTCCAGGTCTGAAAGCCGAACCTGATTGGCCTTGAGATCCTTGACCACACCAGCGGAAGCGAGCACCTCCTGGGCGCGTTCGATCTTTCCACCGAAATTCAGGATGAAGAACACGATCAGCAGATACAAGCTCGCAGCGGCGACCAGAACTGTTTTCTTTTTCTTCTGAAACTCGACCGCCTCCTGCTTCTCTTGAGGGAGCAGATTCAGGTCAACATCTCCAAGACCGAGCGCTTGCAGCCCCGCTCCGATGGCGGTGCAGTAGGAAGCAAGATCCTGCTGAATCCCTGAAGCGCTCGCTTCAGAACCGATGCGAACTCGGTTCAGGTTCTTGGTCAATTGAACCCGGATTCTCAGATTTTCCTCGAGGAACTTGCGAAGCCCCACCAATTTACTGCTACCACCGAAGAGGAAAAGGTCGTCCACCTTGACCTCTCCCACTCGCGATTTGTAGTACCCGATCGACCTGTTGATCTCATTGACGAGATCACGAAGCAACGGCTGGACCTCCTTGAAGATCTTGGCTGCATGCTCCGATCGAGCGGCCGTTACCTTGAGATTTTCTGCCTCTTCTTCGGTACAGCCAAACTTCTCCTTTAATGCATTCGTGAAGTCTTTTCCTGCGATAGGAAGTGATCTGAACCAGAACCTGTTCTCGTTGACGATGATCAGGTCCGTGTGATCGGAACCCATCTCAAGTGCCACGATGGGACGAGTAGGTCTGAGGTCGAATCGGATCAGATTCAGCAGGCCGACATTGCCAAGAGTCAGCAGATCGATATCCACCCCGTCTTGATCATAGTCGACCAGAAGATCCGAGATCTCTTCGCTGCGAACAGCAAAGATACCGACTTCCTTCTCCCCCTCCTCGGTGTCGCCACTGACATGGCTTCCCCAGATCACTTCATCGATCGGCAGGGGAATATTCTGCTGAGCCTCGTATCCAATCAACTCCTCCAGCTTCTTTCCATCCACGGGTGGAATCGGAATAAAACTGGTCAGAGCTGATCTACTCGGAAGCGTCACGACGACGGCGCCCGTCAGATCATGCCGTGAGGCCAGTGCAGATACAGCAGCAGTCGAGGTGTCTACCTCGCCACCGCCTGGATTATCAATCTTCTCTGCAGCAATTACCTCGGCACCGTTTCCGGCTCGCTGTAGTTTCACTGCCTTGAGAGATGATTTTCCTGCATCGATGCACCAGACTTCATCAAAGTCGGCCATGGATACCTCTCTCCAACGGCGCCAACGCACCGTTACGTCTAATGGTCAACCAGTATCAAATTCCTAGCACTCACAGAACACCATCAGCCACCCGGGAATGGTCCCGCGTTGAGATGTTCAGTGACACGAGTCACGAGAATTCCGGACATGCCGGGTACTGATCTCGCTATCGATTCGTTTCCCGGTGATCGCAATCCAATGATCGAGGACTGAAAGAACACGACAGCGGTAGAGATCGAGCTACCGGCCAGAGGATGATCGCAAAGGTGATACCCGTCGAGGTCATGAACCCACAACTGCAACGGCAGTTCAGGTTAGCCTCGTCTTGAGTCGGGCCTGTTGGGCCTATCTTCATCTCGAAGACCCAGATCCTTTGCAGACCATCGCACGAACCAGGTCGCCGCGATGACCACCACTACCGGTGCAGGAGATGCCTCCTGCACCTACTCCGACACATCGAGATCAGAAGACAAATGCATCCAGAGCCGCCCGTGAGGGTCGGTTCCCGCAGTTTCTGCTCTCAATATGTGGAGCGCATTCCTTCCCTTGATCATGTTTCTCGAACAGTCCCCGCCTGCCCCCAAGGGCCACAAAGCGGGAGAACCGATCGATCCCCGGGAAGAGGGAAGTATAGATCCCAGAGGGAGGGAGTCAACTTCCCTCGAATCTGCACATCGTGATCGGGAGCGGTGTTGCAACGATCAGGATCTGGCTCGGCCACCGGGAAGATCGAGCGCCTGGATGACTCGCTGAAGATCTTGCCAGCAGCGGGCCTTGAATTGCTCCTGGCGCAGCAAATAGGCCGGGTGATAGGTAGCCACCACGGGAATGCCCCTCCAGTCGTGCTCCTGACCCCTCATCTGCGCCAGAGAAGTGTCCAGCCCCGTCAGCCAGCAAGCGGCCGGGCGGCCCAGAGCGACCAGAATTTTTGGTTGGATGGTCAGGATCTGGCTCTCCAGGTGCCCCTCACACGCATTCACCTCCTGCGGCTGGGGGTCCCTGTTACCGGGGGGACGGCACTTCAATACATTGGCAATGTAAACCTGTTCTCGCCGGAGCCCCATCGCCTCGATGATCCGGTCGAGCAGTTGCCCTGCGGGGCCCACAAAGGGCTCGCCACGCAGATCCTCCTGCTGCCCCGGAGCTTCGCCCACGAACATCAGGTCCGCATCCGCATCTCCGGTGCCAAATGCGGTCAGATGCCGGCTTTCACACAGGTCGCACTGCCGGCAGCTGGCGACCCGCTGCGCCTGCTGTTCGAGCGCTGCCTCCTGATCGAGAGGTCGGGGTGGCGGAGGAAGATCTGGCGGCGGGGCCTCGGCGGGCGCCGGTGACTGCAAGCACATCACCCGCTCGATTCCCCAGCCCAGCAAACCTCGCAGGTGCAGCCGGGATCGGAACCGAAGCGGCCCTGCCTCACCATTTTCGGTCGAGGTGTCCTGCATCTCACCGTTCATGGCGCCACCCGCTCCAGCACCCACTCGGATTGCAGATGCGCGCGAATGGCTGCCCCCTCTCGCTGGTGCAGCAGAGCCTCGACCTCTGAGCCACGCTCGATCTCGATCTCTGAGCTGCTCTCAACAAGCACACGAAGGCCCTCTCTGGAGAGTCCTTCAGCGACCATCGTGGACCCTCTGGGGGAACCTTTCTCGATCAATACCTGAACCTGATCTCCGATGCGCGATTCCAGTCCCCGCTGTTGTAGTTGTTGACACAGTTCCCTCGCTCGAACCATGCGCTTTGCTCGGGTCTCGGGGGATACATGCCCATCGAGTCGTGCCGCGGAAGTCCTGGGGCGCGGACTGTAAGGAAACAGATGCACCTTGAGGAATTGCAAGCGTTCGAGCAGTTGCAGGGTAAGACAAAAATCTGCTTCCGTTTCGCCGGGAAAGCCGACGATAACATCGGTCGCCAGCACAGCATCTGGCAAGCGGTCGCGCACACGCTCCATCGCCTCGACAAATTTCTCGAGGCTGTAGTCTCTGCGCATCCTGTCGAGAATCTTGGCGCTGCCACTCTGAAGAGGCACATGAAAGAAGCGACAAAGGCCCAGGTCGTCGCGAAAGGCGTCGATGAAGGCCTTCGAGAAAGCACCCTCACCGATCGACGAGAGGCGAACCCGTTCCAGCCCCTCGATACGACGCAGATCGCCGAGCAACGCTGCCAGACCGTCCTCGATTCCCAGATCCAGCCCCCATTGGCGCAGGTGGATTCCCGTCAGCACCACTTCACTGAATCCTGCTGCGGCCAGACGCCTCGCTTCCTCGAGCACCGGGCCATGATCGCGACTGCGCGATGAACCTCGCATGTACGGGATGATGCAGTAGCTGCAGAAGGAATCGCAACCATCCTGGATTTTCAGGAATGCTCGTGTCCGCCCCTCGAATCCACTGATCTTCAGGTTGAAGATCTCCCGACTCCTGCGCCTGGGCTTTGTATCGAGCAATGGCTCGCCCTGGATCACCTCGGCAACCCGGTGCTTTTCTTCGTTTCCGATCAAGTGCACCACCTCGGGAATTTTCTCGAGGCGCAAACGATCGGTCTCACTCATGCAGCCTGTAACGATGATGCGAGCGTTGGGATTCTTGCGCGTCAGGGATCTGATCTTCTCAACCACTTTTTCGCCGGCGCGCTCCGTTACTGTGCATGAATTCACCACCAGCAGGTCGACGCCCTCTGCCTCGCCGCTTTCGGAATATCCGAGGTCGATGATTTCTTCCCGGATTGCCTGCGTGTCGTACTGATTGATCTTGCAGCCAAAGGTGACGAATGCGCAACTGGGCATGTGACGTCTCCTTCTTCGACTTCGGTCCACTGGCTAGCTGTGGACCGTGGTCCCTTCCACTCCTGCGGCATCCTCCAGCCAACAGTAACTGCAGTGACCATCCGCAATACCAAATGCAGCGGGAACCTCGACACTACAGCGTGGTCCTACGCTAGGACAGCGAGTGTGGAAAGGACACCCTGACGGAGGATCGATCGGCGATGGCACATCGCCCTCGAGCAGGATCCGATCCTTGCTCTGCCCGGGCCGGGTTCCAGGTACTGCTGAGAGCAGTGCCTGCGTGTAGGGATGGCGAGGATTACTGTAGAGTTGCTCTGAAGAAGCCTCCTCGACGATCTTGCCCAGATACATCACTGCCACTCGATCGCTGATGTGTTCCACCACGGCAAGGTCGTGCGCTATGAACAGGTAGGAGAGATCGAACTCATCCTGCAGGTCGAGGAGAAGGTTGATGATCTGAGCCTGGATCGAAACATCGAGGGCACTGACTGCCTCGTCACAGACTATGAACTCCGGCTCCACCGACAACGCCCGAGCGATGCCGATTCTCTGCCGCTGGCCGCCAGAGAACTCGTGAGGATAGCGGTTGATATGATGCAGGGGGTCGAGACCGCAACGCTGCATCAAGTGCTCGATACGACTTCGGATCTGACTCTCGCTGCCCATCTGATGGATTCGTGGACCTTCACTGAGGATCGACCCCACGGTCATTCTTGGATTGAGTGAGCCGTATGGATCCTGGAAAATGATCTGCATCCGCTTGCGCAACTGACGCATCTTGGCGCCCTCGATCGAGCCCACATCGTGTCCATCAAAGGTGACCTTGCCGCTGGTGGGTTCCACCAATCTGAGGATGGAACGACCCACAGTTGTTTTTCCGCATCCTGATTCACCGACCAGTCCCAGGGTTTCCTTTCGCCCCAGCTGGAAGGAGACCCCATCGACAGCCTTCACATGGGCGGTAACCCTGGAAAAGACACCCGAACGGATAGGGAACCAGGTGCGTAGATCTTGAACATCGAGCAGTGGCAAGTCGATATCGCTCACGCCCCACCTCCCCGGCTCTCTTCAGTAGCCCTCGAAACCTGATCCAGATGCAGGCAAGCCACCTCATGCCGCTCTGCCACCTCGGATAGTTCTGGCTCCTGCGCAGCACACTCATCGGATGCAAAAGGGCAACGCGGCCTGAACTTGCAACCACTGGGGAACTCGAGAGGATTCGGAACATTGCCCTCGATCACCTCCAGCCGATCGCAGTCGGTACCGAGTCCGGGAATCGAACGAAACAGTCCAAGCGTGTAGGGATGGCGAGGCGTCTCGAATAGTTGCTCCACGGGTGCTCGCTCGACGATCTTGCCAGCATACATCACGACTACATCATCGGCGTTCTCTGCCACCACTCCCAGATCGTGCGTGATCAGCAAGATGGCCATCCCCTTCTCCTTCTGGAGATCCCTCAACAGATCCAGGATCTGGGCCTGGATCGTCACATCCAGGGCAGTCGTCGGTTCATCCGCAATCAGTAACGCTGGACTGCAAGCAAGCGCCATCGCAATCATCACACGCTGCTTCATGCCGCCAGACAACTGGTGCGGGTACTCGTCAACGCGAGTTTCTGGAGAAGGGATACCAACCTGCGTGAGCAATTCGATGCATCGCACTCTCGCTTCTGCGCGGCTCATTCCCTCGTGAAGACGAAGCGCCTCCCCTATCTGATCGCCGACCCTGAAAACCGGATTGAGACTCGTCATCGGCTCCTGAAAGATGACCGATATTTCTTTACCGCGGATTTTCCGCATCGCTTTCTCGTTGTGGAGGAGCAAATTCTCACCATGAAAGCGGATCTCTCCTCCGACATATTTCCCAGGAGGGGTCGGGACCAGTTGCAGGATGCTCATGGCAGTAACGGACTTACCACAACCGGACTCGCCTACCACGCCAAGGGTCTTTCCGGCCCCGATGGTATAACTGACGCCATCGACCGCCTTGGCAACCCCATCGTCGGTGTAGAACCAGGTGCGCAGGTCATCGATTTCAAGCAGCGGAGGGTCCTGGCTCAAGAAGAGTCTCTCTTTCTTGCGATGGCATCGATTTCAACCTGCACACCCTTGGGAAGTGCCGCCGCCTCGATACATGCGCGGGCAGGAAATGGATCTTCGAAAAATTGAGCATAGACTTCGTTCATCCGTGAGAACGTCGCCATGTCAGCCAGGTACACCGTCGTCTTGATCACATCAGAAAAATCACATTCGGCAGCAGACAGCACATGGCCAAGATTCACAAGAACCTGCCGCGTCTGATCTTCGATTCCCTGCGCTACCGAGCCATCTGCCGGAATGATGGGAATCTGGCCTGAACAATAGACCCAGCCATCTACCACGATCCCCTGTGAATAGGGGCCGATCGCAGCCGGGGCGTTGTCAATACAGATGGGGACTCGCTCGTCCGGACTCATGTGGACCCTCCTCCTCGCAACACCTCGCTTCGATTCCGCCTCGCTCCGATGCCGAGGCACAGCGATGGTCGCAGGTGTGGAATCCTACCGCTGTGAACCACCCGATTCCACCGTGCCCGGCCCCTGCAACTCCTCGAGTCGACTGGAAACCTCTTTCGAGATCTGGTCAGGCAGGTATGAGCGGACATCTCCTCCGAAGGAAGCGATCTCCTTCACATGGCGGCTGGAGTAGTGTGAGTATTCCAGCGACGGCATCACGAATACCGTCTCCGCCTCGATCTCGGCCGAGATGGAGCGATTGGTGAGCGCCATGGTGTACTCCGCCTCGAAATCGGCGAAGGTCCGGATTCCCCTCAGCAGCACGCGTGATCCCTCTCGCCCGAGCAGGTCCACGACCAGACCCTGAAATCGAACGACCCTCACCGCTGGAATTGCCTCGGTGCAGAGCTGGAGCCAGTGGACACGCTCCTCGGGGCTGAAAAATGTGCTCTTCTCTCGGTTGTCTGCGACCGCCACCACGACCGATCCAAACAGCCGAACGCCGCGCTGGATCAGGTCCATGTGCCCCTTGTGAGGAGGATCAAAGGTCCCGGGATAGATCGCAGGCCCATGCATCGGTGCCCCTTCCTCACGGCTGTACAAAGAGTGTCGGACGAGCTCAGCGAAATCTGCCAGCGCCGGCGGCACCGATCCTCGACCCCCTCAACGCTCCCATCATCTCGCGCAACCCGATGTCGACACGAAAGGTCGTTTCGTCGACATCCCCGCGCTCCACATCGAGGCTAAAGAGCATACGAAAAGTGCGGAAGTTACGTCCGACTTCCCACCATTGCCCGATCGCTTCCTTGTTGATGGCATCGTACTCGACAAACAGGCCGATGTCCCACCGATCAGCAGCTGCGGTTCTCCCCCCCAGCAGAATGGTTCTGTGTGCATCGGGTCGTTCTCTCCAGGCGAGTTCGAGCAACCCCTTGTCGAGATCGAGCCAGCGCACCCCACCGTTTCGTTCAAGACCGGTGCCGGCACCCACGTCATGATGACTCTCTCCGAACAGGCTCCAGCCACCGCCACCGTGCAAGACGACCTCGGAGAAGAGATCTCCCCACGGCACACCGCCATGATCCCTATCTGCATCCGGGTAATAAAACACATCCACTCTTGCCTCTGCGATGGTCCGCGTACCGAGACGCTGCATCCGCTCACGATCGGTTCGAGAGTCGCGAGTTTGAAATCTCTGTACCAGCGACAGCTGCACTTCATCGAAATCAGTGAGCGCATCGATCTCATCGATCTGTACCGGAACATCTGCAAGATCCAGCGAAGTATCAAAGATGCTCGAATATCCTGCGGTGAAGTCGATGACATGGCGCAGTCCGTCGATCCCCCACGAAGGATTCTTGACATCAAAGGTGCGGGAAAAGCGAGTGGCACCCTGCAATCCAGCCTGAAACTGTGTCCGTTCCCTGGAACCAAAATTGATGGAGTTCCAGGAGGTCCAGCGGGCACCAGCCCGGGGCACCCAGCGCACCCAGCGCGACAAACCCAGCGGCATAGAGAACTCGACACGAAGATCTGATCGCTTCGTTTCCAGCTCAGGATCCAGCGACCCTTCCTCTGGCAGCAGATGCATGTCGGAGAGCGCCAGGTCCGAGTCCCATCGAAGGGCGTCGAATAAACTGGAGTCGAGGGCACGAAAGGTGAACTCCGGATTCTTCTCAAGAACTCGAAGATGATCGGAGAGTCGAACTCGCGACATCGCCGTGGCAACATAGTCTTCCGAGAACACCTGTCGCAGCGAGAGGAAATTCTCGGGCGACTTGAGAGTTCTCGCCTCTGCTCGGAAAAACTCCTCGATGAAGCCCGCATCGCTGACGTTGGAGAGTTCGCCGTCGATCAGGGTTCCCTGACCGAGGCGAGCGTGCAGGAATGCTCTGGTTCGGAATCGATCAGGGTCTGCAACCGCAGTTCCGTCACTATCGGTCGGAGCATCATCCTGGATCCCCCAGTAGGAACCGTAAGCGAACAGTTCGAGGCGCCCATCGGGTTGCTGAGCCCATCTCAGTGGGTCCCTTCCCAGTTCAAAATCGAGCCCCAGACCGGTGCCACGATCGGAGAGATTGTCGATCCGTGGTGTCAGGTCGATCTCATCTTCGAATCGCTCAGGAAGCAGCAAGTCCCCATCCCAGGCGGTATCGATGCGCCTGCCAAACCTGGACGAATCGGAGATGCGTAAATCCCTCAGCGGGAAGGAGCGTGCCCAGCGACTGTCCCAGATCGTCGAGGAAAAGGGCAGCACCGAGACTCCTGCCACTTCCAACCGTGCATCTTCCACCTCGATGAGGTAGCCACCGGGCTGATCCTCATCCGCACGCTGATCGATTTCCTTGCGAGATGACGCACGAGCCCATCGAGCGACGAGTGCCCACTCCGGATCGAAGAACTCATCGGTGGTGATGGTGATCTCATCTCCCTCGACATCCTTGAAATCCGAGACACGCAGCAAGCGCGCCTGGATGCCAAGACGTGAGATGGGCAATTCCACCTCACCCACCTCGGAAACACCTGCGACCCACGATTCTGCCACCAGCCTCGCTCGTATCGGATCGTCGAAGGGCAAGGTCCTGAGCCGCTCGACCATCGCTTGGCTCAGACGGAGTCGCGCATCCGAGAGCACCATCTGACGCGAATCGACATCCAGAAAGAGCGTGCTGGCTCGAAACGACTGCTCACCTCGCGCCAGCAACACCTCGCCGATCGCCAGCACCCTGGGGTGAACCGGTCCGGTGGTGGGATCCACGCCATCGATGAAGACCCCGATCGCATCGGCTCTCAGTGAAAAGCCGAGACCCTCCAGCACTACATTCCCCAGAACGACCAGCGACCGGCCGCCATCTTCAGTGGATATGTCCGCCTCGAGACGGTCGTAGCGGATGGTGAAATCTTCGTCAGTGCCGAAGAGCCCTCTGGCGCTGTCCTGAGCCAGAGTTGGAGAGCCGCTGAACATCAGCAGTTGCAGAGAGACCAACAATGTCAGGATGAAGCGCAGATAGAGGGTCGATGAAGAAGCAGTGCGGCCAGCAGGAAGCTGCAATTTCAAGAATTTCACCCCACCCTGGATCGTGCAGATCCAAACCGCGCTCGCCTGAAGGCATCCCCCTCCGGGTGCAGGTCCCGGAACCGATCAGCAAGGTAGTCCCTGGCCACAAGGGAGTCAACTTGAGCACAGAGAGACAACTTGAGCGGATTTGCTCTTCCAGCGTCGACCCGGGCAGAAAGCAACACCGGACTCGATGCGTCGATTCAGCGTGTTCCGCTGGCTCGAATCCTCACCTGTAGAAGGAAATTGACGAGAATATTCTCGATCGTGGCCTCGTTGTCGGAACTGCTCTGTTTCCCGAAATGCGACAGCACGTGAAGCACGCGACCTCTTCCAACCGGGAATGTGATCGCCACCGCACCCTCGCCGCACATCTGCCGCAACTGTTCTGACTCCACGAGCACCTGGACCTTCTTTGACTGGATGTCCAGAGAAGGACTCTCCTTGTCGATCTTCCACCGGTGATCGATCATGCGAATGTCTGGATCCTCGATCTCCGATGGATCGGTCGCCGCTTCTCCATCTCCCACGGCAGTTTTTCCGCGCTCTCGATCTACATCACCAGGATCATCCTCCACGGTCGGGTCATACTCATCTTCGTCATCGTCATCATCTTCATCGTCGTCATAGCCGGCCCAGCGTTCGCGCCGCAATGCGTCCAGATCGACGGGAGCGATGAACACCCCCCTGAGCATCGGATGTGCCGTCATTCCACGTTCCGGATGGATGGAGACCTCTGCCCCCTCGAGTGGGCTACCGGAACGAACGTAGCGGCTAAATCCAATCTCCAGGAGTTCGACCAGCACCCAATCCTCGGTGAAGAGGTAACCACCCTTTTCCACCCACTTGACCAGCTTCTCGATCGCTTTCTGCTTCATCTTGAACTGGACCGTGTCGTGGGGTGCCGGGCCTTCACACCTGTGGAGCCGCTTGCCGGTATAGGCTCCCGCCGTGTGACCGGGGCTCTGACAGAACTTGTGAATCTGACTGCAGTTGATGAAGATCGCTGCCACTCCATCGAGGGAGAAGGCAGGGTCTTCCAGTTCCTCCTTCAGGACCACGGTGTTGGCAACTCGGATTCGATCGAGGACTGCTTCGATGTGATCGTAGTTGGTATCGAATCCGTTCGCCGCCCTGGGACCTTTGACCACCAGTACTGATCCTGCTGGCATCTCCTCGAGACCGAGAAATTGACGCGCCCGAACAGGATCGAGGGGACGCGCAAGCCCGGTCGTTGCAGGGTGGTCCTCGGCTTCATCTCGGATCGTCTTGAGTCCCCGGACCCGCTCCTTGGCCCACCAGCCTTGCCAGTTGATGAGGCTATCTCCTAGTTGTTGCTTGGTCAGCGCTTCCAGGGCAGAGATGATGGCGAGTTTGAGGGGGGTCGGTGGCTTCTTGCCGCCACGCTCCTTGGCAGCCTCCCTCTCCAGCACTGGCATCAACACATCGACGGTTCGCCGGACAGGAACTCCGGCAGCGATGTCGACCGCCATCAGTTGCATATCGACACTGCCACGCTCCAGCACCCGTCGGATCACCCTGTTGACATACCTCGACCGACACCTGGACAGGGAGTTGAGAAGATCGCGCGATACTGGCTTCGACTTGTAGCGCAGGACGAACTCACCCATCTCCGTGAATGCTTCAGGGCCCTTGAACCCTGCCACGCCCTGGAGCAAGAACCAGTAGATGTCATCGGGTCCGGAAGAGAGCGAGGCTGCCGTGGAAAGCACTGCAGCAGCGCCTTCGCGGCCGGGCAGTTTGCCCACGGTTCGAAGCACCTCTGCGAGAGCCGCAGCATCCCCCGACATCGCAGCCTGCTGGATCAGTTTCTTCAGTTCCTTGGCAGTCGGCGGCTTCTCGTCATCCGAGGAGGAAGGTGCGGCAGTCGAGCGCTCAACGTCGGCGTCCCAGGATGCGACCACCACCATCGAGCATGGAAAGGCGGTCAGCAGCAGCCCCAGCAGCAGAGATCTCGCAGACAGGCGCATCTTCAGACTCCTTCAGTCAGCCAAAACGCAGCAGAGACCCTCTTCAGGGTACCTGCCTTGATCGAGATCTATTGTATCCCCTCAACAGGGGGCGGATGAATGCCCTACTTCTGCCCGGAGTCCGATTCTAGCAGGCGCCTGGCTACGACGGAGATGATCGAATCATCGCGAAAGGTCGGATCCATCTTGTACCAGCAGAAGTTGCCCTTGCGATCTATGGCGACCAGGGTTCCGCCTCCCACGGCGCAGTTATAGGCCCTGTAATTCGAGTAATCCTTGTCGAGTTCCATCCCCACAGGAAAGGCGAGTCCCTTGCTGGATGCGTCATGAGCCAGCTTCGCCATCTGCCCGGGCAGATCGTTCTGCCCCTTGGGGATGGCAACCCATGCAACTCTCAGGCCTTCGTGCCAGTGAGCATTATAGAGTTCTTGTAATTTCTTGAGCACATCTCGGTAGCGTACATTTTCGTACGGTGCAAAGAGCAGCAGCACCACATTGCCCTGTTCCTGGATCGGATCGAGCGACACATTCGCAATCCAACCGTCCCCGAGATCGAGTGGCGGCGAAGGTTTTCCGGCAAGCCGAACAAGGCTGTCGTAAACTCGATCTGTTCGATTGATATAAACCTGACCAACATTGGTGATCAAGTTCTCGCTCTGGCGTGCGAGCAGAAGATCCTTCTCCTCGCGGAAACTCTGTTCCGCTGAGCGATACTCACCCAGCGCAAACTCGATGAACCCGAGAGTGAAGTTGATTTCTTCGTGGTAGCGCTGAAAGTCTGCTCGCGTCTTGGCACTGATGGGAACCGTCTCTCCACCGAGAACCACAGCTGCTCCAGTGGCAGCAGCATGGATGACATCTTCGATTGATTTCCACCAGGCGAGAGCATCCAGCAATCGCCCCGCTTCCATCAGCGCCTTGCCTCGCAGATGCAAGACATGAGGCAGCAATTCCGAGTCACTATGGTTTGCAAGAAACGAGTCTGCAGTCGATACCGCGCCCGAATGGTCATGGTCACGCAGTTGAGAATTGAGCAATGCGCAGCGCACCACATCCAGGTCCCCCATCGAGGAGCAGCGTTCCACCAGGAGTCTGTACTGCGCTATGGCGCGGGAGTACTGCTGGGAGTGCCAGAAGGTATCTGCTTTCAAGCGGACCAGCTTGCAGTCGCTCTCCCCCTCGTCAATACCGGCCAGCGCCTCTTCGAGATGACCGAGGATCCGGGTGAAGTAATTGGCCCGCAAGACCTTGATCCAGGATGGATCCGGACTGGTTCCTGTACGCTCCTTGTAGAGGCGGGTGGCATCGATGAAGGTTCGACTCGAGTTCATCAGGTAGAGACGGCAAAGGATCGGTATCACCTGTGACCGGGAGTCCCCCTCAGGAAAATCCTGCAGGTACTTCTCCCCACGAATCAGAGTCTGGTCGGTCAGGTCTTGCAGTTCTCTCAGCGTCATCCCGACTGGCTTTCGCACATCTTCAGGAATGCGAGCCTCGACGCTGATGATCTGCATCGCTGCTTCTTGCTCGGTGAGTTTCGGCTTCGGGACATCGTCATCCTGAGAGGCGGCCTCTGGCGCTTCGATATCACCGTTTGGATTCGCAACTTCTGCTGTCTCCAGCGAGTTCGTCGAGAATGCAGTCCCGAGTGCTGACGCTCCCGGACCGGCCATGAAGATGTGGATGGTGCTGGCCGTCGAAAAGAGGAATACAGCGACCAGAAATCGCATCAGACCCTTACTCAGCAGGAGATATCGAGGGCGATCGCCAGAGAAATTGTCGATCATGCTGGATCCTTCCGGGCCTCCGGACGCAACTACTGACAAGATTCCGACTCGATCCGCTCCAGCGGGAGGGAAAGAACTCAAAGATCCGGATGCAGCGTCCCTTGAATAATAACGAAATTTGCCACAAAAGGCCAATCGGGTGGGATGTACCGAGGAATACCGGGGATTCGGAAAGTGCTTTCAGGGGCGCAGATCAAGGATGCGCTGCTCGGTTCCGCTCACTTCAATCTGCCCGCGGGGAGCAGGATCCAGATCATATCTACGATCATCGAAAGCGACCTCGTAGCTTCCCTCGACCAGTCCGGCTATCGAATAATTACCCGAATCGTCCACGGAGCCGCTTCGTCGTACAGGGCCCCTGGCAACGATGCGACCGTTCCTGACCAGATTACCTGATGCATCTCTGACCTGACCACGGATGGATGCGCCGCGCTCGAGAACCACTCGAACCCGGGCGCTCCCCTCGATCTTCTTCAGTATCGCAACGGATTGAGTCGGGATGTACATCGCATGGTCAATCGACACGCGATAGAACCCATCGATGAGCCCAACGAGAGTGCCTCGGCCTCCCACGTCGGTCGAGGCTCTGGCATCGGAACGTGAAGAACTGCGACTCGAGGCCTCCGACCCCCCCACTGCGTCGTCTTCGAGGCGATAGGCGCGCAGGCTGGCCCCCTCCACCGAAGCTCCTGCCAGGTCGACGACATCGACGATGATCCTGCCCCCTGGCTCCAGTTCGATCACGATCAACTCCTCGGGATCATTGCCAGGGACCTCGATGTTGAAGCTGGCGCTGATGAATCCATCCGCAGAAGCACTCACCCGGTACTGACCCGCTCGCAGTCCGTCGATGCGGAACAACCCCTCCCGACTGGCTCTATCCCAGCTGCCGCGAGTACCTTCTCGCTGTGCAGACACCCGCGCGCGGGAGATGGGGTCTCCCGTCTCGGCATCGACGACAAATCCCCTCAGTTCATAGCTGCGATCCATGACGATCTCGATGGGCCCGAGTGCAGGATCGATATCGCTCAGCGTCGACCGCATGAATCCGGTAGCCTCGGCACGGATATTGACCAGGCCAGGAGCCAGCTGATCGATGGAAAAGCGCCCATCGTCAGCGGTATTGCTTCGTCGCCAGGCACCGGAAGAATCGGACACCGAAACCCGAACCGAGGCCATCGGAGCACCGAAATGATCGATGACAATCCCCGTGAGTTCGGCCTCGCGTCGTAACTGGATCTCGACTCGTCGCTGTTCATCGGGGGCAAGAACGATCTGATCAATTCTCGCATCTCCAAAGCCTTCGGCACTCGCTCTGAGAGAAAAGGTCCCCGCCTCGAGACCTCGAATCATGAACTGACCTGCTTCATCGGTTCTCGCACTGCGATTTCTGTTTCGACTTCTTCCGTAGGAAAGAGTCACTGAAGCACCCACGACAGCGACGCCTTCTCCAACCACGGTCCCACTCACTTCAGCGCCCCATCGCAGGACCAATTGCACTCCTGTGACGTTGTTGCCCCGGGGTTCGACGGTCAGCACATCACTCTCAAGAAGCAGCGGAAAGGAACCCTTGATCCCCCAGCGCCGATCTGGCTGCGGAAGTTCGAGTTTGAAACTGCCGTTGACATCCGACCAGGCGGTGCTGCTGGCTCGACGTTGCCGCCGCGATCCTTCGACCTGCTCCGATGCAGTGACCCGTGCTCCGGAGAGCGGGCTGCCATCGGGTGACAGGACCAGCCCCTCGACCAGTTCCGCCGGTGACAGCACCAGATCCCCCAGGTCACCCCCCTCATCGAGGATGTCCTGGCTGAATCTTGCGAAGCCACGAGCCGTGACGACGATGCGATCTCCACCCACCTCCAGCACCAGCCGAAAACGCCCCTCAGAATCTGAAGATGTGGAGTCTCCACCGCCCCAGTTCTGATCGATCTGCACCAGTGCGCGCGAGATCGGTTCACCGCCGGGTTGGATCACCCTTCCCGTCAGTACTGGTGCCTCATCAAGGGTCACCTCGACCAGTTCAGGTCCCGTCTCGACCCTTTCTCGGGAGCGGCGCCAGCCGGAACCGGAGCAGGTGAGGCGGTACTCGCCTGGCGTCAAGGTATCGATGTTGAACTGTCCCGCTTCATCGGTCACCACCTTGGTTGCCGGGCGACCACCACGAGCAGTGGTCTCGGCAGCGACATCGATGCCAGGTAGCGGCGCGCCAGCCCCATCTCGGACGATACCCCGGATCACCGCACCCTGCTCGAGCACAACCTCGACCGGGATCGTCTCATCGGATTCCACCTCGATGCCGGTCACACGGCCTTCGATGAATCCCTTCGCCTCCGTGACGATCTCGAAACTGCCCGGTGGAACGCCCTGCAACAGGAAACGCCCTGCAGCGTCACTGATCGTCTCGGGCAGTGGGCGTGGCACTTCTCCCCAGCGGTTGCGTCCCGACTCCACCAGTTTGACGATGCTGCCTTCGACTGCGGTTCCATCGACGGTGAACACCATGCCATCGATCAGCGCACCGGGGACCAGTTCGAGGGTGATCTCTCGAGCATCGATCAGATTCAATCTCTTGCTCGCCTGTGCAAGCGGTGGCTTCTGTGCATAGACGGTGTACTCAAGCGGTGGAAGGTGGTCAAACTGGACCACACCATCGGCATCGGTTTTCCCCTCCAGCATCGGAGGGTTGAGCATGTAGAGAAGCAGTTCCTCTCGCGACAGGTACCAGGTTTCATTACCCGCAGACGAGTCGACCATCGTCCCTCTGACGATGACACGACACTCAGCCTCTACTCCCGAAGCGCTCCTGGTTCGAACCGTCAGGCTTGCCCCTGGCAACAGCATCAGATCCTGGCGCTTTACCGAATCCGCCAACTCGATCAATTGCTGCGCTGGAGTCAATAAGGAACCGGCTGCGGATGCAGCGACCAGATAACTTCCCGCATCGAGGCCGTGAAACTGATACCGACCCCGGTCATCCGCGAGGGTCTCCGAGACCCGTTGCAGCGAGTTGCCCAGTTCATTACGAAGCGGCAGCCTTGTCAGTCGAGAACCGACCGAGCGAACCTCGTCCCAGTCGATGACCTCGAATAGCGAGACTCCTCCACGGTCGATGAAGCGATCGGGAAATCGAACCCTGTAGATGGAAACCTCGGCCAGCGGAGCCACGCCTCCCTCGGGTGCCGAGATGATGCCCCACACTTGCGCGGGGGGCTGCTCCTCAACGCCTGCCTGATCCGTATCCGTAATCAGCGGCTCACCACTGACGAACTCGCCGTCGACAGTCACTTCTTCATCTTGCGCTCGCTCGACGAAAGGAGGAGCGCTGGACTGATCGCCCAGAAAGATGCCGATGAGGAACGCCAGTGCAACGACCAGCCCGACGGCGATCAGTGAGTTTCTGGACATGAGGCATCCTTCCGAGCATCCGGATCCGCGATGCCCCTCCATTCGACCAGATCCGGGCATTGAATGCATCTGCTGACTGGTTCGCAGCGCTGTCATGAGCAACCTGACACTCCTGAGTTGTGTCCCGGGGGGAGTGCTCGCCGGTTTTCATGGAAAAGCAGCCATACAGCCTGATATGGCCCGGCGGAGGCGAGCGCGGTCATGAATCATCGAGGGATCTCGAGTTCAGAAGTGAGGGAAGCGAGCCGATCGCCGCTCGCGATTCCGGCGTTGTCTCTCTGGATCGGCACACTGGGACCCTGGCTGTGGAAGCTTCCTGACGGAATTGGCACTCCGCTGATGCTGCTGGTGGTCGCCGGAATCGGCTGCCTACCTGGGCCTCGATCGCTGATGCTTCGCATGCTGTTACCGTTACTGATCGGCATCTATCTCGGTCAAGGCCAGCAACCGCAAGAAGCGGTCTTGCCCTCTGGACCTGTCACTCTCGATGGAATCGTATCCTCGACTCCTCGACTGGGGCAACGCCGACGCCAGCTGGCAAACCAGAATCTATATACCCGCATCAAGATCGATCAGATCCGCTGCAGCGACCTCCGGATCGAGGGGGAAATCAGCGTCACGCTGCCGGAGCCCGCCCGCGTGGGTCGTGGAGATCGGCTGCATCTGCTTCTACGAGCGGGAACGGGAAGTCATCGCCAGGTGAGCTCCTCCAGAAACTGGCACATCATCGAGCCGGGTGGCTGGATGGCGCGCGCCGATCACTGGCGGCAGGCTGCCATCGATCGCCTGTTGGCAGCGGATGGTGCCTGGGGATGTGCGTTGCTGCTGGGAGAACGTGGACTGCTGGATGCAGAGACTCGCTGGACGATGCGCAGAACCGGGCTCGGACATCTGCTGGCAGTGAGTGGATTGCACATCGGCATCGTACTCGGTTTCTTCCTGGCTCTGGCGAGACGACTTCGGCCTCCCTGGTCGCACTCGCTGCGCTGCTGCGGAGCGATCCTTGTCCTTGGGCAGGCGTTTCTCTCCGGTGCAGACCCTCCTGCGATTCGTGCCGCCATGACCGGTGCGATGCTCGCCAGCGGACTTCTGGGTGGAAGGATCCCATCTCCTTTCCACGCCCTGTCCTTCTCGATGCTGATCTGGTGTGCCATGGGATTGGCTCCACCATCGCCGGCAGCCACCATCTCACTGAGCGCCGTGGCGGGGATCCATGTCGTTGGATTCTGTCGAGGTGAAAATCACTCGACCCTCTCTGCAGGACTGGGTGCATTCTTTGGCGCTCATGTCGCTCTCGCATGGTGGAGTCCTGAACTGTCGCCGTTGTCACCGATCTTCACGCTGCTGATGCTGCCCCCTGTCGGGGCAGGAATCCTGCTGGGGCTACTCAACATGCTGCCCGAAATGCTGCTGCCTGTCTCCTGGTTGGAGCCGTGCTGGCATGGACTCGACTGGATCCTCGTCGGCATTCCCCGCCTCGCAGATCGATGTCCCGGCAGCCCGTGGCTGGCTCCTTGCATCGGAGTACCGGCACTGTCGCTGGGGATGCTGGCACTCCTCTGGGTCAGCGCTGGCCGGCTACGACTGGCACTGGGTACGACCCTGCTGGCGGTGGGCGCCTTTTCCATCTCGGCAACGATGGGCAGCGTGGAATCAGTTCGCCTGCTTCCTACGGGTCGCGGACAGTGCCTGCTTCTCGATGCACCCGATTCGACGCTGCTCTACGATGCGGGCGCCATCGATGCCCTCGACGGCGGTGCTGCGATGATCCGGCGGGAATTATGGCGGCTGGGTCGACACAGAGCGGACTGGATCATCATCTCGCACCTCCACCTCGATCACTATTCTGCCGTACCGGAGTTGCTCCAGACTGGCTCCGTCGGGGGACTGATCGTCAGTGACGGTTTCTCGCTCGATGCGACAGGAAGCGCACTGGAAAGAATCGCATCTCGGCGCGGGATCCCCGTGCTGCACATCGGTGCGGGAGATCGACTGCGACTGGGAAGCTGGCACCTTCGTGCCATCTCGGCACAAGGTTCACAGCGGGCAGGGCCGCCGATCTCGACCAACAACAGGTCGCTGGTGCTGGAATTGTTGGGGCTCCGGCACTCGATGCTACTCGCAGGAGATGCCGAAGCGGCTCTGCTGGCGTCCAGCCTCGCTTCCGGGCCGATCGATCTGTTGCTACTGCCGCACCACGGCTCCCCTGCAGAGGGCCTCGCCGACTGGATCTCGAGGCTCGCGCCAGTGCGCTGGATGGCAGCACGCAGGGGTCCTCTGCCACCCGCAACGCAGAGGGCACTGGCGCTTTCCAGATGGCAGAGCCGGGCTGGCCCCGATTCCACTTCGCTAATCGATGAGACGGATCCCTTGCTCGAACGCTCACCCTTGTCGATGATGCCGTGCGAACCGGCATCTCCGTGCCGACGCAGGGAAGGAAACCGCCGATGGTGGCTGGAAGCGAGGAGTCGAAGATTCAGGATCTCGGTTCGTTGAACTTCCGGACCCTTCGTTGGGTCGGGGATGTCGATGGAGTGCTGCACATCCTCGATCAGACGCTGCTGCCCGACCGGGAGCAGGAACGTGTCCTCGCAGAGCCCCATCAGGTGATTGAGGCGATCCAGCAGCTGGCCGTCCGAGGAGCACCCGCCATCGGCGTCGCGGCTGCCTACGGACTCTGTCTGGCGCTGCGAGGTTGCACCCAGCTCGAGCAACTTCAGGCGAAACTGGCTGAGACGATCCCTTCGATGCGCGCCGCACGCCCCACCGCAGTCAATCTCCATCACATGGTGGATCGGATGTCGGCGGTTGCGATGGAAGCGGTCTCCGATGGTCAGGGCTGTCAGCAATTGCGAGAGAGATTGCTTGAAGAGGCCCGTGCCATCGATGAGGAGGACCAGAGCTTCTGCCGTGGAATCGGTGAGTCGGGAGCAGACCTGATCGAGGAAGGCTCCACCATCCTGACGCATTGTAATGCCGGTGCACTGGCCACCGCCGGCAGGGGAACGGCGCTCTCGGTGCTCTACACTGCATGGCAGAGAGGAACGCGATTCAGCGTTCTCGCCGATGAAACCAGGCCACTGTTGCAGGGCTCACGCCTGACCGCATGGGAATTGCAGCGGATCGGGATCCCCGTCGATGTCATCTGTGATGGAGCAGCGGGTAGTTTCTTTCAGAAGGGCGCGATCGACCTGGTGATCACAGGATCGGATCGGATTGCCGCCAATGGGGATGCCGCCAACAAGATCGGCACCTACAGCATCGCTGCGCTGGCCCGCGCCCACGAGGTCCCCTTCTACATCGCCGCACCCTCCTCCACCTTCGATCTCAACATCGACAGCGGTAGCGAGATCCCCATAGAGCAGCGATCCACTGCTGAGATCTGGTCACTGACGGGCCAGAAGAAACCTCTGGAGGGCATCGGGTACCGTAATCCAGCCTTTGATGTGACTCCCGCCTCACACATCGCAGGTTGGATCACCGAACTTGGAATCCTCCAGCCGCCCTTCGAGGAGATGCGCAAATGACCCCACTGGAGACTCCTGACACTTCTCGGGATCCTCTACTGGCCTACGATGGAGATTGTCGGATGTGTATCCGCAGTATCCGTTCGATGGAACGGATGGGGCTCCTCAGGGGAATCGACACGCAAGCGGCAGCACTCGTGAGCGGTGACGACCGGAGTTTGCTTGACCGGCATCGCCGAGCGGGTGAGATCGTCCTGCTCGACTCGCACCGAACAGATGTCCTCACAGGAGCCGCTGCCTTTCGATGGTTGCTGCAAAGGAGGCTACCGCGGGCTCTCGGTGGGTTACTCGACCTGGCCCCCCTGTTCCTGGTGATGTGCATCGGATACCGCTTTGTGGCCGCGTGGCGACGACTGCTCTCGCCCCCTGCCAGCGCTCCCGATCCGACCTTTCCAGAGCCTCGATGGGTCGCTCGCTACCGGCTGATCGGGAGTATCGTGCTGATCGCACTGCTCACCTGGCTGGTGCCTCTGATCCTGGGAGAACCCATTCACTCTGATCCCGGCATCCAGAACACCGTCGACAAGTTACCGCTACTGATGGATGCCGCAATTCTTCTGCTGGTCGCTACCGCATTCTTGATCGGGTTGATTTCACACCCTGGCCGGGCCGTCGATACGCTGGCATCCCTGGTCGGTGCCATCTTCGTCTCGAGCGTCGCACTGACCTTGCTGGCACTGTGGAAACAAGGTGTCGAGGGTACAGGCAATCCACTGCTCGAACCGCTGGGACTCATCGCCGGCAGTAGCATCTGGGGGTTCGTCGTTCTCTTTCGCTGCCGTAACTGGCTCGCTGGCTATCAGACCGACTCCAGCGAGCGATGGCTCACCCGGCTGCTTCGATCAACGGTGACCCAACTGGTGGTGCTGCTGGCGATCCTGGAGGCGTGGCTCTTATGGTTCGAAGTGCTCTACAACCTGGCCTAGGCTTCAGAAGCCCTGTCACGCAGGGCTTCGTCCTTGGCGGCCACCTTGCTGGCCATCGTCACCTTGTGCTCGTCGAGGCGCGCACGCATCTCGGGATTGGCCACGGCGACGATCTGCGCCGCCAGTATGGCAGCGTTGGTGGCCCCGGGCTTGCCGATGGCCACCGTTGCGACGGGAACCCCTGGCGGCATCTGAACCGTTGCCAGCAAGGCGTCCATGCCATCGAGGGCACTCGAATCGATGGGCACGCCGATCACCGGCAGCGTCGTGCTGGCGGCCATGACACCGGCCAGATGTGCGGCGTGTCCAGCAGCCGCGATGATGGCGCAGTAGCCCTCATCGACAGCGCTCTGGCTGAGATGATGAGCGACCTCGGGAGTACGATGCGCGGAGCAAACACGAACCTCCGCTTCGATATCAAACTTCTGCAACTGCTCGACACAGGCTTCCATCACCGACCAGTCGCTATCGCTGCCCATGACGACAAGAACCTTGGCAATCATGATGTTTGTTCCTTCCATGTACCCCAACTCACCCCTGTCACGCGCTCGAACAGATCCTGATAGCGAGCCGTCGTGCCCTCGACCACTTCATCGGGAAGATCAGGTACTGGACCATCTCCGGTCCAACCGCAAGAAGCGAGATGATCGCGCACGTACTGCTTGTCAAAAGAGGGAGGACTGATGCCGACCTGGTACTGATCAGCAGGCCAGTAGCGCGACGAGTCTGCGGTGAGCACTTCATCGGCGAGCACCGGTCCGTCCGCGCCGATACCGAACTCGAACTTGGTGTCAGCCAGGATGAGTCCACACGTCGCCGCATGCTCGCGGCCGTGGGAAAAGATCTGCACCGACAGATCCTTCAGTTGAGCCATCAGATCATGCCCGACCATCTCCCCGGCTCTCTCGATGGATATGTTCTCGTCGTGACCATCGTGGTTCTTGGCAGCGGGAGTGAAGATGGGATCTTCGATACGACCCGCCTGGCACATTCCATCGGGCAAGGGGATGCCGCAGATGGATCCTGTCGCCTGGTAATCCTTCCAGCCACTGCCGACAACATAACCACGAACCACGCACTCGACGGGAATCATGTCGAGTTTTCTCACCAGCATCGCCCGCGGTCCCCATTCGCTGGCTGCACTTCGAAACGGTTCGGGAAAGTCAGCGGGATCGGTCGAGATGAGATGATGCTGGATCCCGTCGGGAAGTCGATCGAGCCACCACCGCGTCAGCTGGGTCAGGATGGCGCCCTTTTCCGGGATCCCCTGGGGTAACACGACATCATAGGCACTGACTCGATCACTGGTGACCAGCAGCAACTGGTCGCCGAGATCGAAGATGTCACGCACCTTGCCACGCAGAATTGGCTCCAGTCCTGGAACGCAGATATCTCGAACAGCAGTCGAATCCATCGGTTTCCTCCCGTGAGTGCGCAGGATACACCCGACCCTGGTCCCTGTCACCGCAGCCTCGCAGCTCAGATCAATTTCTCACGTTGACCATCCGGCCGAACTTTCCACCGCTGGTGCATCCACAACCAGTCCGCTGGAGTCTCTCGAACCATCGATTCGATACGCGCCGTGGCAAGTTGCGTCACATCCTGGACATGAGATCGGATATCGTCTCCCCACGGCAATTGAGCCTCCTCGCAGCTGAGACTGTAACGCTGTCCTGCAACGATCCGACGCGCCTGGAGATAGACGACCGGCACCTTGTAGCGTCGTGTCAGCACCCCGATGGATGGAGTGGTCGCCGCTTCCCGTCCCAGAAATGGCACGAAGACCCCGTCCCTATCGTTCTGATCGATCAGCAGAGCCAGCGAGGTTCCTTCAGAGAGTGCCTGACCCATCTCCGGCAAGGCCCCTGCCGGGTCGAGGATGCGCGGGACGGTGCCCCGACGAACCCACTTCAACCAGGAATGAATGTAAGCATTCTTGACCGGACGAGAGAGCAGTCCAATGCGCCAGCCTCTCGCGACGAGCAGCGGCAAGATCACCTCGAAGGGGCCAATATGGCCGCTGACGAGCAAGAATGGCTCCCCGGCAAGATGTCGCCTCTCCAGTTGTTGCCACGGACCATTCCACACGACAGAGTCCACGAACTGCGGGTCCTCGATCCAGCGACCGATCTGGATCGCCTCGACCGCAGAAAGCGCCACACCCTGCCACGATTCCAGTCCGACCCTCCTGATCTTCTGCTCTGACCACTTCGATCCGTAGGCGTGACGAAGATTGCTGAGAGTCACCTGGCGCCGACGTCTGGCGATCCACCATGCCGGAATCGCGAGGAGTCTGGCGAAACCACACGCCAGGGACGCCGGAAGCAGTGTCATCGGAAGGATCACCAGGGCCGAAGCGAACGCCGACAGTAGCGCATCCCATCCTCGCCGCTGCCTGGGACCCGATCGGCCGCGACGGGCACGGGCTTTTTCCAGCAGTTTCTCGTCCATCACTGTTTCTGGCTCCTGCCGCTCAGCAGACCTGTGGCCATCGTGGTCGATGCAACGGAGAGGAATTGCATTGTCCTCTCATCCCCGTGGCGATTATTCTCCCTCTCCATGTCCCGAAGGGAAGATCATCATGCTTCATTCTCTGCTGCTTCTGCTGCTGCTGGTAGGAGATGGCACCGATCCCTCTGCTTTCAGCGAGGATAGGCTACTTCTCGGCGACGGCAGCATCCTCGTCGGCACCATCGTTCAACTGGAAGATGGTCAATACACCTTCGAGGTGGAAGGGATGGGGCAGGTCAAGGTTCCCGCAGATCTCGTCATCGGTGCCTTTTTTACCAGTGGCGGAAACCTTGTCACTGACGCGGATGAAGTTCTCAGTGGCCCGCTACAACTGGTGGATGGAGCCTGGCTCGTTGACAATTCTCTCGGCCAGAGATCGGTTCCAAATAGCCGTGTGATCTCGATCAACCCGACTCCCACCGAGTCCTTTCAGAAGGCAACCATCACACTCAACGGAACCAAGACTTCCGGCAACACACGAACCATCTCTGCTTCGATGAATCTCGATTACACCTTTCGATACAAGACCCACCGATTCGTCTCGAAGGTCAACTGGGCATACGGCAAGGACGATACCATCCTGAGCAAACGGACCACCGGAGCAGAGATCAAGTACGACTTCTTTCCTCGCGACGAGTGGTTCTTGTACACCAGTTTCTCGGCACGGAATGATCAGTTTGCCGATCTCTCACTTCGAACCACCGCAGGAATCGGAGCAGGAATTCAGATTTTCGATTCCGACAGTATCAAATGGTCGCAAGAAACGGGTATCTCGGCTCTCAACGAGGATTTCTTCTCCGCTGAGGATGAGGCTGCCAGCACTCTTCGCATTGCCGGAAACCTGGAGTGGTCGATAGACGAGGGTTTACTGGAAGCTTTTCACGATCACACCATTTTCGTCTCTCTCGTGGATCCTGATGATCTGCTCGTCGAGGGTAGGCTCGGAATCAGGACACGCATCATCGGGGGGCTGTCCTTGAATGCACAGATGAACATTCGATACGATAGCCATCCGCCGATCACCATCGAGGGTGAAGATATCGAGTTGCTACTGGGCCTCGGCTACAGCACCACCTTCTAGTATCGAGCCCTGCCGCCAGATGTCTTGCTGCACCCCCCTGAGGCTGCGATCATCCGCCTCAAAGGGCCCCAACGAAGCAGAACAGTGCGAGGAGACCGATGACGAGCCAACCCTCGACCAAGATCGCTGCCGATCAGGAACGGCTGGCAGAGGAGCAGATTGCCGAGATCCAGCGCCTGAAGAAGCTGCTTCCCACTCTTCCGACGGAGGCACTCGTCAAGGAGGATCTGCTTCGCATCGGGGTTTCCTTTTCCATGGATGCGCTTCGTCACTGCGCCAGATTCAAGAGCAAGTCGTACTTCATCTTCAGCTTTGACATGGTCCCCATCGACGCGATGGATCAACAGGAGAATCTCCGAGCTCCTGAAGAGATACAACTGGTAGACGGACCCTGGAACTTCAGGCGAACAACGGTTTCAGTGAGAGTCAATCCTCATTCCCCATGGCGAATCGACCTGGACGGTGAGGAACTGCATCTGTTCTGCGGAACGCAATCGATCAGCCGCATCGATCTTCAGGATGTTCCCGAGTATTACAAGGAGCCGATGGAATCGGGCCAGCCGGTCCACGAGGTTGCCCCCACCATCGAATGGGGCTATCTGATTTATCTCACTGTCTACCGAAAGTGCCAGTACTTCGGATTCAAGGAAGAGTGTCGCTTTTGTGACATCAACGAGAACTACCGGCAGCAGGTCGCTGCAGGGCGACCCTATCGCACGGTAAAGCCGATGGAGGATGTGCTGGAAGCCCTCTCCATCATCAGCAGAGTCGACGATGTATCACGCGCCTACACGCTCACCGGGGGCTCCATCACCCGGAAGTTGCGGGGTAAGGGAGAGGCTGAGTTTTATGCCGACTATGCCCGCACCATCGAGGAGAAGTTCCCAGGGCGCTGGATCCCCAAGGCGGTCACACAGGCACTTCCAGTAGCCGAACAACAGGTTCTCAAGGACGCAGGAGTGCAGATCTTTCATCCCAACTACGAGATATGGGATGAGCGCCTCTTCTCGCTGATCTGCCCTGGCAAGGAGAGTTATGTCGGAAGATCCGAATGGCACCGGCGAATCATTGCTGCAGTGGATGTATTTGGTGCTGCCAATGTCATCCCCAATTTTGTAGCGGGAATAGAGATGTCGAGACCAAACGGCTACACCGACCCTGAAGCTGCGGTCGAATCGACCAGAGAAGGTCTGGACTTCTTCATGAGTCAGGGAGTATGCCCGAGGTTCACGGTATGGTGCCCTGAACCGCTGTCACCCCTGGTCAAGGAGCAAGCCGCAACGGGCGAAGCTCAACCTCCAGCGCCACTCGAATACCACGCTCGCCTGCTGGAAGCGTGGAGGGACTGCCACCAGAAACACCATCTCCCGGTACCACCGGGTTACGGCCCTCCCGGATCTGGCCAGGCGATCTTCAGCGTCTCCAGTTTCATGGATGTCATCTGCGTACCCGAGTCCAGCGAGGCGGAGTGATTCCAGAACCTGCTGCGCTAATGGAACGAGCGTAAACTGGGGTAGCCGCTCTCGGCATCGAACCCTAGCTGGGATTTCCCTTCGAGGAAGCCAACCATCCTGTCGCCAAACAACTCGCCACGCCAGCCTTGCAACAGGTTGTGCTCTGCCGTGACAAGACAGGATCCATAATAATCTCTGACGAGGCGTTCGACATCGTCTCCGCGAGCCACCAACGGTGGCGCGATTCTCTCCGCACGACACAGGGCACGCAAAGCAGAGGTCGCCAGTTCAACCGCTGCTTCCTCCTGGGGTTCTAACCTTCTTCGACGAAGGATCACTGGAAGATCACCTTCCGGGATGGCGTTTCCCTTCACCACCGCAGCGAGCAATGCATCGCCATGGCGTCGAAGGTCTCTCGGATCCAATCCACGGATCCTGTTGAGCCCTTCCTCATCGGATGGTGATCTCCGAGCGACCTCGACCAGCACTTCATCCGAGATGATCCTGCGCCGAGGACGGTCTTTTTTCTGAGCTTCCTCTTCTCGCCACTGGTAGAGTTCTCCGAGCAAAGCCAGACCTCGCTCCTTGAGAGTTCCAGACCGCTTGACCTTTCGCAGTTGGCTGTCCAGTTGAGGATGATAGGTCGTATCCCGTTCGTACTTCTTCATCTCGTCGATGGCCCACAGCAAGCGGCCATCCTTCTCCAAACGAGACACCAGCACATCGTGCAACGGCAACAGATGGCGAACATCGTCGATGGCATAGATTTCCTGCGCTCGTGTCAAAGGCCGTCGCAGCCAATCGGTCCAGGATTCTCCCTTTTCAACCACCACGTCCAGTAACTGACCGCAGGTCGAAGCATAGGAGGGCTGCAGCCCCAGGCCGGTGAATGCAGAAGCAACCTGTGTATCAAATACTGCACGAGGAATGCCGTCACTGAGATGCTCCAGTATCTCCAGATCCTGCGATCCGGCATGAACCACCTTGATGATGGAGGGATCAGAGACGGTCGCGATCAGCGGCGATAGATCGACATCTCCGAGCGGGTCCAGGAGCGCAAGTTCACTCCCGACAGAGATCTGTATCAGAGCAAGTTGAGGGTAATAGGTTTTCTCTCGGATGAATTCGAGATCCATCCCATAGCGACCATCGCTACTCGCGCGATCCATCCAGTTCGAAAGTTGACTAGAATCTTTGATGTACAATGCAGCCGCTCCTACTCGTCACCGTCATCTGCAAAGGCCCTTTCAATCAGGTCCTTCTGTTCCGCTTCGTGAACCGATCTTGACCCACTGGCAGGACTGGCGCTCCAGGCTCTTCCGACGAACTTCACGCGGCGACCCCCGCCCAGGAATCCCCCGTCCCTGTCCCTGAGGTAGGACCACGCTCCCATGTTTCTGGGTTCGTCCTGTACCCAGCGAACATCGCAGTCAGCAGAGAGGCGCTCGAGAACCTGCTGGATCGCAGCCCTCGGAAACGGATAGAACTGCTCCATCCTGAGGATGAGAACCTCATCGGCAGCGCGTTTCTTGCGCTCCTCGAGAAGGTCGTAGACCACCCTTCCAGAGCCGATGAGGATCTTCTGGATCGCCGGTCCCACGGTGCCATCCACGAGCACCTCCTGGAAACAACTCCCGGTGAATCGAGAGGTCTCACTTCTCGCCGAAGGAAGCCTCAACAGGCTCTTCGGGTTCAACACCACCAACGGTTTGATCGCCGGGTCGTGCAACTGACGTCTCAATACATGAAAATACTGGGCGGGTGTACTCGGCTGCACAACCCTGAGATTACCCTCAGCGCACAGTTGAAGGAATCTCTCGAGCCGTGCACTGGAATGCTCGGGACCCTGCCCCTCGTAGCCGTGAGGCAACAGCATCGTCAAGCCAGAACTCTGGTTCCATTTTTCTTCGGCACTCGAAATGAACTGATCGATGATGATCTGCGCGCCATTCGAAAAGTCTCCGAACTGAGCTTCCCAGATCGTCAACGCCTCCGGGCGCTGGACGCTATACCCGAATTCGAAACCGAGCACTCCAAATTCTGAGAGCAAACTGTCGTGCACTTCAAAATGGCCATCGGCTCCTGGAAGATGGTCCAGAGGAACATGGCGTGCACCCGATACACAGTCGAGAAGTGCGCTGTGTCGCTGGCTGAAAGTACCGCGACCGCTGTCTTCCCCGGAGAGCCGGATGCTGTGCCCCTCGCGCACCAGAGATCCAAATGCGCACAACTCGGCAAGCCCCCAGTCGATGGACCCTCCGCGCGCCATTTCCAGTCTTCGCTCGAACTGTTTCTTCAACTTTGGATGTACCTGGAACTGATCCGGAGTGCGCGTCACTTCCGCCAGTAACAAGTCGAGTTCCTGGGCGGAAATCGAGGTGTCAACGGACGGTCTGGCCATCCCTTCCGATTCCTCGAGATCCGGACGCACCTGCGCAGCCGATCGTTCCCTCAGGCTGTCCTTCACACTCTTCAGCGAGTCGTCCAGAATCGTCTGGAACTCTCCAAGCATCTGCTCTGCGGTTTCCACATCGATCTCTCCACGCGCCAGTAATCGTTCAGTTGTGAGTTTTCGGACCGATCGATGACTCTCGATATTCTTCGATGCCAGTGGCTGGGTGAACGCAGGCTCATCCCCTTCGTTGTGCCCCCAGCGTCGATACCCGACCAGATCGATGAATACATCCTTGGAGAAGCGACGCCGATACTCGAGCGCCAGCCGCACGATGCGTACGACCGTTTGCGGGTGGTCTGCATTGATGTGGAAAACCGGTGCCTCGACCGTCTTGGCCAGATCGGTGCAGTACCGTGAGGAGCGTCCATCGATCGGGGATGTCGTGAATCCGATCTGATTGTTGATGACGATGTGGACCGTGCCACCTGTCGAATATCCCTCCAGTTGAGACATGTTGAGGGTCTCGTAGGTGACACCCTGGCCGGCGAGGGCCGCATCGCCATGGATCAACAGAGGGATGACTGAACCTGGTTTTTCACTCTCATCCTGAAGTGCCCTGGCCATTCCTTCGACTACTGGACAGACCGATTCAAGATGGCTGGGATTGGATGCGAGTGTCACCCTCACCTCGGTGCCATTCTGTCCTCGATGGGCACCCTGAGCCCCGAGGTGATACTTCACATCCCCGGATCCTTCCGGATTTTCCGTATCGAAATCCTCAAACTCCTCGAACACCTGCTCGAGAGGTTTGCCCAGGATGTTCACGAGCACATTGAGTCGCCCGCGATGCGCCATGCCGATCAACACATCCTCGACGCCGGAGCCTGAACACACTTCAAGCAGAGCATCCAGAGCAGGAATCAACGACTCGCTGCCCTCGAGGCTGAACCTCTTGTGGCCGACATAACTGGAATGCAGAAATTTCTCGAATGCCTCGGCTTCATTCAGCTTGCGCAAGATGTGCAGTTTCTCCTCGATGCTGATCGGAGAATCATTTTCCGTAGATTCCATCTCATTCAGCAGCCAGTCGCGCTCCTCGGCATCAGAGATGTACGAGACCTCCGCTCCGACATATCTGGTATAGGTGCGCCGCAGCACATCGAGGATCTGGCGTAGCTTTCGAGGTTGGTCCTGGCCTCCTACTCCTCCGCAAATGAAGGAACGATCGAGGTCCCAAATGCTCAGTCCATAACTCGACATTTCCAGTTCCGGGTCTGGAACGGGACTGGTGCCGAGCGGATCGAGGTGTGCCATCCTGTGCCCTCGAGAACGATAGGCATCGACCAGCTGGAGCACCTGTGCCTGTCGATAGGCAGGGGTGCTGACCGCCACGGATCGATCCTCCCCGGAAGTCTCCTGAGACCAGCGGTACGGTTCATGTGGGACATCCAGTTGCTCGAAGATGGAGTCGTAGAAGCGCTCATTCCCCAGCAACAGGTTCTCCACGGTCGTCAAGAAGGCACCCGATTCCGCCCCCTGGATCACACGATGATCGTAGGTACTGGTCAGTGTCATCACCTTCGAGAAGCCCAGCCGACTGACGGTGTCGGCAGCCATCCCCGCGCAGGCGGGAGGATAGGCGATGGAACCGATCCCGAAGATGGCGCCCTGCCCCGCCATCAATCGTGGAACCGACATGCTGGTACCGAGCATCCCCGGATTGGTAATGGTCACGGATGTGTTCTCGAAGTCATCGAGTGTGAGTTTTCCTCGCCTCGCGCGGGATACCACATCATTGAATGCTGCCAGGAACTCCCTGAACTGAATCTGACCCGTGTCTTTCAGGTTCGGGACCACCAGTGAACGCTGGCCCCGCCGTTCGACATCGACGGCAATCCCCAGACGAGTCGAAGTGCGCTCGATGCGAATCGCATCCCCGTCGACTCGCTGAAATCCATGATTCAACTGGGGGTGAGTTCTCAGAGCCTTCATCAACGCCCATGCGATGATGTGAGTGAACGACACCTTGGCTCGTGCCCAGGCGATTTGATGTTCATTGATGATCTTGCGATTTTCTTCGAGAAGCCGCACTGGAATGGTCCGCACAGTCGTAGCTGTCGGCACTTCAGTACTCTGCTCCATGTTCTCGACGATTCGACTTGCGATCCCCTCGATGGGGATCAGCGTCACCCCGGCATCGTCTTCAGCGGCAACGTCTTCAGCGGAATCGTCTTCCGCAGCCTTGACTGGCGGCACTTGTGGATCACCAGCGACGGTGATGGATGCAAGAGACTCGGTCGACACATCCGCTGAGGTGACGGGGCTATCTGCCGCCAGGGGGGCAGGAGGAGGATCGAGAACATCTTCCGGCTTAGGAAGTTCTACCTCCTCGGGGTCACTCTTGTGCCTGGCTTCCTGCTCCGGTTGATACCCATCAAAAAACTCCCGCCAGGCTGCACTGACACTCTCGGGGTCGCTGATGAATTGCTCGTAGAGAGCATCGACATAGCCAGAGTTGGATCCGAAGCGGTCCACGGTGATCCTCCCGATGGGGGTGATGTCCGGCCATCCATGTACCGGAAAAGGCAAACCCGTCGCTCAGGCCTGCAGCCCGATGCTAGGTCTCAAGATCAAATGGTCAAGGTCACATGGAAGGTGAGTCGCAGGATTCTTGCAAATGTGGTCCTCGTCACTCCTCGTCGGCATCTGGGTCAGGGGCTGGAATCTCACCTCGCATCGTATCCGCCAGTTTTCTCAGTCTCGCGATGGCTCGACTGTGACGGCGACGAGCAGCGTCGATGTTGACGGTGAGCCTACGAGCGACCTCCTCGTAGCCGATGCCTTCTTCATCGATCCAGCGAAGCAGATCCCGGTCATCATCGGAGAGCATATCCAGGCAGTTTTCGAGCAGTTCCAGCGCCTCCTGGCGATGCAGCCCGGCCGATGGAGATGATATGGAAGCCGCCAGGTTTCCCAGAGGATCGAGCGAACGGCTCGCACCGGCTTCCATCGCCCTTCTCTTCTCTCGTCTTGGATCTCGCTTCTGTGCCAGTTCCTTCTCGATCAGTCGATTCAAGTTATTGAAGGTGACCGTCTTCAGCCATGCCCTGAAGGCTGGAAGTCCACGATCCTCGAAGGCGTCACGAAGCTGATATACATCCAGAGCGGCTTGCTGCAGCACATCGCTGGGATCGATGCGTCGACGCAAGTCAACGCCCAGCCGATCCTCGACACGACGACGTAACTTCGGCAATTCATCTGCCAGAAGGTGCTCAAATGCGGCTTCGTCGCCATCAGCAAATTTCTGCAACCACTCGATGGAACTATGATCATCCGATCCCGCATCGCCTGGGGAATCCGCCTGCGGCTCCTCATCGGGCGATACCTGAGCATCTTCGGCGTCGGGTGGCACTGGATCTGTCATGGTCGTCTCCCTTGCGTCATGATATATCAGGCTGGATCAAAATTCACACCCCTGACTCCGTGGTGGAGCGTCCCGGTTGGATTGGAAGCGTCAATTGGCTACCGAGCCCGAGCCTCATGCAGATGATGGCCATGCCCCCCTCTCCCCTGCAGAACTCCTTTTCGCTCGATTGCTCGGTGGCACCGATGCGATCGAGGCAGCGATTGATCGAGCCTGCCAGGAAAATCCGCAGATGGCCGGAGACCTGCAACAACAGTTGCAGGAATATCATCGCCGCCGTGACGAGAGATTGGCTCAACCAGGCAAGCCAAGTGCAGACAGCAAGTTGCCCGCAGGGTTGGCCGAAAAACTGCTGGATAGATATAGCGATGAACTGGATCTCAGTTCTGCAGGCCAATCTCAAGATGTGGTTCCGCTGACCCCCCGTCTCGATGGTAGATATGACTTCCTTGAAGAGATTGCTCGTGGAGGCATGGGTGCTGTCTTGAGTGTTTCCGATCCCGTGCTGCAACGAGATCTTGCGATGAAGGTCGTGCTCGGCAACGAAAGCGGAGATGCACCCCCTCAGAGATTGCGCAGATTTCTACGAGAGGCACGAGTCACAGCCCAACTCGCTCACCCCGGAATCGTCCCGGTGCATGAGTTGAACAGCGACGCGGATGGTCGCTTCTATTTCACCATGGACAGAGTTCATGGCCGGGAGCTGAAAGACTGCATTCGATTTGCCAGGGACGGAACCGATGGTTGGGATCGTACTCGGCTGCTGGAAGTATTGCTGAAGGTCTGCGACACCCTCGAATATGCACACTCGAGAGGCATCATTCACCGCGATGTGAAACCTGCGAACATCATGGTAGGACGCTTCGGAGAGGTCTATGTGATGGACTGGGGACTCGCACGAATCCTTGCCGATGTCGATGATGAGCCGATCGTGGACATCCTCTCCGACAGCCTTTCGTCGTCCCTCTCCGGATCCACTGTCATCACTCGAGACAGTGCAGTCGTCGGCACCCCCTCCTACATGTCTCCGGAACAGGCAAATCCAGAGGAGGGAGAGATAGGTCCCTGGACCGATGTCTATGCGATCGGCGCACTCCTCTACGAGATGCTCACGGGGCGCCCACCGTATCGCACCGGCGATGCGCCGCTACCCGGTCACAGGGTGTTGCGCTTGCTTCAAAAGGGCGGGCCCAGTGATGTCCAGGAGATGGATCCCGATGCCCCCGACGACCTGGCGGAAATCTGTCGCCAGGCGATGCAACGCAATGAATCCGATCGCCCGCGCAGCGCAGGAGAAATTTCCACGATGCTCCGAGGAGTACTTCGAGCCAGGGCCAACGCAGCAGAAGAAGCAATAAAAGCGCAGGAGCAGGCCAAGCGTTCGCGAGAGGTCACCGATTTCTTGACCGAATTGTTCCTCCAGGAATCGGGCGAAAATCCATCGTTGCACCGGATCACCGCACATGAACTGCTGGACCGGGGCGCCAGAGATCTACTCTATGGTCTCGATGAGCAGCCTCAGACCCGTGCAACGCTGCTCGGTTCGTTGGCTTCGATCCTGCTCCAGACAGGAGCTGCAGAGCGTGCCGCCGAGTTGCTCGAGGCAGAAACAGCGCTTCGAGAGGAGCACCCATACTGGGCCCCCGAGGAACGAGTGGAAGCGTTCAGAAAACTGGCCCGCGCCCGCAAGTTGCTCAGGCGACTCTCTGAAGCGGAGAAATCGCTACAGGCGGCGCTCGAGTCAGTACCGGCGGATGCTCCAGTCTCCTGTACTCTCGAAATCCAGCACGAACTGGCTGATCTGCTCAATATACGTGGGGATCACGCGCAGGCGGAGGAGATCGTCAGGGACCTGTTGATCACTCTTCCCTCAGAACCAAGATCAGAAAGGGCTCCGCAGTTGCTGACGCTATCGCACTCGATAGCGCTCCAGGGATACCGTGAGGAAGCGCGAGAGATCCTCGATGAAGCGATATCGGTCATCGGCGATGACCAACCCGACCTTCTGGCGACCTGCTTGTTGCATCGGGCCGGAACGATCCTGGATATCCCTTCAGGAGATGAAACTCAGGAAGAACTCACTGCAGCGCTGGAAGACCTGACCCACTCCGTCCATCTCCAGATTTCACTTCGTGGAGAAAAATCTGACTTCACTTCGAGGCACTATCGAGCGCTGGCTTGCTGTCAGCAGCGTATCGGAGACTTTGAAGGAGCGGAGCAGAGTGCTAGATCCGCCTTGCTGGCAGTCAGGCAACTGCATGTCATCCAGCATCCGCTGTGCGCGCGCTCCTTTGCGCGCCTGGCGTCGATCCTGCTACGAAGCGGACGCGATGCAGATGCCCAGAAACTGCTTCTGGAAGCGGGTACGACGATGAACACGAGAGAGATCTCGCATGAGTTCCAGTTCAGCGCACTGGAAGCAAGGGTCAGGATTGACGCGCTCGCTGGAAGGCACGACGAAGCGATGTTGATTCTCCAGGAACTGGATCAGCGCGGAGATGAGTTGCCAAATGCGCGTATCAAACGACGCAAGGAGATAGAGAGAATCTGCTTCGATAGCGGCATCGAGGTCAGCTACGAAGAGTAGTCGGTCAGTGACCTGACCGAATCTGTGTCCAGTTGCCTCGCCAATGCGACGACCAGTTTGATCGCTTGCTGATAATCGTCGAAGTCGATGATGCTTGAATGACTGTGGATCGACCTGGCTGGAACACCGATGACAATCGTCGGAACTCCACTCCCATGCAGATGAGTCGTCGAAGCATCTGTTCCACCACTGCGCCGAACCGCCATCTGAACCTGAATCTCCTCCTTTGCAGCAACCTGCTCGCAGAGGCGAACCAGTCTCCTGTTGGAGAGTGCGGTCGGATCCAGAAATCTGATCTGGGGTCCAGCCCCGAGAACCGACTGCCTGGACTTCATTCCGGGTAGATCGTCAGCTGGAGTTCCTTCCAGGATGATCCCAACATCTGGCTGACTGATGGCGCTGGCAGTTCTGGCTCCGCGACACCCCACCTCCTCCTGTACAGCAGCGACTGCAATCGGCTGACATGCGAGATCGGTAGCGGTGTTCAAAATTCGAAAGGACTCGATGAGCACTCCCACGCCAACTCGATCGTCGAACGCCTTGCAGCAATAGCGGCCATCTGCTGCCAGCGGCTCGAACTGTCCCCTTGGACAGATGGGATCTCCCACGAGCACACCCCACTCCTCGAGATCAGAACGACTACGAGCACCGACATCGATGTGCATATCTTCTAGTGAGAGAACCTTCTCACGTTCAGACTTCTTGAGGAAATGTGGGGGCTTGCAGCCGATCGAACCGGGAATCTTTCTGCCACCGGAAGCGAGAATATCTACCCTCTGCGCCAGCAACACATGCCCCCACCAGCCTCCCAGCGGCACGAAGTGAATCCGGCCCTCATCATCGATCGATTGCACCGCGAATCCCACCTCGTCCATATGTGCATCCAGCGCAATGCGAGGTCCTTGCCCTGACCCCTCCACGATGACACTCCCATGGGCGTCGTGCTGGAGAGTGCCGAGCGACCCCAGTTCTCGATGGACGATCGCGCGCACCTCGTCCTCTGCACCAGGTGGCCCCGACGCGAGACTCAGTTCGCGGAGAAGATCGATGGAGATTTCACACTCGGTATCACTCAATTGCGCCTCCAGACAGGGGAGATCGAAAAGAATACGGCACAAGTGGCTTCGAGGCCAAGCGGCTTCTGATGCGATTCACCGTGGAAGGTCCACTTCAACCTCTTCGCCGAGCGTGATTTCGGAGTCCTCAACATTGATTCGGTGCGACACCACCTCCACCCCGGCAGCAACCGCGCTCTTGAGAGCCTTGCAGTAATCAGGATCGATGTCGCAGGCAAATCCTACTCGATGGCAATCGGTCCGACCCAGCAGTAGAAACAGCACCGACCTCTTGCCCTCCTTCGAGAGGGAGGTCAGCACATCGAGGTGCTTCCTGCCCCGAACCGTCACCGAATCGGGGAAATCCGCACGTTCTGGCAGCTGGGATGATCGCATCGTGACATTTTTGACCTCGATGAAGATCTGACCTGAATTCTGATCCGGCCGAGGTTGGTCTCCCAGGACAATATCGAGGCGAGATCCCTTTCCGATGACCACCTCTTGACGTAGATGACCGATCGGTTCGATCCTCGGTACGCGTCGCGCCAGGATGCCATCGACGACGATGCCGTTGGGAAGCGATGTATCGACGAGTGCCTGTCCCCCCGGACCCACTTCGATCAAGGTCAGAGTCCACTTCAATTTTCGTTCAGGTTTTGGGACATGCCTGAGCCAGGCACGCGGCTCCCCATCGATGAGAGTCTTCATGCTTCCAGGATTGGGGCAGTGGGCGAGCACTTCGCCATGATCGGGAAGATGACAGTCTGCCAGGAACCTCTTGTAGCGCCGCAACAAGACCCCCTCTACCAGCTGGAGGGTGGCCATCAGCAGTCTCCGGAGACGGAATTGGAATTTCTTCGCATCCACGAAAATCGGCTCAAGATCGACGCAGATCGCAACGAAGTCCTCTTCTCTGGTCGGCAGTCGTCGCCGATTCGGTTGCCCTCTGGTGAGGTTCTCGGAGAATCGACTACTCTAGAGATCCGTAGCGCTGAGTGCCACCCCGGTTCCCGCTCCGGAAGGATCGAGATGGCCGAAAGGAAGAGCCCGATGACCGACGCTGGCGCGGCAACACCCGACGATGCCCGACCAGGGGTCGATCCTGCCCTGCTCTCGCTGCTCTGTTGCCCCTGCGACGAACATCGTGCACTGGAACAGCGCCAAGATGGCCTCGGCTGCACCGGCTGCGAGCGGGTCTTTCCGGTCGTGGACGGAATACCCGTGATCCTTCCCGAATCGGAAGATTCCCCCCAGGACTGAGTCCGATGGAGAGGAGAATCGATTCCATGCCAGATCTTCCGGATGAAAACGGCGCTGCCGAGACCTCGGAATGGTGTGAGTCTGTGGATTCGGTCGCCGAGTCCGCCGGCGTGGATCGGGCGGGCGCCTTGCTCGATGAGGTGCTCTGGCACGCACGATTGCGCCACTTGCCAGTCGGCTCCACTGCCGTGACCCCGTATCAAAACACCATCTGCGCAGCTGCCGAGATCGACTATCCGGGAGATGAAGAACTCGAGGATCGAATCGAGAACATAGTCCGGTGGAACGCCATGGCGATGGTCGTGAGAGCCAATGCTCTTCATGATGGTCTCGGTGGACACCTGTCGACATTTTCATCTGCTGCGACTCTCTACGAGGTGGGACAGCAGCATTTCTTCCGGGGATTGGATGACCCCGGTGGCGGTGATCAAGTGTTTTTCCAGGGCCACGCCAGCCCGGGGATGTATTCACGTGCTTTTCTCGAGGGTCACCTCGATCGATCCGAACTCGATCGGTTCCGACAGGAAGTGCGGGGAGGCGGACTCTCCAGTTACCCTCACCCACGATTGATGCCCGGTTTTTGGCAGTTCCCGACCGTTTCGATGGGTCTGGGACCCATCAATGCCATCTACCAGGCGCGCTTCAATCGATACCTCTCTGCTCGAAAAATAAAGGACACCAGCGATCAGCGTGTCTGGGGATTTCTCGGCGACGGAGAGTGTGACGAACCAGAGACACTGGGTGCGCTTCGCATCGCCTCTCGTGAGAACCTCGACAATCTCGTGTTCGTGGTCAACTGTAACCTCCAGCGCCTCGACGGCCCCGTCACCGGAAACTCCAGCATCATCCAGGATCTCGAAGGAGCTTTTCACGGTGCCGGTTGGCGGGTGATCAAGGTGATCTGGGACCGATTGTGGGATCCGATCCTCGACCAGGACACCGAGGGATCGCTGATCCGCAAACTCGAATCGATCGTCGATGGAGTCTGGCAGAGATCGGTCGCCGAGGACGGTGCCTGGCTCAGGAAGCAGCTCACTGGCGATGATCCACGGCTTCAGGCCCAGCTTGCCAGCTGGAGTGACGACCAGTTGCACCAGCTCGGACGGGGTGGTCATGATCGGCGCAAGGTCGCTGCGGCTTATCATCTCGCCTGTCAACCCGATGGAAGACCGACCGTGATCCTGACCAAGAGCATCAAGGGATATCAGTTGGGACAACAAGCGGCTTCGAGGAACGTCTCACATCAGATGAAGAAACTCGCAGGTGAGCAAGTGCGAGCCGTTCGGGATCTGCTCGAAATTCCCATATCGGATGAGGATGTTGAGTCCGCTCCGTACTACCACCCCGGGCCCGACTCTCCGGAAATCCAGTACCTCCTCGACAGAAGGGCGGCGCTGGGCGGCTCCTTGCCGCGCAGGAAATCCAGCGCAGCGGCCCCCACTCTTCCCGACAAACAGGTGTTCGAGAAACTCCACGAAGGCACGAGCGGTTCGCTCCAGGCGTCGACCACGATGGCGTTCGCTCGTCTGTTCCGTGATCTACTCAAGGCGGAGGGGATCGGCCCCAGAATCGTCCCGATCCTCGCCGACGAGGCTCGCACCTTCGGCATGGAAGCTCTCTTCAAGGCGGTGGGTATCTACGCTCCAGGAGGGCAGAAGTACGAACCGGTGGATCACTCGCTACTCTTCTCCTACACCGAAAAGGCAGATGGTCAGATCCTCCAGGAGGGCCTCAGCGAATGTGGGTCGCTGGCCACGACCATCGCCTCGGCGACCAGTTACTCGACGCATGGTGAGGTGACGCTACCCTTCTTCATCTTTTATTCGATGTTCGGGTTTCAGAGAGTCGGGGATCAGATCTGGGCACTGGGCGATGGACGTGGGCGTGGGTTCCTGCTCGGAGCCACTGCCGGTCGTACCACTCTCAACGGTGAAGGTCTTCAACACCAGGACGGTCACAGTCCGATCATCGCTGGCGCCTACCCATCCTGCGTCGCCTACGATCCGGCCTACGCCTACGAGGTTGCGGTGATCATCGAGGAAGGAATGAGACGGATGGTCGGGGAGCAGGAAGATGTGTTCTTCTACCTGACTCTCTACAACGAAAATCTCGACATGCCCCCGATGCCCGAAGGATGTCGCCAGGGGATTCTCGACGGGCTCTATCGCATCGAACCCGCCCCCGATGGGGATGGGCCCGTGGTACGCCTGCTTGGAAGCGGTCCACTATTGCCGCACGCCAGAGCAGCGGCGGCTTCGCTACGGGAACACCATGGTGTCCTGGCTGAAGTCTGGTCTGCGACCTCCTACACCGAATTGCGCAGGAATGCTCTCGAGGTGGACCGCTGGAACCTCCTCCACCCGATGGAAACAGCGCGAGTTCCCAGGGTCACTGAACTGCTTGGTGGAAGTGATGACCCGGTGATTGCAGTGACCGATCACATCCGAGAGTTGCCCGACATGGTGCGGCCATGGGTCGATTGTCAGTGGACAAGTCTGGGAACGGACGGCTTCGGGAGATCGGATACGCGCGAGCAACTACGACGCTTTTTCGAGATCGATCAGGCTGCCATCGAGATCGCAGCGCTCTCCACATTAGCTCGATCTGGAACCATCGAGATGGCTCAGGTCAATGCTGCCATCGAACGCCTTTCTGTGGACCCGGACGCACCAACTCCCTGGACACACTAGATCGATGCCGTTCGACAGCCAAGAACGACTCGCTGGACTCCATCAGTAGCGATAATGGTCCGCTTTGTACGGTCCCTGCTTGGCGATCCCCAGGTAATTCGACTGGACATCCGTCAACTCGGTGAGCCGGACCCCGAGTTTGGCCAGATGCAATCGGGCCACTTTTTCATCGAGGGTCTTCGGCAACACATAGACCTTGTTTGCGTATTTCCCTGAATCCTGAAACAACTCGATCTGCGCCATCACCTGATTTGTAAAAGACGCACTCATCACGAAGGATGGGTGCCCTGTGGCGCAACCCAGATTCATCAGACGACCTTCTGCCAGCACGATGATCGAATGGCCCTGCGGGAATTTCCAGACGTCGACCTGGTTCTGGTGTTGCTCGGGGTTCTTCAGGTTTTCGCAGGTGATTCCCTCGACAGCGGCAAGCCCTGCCATGTCGATCTCGTTGTCGAAATGACCGATGTTGGAAACGATGGCGTTGTTCTTCATCTTCTGCATATCTGCAACGCAGATGATGTCACGATTACCTGTGGTGGTGACAAATATGTCTCCGTCGGAGACCACATCCTCCAGGCGAACTACCTGGTAGCCTTCCATCGCAGCCTGAAGCGCACAGATCGGGTCTATCTCGGTGACAACGACCCTGGCACCTTGACCTCGCAACGCCTGAGCGCAGCCCTTGCCGACATCGCCGAATCCAAGTACGACACAGATCTTACCGCTCAACATCACATCCGTGGCTCTGCAGAGTCCATCGACCACCGAGTGGCGGCAGCCATAGAGGTTGTCAAACTTGCTCTTGGTGACGGAGTCGTTGACATTCATCGCCGGAAAAAGCAATGCTCCTGATTCTTCCAGCTGGTAAAGCCGGTGCACACCGGTAGTGGTTTCCTCTGTCACTCCACGGATGTTATCCGCTATCGCGCTCCATTTGCCCGGAGTATCCCGGAGGCTGACGTGCATCAGATCCAGGACATACTTCCACTCCTCAGGATCACCGGCCATGAACTCGGGGACCACACCCGACTGCTCGAACTCGCGTCCCTTCAGGACCAGCATCGTGGCGTCGCCGCCGTCATCGAGAATCATGTTGGGAGGACCATCCGGCCATGTCATCGCCGCAACCGTACATTCCCAGTATTCCTCGAGGCTCTCCCCCATCCATGCAAACACCGGGATGCCCTTTGGCTCCTCGATGCTGCCTTCCGGTCCGACCACCACTGCAGCAGCGGCATGGTCCTGGGTCGAAAAGATGTTGCAGGAAGCCCACCGTACTTCTGCTCCGAGATCTACGAGTGTCTCGATCAGAACTGCGGTCTGGATCGTCATGTGAAGCGATCCAGAGATGCGGGCACCGGCGAGTGGACTCTTGCCTCGGTACTCCTCACGGAGGCTCATCAGGCCAGGCATCTCCTGTTCGGCGAGCCGGATCTCCTGGCGACCAAAGTTTGCGAGGTTCAGATCCTTGACGCGATACTCGATTCCCTGACGAGTCTCCTGGGTGGGCATGGTGGCCCCTTTCCGCTTCCCTGGTGGTCAATTCTGCCCGCCCTCTTCAGGCAAGGGCATCGGTCAGATCAGGGCCCGATGGTAACTGGCGTGATTCCCCTCATCGAGTCACTCTGATAACAACCGCCAATAAATTGCTGCGGCTACGATCCGCAGAGACATCTCAAATTCTCACGGAGATCTGAAGAGAGTCCGCACCCATTGAGCGCGGCAGGGACCTACAGACGAGAATTGACCCAACTGCGGACCTTGTCGATCTGCTCTTCCCTGTCCTTTTTATCACCATCGGGATCGAACTCGGGAGGCGTGTCGGCGAAGAGGGATCGGATCCCCTGGTATCCGAGAAGCCTCAGGTCTCGATGTGGAGATGCGAGGTCCTCGACCATCAGCAGCGCGGATTGCGTCAATCCGAGCTGGAGCGCAGATCGGATGGCAGTCTCGCGAAGCACCGGGTCGCCGGCAGCAGCCTTGGCGATTCCGATCAACTCATCGCCAGCTTCAGGCAGTTGATCGATACCGATCTCTCGAGCGCGATGCCAGGTCTGATACCAGGAGGCCATGTGGTCGGGATCCTCGAAGCCGCTGGGACGAATATGTTCCTCGCATCGCTCCATGATTTGTCTGACCCCGCGGCTGATGGCACGCTCTCTGACCAGAGCGAGATAGGGAACCACCGTTGGACGCTTCCAGGCGGGAAGCGACTCGACCATCTCCTCGAAGATCTTCAGCATCTGAGGTCGCGGTCGTAGTCGCAACGTTCGGACCAGGCTCGGGAGATGGACGGAGGTGCCCAGTCGCGGGATCAGCACCCATTCATCTTGCGATTCCGGATCGGAACTGTCACCACCCGTGTAAATGACAACATCGCGAGGACCGCGCGTCAGCAGCGCGCTGGCGCGTTTGAGGATCAGCAGAGCAAACGACGTATTGAGCCGATCCGACTCTCCATGGTAGGAGCCGCTCCCCTTGCCCCAGGAGCCTTCATTTTGCTGTCTATCGAGGAGGTAGTCGCTCATCTCCGGGTACCAGGTGTGCTCGCCAAAACTGCGGATCTCGCCCAGATCCCCGACCTTTTCGAGGCTATACATGCCGTAGAAATTATGGTGAGGCTTCCAGTCCGCCTCGATCCAGGCGACTCCGTCTCGAAGCGAGTCACGAACCTTCTGACGAAGCTCCGCCGAGAGCGTCTGCTTGCCAAATCTGTAAGCGACAAGCAAGGAGGAGACACCTGCACATGACATGTTCCAGTTTCCCGATTTGGGATCTTTATCTGCGTAGTGAAAACCCCGCTTCCATGCGGTCTGCATCTCCTGTGCAGTGAGCGGCCTCGCCATATCTACAGGCTCGGCAACGGTTGTCCCTTCGCGCGGATCACCCCTCCTTCTTCGAATCTCTCTTTCAGGTTCCAGTACGATTTTCGGTTTCACCTCTCCACCGGTTGGCATCTGCCGCGAAAGACAGTAGTTGACCATCCCTTGCCAGCACTCATCGGAGATCTCGATGCCTCGACGAGCGAAAACTCCGACAGCCAGCGAAGCAAACTGCGTCACGGAGGTGTCTGCATCGGTTGCACTGTGAAGATATCGCCAACCGCCGGTGGAGTTCTGTGCAGAGAGGATGATATCGCTGGCGATTTTCAAATTGTTTCTATGATCCCTGGCCAGCCTCAACAGCTGGAGATCCACCAGACCCGGCTCGATCAATAATGCGTCTTGCTCCGCCTGGGAGATCGCAGCATCTAGCGCAAAACTCCAGCAAGACACATCGTAAATGCGTCGCTGTGTCGGCATAGCCCTGGCGCAGGCCTCGAGGTGAGATCGGACTACTGGATGGTCAACATCGACTCCAGCCACGATCAGGGCATAGGCTTCCAGAGCGCGAGCGCCAGGAATCGCTTCCGGGCGAGAAGGACTGACTCCTGCAGGATTCTCCAGCGCTTTATCCAGGATGAAGTCGATGCCACCTTCTATGCTCCGGGTGATGCGTTCATCGCGACTCAGGGACTTCAAGGATTCCCTGTTGATCCGTTGCTTGCGTCCGCTCGACTGCAAATTTCCCGAGGCTCGAAACGAAATGACATCGACAGGGCCATCCCCGGCTATCACTCCGAACTCTCCGATGGGACCCCCGACCCCCTTGACACTATGCAGCCGTTTTCCATCGATGAAGATCAGCAAGTTGGTACCTCGGCGCCGGATGCGCACCTGAATGATCTCGTCCTTCTGGACCCGGTCGGAGAGTGGGCCGAGATCCACCCGGTGATCCGGCTTCGGCAATCCCCTGAAGACCAGTTTGCCGCCATCGCCACCGAGCACGAGGCGTCCGCCACCAAACTGGATGCCAGCATAGTTGGCTCCCACCTTGCGCAGGGTCAGTTTGACTTCGATATCAAAATTACCCACGCCGAGAGAATGATCGGCGTACGCGATGCAGTTCTTACCCGACCCGGTGTACTTCCCATCCTTGGCGGTCCACCCCCCATCCGGAGCAAAGATGCCTTGCGGGACTCCCTTTCGGACGAACTCCTTGGCACCCAGAGCAGTCAGAGATGGATGTGCCACGGCAGTAACCAGCGGCTCAGCAGCCGACGAAACCACCTGACCGGTAGTGAGCCAGCAAACGGTTGCCATCTGTAAGAGGACGATGGCACGGGCAACGCGTCGTAAGACACGACCCATCGGGGCCTCTCTCTCGATTATTCCAGACCATTCAGGATCTCATTGATTCCTGACACGGCTGATTCTAACAGGAAGTAGACTTGGGGAAACTAACCCCCTCGATCCGATATTGAAGGCCCGGTATCCTCAAAGTCTCCCGGGCCGGATTTACTCAACAATAAGGAGCCCTGAATGTCTGAAACGATCGAAAACTTGTTCCAGGAGGGACGCTCATTCCCGCCACCTGAGGCTCTGGCAAGTCAGGCAAATGCTCAGCCTCAGATCCACCAGGAAGCTGCTGCGGATCCCCAGGCTTTCTGGGTCGAGGAAGCGAAGAAACTGCAGTGGAAACGACCCTGGACCCAGGTGCTCGATGACAGCGAGGCACCATTTTACCGCTGGTTCGTGGGCGGCACCCTCAACGTCACCGAGTCCTGTCTCGATCGCCATGTCGCAACCAATCCGGATCGGGTCGCCTTTCACTGGGAGGGCGAACCGGGCGACTCCCGCTCCATCACCTACGGCGAGTTGCTGGCAGAGGTTTGCCGCACCGCCAATGCTCTCAAGAAGATGGAAGTCGGCAAGGGAGACACCGTAGCGATCTACATGGGAATGGTGCCGGAAATCGTCGTGGCGATGCTCGCATGCGCCAGAATCGGAGCTGCTCACTCGGTAGTTTTCGGTGGATTCAGCGCCGACAGCTTGCGGGAACGAATCGATGACTGCGCGTGCAAGGCGGTCATCACACAGGATGGTTCCTGGAGACGAGGCAGTGTATTCCCCCTCAAGAAAAATGTTGACGATTCTCTCATCGGTCAGCAGACCGTAAAAAATGTGCTGGTCCTGCGCCGTGGCGAAAACCAGGTCGATTGGCAAGAAGGTCGCGATCATTGGTGGCATGAAGTGGTCCCGGAGATGTCTGACACCTGCGAACCGGAGGAGATGGAGGCAGAAGACCTGCTGTTCATCCTCTACACATCAGGCAGCACCGGCAAGCCGAAGGGAATTGTACATACCTGTGGTGGCTATCTGACAGGAGTCAGTTCCACCTTCAGAAATGTCTTCGATATCAAGAACGATGACCTCTACTGGTGTACTGCAGACTGTGGTTGGGTCACAGGACACTCCTACATCGTTTACGGACCTCTCGCCAACAACGCAACCAGCCTGATCTATGAGGGGACCCCGGATCATCCGCAGCAAGACCGATGGTGGAAGTTGATCGAAAAGTATGGAGTGACGATTCTCTACACGGCCCCGACTGCGATTCGAACTTTCATGAAGTGGGGAGATTCTCTCCCTGGCGGCTGTGATCTGACAAGCCTCAGGCTGCTCGGATCGGTCGGAGAACCGATCAATCCAGAGGCGTGGATGTGGTACCACGAACACATCGGCCAGCAGAAATGCCCCATCGTCGACACCTGGTGGCAAACGGAGACTGGCGCGATCATGATCACCCCCCTTCCGGGGATCACGACGACCAAACCTGGCTCTGCGACGACACCCTATCCTGGAATCGATGCCCATGTGGTTGACGATGAAGGCAATCGAGTCGAACGGGGCCACGGTGGATTGCTCGTCATCGATTCGCCATGGCCATCGATGCTGAGGGGGATTCATGGCGATCCCGAACGCTACAGGGAAGTTTACTGGAGCCGTTTCGAGGGCATCTACTTTCCTGGAGATGGTTGCAAGATAGACGAGGACGGCTACCTGTGGCTACTCGGCCGAGTCGATGATGTGATGCTGATCTCGGGCCACAACATCTCCACCACCGAGGTCGAAAGTGCCCTGGTGGATCATGCTGCCGTTGCAGAGGCCGCAGTGGTCGGCCGCGCGGATGACAGAACCGGGCAGGCGATCGCCGCCTTCGTTGTGCTACGCGGTTCAGAAGTGGGACACGACGAGTTGATCGTTGAACTGAGAAAGCATGTGGCCAACAAGATCGGTCCCATCGCCAAACCTGCAAGTATCGTATTCACTCCAGATCTTCCAAAGACACGCTCGGGTAAGATCATGAGGAGGCTGCTGAGGGACATCTCGGAACGGCGAAAACTGGGGGATGTGACCACCCTCGCCAACGCCGATATCGTCGAGGCCATCCGAGGTGGAGCCACGGATCCGAACGGCGAGGATCAGTAGTATCAGTGACCTTCGTGGCGACCAGGAGCACGCTGCTCATCCGTTCGGATTCGATGGCCACCGGTGAGTTCCGGGAAGCCAGCACCTCGTGCCTTGACCACGGCAACAGAGACTCGGGCCAGAAATCGACCTCAGTCGTCGCTGTCCGCGGATTCAGATCCATCATCGCCTCGAGGAGGAAGTTGTGACAGCCCCCAGGAGGTCAAGAATGCGAGGCGCGCGACATTCTCCAGTTTGCGAGGCACCATATCCTCAATATCGTCGGAGGGAGTGTGATAATCCTCATGGAAGCCGCCGAAGAAAAAGACAGATGGCACTCCTGCTCGCAGAAACGGTGCCTGATCAGAACGGTTCAGGACAGCGTCCATTCCAGTCTCATCGATTTGAAGCTCCAGCAATTTGGCCATCTCATAGATGATCTGACCCAGATCTTCATCGGAAGCCCTGCGCCCCACCTTGACCACCCGCATGGCATTTCTGGAGATCATGTCCATGTTCACCATTCCTGCCATCTCGGTTGACTCGTGTCCGCTGTCTGCGACGAACGCATTGGAGCCATGCAGGCCCAGTTCTTCCGCATCGAATGCGACAAACAGAATCGATCGTTTGGTGCGCAGTCGATTGAGAGCATAGGCCTCGGCCAGTTCCAGCAATGCTGCAACACCTGAAGCGTTATCATCGGCTCCATTGTGAATCTCTCCCGGCTCTCCTCCGAGAGACAGTCCTGGAGACCTTCCTCGACCGACGTGATCGTAATGAGCACCGATGACGATCGATTCATGTCTCAGATCTGGATCGGTACCCAGTAGTTGACCCACCACATTGCGACCGAGGCTGAGGTCTCGGCCATCGCGGTTGACTTCCATGATGAAACGAGGCTTTCCCATGACAATCGCGCCGTCATCCGATGACTGTCGCTTCCACGAGCGAAGCGGCCTTCCAGAGATCTTCCAGATCTTCTTTATGCCCTCGCCGTGGATCCGGATCACGGGAATCGGCAACAGCTCCGTGGCGTCTTCAGGAGGCCATACCTCGGAGGGTGACGGTCGGCAAGCTTCGCCGATGAGCAGCAATCCAATGCCCCCACGCTCGTGAATATCCTTGCACGTCGCCTCCAGCACCTCCGGTGAGATCGGCTCATCGACTGGAAGCATCACCAGCCGTTCCTTCAGCGGGTCGCGTTCCAGATCACCGATGAACTGCATAGGCTCCAGCATGAAAGCACACAGCGAAGAGATCTCAGCATCCGGGCAACGAGGATGAGGTAAGAACTCTTCACGGAACTTCAGTACGATCTCGTGGGTCGCCTTTTCGGAGACCAGAAGTTTGATCCTGTTGCCTTTTTCAACCTCCCCGCGAAGTCCGTCTCGTCCCGGGATGATGAAATTGTGAAACCAGGTGCCATCATCACCTGCCGGCAGTACGCCTATCTCTTCGAACTTGTTTGCGATGTAATCTGCGGAATCCCGGCATCCTGCGGTACCTGCCAGCCGCCCTTCACGGAGATCGTCTGCGAGCCAACGAACATGTTCCATCGCTTCGCGGCTCGTGATGGAGCGAGCGGCGTGTTTTACATCGGGCGAGAGGCGTGCACTCCTGTCTCTCCGACTGCCAGGAGAAATCCCCTGAGCCTCGACGAGTGGTGCCAGCAACACTGGAATTAGAATCCCGAGTACCAGCATCCAGATGGATCGAGTCAGGGAAATGACGCGGGAATCACCATGTCCTTGGAAGCTTCGGGTACGTGGAAATGGTGCCAAGACGATCATCTTTCCCTGTAGACGATGCGACCCTTGGTCAGATCATAAGGCGAGATTTGCAGCGTGACGCTATCTCCCGGATTGATACGAATATAGTGCTTACGCATCTTTCCGCTGATGTGGGCCAGAACGATATGGCCGTTCTCTAACTCACACCGAAAGGTCGTATTCGGCAACGCCTCCTTGACGATCGCCGTGACCTCGATCGGTTCCTCCTTGGCCATCCGCGTCCTCTCACTGTCGTAATTGATCCTCAAATCGGGGGAAGTCGACGACTTCCTCTCCGGCAGGTGACGGGAGACTGCCCGCCATCACTCAGGGCGTGAGTCTAGCCGGGGACCACTGGAATCGCCACCGGTCCCGTCCTGCGAGAACACCAACCTGGACCTATTTCGCTGAGCCATGACGATCGCAACGGCCAGAGCGTCCGCAGCATCGGCTGGCCTGGGTGCCTCATCGAGTCCCAGTATCCTCTGCACCATCGCCTGCACCTGCTGCTTGCTCGCCCTTCCACTGCCGGTCACGCCCTGTTTCACCGCAGAGGCGGAGAGTTCGACCACACTCAACTGCACCAGGGAGCAGGCCAGGATACACACCGCTCGCCCCTCTCCCGCCAGCAACGCACTGCGAGCATTTTTTCCGTAAAATACATCCTCAACCGCTGCGATATCCGGGGAGTGCATCGAGATGGCTCGTTTGATCTCCTGATGGATCTCGAGCAGTCGTTGAGAATGAGGCAGATCGGTCGAGGTCTTCAGCGACCCGAACTCGACCAGGGAAAGATCGTGGCCGTCCACATCGACAATCCCCCAGCCCATCTTGGAAAGGCCGGGGTCGATCCCAAGGATGCGAATCGTCCTGGAGTCACTCATCCTTCTTGCCTTTCTCCCGGTAGAAGATTCGTATCGGCACCTCCGGGACCTCGAGTGATTCTCGAAGGCGGTTTTCTACTGCTCGCTTCAGTTGAGGAGTGAAATACTCAGGCTTGTTCACGAACATGGCGATGGTCGGAGGCATCACACCAACCTGGGTAGCGTAGTAGATTTTCGGTTCCTTGCCGTGCTTCACCCTGGGTCTGGGACCCTTTCGAATCTCATCGATCGCCCGATTCAGGATACCGGTCCCGACCCTGACATTGGCCTGTTTCGCAAGTGACTGGACGAGCGAGATGCACCGGGTCACATTCCGCCCATCCTTGGCTGTCATGAAGAGTACCGGAGCAAAGTTGATCCCTGGCAGTTTCAATCCCAGGTACTTCTCGTATTCCTCCATCGTCGTACGATCCTTGGCGAGGTCCCACTTGTTGACCGCAAGTACACAGGGCCTATGACGATTCATCACATCTCGAGCGATTCTCATATCCAGTTGAGAAACACCGTGGACTGCGTCTATCAGAAGGATCACAACATCGCATCGGCCAATCGCTGCGAGTGTCCTGGCCTGTGCATAGAACTCCACCGAGTCCTTCAGTTTTCCCCTGCGCAGCATTCCTGCCGTGTCGATGGCAACGAATGGCTTGCCGTCCTTTTCAAAACGGACATCGACAGCATCCCTTGTCGTGCCCGCGATATCGCTGACGATCACACGCTCCTCACCGATCAGAGCATTGATGAAGGTCGACTTTCCGGCGTTCCTTCGTCCCACGATGGAGATCTTCAGTGCCGGAGGAGCTGACTCCTCAGCGCTTTCCGGGATATCCAGCACGAATCTCTCCATCAACTCGGTGACCCCATCGCCGTGCTCGGCAGAAATGGGCCATGGATCGCCCAGCCCCAATCCCCAGAACTCCGATATCGAATCGAGTTCTCGCTCCGCCTCACACTTGTTGACCACCAGATGGCACTTCTTCCCCAGTGGCCTGAGACGAATTGCCACCTGCTCATCCAGGGAGTGCAGTCCATCTTTTCCATCGACGAGCATCAGGATCAGATCCGCGCTGGCAATCGCGACATCGATTTGATAGTGAATGTCTGCATCGAGCAAAACCTCATCGGTGATGCCGATTCCTCCGGTATCGATGATCTCGACCATTCTGTCGAGGATTTCGACTTCTACACTGACCCGGTCACGGGTGACGCCTGGCCGGTCATCCACGATGCTGACCATCCTTCGAGCCAGACGATTGAGCAGGGTCGACTTTCCGACATTGGGGCGACCAACTATTGCGATGCGGGGAATCATCGATCGCTACCTAGCCAGTGGAGTAGTGCCACGAGCGTCTTGCCGTCGAGGAGTTCCTGCGACCCGAGTAGTTGTTCGATGCGGTCACGGCTACAGATGTGCGTTTCGACCCATTCGTCTTCATCTGGTTCCTGACCGACGAACTCCAGTTCCCGAGCGAGGAAGATCGACATCCGCTCGTCACTGAATCCTACGGCCGGAAAGTAGTCGAGCATGTGCACCAGGGAACTCGCCTGATAACCGGTCTCCTCACGCAGTTCTCGATCTGCACAGTCATGCGGCCGTTCCCCGGGCTCGATCAGGCCTGCTGGAATCTCCAGCAAGTTGTGCCCGACAGCGCTTCGATGTTGCTCGATCAGCACCACTGAACCGTCATCCAGCAGCGGCAAGATCGCCGCAGCACCCGGATGCCTGAGCACATCTCGGTCGACGACACGCTGATCTGGTAATTTCTCGCGCAACAGATTCATCCGGTACCTCGCCCCGCAATAGGCCTCGATCTCCTCGACCTGCTCGAAACGAGGATCCTTCCTGGATCCACATCCAGGCTGTTCCAGGGCAGTGGATGATTGAGCGGATCGATCGGACCCGGATTCGGACTGGTTCATCTCGTCACGCCATTTCTGGCTCACACTCCACCGGCCATCCGGCAAAGAACAGGAGCCTGCTCAGTCTATCGAATCCTGATCGAGAAGGGGAGTGGATCCGGTGCCGTGTGCCCTCAGTGCGGTGGTGATATGAAAGCGGGCTGCGACCTCACCAGCGGGCAACAGAGCATCCACGACATCCTCGAGGTCGGCGCGTCCATCCGTCTCGATTCCGGCCCGGGCGATGGCCATCTGCTGATCCTCGATGGCAAAGCGCAACTCGACCGTGGCGTCGGCGGGTCGGATGAACTCGCATCTCTGCTTTCGGATCCAGCAATTGGTGGAGACTCCCTCTGTCGAGAGCTTGCGCCAGTAGAGCAGTGGGAAGAAGGGGTCCGCAGCAGCGGAAAGCGCGCCGCCAAATGTGGTCCCCATGAGATTCCGCGTCAAGATCGATTTCCTGACGCGGATCACGGCAAACCTGAACCCTGGATCGAACTCGAGCACGCGGATCCCCTGAAATAAAAACGGAGGCCATAGATTCAACATCCAGCGGATGCCGGTTGCGGATGTGTTTTCTCCGATCAACTCTCCTCCAGCAGTTCCGGAGTGGTCCTTGATCTGAGCGCCACCATCAAGCACGAAATATCGGCTGGACTGACGCCGGCGATTCGTTGTGCCGCGGCGACACTGTCCGGCTTCAGACGAATCAGGCTTTCTCTCGCCTCTGAACGCAACCCTGCTATCTGCTCGTAGCAGAAATCTGCCGGAAGTGCCCAACTCTCCTGCCTACGCATCCGCTCGACCTCGTCCTTCTGTCGCGCGATGTAGGCCTCGTAGCGAGCTTCGACGCGGACTCGTTCCTGCATACTCTCATCGAGGTTCCACTCACCAACAGAAGCCACTTCGTCGACCAGTCCACTCCAGGTGGCCCCTGGGATCCTCAACATCTCGTGCAGTGTCCGGGTGCCATGGCGTTCTTTCTGCAATCGTTGAAGCACCTCGTTCATCTCTTGCTTCTGGGCGCGAACACGATCGGCACGCTGCGAGTTGATGAGTCCCAGTTGTTCGCCCTTGTCGCAGAGCCGGAAATCTGCGTTGTCATGCCTGAGCATCAGTCTGAACTCAGCCCGCGATGTGAACATCCTGTAGGGTTCTCTGGGATCACAGCGGACCAGATCATCGGCGAGTACTCCCATGTAAGCCTCGTCGCGCCCGAGAATGAAGGGAGCATCCCCTGCAAGTTCGAGTGCAGCATTGACCCCGGCGAGAAACCCCTGAGCGGCGGCCTCTTCGTAGCCACTGGTGCCACAGATCTGACCGGCGAGATAGAGCCCTGATAGCGCATGACACTCGAATGTTCTGGCGATCTGATGTGGCGGAAAAAAGTCGTATTCGACGGCATATCCGTGGCGCAGGAATCTCGCCCTTTCGAGTCCCTTGATCCTCGCCACCAGTTGCTCCTGAGCCTCGGCGGGAAGGCTGGTCGAGATGCCGTTGACATACACCGATTCAGTGCTGAGACCCTCCCGTTCCAGGTGGACTGTGTGTCCATCGCGATCGGGAAAGCGAACCACCTTGTCTTCTATCGACGGACAGTAGCGTGGGCCTACACCCTCGATCTGGCCCGAGTAAATCGGACTTCGATGCAGGTGCTTCCGGATCACATCGTGAACCGACTCATCCGTACGAGTGACATGGCAATCCATCCACTCGCGACGACGCAGTACATTCCAGTGGCTGAATCCCTGGGGATCCGGGTCGGGCTTCTGGACGACCAGCTGCTCCCAGTCGATCGACTTCCGGTCGAGTCGAGGGGGTGTTCCCGTCTTGAGGCGACCGGTCTTCAGGCCCAGTGCACCGAGTGCGCCAGTCAACTGTCGCACAGCACCTTCGCCCACCCTTCCCCCCTCGGATATCGATTCTCCGACATGCATGACAGCACGCAGAAATGTACCATTGGTGAGGATCACCTTCCGGGCGCTGACGATCGATCCGTCTGCCAGTTTCACGCCCGCCACCGACCCCGCATCGATGTGGATGTCCTCCACCGACCCCTCAAGCACTCGCAGATGAGGCTGCGTTGCCATCAAACCTCGCATCTGTATCGAGTACTGGTCCTTGTCGACCTGAGCCCGCAGAGATTGAACCGCTTCACCCTTGGAAGTATTGAGCATCCGGTAGTGGAGGCCCGTCAGGTCGGTGATGCATCCCTGGGCTCCGCCGAGTGCGTCGATCTCTCGTGTCAACTGGCCCTTACCGATTCCTCCGATCGCTGGGTTACAAGACAGGGTGCCGATGGTGCTTTCGCTCAGCGTCACCAGCAGCGTCTCTCGGCCCAGCCGAGCGGCCGCCAGAGCCGCTTCACATCCGGCATGGCCTCCCCCCACCACGATCACTTCTGCATCCTGGTGGGTCATCTGGTGGTCTCCTGCTGCTCGATCAACGCCTCGATTCGCGTGAAGAATCCGGGATCCGATTTGGCCACACAACCGGGATCGATGACCCTCGTTCCCGGTATGCGAAGAGCCAGCAGCGCAAAGGCCATCGCCATGCGGTGGTCTCCTGCAGGATCGAGATCGGCCCCTCTGAGGTCATGGCCGTCGCTACCGACCACTCGCAGCAGGTCTCCCCGAACTTCTGCACGGATACCCAGCGAGGTCATGCCTCGGCAGAGCACCTCCAGGCGGTCGGTTTCCTTGACCCTGAGGTGAGAGACTCCGGAAATTACCGATTCTCCACGAGCAAAGGCGGCCACCACGGCAACCGCAGGAACCAGGTCGGGTGTTCCTTCCATGCTGCGGGAGATCGCCCGAACGGGTGGGCCATGGACCCGGATCGATCGTTCAGACAGATCGACCCGACAACCCATCTCCTTCAAGATCTCCCCGATACTGCGATCACCCTGAAGCGACCTGGTGCCCACTCCATTGACGGTGACATCTCCATCCTGGATGGCTGCGGCACAGAGCGGAAATGCCGCTGCGGATGCATCCGCTTCGACCTCGATACGACCCGACCGAAGAGACTCCACCTGCTGGATGCGGATCTCCCGCTGAGTCAACTCCACTGCGACTCCGAATGCCTTCAGCAACGCTGCGGTCAATTCGATATAGGGTCGTGATGAGATGGGGCCCGTCAACCTCAGTTGCAATCCACCAGGTAAGTGCGGTGCTATCTGCATCAGCGCACTGGTGAACTGACTCGAGACCGCTGCCTGAAGAACCACTCGGCCCCCGATGAGAGAGCCTCCGTCGATCGTCACCGGAGGCCCTTCGTCGGTGCAACTGGCCCTGCACCCCAGGTCTCTCAGAGCTTTCACCAGTGGCAAGATGGGCCTGTGGGAAGCGCCATGGATGGCGGTCTCTCCTTGCCGAAGTGCAGCCAACGCGGTGATGAAACGAAGTCCCGTGCCGTTGGCTCCCAGATCGACTCGCCGATCTCCCGCGGGAAGCTGGCCGCCACATCCTTGTACATGAAGTGGTCCTGGCAACTCACCGGAAATATCGAGTCCAAGTGCCACCAGGGCATCGATGAAGACCTGCAGGTCCTCGTTGAGAGGAGCACCGATGATCTCGCTGTGGCCCTTCGCCATCGCTGCTAACAGGATCACCCGTTGAGACACCGATTTTGAGCCGACCAGATCGGCATGCCCGATCACCTCGATCGGTTGCCCATCCCTCCGTGGAGGACTCCAGTGGCCAGGGTTGGAAGTGTCTGAATCGTTCATTCCCGGATCATACACCGCAACCCGACTCACGGCATCGAGACCCAACGGGTTGCACCCTCCCCGCTGGATCCCCATGCTGCCATCCAAGAGGCCCACTCGGGCCCGGGAGGAGACGCAATTGAGATCATTCCTGACCGTGACGGTGCTGCTCTGGTGGCTGTCCCCACTCGCTTCGGCTCAGCCTGTATCGCCCCGAGATTGGCTAGATAGAGCCCCAGGAACCGACTTTGAACTGGCGGACTGGAATACCATCGGTGGCTGGTTCGATCAACTGGGCGAACTGCACTCCTCTGCCACCACGCAGACGGTAGGCACCTCCACAGAGGGGCGGCCCTTTCGAATCTGTGTCATTTCATCGAAAGAAAACCTGCAACGTCTTCCCGCAATCCAGGCGATGAGTCAGCGCATTGCAGATCCCAGAAATCTCTCCGGACAGGCCGCGGAAGCTCTGCTCGACCAGGCAGTGCCGATCCTGTTCGTTTCCTGCAACATGCACTCGACCGAGATCGCCGCAGCAGAGATGTCGATGACCCTCGCCTGGAATCTGGCGACATCCTCAGAAGAGCCATGGGTCAGTGCCAGAAATAACGTTGTCACGGTGATCATTCCTACGATGAACCCGGATGGACTCGACAGGGTCGTATCCTGGTACAGGAGGATTGTAGACACCCCCTACGACGGTACTTCCTTGCCGGAACTCTATCAGTGGTACGCCGGCCACGACAACAATCGAGATTGGTTCGCCCTGTCACTGGAAGAAACTCGCATCGTCACCCGTCTCCTCTACACGACATGGTTCCCGACCATCTACTGGGATGTCCACCAGCAAGGATCGAGAAGAGAACGGCTCTTCGTGCCTCCTTTTCGCGATCCACTCAATCCGAACCTTCATCCGGTGACCATCTCGGGGATCGGCGCGCTCGGGTCGAGGGCGATGCTCGATCTGACTTCCTGGGGTTACACGGGGATCTCCTCGGGGGTGACCTACGATATGTGGTGGAACGGTGGTAACAGAAATGTACCTGTGCGTCACAACATCATCGGCCTCCTCTCCGAGGCCGCATCTGCAAACCTGGCCAGTCCGATCTGGATCTCGCCATCTAGCCTCTCTTCCCCCAGCGGCATCGAGACCGGATACGCACCTTCGAACCGTTTCCCTGCGCCGTGGCCAGGAGGATGGTGGCGAGTCGGAGATATCCATCGGTACGAAATTGCACTGGCACGGTCGCTGCTGGGGAGCATCGCGCGGGAACCTCGAACATGGCTCAGCAACTCGCTGAATGTTGCCCGAGATGTTGTGCGAGAGGGTCGCGAGGAAGCGCCCCGTGGCTGGCTGATCACGCGCGGCCAGAACGACCCCGATGCGCTCCACAGGTTCATCGAGATCCTGCTCGCTCAGGGACTCGAGGTGGGCGAGGCGACCGCCTCGTTCGAAGCGGACGGCCGCCCCTATCCGGCAGGAACGCTGGTTCTGCAGCGAGAACAACCCTACGGCGCCTTGCTCAAGGATCTGTTCGAGGTGCAGCGCTACCCCGATGGTCCCGCACCTTACGATGTTGCCGGCTGGACGCTTCCGCTGCTGTTCGGCCTACGACGCGTCGAGGTGCTCGAGAAGATGACGGTCGCCACCGATCCAATCACCGACAGCGAGGCAGTCATCTCTCGCCATTCACCTGCCCCCCCCGACCGCATGGCCCTGATGAAAGTCGACGATGAGCCAACTTTTCATGTCCGAGAGATCTCCTCGCTGGACACCTCTCGCATCCCCGAACTGCTGTCGGCGCGATCAGAAGGCACCCGGATCTTCTGCACCTCCGATGGGAACTGGGCTGTCGAGGTACCTGCACAGGAACCTGCCGCAGAAGTGGAACTCAAGGGGATCGAGTTGCCGGGAAGTCGCATTGGAGTCTATGCGCCATGGAGTGCCAGCATGGATGAAGGCTGGCTACGCTGGGTTCTCGACCATTATGAGGTGCCGTTTCAGCGCATTCGAAATGAGCAGATCCGCGCCGGTGAACTCTCTGAAATCATCGATGTGCTGGTGCTTCCCGATGTCGGGTCCGGGACGATAAAGAACGGTCGCAGGCGAGGTACCGTCTTTCCCGAGCTAGCCGGAGGACTGGCCCCCGAGGGAGTGATCGCCATCGAAGAGTTTGTCCGCGGCGGCGGTCGACTGATTTGCACCGGTCGCTCTTCCGGATTTGCCATCGACCTGTTTGACCTGCCCCTCGAGCAAGCCAAGCCGGAGGAAGGGGAACCTCGCTTTCAGTGCCCGGGATCGATCCTGAGGACGATTCCGCTCGAGACCTCGCGCTGGACCGCGGGACTTGCAGATTCGACACCGATCTTCTTCTCTCGCTCTCTCGCGTGGCGAGTCGATGAATCGGAAGCAGAGGGAGATTCGAACGATGGCCGCATCCAGAGCCTCTTGCGGTTTCCTTCCCAGAGTATCCTGCTGTCAGGCTGGGCCGAGAACTCGGAGGTGATCGCAGGCGCCACCGCCTGGGCAACCACCACGGTCGGCCAGGGCAGGGTGCACCTGTTCGGATTCAGACCCCACTACCGTTCGTGGAGTCACGGCAATTTTGGCCTCTTACTGCGGGCGATCTTGCAACCCTGAACGAAACCTGGTGCTTTTCCTTGAACGATTCCATCCAGATTCGCTCACCGCGCCTTCATGCCTTTGATGGACTGCGTGCCGCGATGATGCTGCTGGGGCTGGTGTTGCATGCGGCATGCAATTACCAGGACTCTCCACCGGATCCGATCTGGAACTTCCGCGATCCCCAGGGGAGTCCCATCTTCGGGCTGCTGATCCTTTACATCCATCTATGGCGCATGCCCATCTTCATGTTCATCGCTGGCTTCTTCTCCGCTCTTCTGGTCGAGAGAAGAAGTGCTGGCAGTTTTATCTCCAATCGGCTCTCCCGGCTTGGGCTGCCGATGCTGCTGTTCCTCCCCTTCATGGTACCGCTCACCATTTCTGCGTTCGTGTTTGCAAACGGTGCCCGTAGTCTTGGAAGTAGCGAAGCAGGTGTCGATGCGGTTTCGAGTCTCGAGACCACGAACATGTTCCCCCCCATCACGATTCACCTGTGGTTTCTTTACTACCTGCTGCTGTTCTGCATCGTTGCGTTCTTTCTGGTCAGGGGCGGAAAAAATTCGGATGGAGTGGCTCCACGTGGGACCGTCACTCGCTTCCTGGGCTTCTTGACGATGGCTCCCGGAGGAACCATTGTTCTCTGCTTGCCACTGGTTTTCTTGCTCAAGAACTCGGCGGGCCTGCTGATGACGGGCGCAACCCTCATCCCCGAGCCGACTTCCTTTTTCGCCTATGGCTTCATCTACCTGTGTGGCTGGTCCTTCTGGGGCCAGCGGGCCCATCTGGACCGTTTGAGAAGTTGGCCGAGGAGCATCGGCTCGATCCTGGTGACGATCTTCTTGTTCCCCTTGTGGCTGGAGTTCTTCCTGCAGTGGATCGGCCTCCCGCCGGGGGAATTGACCCGCTCGACCTGTACCGCACTGGGCGTCGAAACACCCGCGCGAGAGACTGCGCTGTGGATCGGATCAGGACTGTCTGCGCTGATGATGTGGAACGGCATCTGGGGTTTTCTTGGCCTGTGCCAGCTCATCCTGAACCGTGAGATCCCAGCAATTCGTTACATCGTCGATGGTTCTTACTGGGTCTACATCATCCATCTCCCATTTACCGTGTGGATCCCTGGTCTCCTGGTCAATGAGAAGTTCGGGGCCTTCCCCAAGTTCTTGATCACTCTGTCGGGAACCACACTCATCGGATTTCTCACCTATGAGTGGTTCGTGCGCAGCAGCTGGATCGGGCAGTTGCTCAATGGTCGGCGCTGGCCCAGAGCGCTCGGAAGAGCGCTGAGAAACCGCGATCTGGTCGAGCCTGAAGAAGACGCCATCTGAGTGCCGCGCTCCAGAGTCGAGATGGTAAGATGGCACCTGATGAGACTCCACTCGGACTCTGAGACTCCCTCGGACCCTGAGACTCCCTCGGACCCCATTGCATCTTTCGCGGAGGCGACATGAATCCCCTGTTGATCGGCTGCTTGCTCCTCTTTGGTCATGGAGATGACCCGACTCCCGCCGTCAAACCTGCCCCGCTGGTTTCACTGCTGGAGCGACAAAGAGGCATCCCTCCGATCCGGTGGGTCGGCGATCGCATCGTCGAGGCGCGCCAGGAGGCACAAGATCGACGAGTGCCCATCTTGATGTGGGTACTGCGTGACGGAGATCCAGCTTCCGAGGCGTGGGGAAAACAACGGTTGATCGATCCTGATTTCATTTCCACTCTCGAAAAAGAATCGGTACCTGCCATCATCTGGCTGGCGGCGAAAGATGGCACAAGGCATGGCGAGGAACAGGTTCGTGACAGCGAGAAATCGACTCCCCGGATCAGATGTCCATTTCTTCGAGGTTGTCGGTGCCAGCAACACATCGGCAGCGAAAAGTTGCTGGATGGCATCGAGTTGCCGGATTTGCTGCCAGCAGCATTCCTGCTCGATCCAGATGGCAAGGTGTCAGTGCTCTCCGAGAAGGTCCCGTTCCAGGGCACCGAGGGACTGATCGATGCCCTTGCCGAACATCGAAAGGGGCCACGGTCGACTCGGCTCAACCTCGAGTTCATCGAGATTCGTCTCGCGCGTGCGGTCAGCAACTATACCCAGCGTGAAATGAAGAAGGGTGCTGCAGAATTGAGCGAAATCGAGCGTCAACTGCATCGATTCGGGCCTCGAATTCGACAGCGATGGCTAGAAGCGTGCCAGCCTTACCTTGCATACGGCAATCAGATGCTCAGAGAGGCCAAAAAAATGAGGTCCTCCGATCCGGTGCGCAGGCTACTCATGCTCAAGAGGATCGCACAGGATTTGGGAGGGCTTGCCCCCGGAAAGAAGGCGATGTTGCTGATCGAACAGGCCACCGCCAACTAGAACATTCCCAGTTGAAGTCTCGCCCCCTCCGTCATCCGGTCCTTGGTCCATGGCGGATCCCAGACCACTCCGACGGTACAGGACTCGACCGCCTCGATGTCCTTGATCTTCTGCTCCACTTCACCAGGTAATGTCCCGGCGACTGGACATGCTGGAGATGTGAGTGTCATATCTACATCGACCTTCTGGTCATCGATATCGATGCGATAAATCAGGCCCAGTTCGTAGATGTTGACAGGGATCTCTGGATCGAAGCAGGATTCGATCGCTTTCACCACCTGGTCCTCGAGAGTCCCCTCCTGCGCTTGCAATCCTGCAACGCGCGGCTCGAGTTCCCTCCCCTCTGAAGCATCTGACTCGGCCTCAGCATGTGAATTCGAATCCATCATTCGGTTCTGACCTCTTCCTTGTTCCCGTCGAGGGCCTGGATCATCGTGTGCCAGCATAGCGTCGCACACTTGATCCTGGACGGATATTGCCTGACTCCCGAGAACACCGCCAGTTTCCCGAGCCCATCCCCGGAGGGTGTCTCGCCATCGGCTGCGACCATGTTGCGAAAACTGGAAAAGACCATCCTCACATCCTCCTCGAGGCGACCCTTGAGAACCCCGGTAAGGATCGAAGCAGAAGCCGTCGAGATGGCGCAACCAGATCCCTCGAAGGTGATCTCCTCGATGACTCCTGCTGGAGATCTGTAGATGTGAATCGAAACATCATCTCCGCATAAGGGATTGTGCCCGTGTGCCGTGAGGTTCTCCCGATCAAGTGGACCAAAGTTTCGCGGAGACCTGGAGTGATCCAGGATCATCTCCTGATACAGTTCTCTGATGTCGTTCATCTGAAAATTGCTTTCACGCTTTCGATGGCAGCGATCAGTGCTTCCATCTCATCGTGTGTGTTGTAGATGGCAAAAGATGCACGAATTGTCGCTGGAACTCCGAAATGTTTCATCAATGGCATCGCACAGTGATGGCCCGCCCTGATGGCCACGGAATGCTGGTCGATGATGGTGCCTGCGTCATGGGGATGGATCCCATCGAGGATGAAGGAGATGACCGAGATCCGGTGCGAAGGGCGGCCGATGATGCTCAAGCCTTCTACCTGGTCCAGCCTCGCCTCCGCCTCAGCCACAAGCTGGCTCTCGTGATCCTGAATCGTCTCGAATCCAACATCGTTGAGAAAATCCACAGCGGCTCCGAGACCGATGGCGCCAGCGATATCGGGAGTTCCCGCTTCGAATTTCCACGGTGTTTCAGCGTATGTGGATCGTTCGAAGGAGACGGTTCGGATCATATCCCCGCCCCCCTGCCACGGGCCCATCTGGTCGAGCAACTCTTTTCTTCCCCAGAGCACTCCTATTCCGGTAGGTCCGTACATCTTGTGGCCGCTGAATGCGAGAAAGTCGCACTCCAGGTCCTCAACATCGACAGGCATATGCGAGATGGCCTGAGCCGCATCGATCAAGGTCAGCGCACCGCTGGCACGAGCTGCCGAGATGATCTTCTTTACATCGTGCATCGTCCCCACTGCATTGGAGACATAGCCGACCGAGACGACCTTTGTGCGCTCCGTGATCAATGAACCGAGATCGTTCAGGATCAGATCACCCTTCTCGTCACAGGGGATCACCCGGAGGCTTGCCCCCTGTTCTTCGCAGAGCATCTGCCAGGGGACGATGTTCGCATGATGTTCCATGGCACTGATCAGGACCTCATCGCCCTCACCCACACGGCTTCGACCGATCGTCCGTGCCACCAGATTGATTCCCTCGGTCGTACTCCGGGTGAAGATCACACCGTGTGGATCAGGAGCATTGATCAACGCAGCGACCTTCGGGCGCACTCCCTCGTATAGACTCGTGGCCCGCTCGCTGAGGGTGTGAACCCCCCGGTGCACATTGGAGCAGTGCTCCCGGTAATACGAGTCCACGGCTTCGATCACCTGTCTGGGCTTCTGGCTGGTAGCAGCACTGTCGAGATAGACCAGTTGATTGCCATGAATCTGTTGCTGGAGACATGGGAACTGGGATCTCACCTCGGCCAGATCCGCAAACGGGACCCTTGACTCTCCGGTGGGTGATCGGCGACTCATGAAGTTGCTTCTTCCGCCAATTCGATCGCCTGCTGCAATTCTTCGACGATGAAGTCGCTCACTACCTCGGAGCCTGCAGCCACCAGGATTTCAGATGTGAACGCTCTGACCATCATCCTTCTGGCCTGCTCGAGAGAGATCCCACGAGAGCGCAGATAAAATAGCGCGTCCTCATCGAGTTCCCCGACCGTGGCGCCGTGTGTGCATTTCACATCGTCGGCATAGATCTCCAACCTCGGTCTTGAATCGGCTTCCGCATCGGCTGACAGCAAGATGGTGTCATTGGATTGGACTGCGTCTGTTCTCTGAGCTCCCTCGTGAACATGAATCATGCCGCTGAACACACCCCGAGACCTGTCCGAGAGCACACCCCGGTAAACTTCTCTGCTGGTGCAATCTTCCACCTGATGGTCGATGGTGGTGTGATTATCAATATGCTCTGACCCACGAGCGACATAGGCTCCAAGTAGCTCTGCATGACAACCTCTACCTTCATGAAGGATATGAATCTCATTTCGGACCAGATCCGCGCCGGCGCAGGTGAAGACATCCTCGAATCGAGAGTCCTGCTGCTGTACCACACGTGTACCGTGAAAGATCGATGCACACCCGGATCTGAATGCCCGGATTCTGTGGACATCTGCCCCCTCGGCCAGTTCGACTCCCCAGCGAATATTCCCGAGCACCTCTCCCTGGCAGTGAATCTCCTCGATCAGTCGAATCCTGGCTCCCCGGGCGATGTGAAGTAGACCGGTCGTATGCGCGGAACCAGGTCCCTTCGAGCCATCGAAGTAGTGAACGAGGTGAATCGAAGCCACCTCACCATCCACATCACCAAACGGTGCCACATCGATGATGACTCCATCCTCTAGCAATGCATCCGAGAGACAATGAAAAGGGTGATCATCGGCTGGAAAAGCCCTGGCCAGATGTTCGGACAACTGTTCAGGGTGGTCTCGCCTCATCGATGCCAGCGACCTCACCTGAACGTGATTGCCCACGGCAGAGAGATCGGACAGATCGTCACGGTACTCACCGTTATCGATCACGATTCTGGCAACCCCCTTGGCATCGACAGGGAGCAAGTTGCGATCCAACAGTGTTCCGGAACGGTCCAGCACGGCACTGCAGGGGCCGGAGGCGATGGATGTCAGAGGTGTGTATCTCCACTCCTCATGCTTGCGCCCCGGAAAACCCACCTGAGCAAATTTGTCCAACGCATCGGCACGCCGCTGCTTCAACCCGAGCACCAGATCTTCATGACTCTGGCTTCGCTTACTGACCGAATCGGTCCACGCATCGATCGCATTGGTTGCCATTTGCCCCCTATGCACCGCTCCCGGCCTTGGCGTCATCCGCCTCAAGCCAGGAGTAGCCCTCTTTTTCCAGTTCCAGTGCCAGTTCCTTGCCGCCGGATCGCACGATCCTACCTCCAGAAAGAACATGAACACGATCCGGAACAATGTAATCGAGCAGTCTCTGATAGTGGGTCACGACGATGAAGGCTCTGTCCTCTCTTCGGAGAACATTGACTCCCTCCGCAACCACTCGGAGTGCATCGATGTCGAGGCCAGAGTCGGTCTCATCCAGGATGGACAGTTTCGGATCGAGCACCGCCATCTGAAGGATCTCGTTTCGCTTCTTCTCACCACCGCTGAAGCCGTCATTCACCGCTCGCTGCAGCAGCTTCTGGTCCATACCGACAAGGTCCATCTTCGATCTCACCAGATCCAGAAAATCGACAGCATCGATCTCGGGCTCATCCCGATACCTACGCAGAGCGTTCAATGCGGAGCGTAAAAAGTACGCGTTGGAAATACCCGGAATCGACACCGGATACTGGAACGCCATGAAGATCCCCTCGCAGGCTCGTTCGTCTGCGGCCAGTTCCAGGAGGTCCAGACCGTTGTATTTCACGGTGCCAGAATCCACCTGGTACTCCTCGCGCCCTGCGAGGACGTTTGCGAGCGTGCTCTTTCCGGAACCGTTGGGGCCCATGATTGCATGGACCTCTCCTGCTCCAACTTCAAGGTCCAACCCCTTGAGGATTTCAGTTCTTTCGACCGAGGCATGAAGCCCCTTGATCTCGAGCATCTGTTTTGCCTTCTTTCCTGTCATCTAGCCGACACTCCCCTCGAGACTCACCGCGAGCAACTTCTGGGCTTCGACGGCAAACTCCATCGGGAGTTCACTGAATACTTCCTTACAGAATCCATTCACGATCATCGAGATTGCGTCCTCGGTCGAGATACCTCGCTGGTTGCAGTAAAAGATCTGGTCCTCACCGATTTTTGACGTGGTCGCTTCGTGCTCGACCTTCGCAGTTGGATTACGCACCTCGATGTAGGGAAAGGTATGCGCACCGCATCGGTCTCCGAGCAACATGGAGTCACATTGTGAGAAGTTCCTGGCGTCCACTGCGCCTTTCTTCACATCCACGAGCCCCCGATAGGTATTTTGGCCTCGTCCTGCGCTGATCCCCTTGGAAATGATGGTGCTACTGGTTCCTTTACCAATGTGAACCATCTTTGTGCCGGTATCGGCCTGCTGCATGTTGTTGGTCAGGGCAACCGAATAGAACTCGCCCACCGATTCATCCCCGAGCAGCACGCAGGAAGGATATTTCCATGTCACTGCAGATCCCGTCTCGACCTGAGTCCAGGAGATCTTTGATCGATCCCCCCTGCACATTCCCCTCTTGGTCACAAAATTGTAGATCCCACCCACTCCTTCGGAGTCCCCCGGGTACCAGTTCTGAACTGTCGAGTATTTGATGGTGGCTTCCTCGAGTGCGACCAGTTCCACCACTGCAGCGTGCAACTGGTTCTCGTCACGCATCGGAGCCGTGCAGCCCTCGAGATACGAGACGGTGGATCGCTCATCTGCGACGATGAGTGTTCTCTCGAACTGACCCGTTCCGGCAGCATTGATCCTGAAGTAGGTCGAGAGTTCCATCGGGCACCGCACACCGGCGGGGATGTAACAGAAGGACCCATCTGAAAACACCGCAGCGTTGAGTGCAGCAAAGAAGTTATCCGTGTACGGGACCACCGACCCGAGGTATTTCTTGACCAGTTCGGGGTGCTCTTTCACCGCGTCTGAAAAGGAGCCGAAGATGATGCCCAGATCGGCGAGTTTATCGCTGAAGGTGGTGGCCACGGAAACGCTGTCGAACACAGCATCCACTGCCACACCTGAGAGTCGCTTCTGCTCATCGAGCGAGATTCCAAGTTTTTCGAAGGTCTCCAGCAGTTCCGGATCCACCTCATCCAGGCTGTCGATCGACTTCTTCGCCTTCGGCGCGCTGTAATAGATGATCTGCTGGTAATCGATGGTGTTTCGTTTGACCTTGGCCCAGCTGGGATCCGTCATCGTGATCCAGTGTCGATAGGCTTTCAGGCGGTACTCCAACAACCACTCCGGCTCGCACTTGCGCCGAGAGATCTCCTTGATCGTGCCCTCATCGAGGCCGGGGGGCAAAGAGTCCGATTCCACATCGGTCACAAAGCCAAACTCATATTCTTTGTCGGCGAGTTCCCTCAGTTCATCTGCCTCAGACATCTTCAACCTCCGATGCATCGCCGATGGGTGAGGCTGCCAGTGGAGGCAACGCTCCCCCAGGCACAGCCATCTGCTCAAGAGTGATGGAATTCAAGGTGTCACAGATTCGATCATTGATGAACTTCCAGTTGGAACTGAGTGGACAGAGGGATCCGATTTCGCAATCTTCAGGTCCGGAGTCCGCGCATACGGTCAGTGAGATGGGACCATCGAGTGCTTCGACCATCTGTTGCACGTTGATCTGTTCGGGAGGCCGAGCGAGCCTGTATCCTCCCTGCACTCCACGACGAGACTCGAGCAGTTGCGCTCTGACCAGAGCCTTGAGGATCTTGCTGACATTGGGCAATGCGAGACCGGTCAAACAGGCAATCTCGGGAGCAGAATAGACCCTCATCGGGTCGACATCCGAGGCCATGCCCTGCGCAAGGGAGGTCAGGATGAGAATCCCATAGTCAGTCTGGCGAGTGATCTTGAAGATGGCTTCCTGCTTCCCCGATGGCTCTACAGCACCGTTTCTGGCTTCAGACCCAGGTTCTGGTAATCCGTACCAAAATAGTACTCTTTCGATTGTCTCGCTTCAGACAGCACGAGTCAAGCGTTCCGGGGACCTCATCGGCTCTGGTGGTAGCGTTAGGTGCGGGGCCCTACACTTTCTCTGTCAGTGTGACTCAACACTCCAGTGCAGGTAGGAGCAGACTTGGCCGAATCCTCTCACGATCAGCCAGAGCGCGAATCGGAGAACTCCACCGATCCGGGATTCGCATCCGATCTGTACCAGTTGGCCAAGCCAAGATTGTCGCTGCTGGTCGTGATCACCGCGGCACTGGGTGTCGCTGCAGCATGGCCCTTCATCGGGAATCCATCCCGGCCACTCACGACTCCGGAGATGCTCGACCGCTTGCTGCAGATGGCAGGACTCGCAGGGGGCACTGCACTGCTCGCCGCATCCGCCAATGCACTCAATCAGTATTTCGAGAGACAGCCTGACCAGTTGATGAAGAGGACGGCCAACCGCGCCACGGCAACCGGCAGAATCGGCGGTAAGGTAATCTTTGTCTACAGCGTGCTGACCGGCTTCTGCGGGACTGCACTGCTGTACATCGCAGGAAACGAGTTGGCGAGTTTTCTCGGAATCCTGAGTCTGATGCTCTATATCCTCATCTACACACCTCTGAAGAAGAAGTCGACTCTCAACACTCTGGTAGGTGCGATCCCGGGTGCACTCCCACCTCTCATCGGATGGTGCGGCACCGGTGCGGACATCCTGCACCCCGTGGGTCTTTCCCTCTTCTTCATCCTGTTTGCATGGCAAATCCCCCACTTCCTGGCGATAGCCTGGATGTACCGGGAAGAATACGAGCGAGCTGGATTTCAGATGCTGCCCGTGATCGACCCGGAAGGCCACAGGACCGCCAGAGCAGCCGTGATGTGGTCACTGTTTCTGTGCGCTGCGAGCCTCATTCCTGCGGTCACTGGCGCGTCCGGTTGGGTCTATCTCTCCGTTGCCATCAGCCTCGGAGGATTCATGACATTGCGTGCCCTTGGCCTGGCCAGGGATCGGGATCGCGCTGCTGCTCGTCGACTCTTCCTTGCCAGCCTCATCTACTTGCCTCTGGTACTCGGTGCGCTGGTCGCCAATCCAAGTGCTGGCGGATGATGATCGATCCAGCATCCCCGAAATCCCGGCCGAACCTGATGCCTCCGATCTGGTTGATGGGCTTGCTCGCATTGATGTGCGGCGCAGTCATCGCCTGGCGGATACCCGCACTGCTGAAAGCCATCGAGGAGCGACGATCGCTGGGACCCGATGCGTTGTCCACCAATGGATTCACCCTCACGGATGACTTGATGGCTGATCCGACCTTGATTCGATTTGGGGCCCCGGAAGAGGTGATCCCCATCGATGAACCCCGAATCTGGAATGTCGAGATGGTGGATGAACTGGGCGCTAACCCGAGAACTCGATTTCTCGTCTCCGACAGCGAGGTACTGGGGGTGGTCATCGATGGAAGGTCTCGAGCTTATCCATTGCGAATACTTCAGTGGCATGAGGTCGTCAATGACACGTTGAATGGAGTTGCGATCGGCGTTGTCTACCATCCGCTCTCCGAGACCAGCACTGTTTTCCACCGCCCCGCCTCGGCGGATGGCGATCCCCTGGTATTTGGATCCAGTGGTCTGGTCGTCGACTGTTGCCTGCTGATGCACGAGCGCCTTGGACCCGGCAAACGTTTCAGCGAGAGCCTCTGGAGCCCAACAGACGGTGAGGCCATCTCGGGGGTCCGTGCCGGTGAACATCTTTCACTCGTGCCGTTTCAGCTGACCAGCTGGAAGAAGTGGCGAGAGCAGCATCCCGATACGGATGTACTGGGGATGGCCGAGAGTCACCGCAGGTACTACAAGAAGGAACCTTTCAGGCCTTATCGACTGATCGATCGGCCTCGCTACCCCTACTCCCCTCAGCCACCGGCTGGCTCTCGCGCCAATCTGTCGCGTGTCATGATCACTCGCCAGGGGGATCGTTGGGTCGCGAGCAGCGAATCCTTCACCGGAACGCAGCCCGCCACGGCTCAAGTCGTCTCATCCTGGTTTGCAGTCCATGCGCGAGAGATTCCCAGGCTTGATCCCTAGCCGAGCCACAGCAGGAATGCAAAGAGCCCGACCCACACCGCATCGAGAAAGTGCCAGTACAGGTTCACATGGCGGACCACCTCGCAGTGCATACTCCAGTAGCCACCTCCCAGAGCATGAGCGGTCACATATCCCTGGAAGATCAGCCCCCCGGCCACGTGCATGGCGTGGAGCAAGCCCAGAACGTAGATACTCCAGCCATGCAAACTGCTGGAAGCGCTGAAGGAATCCTCCTCACCTGCCGCCAGCATCTGCGTCCAGACCTGCTCCTGCAGCAACAGAAAAACAAATCCGAGGAGTAATACTGTCACCATGCAGAAGCGAAAGAAGGGTATCGAATCGCGACAGATCGCAGCCAACCCAGCCTGTGAAAATACACTCACAAGCACCATCACGGCCGTGCTGAGCCAGGCGAGATCGGGGATTCTAGGCGCCCCTTCACCCCAGTTCGGATTGCTCTTTCGGATGATGACGATGGCCACGATGCTGGCCACGAAAAGGATCGCCAATGAGGTCAGGAACAGTTGCATTCCCATGCGCGCAAGTACAGGCGAAACCGGATCGCGATGGGAATCGTCAAATGGATCTGTGCTCGATTGCACCGAGGACACCGGAACTCCGCACTAGCCCTGTTCGACTCCGAACTGCTCTGCAGGGATCTTGAGGAACGGATCATCGATCAATGAATCGTTGTACTCGCCAGTATCCAGCAACGCAAAGCTCAGGAAGAGTCCCAGAAAGAAGAGCGACGCGACCAGGATGACGGCATTGTAAGGACGATCCCATCGCAAGTGCATGAAATAAAGTGCAACGAGGCTACCCTTGATGGTGGCGACACCCATGGCAACGATCACATTCATTCCCCCCAGGTCGAGGTACGAAACCGCCACCGTGATCCACGTCAAGAACAGCAGTAGTGTCAGGATCACGAGCAGCAGGGGGGGCCCGGTCATGTGGCCAAACTCGGGATGACCCAAATCCTGGTTGCGCGACCGTTTGAACATCACAACGGTTGCGATGAGGCTCACAAAGGCTGCCGACAGGATCAAGAGATCGACATTATCGAGTATCTTCTCCATCAGGACTCCTATTCGACCAGGTACAGCAACGGAAACAGGTAGATCCAGATCAGGTCCACAAGGTGCCAGTAGAGACCACCGAGATCAACGGGAGTGAAGTAGCCGGGACCGAAGCGGCCTTGTTGCGCCAGGACCATCAGCCACACCATCACACCCATCCCGATCAATACGTGAATCCCGTGCAGCCCTGTGAGGCAGAAATAGATGCTAAAAAATACATGGGCGTTGTCAGGCCGAGGCCCGGGAGGCAAGTGGGATGGAGCAATCACCAGGCCCGGTGCATGACCATCATCCTCGGGAGCATGGCCGGATGCGCTCTCCTCCGGATGCTCCAGCTGCTTCGCAGAGGATGAGAGCCCACTCGGCGGAAGGGCCGGCTGCCCCACCTGGCCCCTCGCTTTTGGCTCGTCGACGACGACCTTGGCATCTGGCAACTCAAGGCCCGCATGCGCGAGGAGATCTTGTTCCTGCTGGTGCAGTCGAGCTTCTTCTGCATCGATGACATTTTCATAGGCGAAGTACTTGCCCGGAAAAAGTCCTTCATGGAACTTCTTCGAGTACTCGACGTACTTGATCCCCATGAACGCTCCCCCGCACAAGAAGGTCACGATCAGGAAGAAGAGGATTCTATTCTTCCGTCCCAGTTGAGCCTCTCGAACCGCAAGAGCCATCGTCAACGAGGAGAAGAGAAGCACCATCGTGTTGGTGGCTCCCCAGCGCTTGTCGAGGAAGTGGTGTCCCCA
>JAYZBV010000099.1:0-45431 GCA_036338595.1 Planctomycetota bacterium | reverse complement strand
CGATCACTTTCGTGACACAGGTTCGTCACACGGCCTGGATCTCCGACCAGCGGTCAGGGATTCAGGCCGTGTGTTTTTTAACCCCCATTCATGAGATTCACCAGGTGCCAGGCAGGTGGAGCCGTTGCTCGATGGGTCCAGGCTTTCTCCTCGAACCCGCAGCGGCTTGTAGTGGCCTTCCAGCCGGGCCAACTGCTGTTCTTTCCGGAGGGATGGGGGAAAGCAAGAGGTTGATGCACTCTTCTTCGGTCGTATCGTGGGCGGCACGGGTACTCGTTACACTGCTCTTTCTGGAGGTGGCAATGCTTCGCAACATCGGTGCGGTCATCGCTGGCATGATCGTGGGCATGGTGCTCAACATCACGATCATCGTGCTCAACCTCATTTTTTTCCCGATGCCCGAAGGTTTGTCGATGCAGGACCAGGAGGGCTTCAGTGCGTGGGCCAAGACGTTGCCAGAAACCGCCTTCATCCTGCCGATGGTGGCGCATCTTGCCCAGGCCTTCGGAGGCGGCTGGCTGGCGGCTCGAATCGGTGCGTCGCATCCGAAGGTGCTGGCGATGATCGTCGGTGTCTTGTCGCTGGGGGGTGGCATCTCCAATGCATTGTCAATGGAGATCCCGACCTGGATGTGGATCGAGATGCCGTTCTATCTGGTGTTGGCGTGGGTCGCTGGCAACATCGAGGTGAAGCGTCGTGCGGCGCTGGCCTGATCGCCGTTGAGTATCGATGACCGGAGCGATGGGGAAGCACCAGCCGGGCTTCCGCTGCATCGAGATTCAGGTGCACGCTTCGACCATCTTCCCTTCGGGATACCGGATCGACCGCATTCCATCATCCAGCACTGGCGCCATCTCACCTTCCTGCACTGGCAGGTCGATCCGCAACGAATCGGTCGCTACCTGCCCGACGGCCTCGAACTCGATCTGTACCAGGGAAAGGCGTATGTCGGTCTGCTGCCCTTCCAGATGAAGCACGTCCGACCGAGAGGGACCGTACCGATTCCCGGGATCTCCTATTTTCCGGAGTTCAATCTACGCACTTACGTCAAGTATAAGGGTCACGGTGGCATCCTGTTTCTGACCCTCGAGGCCCAGAGTCGCATCGCGTGTTGGTATGGGCATCGCTCTTATGGTCTTCCCTACCGGTATGCCAGGGGGAGTGTCCAGGTCGTGGAAGATCAGTACCGCTGGCAGACGCGCCGGGTTTCTGACGGTCTCGAACTGATCGGATCCTGCCAGGCCTTCGGCGAATCGATGCAGGCGCAGCCTCGATCACTGGAGCAGTTCCTGTTCGAACGCTATCTCCTGTACACCGTCCACGACCGTCAGTTGAAGATGGTGCGTGCCATCCACGACCCATGGAAGTTTCGAAGCGCCGAGGCGACCATCGTCTCGAACACCTTGCTCGATTCTTACGATCTGGGAATTTCCGATGCACTCCAGCCCGATCTGGTGCATGCCACCGATGGGGTCAAGGCGTTGACCTGGTCGCTCGAAGCGGTGGGGCAGTGACCCGAATGCTGGGCACACCCGATGAGAACTTCTACAATTGAATGAGCCACCCGATCGCAAGACCGGGTGGCTCAGATGGAATCAATGGTGGGCGATACTGGACTCGAACCAGTGACCCCTAGCTTGTCGAGCTAGTGCTCTAGCCAGCTGAGCTAATCGCCCCGTTTTCGAGGGAACCTCGAACGGGGCAGTGTAGCGTCCGCGACGAATCCTGCAAGTTGGCTACCTCTAGAAGCTGCCGATCCACGGCAGGAACTGGTCGAGGAAATCACCACAGCGGGCCTGGACGTTGGATCCGACACGACTGAGCGTCTGGGTCACTTCCGAGCCGAGAGGCAGGCGGTTGACCAGCAGCGCGGCCAGACTCGGCAGCGCAAAGAGGCCACTCCACAGCATCATCGTCGCCGGTTCGAGAGGTACCGCGTGGCCCTCCTGTGTCACCGAGTTCTCGGGCTCCTCGGTGGCGTGTGGCAGCGGATCGCCCAGCAGTTCGCAAGCATCGTCAGAGTCGATCACCTCTTCATCGAGGAAGCCGAGGGCGTCCTCGAGGGATGTGTCCAGCGCAGGATCCTGCATCGCTGTCGAGGTGTCGGACATCTCAGCGGATGGCGATGGTGCCATCGTGATGGTGTCGCTGTCGCTGCTGCACTTGTTCTCGGCAGCACGCAGCGCCGCGTTCGAAGGGGTGGTGACGGGAGCGCTGGGAGATCCTGTGTGCGTCTGTACCGGATCTGCCGACTCTTCCGTCGAGGACTCCTCACCAGCAAAGAAATGATCGAGGGTCTCGGCATCGTTCGAGAAGTCGATGTGCTGTCCGGAATCCTCCTGTCCGGCACTGTCACTGGCGCTGGCAGCCGTGTCAGGGAGCGAAACCTGTCCGTCCGCCTCGACCACCATGGTGATCTGACAGCGGGGACAGGACAGTTTACTGCGCACCTCGACCGCTTCGATGCTCAGGGTGCCAGAGCAGGCGAGGCACTCGAAACTCCACTGCTGTGCATCCTCCTCGATCGGCTCGGGGACACGACTCGGTGGCGTCACGGGCGGGAAACTGTCCTGCTCATCATCGATGAGGCGCAACTTCGTCTCTCCCGTCGGGGTCTTTGGTTTGCTCTTCTTCTGAGCGATGGTCTCGTTCGAGAAGAGGTCGAGATCGGAATCACCAAAGCTGCTCTGGCTGTCGCCAGCATCGCTTCCAGACGGGTCATCGAGCAAAGCGAGACCGCTGGTGGCGGGGGACTCTTCCGTCGCGCCGGCGCAACGGGGACAGCGCACGGTTCCGTCTTCGGGTCCGTTGTTCTTTTCAGTGATCGAACCGCAATCGTCGCAGTACAACATTTTTATTTCCTTCGCTTCAGGCGACCGGGCCGAGGACAAAGAAGATGGCGATGGCACAGAGCCCCGTATTTGCAATCAGCGGCAATCCGGCGAGGGGCCGGGTCTCCTGGTTCACGACCAGGATCGTTGCCGCGCAGATTCCCAGTAGCCCCTGGATGATCGCCACCGAAGTGACGATTCCCGGCAGCATCGGACCCGAACCCGCAGAAAAGTGAATCGCCACCGCCAGGCAGACGCTGACGACGATGGCGCAACCGAGCGAGATCGCCTGCAGAAATTCTCCGCGCGAGACCTGCAACTGACCGTTCGGCATCAGGCCGACGCTGATCAGCACCAGGCTGATGATCGCCAGCACCGTGTCAAAGGGGGAGCCGCTCAGCAGCACCGACGAGATGGCCTCCGGGATCTGCGGGAATGCCCCCAGCACCTGACGTGGACCGTCGAGGGCGATGAAGGAAAAACCAGCGATACCACAGAGAACCAGCACCAACTTCCAGGGGGTCATGTGTTGCCTTCCGTAACTTGTTGAGTCGGGGGAGAGGCTCGCCCGGCGGACGGGGAACTCCCCGAGAAGAGTACGATGCAGGGGCTCGGGGCGTCGAATCGGCCCCAGATGCGAAGCAACGGCCAGAGGTGAGTGATTTGAGGTGCCTGAGGATGGTATTCTCTGCCAGCCGAAAGCGGCCGTGGGGACCGGGGGGGTTCCTCAGGTGAAATCCAGCAGGCGAGTGGCCTGCCTCGAGCAGGAGAGGAGAGTCGGGTGGCGATGCCGGGGCGATACAGTCCAAAGGGGAGTCTGGCTCGTGACTGGGGTCACCCGGATCTTGCGCAACTCGAGGAGCAGCAGATGGCGCTGCTGCGTCGACATCTGAAACAGAAGATCCTTCCTTTTCACCCGCACTATCGTGAAAAGCTGGCGGACCTGGATATCGATTCGCTGCAAGGGTATACGGACATGCAGAAGATTCCCTTCTCATCGAAAATCGACATCGCTCCCACGGCAGAGTATCCCGATCGACCCAAGAGTTTTGTTCTTCAACCCGATCAGGAATCGATCCGAAAGGTGCTTTCGCCGACGCAGAAGGCAGCCTTGATGTGGACAGCGATTCGACACGGCAAGGACGAGGTGCGTAAGCGTCTCGGAACCGAATATAGACCCGTGCAGGCCTTCTTCACGACCGGCAGAACTGCATTACCCACTTCCTTTTTCCTGAGTCGATACGATCTCGACATCTTGCACGAGTGTGGTCGTCGGATGGGCGAAGTGATCGGTGTCACATCCCAAGAGGATCGTCTCGTCAGTGTTTTTCCATACGCGCCGCACCTGGCCTTCTGGCAGGTCCATGGGGTGGGACTCGCGAACGAGATCTTCACCCTGCACACCGGCGGGGGCCGGGCGATGGGGACCGATGGAATACTTCGTGCGCTGGAAAAGATGCGACCGACTCACCTGACCGGAATCCCCGGATATGTCTATCACCTGATCCGCCAGGGCGTAGAGGAGGGGCGCGACCTCTCATCGATAGAGGTGGTCTTCCTCGGCGGCGACCGTGTCACCATCGGGTACCGGGAAAAACTGGCCTCGATGCTCAAGGAGAATGGCTCCAACAATCCCAAGGTGACCAGCGTGCTCGGCTTCACCGAATCGAAGAAGTGCTGGATCGAGTGCCCCGGTGGCCGCGAGACAGGATTTCACACCTATCCCGATCTCGACCTGTTCGAGATCGTCGACCCGGAGACCGGTGAACAGGTGCCCGATGGAACCACCGGCGAACTGGTCTACACCCCTCTCGATGGTCGTGGGTCCCTGATTCTTCGTTACCGCACCGGAGACCTGGTGAATGGGGGAATGACTCGTGAGCCCTGTCCTGCCTGTGGCCGAACGGTGCCACGTTTCTCTTCTGACCTGAGTCGTGCCTCGAATCAGACCGACATGTCATTGACCAAGATCAAGGGAACGCTGGTCAATCTCAATGTCATCACCGATCTGCTGACCGATTCTGAGCGAGTAGATGAATGGCAGGTGGTGCTGAGCAAACGTAACGATGACCCGCTCGAAGTGGATGAGATGGGCATCTCGGTGAGTCTTCGTGAAGGCCACGCAGTCGACGGGATCGAGGAGTGGTTGGCCAGCCGCATCGCTGAAGCCGCCGAGATCCGACCTTCGCGTGTCGAGGTGATCGATCGCACTGAGATGCTGGAGCGGCTCGGCATGGAGACGCAACTGAAGGAGAAACGCATCGTGGATCTTCGCAAGCAAGCCGGGGGAGGTTCGTAGTGAGTGGAGTCTCGGTCGCTCTGGGCGGTGGGGGGACGAGGGGGTTGGCCCACATCGGTGCGCTGCAGGTGCTGGAGGAGGAGGGGATCGAGATCCACTCCGTTTCCGGAATCTCAGCTGGAGCGATCGCTGGCGCTCGGTGGTGCATGGACCCCGATGCTGCGGTGCTCGCCTTGCGTGCCATCGAGGTGATGTCCTCTCCCGAGTTTCGCAACATCCGGCTCGGCGGCATGATGCTGGCCGCTGCCAGCGACGAGGACAACGGTCCCTTCCAGGCGATTCGTTCGCTGCTGAGGCGTGGCCTCCACCTCGCCAATCTGGCGCGCAGACCAGGTGTCATCGAGGAAGGTGTTCTCGAGCAATTGATCGACATCCTGGTGGGAGAGGGAAGTTTCGATGATTGTCGGGTGCCTTTTCAGGTGGTCGCGCTCGATCTACTGGAAGCACGCATGGTGACGATCAAGTCTGGATCTCTGGCCGATGCGGTGTGTGCATCGAGTGCCATACCCGGAGTTTTTGGAGCCGTGGAACGAGACGAGATGCTGCTGTGCGATGCAGGCGCGGTCTCGAGTGTCCCTGTCGCAGCAGCCCGCGCTGCCAGTCCAGATTCGGTGGTGCTCGCCATCGATCCCTCACGGCGATTGCTGCCGAGGCAAGAGATCGACACCGGAATGGAATCGCTGCAGCGGATCGCCACCATCGCCCGCAACTGGCTCACCGAGGTGGAACTGGAGGAGGCAGATATCGTGGTTCGTCCGCGCGTAGGGCAACGAACCTGGAGCGATGTGTCGAATCTGTCGAGCATCGTCGAGGCGGGCAGGGACGCGATGAAACAGGCACTTCCCCAGCTCCACGACGCCATCGCAGCCCACCATTAGCCGCCTCATCGGTGCTGCTTGCTGCAACGGCATCGTCGGGCTAGGGTGATTTCTCGGGGCGCAAGTGGCGTTCCCCGGAGGTTCCCGATGCGTTCCACAGATGAAATCGAAGACGGTAACGAAGTCGGCAACGGTGCCGATCGGACCGGGGCTAGCGGCTGGCAGCGGCAACGACTGCCAGCATGGCTGAAGATGCCGCTGGCTCCCGGTGCAGGTGGGCACACCACGGCAACGGCACTGAAGGATCGGGCGCTCCATACCATCTGTGAAGAAGCGCGCTGTCCCAATCGCAACCACTGCTGGTCGCGTGGCACTGCGACATTTCTGGTGCTGGGGGATCGCTGTACTCGATCGTGTCCCTTCTGCTCGGTGCGGGGCGGGCCGGTCGGTCCACCAGATGAAGATGAGCCGCTGAAGGTTGCCGAGGCCTCCCTCGAACTGGGACTCCAGCATGTCGTCGTGACCTCGGTCAATCGAGATGATCTTCCGGATCAGGGCAGTGGTCACTTCGTTCGATGCATCGAGGAGATCCGTCGCCTCATACCTGGGGTCAAGGTCGAGGTGCTGACACCGGACTTCCGTGGTCGAGCGATCGATATCGACCGGGTCATCGATGCGCGTCCTGATGTTTTCAATCACAACATCGAGACGGTACCATCGCTCTACATCAAGACTCGCCCCGGAGCGCGTTATCAGCGTAGCCTCGATCTGCTGGCCAGGGTCGCAGCGGCTGCAGAGGCCACTCCAGATCGTGATCGGATGTGGGTGAAATCGGGATTGATGCTGGGACTGGGAGAACAGCAAGATGAGGTTCGTTCCTTGCTCGAGGACCTCCATCGTTCGGGAGTTCGAATCGTCACCATCGGTCAGTACCTGCAACCGGACCCGACCAGCTTGCCGGTGGAGGAGTACATCCATCCGGAGATCTTCGAGATGTGGCGCGAGGTCGGTGAGTCGATCGGCTTCTCGATGGTTTTTTCGGCCCCCTTTGTTCGCTCCTCTTACATGGCAGATGCCCAGGTGCCGCTATCATGATGTCCCGATTCATCGCACTCGAAGGAGCGGACGGTTGTGGCAAGTCGACGCAGGTTGACCGCCTCGCAGCATGGCTCCGAGAAGATGGCCAGCAGGTGGTCACGGTCAGGGAACCCGGTTCCACATCGCTGGGGGAGCGGGTCAGGGCGATCCTTCTCGATGGCGATGAACCGCTTTGCAGCGAGGCGGAAGCGCTGCTGTTTCTGGCCAGTAGAGCGCAGTTGCTCGATGAAGTGATCGAACCGGCGCTCTCGCAAGGAAAGTGGGTGATCGCCGATCGATTTCATCTGTCGACGGTGGTCTACCAGGGATTGGCGGGCAAACTGGGAGAACAGCGCGCCGTCGAGTTGTGTCAGGTGGTGCTCGCTGAGCGCCGCCCGTCGCTCAACATCGTGCTGGAAATCGCAGCTGAACAGTTACTACAGCGGATCGAGCAGCGGTCGCAGCAGAGTGATCGTTTCGAATCGAGGCCCGGTCTTGCCGAGAGAACGGTCGCTGCTTTTGCCACGGTGGTGGGTATCCCCGGCGATCGCATCATCCGCATCGACGGCACCCGCAGCGCGGATGATGTCGAGGCGATGATCCGCAAGGAGGTGACCGATGTCCTTCGATGACGTGCTCGGCCACGATGTCGTGAGGGGCTATCTCGCCCGGGCATTTCGCCACGGTCGCATCTCTCACGCCTACCTGCTGTCGGGCCCCGAGGGGATCGGCAAGGGGCTGCTGGCCAGGCAACTGGCGGCGGCGTTGCTGTGTCGTCAGTCAGGGGTCGATGATCCTGACTCCGGTGAGGTCGAGGCGTGTGGTCATTGTGGGGGCTGCCAGGCGATCGAATCGGGCAACCATGGCGGTCTGCAAATCCTCGACTCTGCAGAGGGTCGGGGAATCGACCTGGCGAGTTTGCGCGAGATGATGAGATCGTTGTCGTTGCGCAGTGGGGATCGCCGCATCGTCATCATCGATCCTGCCGAGCGGCTCCAGGAAGCCGCAGCAAATGCGCTGTTGAAGATCCTCGAGGAACCTGCGCAGGGGGTGGTATTTCTGCTCTGTTCACACAGACCCGCACAACTGTTGAGCACCATCGTGTCGCGCTGTCAGCAGATCTCTGTTGGACCGCTGACGAGGGAAGCATTCCTCGAGGTGCTGTCGAGACATCCGATCGATGCCACCACTGCAGAGCAACTCTTTGTCGGTGTCGGTGGCAGACCCGGGGCTGCCATCGGTCTGTTCGAAGCGATGCAACGCTGCGGCGGCGAAGTTCCGTTGCGCGAGATCCTGATGCACCCGCCTCGAGATGCTCGTGATCTGGTCGCGCTCGCCGATGTCGAGGGTGGCCAGAGTGATCGGGAAGCGGTGGTTCAGACGATTCGAATCCTCGCCGATGGAATCTGGGCGTTTCGGTCCGACGATGTGGATGGTCGCCGCCTGGCGGCCGAGCGAGCCACGATGCTGGCCCATGTCGTGCGCCATGTCGAACGCTCCGGCTCACCCGATCTGTGCCTGGAGGCGACCTTGATGATCCTATCGGCCCTCGATCTGGATCAACTTCGGGTGCGGATGCCACGATCGCTGGGGGTGGCCTGAGCCCGGGGCTACCACCGATCGCACCTGTACAGGAGTTTTTCGATCTGTTCACCCATCTCGTGCCCGAACCGCTTGCCCGAAATCGTCGAACTCCTAACATCTGCCCATCTGGGTCCGGAGGGAAACCGCTCGCCGCGCGGGGATCCCGGGCCAGGAGGCCGTCCAGTGACGGATCCGAATCCCGAGGAGCGATTTGAGGCACTGTTACAGGTGCGTCGAGAATTCCCTCGTGAAGCCTATGCCTTTCTGTTCGATGCACTCGATCACTCCGTACGCCGTGTTCATGGCCTCGAGGATTATGAGCCGATCGAGGCCGATGAGAGACATCATGTCGGTGCTCAGGAGTTACTGGAATCGGTGCGCCAGTACGCCATCCTGGAGTTTGGCTGTCTGACCGGCTGCGTCTTTGAGGCCTGGGGTATCATCGATGCTGAAGATGTCGGGAAGATGGTGTTTGACCTGATCGACCACAAGTTGCTCGGTAAGAGGGACTCAGATCGACCCGATGACTTCATCGGCGGTTTCGGCGGGATGACCTTTGAACAGGTCTTCGCCATCGAGCCGCAACTGGAGTATTGCCAGGAGAAGGACCAGTGGACCGCATCGTATCGCAGCGCTTCCTGAGGATTCTGCTACTTACAGTGGTTGCGGCGGCGGCCGTCGCAGCGCTGGTATCGCTTCGTTCCATCTTTGCGCCGCTCCTGGCTGGACTCTTCATCGCCTACATCCTCGACCCTCTCGCCGACTGGCTCGAGAGTCGTGGCATGCGAAGGCTCCCCGCCGTGGTACTGATCTTCCTGCTCGCTTCGGTGGTGTTGCTCACTGCCATGCTGGCGGGGACCGTGGCGGTCGCTCGCGGCGGTGCGACCCTCGCCCGCCGTCTCGCCGGGGATACGCCCATCGTGGCGGAGCAGGTCTCTCAGCATCCGCTGGCGATACAGGATGCCAGCGACGGCAGCTGGTTCATCGACCGGGATGGGGATCAGGTCTACGATCCGGGCTGGCTACGAGAGGCTCAGCAATACCTAGATCGGGACCTTCCAGGTGCGGCGATCGGCTTCCAGCGCTGGAAGGATCGCATCTCCAGACGATATGGCGGTGACGAGGACGAAGATCCCCAGGAGGCCCTCGCCAGGAGGGTGGAGTCGGGTCTCGACGCCACCGCAGGTCGCATCATCGAGGCGTGGCTTGGACCCAGTGGCGATGGGGAGAACTCCCAGGAGCCGTGGGATGGTCAGGGGCTCGCCGATGCGATAGAGCGCATCGGATCGGAGCAGCCCGATGAGAACAAGCAAGGTCCGATAGATCATCTGATGGCACTCGGAAGCTGGGTGCTGCTGGTGCCGGTGTATGTGTTCTTCTTCTTGCTCGAGATCGACCCGATGCTGGCGAGAGCCAGGCGTTGGATTCCTGCCGCTTCGCGCTCGCGCGTCGAGAGGTTAGCGGGGGAGATGCACCAGATCCTGTCCGCCTTCTTCCGAGGTCGACTGCTGGTGTGCATCGTCAAGGGCGTGCTGACGGGAATCGGGCTCCAGTTGACGGGAGTGCCCTACGGTTTTCTGGTCGGTTTTGCTGCCGGGTTCTTGTCGCTGATCCCGTATCTCGGAGTGTGGCTCGCGGCGATTCCCGCACTGGGAATGTGCTGGTTCGAAAATCATGATCTGGTGCTGTTGATGGCGACAGTTGGAGTCTTTGGTCTGATGGAAGCGGTCGAGGGCTTCGTACTGATTCCAAGATTTCTCGGTGACGAGGTCGGTCTGCATCCGGTCACCGTCATCGTCACCTTCCTCATCTTTGCGCGCTGGTTCGGAGTCATCGGAATGCTGCTGTCGGTACCGATGGCTGCAATCGCCATGACGCTCGCCCGAGAGTTCCTGGTGCCGGTGCTGAAGGAAGAGGGGCTCGCAGAGCCCCCGCCACCAGATACCGCGGCTCCTTGAAGTCGGTCCGGCTGGTAGATCTGGCCAGCTCGCTGAGGCCCTCAGGTCTACTCGATGGGTTGGTGTGCTGCTTCGGTGATCGCTGGGGTGGTGTCAGTGGCGGACCCTATTCCTCTCTCAATCTGGGTTTTTCGACGGGAGACGATGCCGATGCAGTGCGAGAGAATCGCCGAAGATTTACTGAAGCAGCCGGTCTGACCCTCGACGATCTGGTCGTGGCAGGTCAGGTTCATGGCAGCACCGCGGCGGTGGTCGGTCTGCAGCATCGAGGCGAAGGTGCCCGTGAGCCGTCGACTCTGCTGCCGGATCGGGACGTGGTGATCCTCTCGGAATCGCAAGTATTCGCCCTGGCACTGGCGGCAGACTGCCCGCTGGTGGCGATCGCAGATCCTCGCTCGAAGCTCTCGGGGGTGGCCCATTGCGGCTGGCGAGGGATCGTTGCGGGGGCGCTGGGGCAGTTACTGGAGCGGCTCGATCCGGGACCCGAGGCGGTGGCGATGATCTCGCCGGCGATCTCGGCAGCGAATTATCCGGTCGGTCCAGAGGTGCACGAGGCGCTCGATGGGCTCACTGGAGCGGCTTCGGTCCGCTGCGGGCAGGGGGTCGATCTTCGCCAGATACTGCGAAACCAGCTGATCGAGGCGGGCATTTCACAGCCTCGGATCGCTGTGGATCCTCGCTGCACCGCCGCCGATGGCGACCTGTTCAGTTATCGACGCGATCGGGGGCGCACCGGGCGGGGCGGATTACTGCTCGGATGGAAATGCTGAGTTCTTGGTGAGGTCGCTTTATTATCGCCGGATCGACCTCTAAAATCTTACCCTCAGGAACTGCGAGCGATCCCCGAGGAGGTTCCCTGCGAAGTTCCATCGGCACCCGACGGGTCGTATGCGGTGCCATGGGGGCATGATCGCGGCCATCTAGCATCTGCAGGGCGAAAGGCAGTCTCTTGGGAGATCCCACAATGGGCTCGAGTCCGGCACAGGCCAAGCAGCATGAGAGATCTGCTTCGGGCGGATTTGCATCCTATCGTCCAGCTCGGCTCGAACTGGAAGACGGCAGCTGCTTCGAGGGCAAGGCGTTTGGTGCCCTCCGATCTGTTTCCGGCGAGGTGGTCTTCGCCACCGGAATGGTCGGCTACCCGGAGTCGCTCACGGATCCCTCCTATTGCGGTCAATTGATGACACTCACCTATCCACTGGTCGGAAATTACGGGGTTCCCCGCCGTGACGATGACGATCCACTCTGTGCTGGATTTGAATCGGCGAAGATCCAGGCGCAAGCGCTGGTGATCCAGAACCTCTCCAGGGACTACAGCCACTGGAACGCAGAAAGATCCCTGGATCAGTGGCTCACCGAGGAGGGCGTTCCCGGGATCACAGGGGTCGATGTTCGTGCGCTGACGAGAAGATTGCGAAACTCCGGAACCCTCAAGGGTCGGCTTCTGATCGATGGAAGTCCTGATCGTGAGGATGTAGCGAACTCTCCCTACCAGGATCCTGGCCAGAGAAACGTGGTCGCCGAGGTCAGTTGCTCACAGCCGGTGTTACATCGCTGCGGCATCGATGATGCACCTCGGGTGATCCTGGTCGATTGCGGCGCCAAGACGAGCATCGCTCGCAGTTTGCTCGGCCGTGGAGCGGATGTATTGCAAGTGCCATGGGATCACGACTTCGTCTCCGAGAGTGGAGACGCGGTATTGCTCTCCAACGGGCCAGGTGATCCCAAGATGGCCAGGCAGACGATTGAAAATGTTCGGCGCGCCCTCGAGGGCGACCGACCCCTGATGGGAATCTGTCTCGGCAATCAATTGCTGGCGCTGGCCGCGGGTTTCGACACCTACAAGCTGGACTTCGGTCACCGGGGTCAGAATCAGCCCTGTATCGAGGTCGGAACTTCTCGCTGCTGGGTGACGAGCCAGAACCATGGATACGCTGTCGATGGCACTCGCGTGCCAGAGGGCTGGGCGCAGTGGTTCGTCAATGCCAACGACGGATCCAACGAGGGCATTCGGCACCTGGAGAAGCCGTTTTTCTCGGTCCAGTTTCACCCTGAAGCCAATCCCGGGCCGCTCGATGCTGCGGAACTGTTCGATCGCCTGCTGGAGGTGGCCCGATGAGCGCCCCTGCCGGTGATCCACCACAGAGAGTTGGCCAGGGATCGACCGTCGGCCACTCCGTTTCACTGCCGCGCAAGGTGCTGATCCTGGGCAGTGGAGCGCTCAAGATCGGGGAAGCGGGGGAGTTCGATTACTCCGGATCGCAGGCGATCAAGGCGCTGCGTGAGGAGGGGATCGAAACGATCCTGGTCAATCCCAACATCGCCACCATCCAGACCAGCGAGGGTCTCGCAGACGAGGTCTACTTCCTGCCGGTCAACGCCCATTTCGTCGAGCGAGTCATCGAGCGTGAAAAACCAGATGGCTTGCTGCTCTCCTTCGGCGGCCAAACTGCACTCAACTGTGGCATCGAACTGGAGAAGCTGGGAGTTCTCGAGAAGCATGAGGTTCGTGTACTCGGCACTCCGCTCGAGACGATCCGGACCACCGAGGACCGGCACCTGTTTGCAGAGGTGTTGCGATCGATCGATCTCGATACCCCGCGCAGCCGCGCATGCGAGGATCTACAGAGTTCCCTCGAGGCTGCGCAGGAGATCAATTATCCGGTGATGGTTCGTGCTGCTTTTGCCCTGGGCGGCAAGGGGTCAGGCATCGCCCGCGATGCCGCCGAACTGACCGAGATGGCCAACAGTGCTTTCGCCAATGCCCCGCAGATCCTCGTCGAGGAGTATCTGGAGGGGTGGAAAGAGATCGAATACGAGGTGGTCCGCGATGCTCAGGACAATTGCATCACGGTCTGCAACATGGAGAACATGGATGCTCTTGGCATCCACACCGGCGAGAGCATCGTGGTTGCACCCTCGCAAACTCTCAGCGATCACGACTACCACCGCTTGCGCTCGATCTCGATCCAGTTGATCCGACATCTCGGTGTGATCGGGGAGTGCAATGTTCAGTTTGCACTGCACCCTGCCAGCGATGAGTACCGGATCATCGAGGTCAATGCTCGCCTCTCGCGTTCATCTGCTCTCGCCTCGAAGGCAACCGGCTACCCGCTCGCGTTTGTTGCCGCAAAGTTGGCGCTGGGTCATTGCCTCGTCGATGTTCCGAATTCCATCACAAAGGTGACGGCCTCCTGTTTCGAACCTGCGCTCGATTACTGCGTCATCAAGATGCCTCGCTGGGATCTGAAGAAGTTTCGCCGTGTATCGACCAGTCTCGGCAGTGAGATGAAGAGTGTCGGTGAGGTGATGTCGATCGGTCGCAGATTCGAGGAAGCGATCCAGAAGGCGTGTCGAATGCTGGGGGTGGGTGCCCATGGTCTTGTCTCGTCCAGAGACCATTTCGAGGAGGACGACCTGCAGCAACTGCTCAAGGTGCCCACCGAGGAGCGAATATTCGCCATCGGAGAGGCCTTCAAGCGTGGCTGGTCGGTCGAGCGTGTCCACCAGTTGACGATGATCACGCCCTGGTTCCTGGAGCGGGTCCGCGAGGTGGTCGACTGTCAGCAGGAGATTCAGGAGTACTCACTCGATGATCTACCGACCGGACTGCTTCGCCTGGCGAAGGAGCTGGGCTTCAGCGACAACCAGATCTCTCGTTCGATCAGGAGAGCAGAGCCGATCCAGCCCGGTTATGGGGCTGCTCTGGCTGTCAGAGATCATCGAGAATCGGTCGGCATTCGGCCTGTCGTCAAGCAGATCGACACGCTGGCAGCGGAGTATCCAGCCCAGACCAACTTCCTCTACATGACCTACAACGGAACCGAGAACGATGTCGAACCGAAATCTCCGGCTCCCTATGTGGTGCTGGGGGGAGGTGCATACCGCATCGGTTCATCGGTCGAGTTCGATTGGTGTGCCGTCAATGCTGTCGATGCACTGGCGCGTGCAGGTCATCGCACGGTCATGATCAATTACAATCCAGAAACCGTTTCGACCGATTACGATTCTTGTGATCGGCTCTACTTCGAAGAACTGACCCTCGAAAGGGTTCTCGATATCGTCGAACTGGAGCGCTCGCAGGGAGTCGTGATCAGCGTCGGAGGGCAGATCCCGAATCAACTGGCGGTTCCGCTGGGAAGCCGCGGCGTCAAGATTCTCGGCACCGAAGTCGACAGTATCGATCGAGCGGAAAACCGGGAGCGTTTCTCGACCCTGTTGGATGATCTGAAGATCGACCAGCCGGAGTGGCGCGAGTTGACCAGCATCGAGGATGCTCGATCCTTCTCTGCTCGATGTGGTTACCCGGTATTGATTCGACCTTCCTATGTACTCAGTGGGGCCGCGATGAGTGTTGCTCACTCGGATGAAGAGATAGACCACTACCTGAAGGTTGCTGCGGATGTGTCGCGTGAACATCCGGTAGTGGTTTCCAAGTTCATCGCCGGAGCCAAGGAGATAGAACTGGATGGGGTGGCGCAAGGTGGCAAGGTCATCTGCTATGCCATCAGTGAGCATGTAGAGAATGCTGGCGTTCATTCCGGCGATGCGACGATGGTGTTTCCCTCGCAACGCCTCTACCTGGAGACGACAAGACGCATCAAGCGGATCGCCCGCTCGATAGCAGAGGCACTCTCCATCACGGGGCCATTCAACATCCAGTTCATCGCCCGAGATAACCACATCAAGGTGATCGAGTGCAATCTCAGGGCGTCTCGCTCGTTTCCCTTCGTCTCGAAGATTCTCAAGGAAAACTTCATCGACTATGCCATCCGCGCGATGCTCGGTGAGCAGGTCGATTGCCCCTCTAAATCCGCCTTCGAATTCGATTTCGTCGGGGTCAAGGCGCCGCAGTTCTCCTTCTCACGCCTCAAGGGCGCAGATCCACTGCTGGGAGTGGAGATGGCGTCTACCGGAGAGGTCGCATGTCTCGGAGATAACGTCGAGGAGGCCTATCTCAAGGCGCTGATTTCGGTTGGATTCAATCTTCCAAAAAAGGGTGTGCTTCTCTCGACCGGGACGATCGAGAGCAAGGCGGCATTCCTCGAGAGCGCAAGAAAGTTGGAGCAACTCGGACTACCGCTCTTTGCAACTCCCAACACTCATCTGTTTCTTGAGCAGAATGACATACAGACAACGATGTTACATCAGCCGCTAGACAACAAGTCTCCCGGTGTCATCGAGGCGATCGAGGAAGGCCTGATTGATTTTGTGATCAATGTGCCACGCAGTCTCGAAAGGAAAGACCTGACCAGCGGATATCTCATCCGACGCAAGGTCGTGGAATATGGAATCAGTCTGTTGACCAACATCCAGGCAGCGAACCTCTTCGTCGATGCACTCTGGTCGCTCGGTGACGAGGATGAATTGCTTGTGAAGCCATGGAGCGAGTACAGCTAACTCAGGTTCGGGGCACAAGCGATGGCCCCGCTAGAAGGAAATGATCCGATAGCATGATCAAGGTTCTTTTGACGACAGCCATTGTGTTGATGTTGGCGATGATCTTCTCCGGTTCGATCCCGGTGGTCAGTGGTCTGAATCCGGTGGCGGTCGCCGCCGACGATGACGAGCCCACCGATGATACGGACGAGGCGCATGAAGCCCACGAGGCACTGGAAAAGGTGATGGACGCAGTCAAGGGCGGTGACCGAGCGGTGCGCCGTGCCATGCGGAAGCAGGATCACTCGACAGCTCTGAAGTCCGTGAATCGGGTGCAGGCTGCCGTGATCGAGGCCAAGAAACTTGTCCCATCGGCAGCCTTCAGCCTCGAAGGGGAAGAGCGGGCTGCGTTGGAACTGGAGTTTCGTCAGCGCCTCATCGGGGTTCTTGAACAGTGGATTCTATTCGAGAAGGCGCTGCTGCTCGGCAAGGTCGAGGAAGCTTCAGAAGTGCTCAAGAAGATCTCGGCATTGAAAAAGAGTGCTCACGAGAAGTTTGACGTCGAGGACTAGAGTCGGTGGCCTCGTGAGGTAGTGAGATGGCAACAGGGGGAGTGGCGCTTTCGCGCCACTCCCCCTGTTGTTTGGGTGTGAATCCGTCGCTGGGGTCGATGCTAGAGGCTCTCGGCCTTCTTCTCCGTCGACTCCTCGGTGTCCAGGTTGCTGTATTGCGGGATCGTCGAGACCTCTGTTCCGAGGCTGCCGAGGAGTTCGATGATGGCAGCCTGTAACTGGTTATCCTCGACGTAGTCGCAGGCAAACTGTGTTCCACGCTCATCCTCGACCATGCGACGCAGTTTTCTTCGTAACCCGAAACGCGCGTCTTCTTCGGTCACCCCTGTCTCGGCCTGCAACTCGAACCAGGGCTCGAAGCCAGGGTAGGCGAGTTTCCCATTGTTGTCGCCACCCTCGACGATTTGATCGACCAGTTCCCTGTTGTCGCTGTAGTTGGCATCGATCCACTGATCGAACGCCTTGTTGTCGGCCAGGCGACCGAGCGCTTCGATTCTCCACAGCGCGACTTCTTCCGGTTCCTTCACCAGATCCGGGTCGATGCCACCTTCGACAATCACCTTGCCTTCCTGATTGCGTTGCGTGTGGATCGATCTTCCATTGGGAAGGTAGTAGTGCTGAACCGTGAGCCGGAGAGTGGACTCGCCCCCGAGCAGGCGATTGACGCTGTCTGCCATCGGCAGCAGTCGCTGAACACTGCCCTTACCATAGGTCTTGACGCCGATCAGTTTGGCGCGTTCGAAGTCCTGTAGCGCGCCGGCGACGATCTCGGAGGCGCTGGCGCTGGATCTATTGACGAGCACCACCATCGGGTAGTCCGCTCGCATGCCCTTGGTGGCAAACTTCTCGGAGTCCTCGAATACGCCACTCTGAGATCTCTGGGAGACGATGGGCATCGAGGTGTCGTCGACGAACGCATCGACGAGCGATACTGCAGATTGCAGGTAACCACCGGGGTTACTCCGAAGATCGAAGATCAAGCCGCGCATCCCCTGATCTTCTAGATCATCGAGGGCAGCGATCACTTCCTTGACCGCGGTATCTCCAAACTGTGCCAGCCCGACGTATCCGAGATTTCCGGGGAGCATCTGGTAGAGAACCGAGTCGAGTTGAATCGTTTCACGCGTGATCTCGAAATCCCTGGAGTCTCTCCAGCCTCTGCGGAAGACTCCGAGCACTACCGGGGTTCCTGGTTTGCCCTTGAGACCCTTGACGATCTCGTCGAGAGGCTTGCCCTTGGTCGAAATTCCATCGACCTCGATGATGAGGTCCTCGCTCAGCATCCCGGCACGGTATGCAGGTCCCTTGTATATGGGACGAACGATCTTGAGGGTGTCGGTGTCGGGATCAATCTGCACCTGTGCACCGATGCCAGCATACTCGCCACTGATTCCCTCGTAGAACTCCTTGGTGTCCTTGACATCCATGAAGGAGGAGAAGGGGTCCAGACTACCCACCATGCCCTTGGCAGCCTCGATCAACAGTTGTTCATCATTGACCAGGTCGGGCTCGACATAGAAGTGCCGGATGCGGCGCATGATCTCATCGAGCAGTGGGTGATTGGTGGCGACAGGGCGATCCCTGCGAGAGCGAAGCCGGTCGATTTCCTTGTCCTTGCGATCGATCAGCGTCTCGAGCTTGAGAATCTCCTGCTCGGCTTCCTGAATGCGCTCGCTGTCCGGGGCTGGCTTGGCATCGGTCTCGCGTTCGAAGGCGCGAAGCAAGCGATCCCGTTCCAGCAGTGCCTTGGCCAGCGCTCCCTGAGCAGTCGGCTCCAGTTCCAGGCTACGCAAAAGCCCTTTCACTTCGCCATCGAAGAGTCCCAGCTGGGCAAGAGCGAGTGCTGCTCCATTACGAGCATCTGCATCATCTACCCCCAGCAGTGGGTGTAGCAACTCGCGAGCCAGTGCACGGTCTCGGGTGACATGGTAGAGGCACTTTCCGACGGCCACTCTCAACAGGCCGTCACCTTTTGCCTCGCTCTCGGCGATGCTACGCAACGATCTCTCTGTTTTTGAATCGTGGAAGTCGCTCAAGAGGGTGATCGCTGCCGCTCTCTGCGGCGATGGAGCATCGCCGTTCTCTCCGATGGCGATCAGGATGTCGCGGACACCCTCGACTTCACCGAGCGACAGCAAAGCCTTGGAGGCCATCAGGCGCACCGCGCGATTCTCATGCTGGAGAAGCACCTGGACTCCGCCTATCGAGTCATCTCCGAGGCGCTCGAGCAGCACCGCTCCCGCCCAGATCTCATCCAGGGTTCCCCCGGCATGGCGATCGACGATCCGGTCGATGGCATCGTCTGTCGGTGGAGGAACTGCCGTTGCCGTCACGACCGCAGCAGGGATCAATAGCAGTGAAGCAGCCAGCAACAGGGTGTGCACTCGAGGCGAGTGGATCATGGTCCCCCTTCCAGGGTGTCTCAAAGCCGAATACCCCTCTCAGGGGGTGCCTGCGGGGGGCATGGTTCCGGCTTTCAGGTCGGGGAAGTATACCCGCCCGTCCGAAATAGGGCCATAGAGACGATCTGTAGCCAGATCGGAGAGTTGTATCGTGCAGTGACTCTGGCGAGCATCCACAAAACGCAAGGGCATGTGATGGCGTTCCGATTACTTTCTGGTGACCTGGAGGGGATTCACGGCCGTGTTGTCGAGGTCGAGGTCGATCTGATCCCGGCTCTCTCATCCTTCGTGATCAGTGGTCTGCCGGGGAAGGGCATCCGCGAGGCGAGGGAGCGCATCCGCTCCGCGCTCGAGAACTCCGGATATCGCTATCCAGACCGCCATAGAATCGTCATCAACCTGGCGCCGGCGGCATGGGAGAAGGATGGAGCGGTGTTCGATCTGCCCATTGCGCTGTCGATTCTGGTCGCCAGCGGGCAGGTCGATGCAGACCTTCTCGGCGGCTGGGCGGCTCTCGGAGAGTTGGCCCTCGACGGCAGGGTCAGGCCCGTGCCCGGGTGCCTCTCCATCATCTCGCAATTGCGTCACTCCTGCGCAGATGCAGTGGTCGTGCCGGCGAGCAACCGGAGCGTGGCGCGGGCGGTCGGTGGCATGAAAATCGAGGGCGTGACCAGTCTACGCCAGGCGCTGGAAGTGATCCGGGGAGAGTCTAGCGGCGCCGGTCCCTCCACCGGGGAGATCATCGACGGTGAAGATCGATGTATCCGCGCCGATCTAACCGATGTGAGGGGTCACACCCGAGCGCGTCGGGCACTGGAAATCTCGGCGACGGGAGAGCACCCGATGTTGATGATCGGCCCCCCGGGTTGCGGCAAGAGCTTTCTGGCAAGGCGGCTGGGCGGATTGCTGCCACCGCTCGACCGGGAGCAACAGATCGAGGTGACTCAGATTCATGAGGTGTGTGGCACCGGGCGCGAACAACTGGTCACAGATCGCCCCTTCCGCGCTCCGCATCACAGCGTCAGCTGGGCGGGTCTGATCGGTGGTGGTTCCCCGCCGAATCCAGGTGAGGTGACCCGGGCGCATCACGGAGTGTTGTTTCTCGATGAATTTCCAGAGATCGCCCGGCGATCCCTGGAGGCGATGCGCGAGCCGATGGAAGAGGGCTCCGTGACTGTATCTCGTTCAGGATCGAGTCGCACATTTCCCTCCCGTTTTCTTCTGATAGCCGCGATGAATCCCTGCCCCTGCGGTCATGCTGGAGATGATGGTCCCCGGCGTTGCCGCTGTTCCGGCACGGTACTGGCAGCGTATTCTGCTCGCATCTCCGGCCCGATGCTCGATCGCTTTGACATCAGGATCAGCATCGAACCGATCTCTGGTCAGCAGTTGCTCGAAGAGCCACATGTGGCACCCGAGTCGAGCGCTGAGGTGGCGAGCCGAGTGGTGGAGGCGAGACAACGAGCACTCGATCGAGGTCAAAGCGGTCCCAACAGGGATCTCCAGTGGCGGGACCGCAGCCGCTGGGCTCCACTATCCGAGTCCGTCTGTCGTTTGTTGATCGAGGCCCAGAATCAGGGCGAAGTGTCGACGCGCGGACTCACCCGGTTGATGCGGCTCGGCAGGACCATCGCGGACCTGAGGGCCTCAGAGGCGATCGAGAGAGTCGATCTGCTCGAGGCGATGTCTCTCAGAAGTGGTTCGGGCCCGGCGAGCCGGGCGGTCTCGTTGGCGAATCAGCGCTGAAGTCGATACCCTGTAGATCCGCAGCGGTGATGAGGTCGTGTTGTACGACCGAGTCTGCCAGAGAGGATCGAGATGAGCGCCGAGCAGAGCACCCCGACAAAAAAGCAGCCTGAAGTTGCGTTCGATCCATCGGTGGTGAGGCCGCTGTTCATCGGATCGTTGCCGCTGGAGACCCCGATCCTGCAGGCACCCATCGCAGGTTTCACTGACCTGGTGTTTCGGCGCATCGTCAGAGAACTGGGCGGTTGTGGTCTGATCTATACCGAAATGGTCTCGGCAGGTGGCTGGGTGCGCGGAAATATACCGCCCGATCGCCTGTTCGGAGTCGCCGATGAGCCGGGCCCGCTGGGTGTGCAACTGTGGGATCGAGAACCGGAGATGGTGGAGGAGGCGGCGCGCCGTCTCGTCGATCTCGGCATCTCGGTCATCGATCTCAACTTTGGTTGTCCCAAGCGGAGGATCATGGGCAAGCAGGGTGCCGGGGCTCAATTGCTGCGCGATCCTTCCACCATCGCTCGATTGATAGAGGCGACGATACGGGGTGCAGGTGAGATTCCTGTCACGGCAAAGATCCGGCTCGGACCCCATCCAGATCAGATCACCGGGATCGAGGTGGCAAGGGCTGCTCAGTCTGCGGGGGCCTCTGCGATCACGGTGCATGGACGAACCGCACGCGATGGATATGGAATCCCGGTCAATCATCGGATGATTGCCGAGATCGTTGCCGAGGTGGAGATTCCGGTCATCGCAAATGGCGACATCGTGGATGCCAGCAGTGCTCTTCTGGCATTTGACAATACAGGTGCTGCTGGTGTGATGGTGGCGCGTCGATGTCTCGGTGCTCCCTGGGTTTTCAGGGAGATCGCTGCGGCGTTGCGGGGCGATCCGATTCCGTTGCCGCCTTCGCTATCACAGCAGCGTGAGCAACTTCTGCGGCATCATTCTCAACTGGTCGAGATCCATGGAGATCCGTTCGGCACCGTATTGATGAGGAAGTTTGCAGCGCGCTATCTGACCGGTGTGAGGGGTGCCAGGGATTTTCGAGCTGCCGTGACCGTTGCGCGCGATGCGGCCGACTTCCGCCGGATCGTCGATGAACTGTTTCCAGTCGAAGGTGCCACCGAGCAGGTCGATACGGGAGAACTCGACGGCGAAATCTGCGAACCGGATTGTGCGGAGTAATTCTGTGAGGGGAGCGTGGTATCCGTGAAGATGGTCATCGCCATCACGGTGGGAATGCGCGCCAAGGATATCGATCAGTTTCCGTCACTGTCGGAACTGGTCTCCGAAGGCTCCGTAGCGTCCCTGACCCCTCCTACACCTGCTGTGACCTGCACATCCCAGGCGACCTTTCTCACCGGCAAGTTGCCGCAAGAGCATGGCATCGTCGGCAATGGTTGGTTTCATCGAGACACCCGTGAGGTTCGTTTCTGGCTGCAGCCCAGGGATCTGATCGAGGCCCCGACCTTCATCGACCGATTACGTGCAGAAGGGGTCTCCGTGGCGAACCTCTTCTGGTGGTTCAACATCGGAAGCGGTGCCGACTGGAGTCTCACCCCTCGCCCTGAATATCCAGCAGACGGGCGCAAGATCCCATGTGTCTACGGCGAGCCTCCTGAGTTCCCGGTCGAGATGCAGCGAAAGCTCGGCCGCTTTCCACTGTTTGACTTCTGGGGTCCTCGTGCAGGAATCGGTTCGACCAGCTGGATTGTCGACTCGGCGATCTCCGTCATCGATGAGCAGGATCCCGATGTACTGCTGGTCTATCTGCCACATCTCGATTACGACGATCAACGTCACGGTCCCGATTCGCCACAGGGAAGTCGATCTCGTCAACAACTCGATCAAGAACTCGAACGGTTGCTCCAATCCGCGCGAGGCCGCGGCGCCGATGTGATGTTGCTTTCCGAATACGGTGTAGAAGATGTCAGTCAGCCGGTCTTTCCCAACAGGATGCTCGCCGAACGTGGCGAACTGAAGGTGCACGCCACATCTCACGGAGATTTGCTCGACCTCCATCGCAGTCAAGCGTTTGCCGTCTGCGACCATCAACTGGCCCATGTGCATCTGGGATCCGGAGTCGACCTCGACAAGGTGAGGGCGTTGTTTCAGCAGCTAGACGGCGTGGATCAGGTCCTGGCGGCGGATGATCGTGGCCAGATCGGTCTCGACCATCGCCGCGCTGGAGACCTGGTACTGCTGGCTGAACCTGGCTGCTGGTTCGCCTATCCGTGGTGGCACGATGAATCGAGAGCGCCCGATTACGCTCGCACCGTCGACATCCACCGCAAACCCGGCTATGACCCGGCAGAACTGTTTCTGGACCCCGCGCTTCGCTGGCCGGCTCTGAAGGTTGGTTTTCGGCTGCTCCAGAAAAAGATTGGCATGAGAACGTTGCTCGATGTGATCTCTACCGATCCTTCGATGGTGAGAGGGAGTCATGGGCGTCCTCCATCCGATGCCGAGAGTCGGCCCGTGATCATCCGATCGTGGAAGAGCTCAGCGAGCGCCATCGATGCCATCGATGTTCATGACGAGATCATCAGCCGAGTGCTGAAGGAAGGGTAGGGACGATTGGATCTTTCCTTGTTTCAAGATCCCAGCACGTGGATCGCTCTGGCGACCCTCACGGTGATGGAAATCGTGCTCGGAATCGACAACATCATCTTCATCGCAGTGCTCGCAGCAAAACTCCCCGAGAAGAAACGAGATGCTGCACGAAGGATTGGCCTGCTCATCGCGATGGGCACGCGCATCGCATTGCTCTTTTCCCTCACCTGGTTGCTGACCCTCAGTGATGTGCTGTTTACGGTTCTCGACCACGATGTCTCGGGCAAGGATCTGATCTTGATCTGTGGTGGCCTGTTCCTGCTCGGCAAGGCTACCCACGAGATACACGATAAGATCGAAGGTGAAGATGATCAGGGATCCGAGCGAGGCATGAAGGTCAGTTTCTTCTCGGTGCTGGTTCAGATTGCGCTACTCGATGTGGTCTTCAGCATCGATTCCGTCATCACTGCGATCGGAATGGTGGAGTCGCTGATGGTGATGGTAGTGGCAGTGGTGCTCTCTGTGCTCGTGATGCTGGCATTCAGCGGTTCGGTCTCGAGATTCGTCGAGAAGCATCCCACGGTGAAAGTGCTGGCACTATCTTTCCTGCTATTGATCGGTTTCGCACTGGTCGCAGAAGGGTGGCACTACGAGATTCCGAAGGGATACATCTACTTCGCGATGGGATTCTCGGCATTTGTCGAGGCACTCAATCTGAAGATCTTCAAGCGACGAAAGAAGAAGGCCTGAATCGGATCACGGTGTTTCCTCCGGCTCGGGTCGGCCGGGGATGAGGCGACCTCGCTTCAGATCGGCGCCGCCGGAGACCCTGCGTGACTCATCGAGTAGTCGCGATACCGTTTCCTCGCGTACCGATCCGGCCGAGTCATCGAATAGGCCATGCTGGCGTGGCGCAGACACTGGCACGAGATTTCCGGAGCCGAGCCCGAGCAAGCGGATCCCCTCTCCCTTGAGATCGATATCGGAAAACAGAGAGATGACCGCCTCGTAGAGGGGGCCCGGTTCCTGCGCCGGCGCAGAGAGAGTGCGGCTTCGATTCATCGTGCGGAAGGAACCGGTCCTGACCTTGAGTCGCACCGTTCTGGCGCGCAATTGCTGTTCTCTGAGGGATCTTGCGACATCTTCGGCAGCCACTCTGAGGAACTCCTCGACCTTCGGGCCTGGCTGTATGTCCTTGCTGAAGGTGGACTCGGTGGAGATGGACCTTGCATCGCGCTCGCTCGCGATGGTGCGATCATCGACTCCGTGAGCGAGGTTCCAGAGGTGTTGCCCCGTCCCTTCTCCGAGTTGTCTGATCATCAGATCGAGCCCTGCGCTACGGATGTGCCGGACCTCTTTCAGTCCGATGTGGTGCAGGATTTCCGCGGTACGTGGACCGACACCCCAGAGTCTCTGCACAGGAAGTGGATCGAGGAGCTGCTGAATCCGATCGGGATCGACAACGGTCAGTCCATCTGGTTTGTCCATATCGCTGGCGAGTTTTGCCAGAAACTTGTTGGGTGCGACTCCCACGCTGACGGTCAGTCCTGTGCATTGCTTGACGCGAGTTCGCACCTCCCTGGCGATGGTGACAGCGCCTCCGAAGAGGCGCAGCGATCCCTCGATACCGAGAAAGGCCTCGTCGAGTGAGAGGGGCTCCACTTCGGGGGTAAACTCCTCGAATACCCGCATCACCTGGCGCGAGATCTCCTGGTAGCGAGAGCCTCGCGGGGAGCGCCACACTCCCGTCGGACAGCGACGAAGTGCCTCCACCGAAGGCATCGCCGAGTGCACTCCGAACTGACGAGCTTCGTAGGATGCAGTGGAGACCACACCTCGTGGGCCTGGATGCCCGATGATCACCGGCAATCCGGCGAGGGAAGGGTCATCGAGAATCTCCACGGCGGCGAAGAAGGCATCCATGTCTGCATGGATGAAGATCAGCCGTGCGTCCGAGTCAAACCGGTCCACTGCCATCTCCTTTCCCTGGGTGCTTCTGAGGGCCATGTTGTTTCTTCAGGACCAGAGGTCAAGTTCCAGTTCCGAGTCGCCGGGTCCGATGGCGTATCGGAGCGACTTTGGCTAGAATGCGCCCGGAAGGAAGGCCCATGCCAAGGATCACCCTCCCGGACGGCAGCACTCGAGACTACGACGCTCCCGTCGATGGGATCCGTATAGCTGGAGATATCGGAGAGAGGCTGCTCAAGGCTTCGATAGGACTCCAGGTCGATGGAGAGATCCGGGATCTCGGCCACCTCATCGAGAGTGACGCCCAGGTCTCGATCATCACTTCAGGTAGCAAGAAGGACGACCCCGAGCAGGACGCACTCTTCCTGGTTCGCCACTCCTGTGCCCATGTCATGGCGGAAGCGATCGAGCGCGTCGTGCCGGGTGCAGAACTGGTCTACGGACCTCCCACTGATATGGGATTCTACTACGACATTCGCTTTCCAGATGATCGCTCACTCAGTAGCGAGGATTTCCCTGCCATAGAGGACCAGATGAAAGCGATCATCGCCGAGGACCGTCCCTTCCGCCGCTACCAACTCGGTCGCGAGGAAGGGATGACAAAACTTCAGGATGAAAGCAGTAAATACAAGATCGACAACGCCGAGCGTGCCATCGAAGCGGGTTCTGATGAACTCAGCTGGTATGTCACGGGGGAACTCGGTACCGACTGGGAAGATCTTTGCAAGGGACCTCATCTTCCCAGCACCGGTCGCATCGGAGCGTTCAAGTTGCTGAGTGTTGCCAGTTCCTACTGGCACGGCGATGCAGCGAGCGACAGTCTGACTCGGGTGTACGGCACTGCGTTTTCGTTTCCTGCCCAGCTGAAGCGGCACCTCGAACGGCTTGAGGAAGCGAAACGGCGGGATCACAGGGTCATCGGGAAGAAGCAGAATCTGTTCAGGATCGACGAGGCCGTGGGGCAGGGGCTGGTGCTCTGGCAACCCGGTGGAGCGGTGGTGCGGAGAGAACTGGAGGAGTTCATCCGATCACATCTGGTCGCTACCGGTTACGACATGGTCTACACGCCCCATGTCGGCAAGCTGGAACTGTACAGAACCAGCGGCCACTTCCCATATTACCGCGAGAGCCAGTTTCCGCCGCTACTGGCGGCCGAGTTCCTCGATGCGGTCTCGGACGAGGGGTGCAGCTGCGCCGAACTTTCACACAGAATCGGGGAGGGGAATGTCGAGGGTTTCATGTTGAAACCGATGAACTGCCCGCATCATATCAAGATCTATGATGCAGAAGCTCGTTCGTACCGGGACCTTCCTGTTCGCCTTGCAGAATTTGGAACCGTTTACCGCTGGGAGCAATCGGGTGAACTGAATGGACTCACGAGGGTCCGTGGATTTACGCAGGACGATGCACATATCTTCTGTACAGAGGAGCAGGTTGCGGATGAGATCCTCGGTTGCCTGAGCCTGGCGAAACTGGTGCTGTCGACACTGGGCCTGGATGACTACCGGGTACGCGTCGGGTTGAGGGACACCGATTCTACCAAGTACACCGGCGATCCTGCTCGATGGGATCGAGCCGAGGAGGCGTGTCGTCAGGCAGCCTCGACGCTCGGTGTGCCGTATGTCGAGGAGGTGGGAGAGGCAGCGTTCTATGGCCCGAAGATCGATTTCGTGGTCAAGGATGCCATCGGACGTGAGTGGCAACTGGGGACGGTTCAGGTCGATTACAATCTGCCGGAGCGGTTCGATCTCAGTTACACCGGATCCGACAACACTTCACACCGTCCCGTGATGGTACATCGTGCTCCCTTCGGAAGTTTCGAGCGATTCATCGGAATCCTCATTGAACACTTCGAAGGTGCGTTCCCCACCTGGTTGGCTCCGGAGCAGGCGAGGGTCCTTCCCATCTCGATGAAGCATGTCGAATACGCACAGGGAATCGTCGATCGCCTGGTTGCCCTGGGAATCCGGGTCACACTCGATGACTCCGATGAGCGAGTCAACGCCAAGATCAAGGTCGGGGCCGATGAGCGAATCCCGTACCTGCTCGTGGTCGGTGGGCGAGACGAGGAAGGCGGGACGGTGTCGGTACGCCAGCGCGGAATCGGCGACAGAGGTGCGATCGCAGTCGACGCATTCATCGACGAACTCGTCGCAGAGGTACGTGAGCGAAAACTATCCGTGGTGGCCAGAGAGGAGGCCTGATGCTATTTGCCGTCAGTGCCGGGGAGTTCTTTCTGCTGGTGATCTGCCTGTTGATGGTCGTGGTCTTTCCGCTGATTGTTGCCTGGCTCGGGAGCCGTGAGGAGAACAACTCTTGATTGTGGCAGTGGTAGGCGCGACCGGTGTGGTCGGTCAGGCGATGTTGCAACTGCTGGAGACTTCACCACTGGGTGAAAAACCTCCACGCTTGCTCGCATCTGCACGAAGCGCCGGCACCAAGATCTCGTGGCGAGAAACAGAACTGGTAGTCGAGGCACTCGATGAGGGCACCGATCTTTCCCAGTTCGATGTGGCGCTGATGGCAGCGGGTGGCTCCATCGCCCGCCAGTGGGCGCCCCGTTTTGTCGAGGCGGGAGTGGTTGTCGTCGATAACTCCTCTGCATTCAGGCTCGATGACACGGTCCCGCTGGTGATCCCCGAGGTGAACCCGGATGTGGTTCGACCAGGGCCAGGCATCATCGCAAATCCGAATTGCTCAACCATCATCTTGTTACTGGCATTGAAACCGTTGATGAGGTTGAAGCCAGTGCGAGTCATCGCGGACACCTATCAGGCGGTCAGCGGCGCTGGCCGGGAGGGTCTCGATGCTCTCGAGCGCGAGGGGGCGGGGGGAGAATTTCGTCGGGGAGAGCCGTTTCCGTTCCCGATCCATGGCAACCTGTTCCCTTCCATCGGGGAAGTGGATGAAGAGGGTGTCACTGTCGAGGAGAGAAAGATGCTCGACGAGACGCGGAAGATCCTCGAGGTGCCCGATCTGGTGGTGCAAGGAACTTGCGTGCGAGTGCCAGTGGCCCGCTGCCACTCGATTGCCGTGACCTTGATCTTCGATGATGAGGATTCCCATCGACTCCAGAGCGCCAGCGAGGCTCTGGGCTCTGCAGAAGGACTCAATTTCCATGACGATCCGGTCTCTCCACCGACGCCAGCAGCCCTTTCTGGAGTCCACGATGTGTCCGTTGGCAGGCTCCGAAGCCCCTTCCCCGACACCCTTCAGTTCTGGGTCGTCGGCGACCAGGTGCTCAAGGGGGCAGCCCTCAACACGGTCCAGATCGCTGAACTCTGGAGTCGGGCGAACTGATGGATCAGTCGCACGGATATCGTCTGGTGGTCGGATATGACGGAACCGATTTTCACGGTTGGCAGGCTAACGATGGATACCGGACGGTCCAGGGGGTGCTTGCCGAGAGCGCGGCGGTGATCGTTCCCGGACCGGTCCAGGTGGAGGGCTCCAGTCGAACCGACGCAGGTGTCCATGCACTGGGTCACCTCGTCAGGATCCGCCTCTCTACCAGTGTCGACACACATCAATTTCATCACTCCCTCCAGGGTGTGACTCCTGGAGATATCGATGTGGTGTCATGCGAGGATGCTGAACCTGGCTGGCACCCTCGATTCGATGCGATCGGAAAGCGCTATCTGTATCGCATCTGGAATTCTCCCAGGCGACCCTTGTTTGGAGCACGAACCCACTGGTGGGTCCGCCAGCAGCTCGATCATGAGCGGATGCAAGTTGCTGCCGAGGCGCTCATCGGCCGTCATGACTTCGCAGCGTTTCGTACTCATTCCAAAGATGCGGGGGACGATACGGTTCGAACAGTGCACCAGATGGTTGTCCAGAGACACGGTCAATGCGTATCGATCCAGGTCGTGGGAGATGGCTTTCTCTACAGAATGGTTCGCAACCTGGTGGGCACACTGGTGGAGGTGGGGAGGGGGCATCGGGATGTGGAGGACACTGCGAGGATCCTCGCATCCACCGATCGAGAGAGTGCAGGAGTCGGCGCACCACCTGAGGGGCTGTTTCTGATGGAGGTTTCGCGTCAGGGGCAAGAGGTGCCAAGGTGTCAGTCGGAGCCGCTTTCAGTCTGATGGAGCTGCTGGAGACGCCAGAACTCTCCAGAATTACGGCTTCCGGATCAGAAATCTGCCGTCTATCGTCCGCTTCCGTGGAACAAATGGCGCTGCCATGGTAAACCATGAAAGCATCCAGATTGCCCCCGGAGACAGGGAAGAGCTGTTTTCAAGCCGTTTCAAGCGACCAGGTGTGGACAGCGAGGTGCTCAGTCGCCCTCGCGAGAGGAGTTTCGTTGAGTCTGATCGATCCAGTCACTGACACGGTCCCTCGCCCGCCGCGCATCGTCGCTTTCGGGGGGGGAACCGGAATGTCCTCACTGCTTGCCGGACTCAGGGAGCAGCCAGTGGAGGTGACGGCGGTCGTCTCGGTCAGCGATGACGGGGGTTCGTCGGGTCGTCTTCGTAAGGACTTCGACATGGCTCCTCCCGGCGACATTCGCAATTGCCTGCTGGCGCTCTCGGGGCAAGAACCGCTCTGGGCACGGTTGCTCGACTACCGCTTTCAGGAGTCGGAACTGGCAGGGCATTCCATCGGTAATCTGTTGATCACGGCGCTGACGAGAGTCACCGGAGATTTTGATCTCGCTATCAGAGAACTGAATCGTTTGTTACGAGTCCGCGGCCGTGTGCTTCCAGCAAATGGGGGGAAGCTGACACTCATCGGAACGCATACCGATGGGACAAAATCTACCGGCGAAGGAAGAATCGCCAGCAGCGGCAAGCCGATCGTGAGCATCGAGGCGAGACCGAGAATCGACGAGCCTGCCGAAGATGTTGCTGAAGCCATCGAGCAGGCAGAACTGATCGTGTTCGGTCCAGGTAGTCTGTTCACGAGCGTGATACCGCCTTTACTGATCGAGGGAATTCGTCGGCGTGTCCTGGAGAGCCAGGCTCCGAAGGTCTACATCGCGAATATCATGACTCAGCCCGGTGAAACCGACGACATGGGTTTGATCGACCACCTCGATGCGCTCGAGCGGCACTCCTCGGAGAACCTCATCGACCGCATCATTGCTCACGACGGTACCTTTCCGGAAGACCTGCTCGCGAGCTACTCACGCCAGGGAAGTGTTCCGGTCAGATACGAAGGGGGACTCGAGCAGCGTGGGATACAGGTTTCCGTCGCCGATCTGCTCGATCGCAATGCCAGTAGCGCTCGTCACCACTCGGATCTGGTCGGTCAGATGATCAGTGAGATTGCGCTTGCGAGGCTGGGAAAGACCGTATGACCCAGTTGAGTCAGGTCATCAAGATCACCCACGATTCAGGCCTCCACGCCCGGGCATCGACCGAATTCGTGCGTCTAGCCCAGCGATTCGACGCCGAGATCACGGTCACCAGGGTGGGTGGCTCGACCGTCGATGGCAAGAGCACCATTGCGATCATGACCCTGGGGGCGCAACTTGGTGACGAGATCAAGATTCAGACCAACGGATCGGATGCGGCAGCGGCGCTGGAAGCCCTCTCGAATCTGGTTCGGCACGATTTCCACGGAGTCTAGTTCCGGAGGGGAAGTTGGAGATCAGGCACGGAATCCCGGTCAGTCCGGGGATCGTCATCGCCGAGGCACTGGTTCTCGATTCTGAAGAACTGCGCATCCCGCAGCGCTTCGTCGAGAAGAGTCTCATCGATTCGGAAATTGGTCGCTTCAAGCAAGCGGTCGATGATTCGAACCGCACTCTCGACGCCGAGATTGCTCGTCTCGGAGAAGAGATCGAGATCCATGCACGGATTCTGGGAGTGCATCGAGATCTCGCCGCAGATCCTGTGCTTCATTCCGAAGTGGAACAGGCGATCCGTGACAATTCGTATACTGCTGAGCACGCGCTCAGCAAGGTGATGAATCGCTATGTCAGAAAATTACAGGATCTCAATTCTCCGATCCTGTCAGAGCGGGTCCACGATTTACAAGACGTTGAGAAATTGCTACTGAGCACCCTGCTCGGGAAAAGGATCGAGGGACTCTCGAACCTCACCGACGAAGTTGTGGTCATCGCCCACAACTTGACCCCTGCGCAAACAGCGAAACTGGACCCTGTAATGGTCAAGGGGTTTGCCACCGATGTCGGAGGAAAGACCTCGCACACCGCCATCATGGGACGTGCTCTCGGAATTCCCGCCGTGGTCGGCCTCGAAGACATCGCCACCGCAGTGGTGGGTGGTGACAGGATCGTCATCGATGGGTATCGGGGAGTGGTCGTCATCAATCCTGACGAGGGGCAAATTGCCGAGTACTCGGCCAGGGCCAGAAAGATGCAGAGTCTTGCGAAAAGGCTCAAGAGTCAGGCGAAACTTCCCGCCGAGACGATCGACGGTCATCGAATCGAGGTCCACGCCAACATCGAATTGCCCAGTGAGGTGAAATCGGCTGTGGAGTGCGGTGCTTCCGGGATTGGACTCTATCGAACGGAGTTCATCCATCTGCAGGCGCCGACCGCCGGGGAGGAAGTCCATCTCGAGAATTACAGATCCGTGCTTGAATCCCTGGGTGGATTACCTCTGACGGTGCGGACTCTTGACCTGGGTGGAGACAAGTTGCCTGAGGGGGGACTCGAGGAGGAAAATCCATTCCTCGGTTGTCGATCGATCCGTTGGTGCCTCGCCAATCCAAAACCATTTCGCGCTCAGATCAGAGCCATCTTGCGTGCCGGACTGTTGGGTCCAGTTCGACTGATGTTGCCGATGATCACATCTATATCCGAGTTGGATCGAAGTCTTCAGATCATCGATGAGGTTTCCGACGAACTACGGTCCGAGGGAGTCGAATTCGATGAGAACATTCCCATCGGAGTGATGGTGGAAGTTCCTTCTCTGGCCCTGATCGCCAGCCATGTTGCGGGTCGAGTGTCCTTCCTCAGCGTCGGTACCAACGATCTTGTGCAATACACACTGGCGGTTGACCGGGGAAATGAGCATGTCGCCGATCTCTACGATCCGATGCATCCAGCGGTACTGCATCTCATACTTCAACTGGTGAGAACCGGACAGGAACACTCGGTTCGTGTCTCACTGTGCGGCGAGATGGCATCGGAATCGATTTATCTTCCCTTGCTGGTGGGCCTGGGATTGCGTGAAATCTCCGTCAGCCCACAGTTGATACCAGAAGTGAAGCAGGTGATTCGAAGTCTCAACGACTACGAGGTGCGTGAGTTATCTGCACGTTGCCTCCAGATGTCGGACGGAGAGCAGATTACCCGTGAACTGCACCATTGGGCCGTGGATCACTTCCCCGAGGTCGTCGATCGTTTCTAGGTCTGTATCCCTTTCAGGCCGATTTGCGCCCTTTAACTCCCTGTCGTACTCTTCTCAGGACCTTCCTGGGGCTGGTCCCACTCCGGTAGTGGTGCGCATTACCGGAGCGCACAGGTTCTGATCGATCACCCTGATCAAAGGAACCACGTTGCGCATCGATAGAATGCCGCAGGGAGGCAAGAAAGTATGTTTGCTCGACAAAAATCTCTGATTGGTCTCGACATTGGTACAGACGAGGTCAAGGTCGTCGAATTGACCGAGACCGCAGAAGGACTCGAACTGACAGGTTTCGGATGGGGTCGCATCCCGACCCCGGAGGAAACGCTAGACACGGTCAAAGCTGTGCTCCGTGAATCGGGGATCCGAACCCGAAAGGTAGCGACAGCGGTTTCCGGCAGGTCAGTCGTGGTTCGTTACATCACATTACCGAAACTCGATGAAGATGAACTTCCGGAGACACTCCGTCTCGAGGCAGACAAGTACATCCCATTCGATCGCGATGAAGTGTCCATCGATGGCCAGTGTCTCGAGGAGTTCTCCGAAGGGTCGGAGGACGTCGCCGAGATGAAGAGCCTGCTGGTTGCGGTGAAGAAGGACCTTCTTCAGGACCATATAGATCAGGTTCAGGATCTCGGTCTGATTCCGGTAGCCGTGGATGTCGATTCCTTTGCCCTCGGGAACTCCTTTGAACTCAGAAGTGGTGACGGGGTGCGATCGGACGATCCTGACCGTGCAGTGGCGCTCGTAGACGTCGGCGCCAGCAAGACCAACATTCACATCCTCAGGGGAAATGTCTCCTGTTTCTCTCGAGAGATCTACCTGGGTGGAACCGATATCACCGAGTCGATCTCACGCCGTGAGCATCTCGATGAGGCTGAAGCAGAAGAACTGAAGTGCGATCCACAAGGCAACGAGGAAATGGTCGCAAATGCGGTTCAGCCCGTGCTCGATGAGATCGCCAGCGAGATCCAACTCTCCTTCGATTACTTCGAGAACCAGTTCGACCACAGGGTCGAGGAGGTCTACATCAGCGGAGGTGCCAGTCGCACCCTGGGCCTGATGGATACCTTCGAGCGTGTATTCGAGCGTGAGGTCAAGACATGGGACCCGTTCGAGTCGATCAAGATACGAGAAGACCTCGTCGATGTGGATGCTCTCGCTGAGCACAAGGTTCAACTACCGATTGCGGTGGGCCTCAGTTCTCGGCTCAAGGACTGCGTCTAGGCGCGCCAGGAAAGGATCAAACAATGATAAAGATCAACCTGCTGCCCGCCGATTTGCAACGCGCTGCCAGTACTCCGCGCACGGTCTTCTACACGGTGCTCGGTGGAGTGGCTGCGGTTGCGCTGGGAGCGATTGGAATCTTCTGGATGTGGATTGCGCAAGGAAGCATGGAAGCGCGCGCAGAAGCACAGAAAGTACAGGTCGCAGACCTTGAACAGCGTGCAGGTGAGGTCGACCGAATCCAGTCTGATATCGCCTTCTACCGCCAGCGCGAGGCATCGATCATCGAGATCAAGACTCGCAGGATTCTATGGGCGCCGAAACTGGATCAACTGGTGGCGCTGGTTCCCGACGAGATCTGGATCACATCGCTTGCGGTCAATGTTCTCGACGAGGGGGAATACCGCTGGGTTCCCGGTAGCCGCCAATCTGGTGGCCGTGTCACGCTCGATTGCGTGGCACTCGGAGACGATCCTCAGGTGTTCACCCGATTCCGCAAGGCGCTCAGTGAAGACCACCGATTCTACGGTGATCTTGTCGATGTCAGCGCCATGCCAGATTCCTTCTTTGGCGACTTTCTCGGATTCACACCACTCTCCTGGGAGAAAGTGGAAGCAACCGAGGAGGAGCCGGAGCACTACCGATCCAGGGTCGGTATCGATCTGAAACCGCTACAGGATCCTCCTGTGGTGAAGGCCCCTGCGAAGACTAGCGAGGCAAAATGAAATTTGACGAGAAGAAACAACTGCTGATCGTGGCTGCCTTCTGTGGGCTGTTATTCTGTGGCGAGTTCGCCATCGGATGGGGTCTCAAGAACGACAACGACACCATCTCTCATGTGCTCTCGGATCTTGATTCGCGAGAGGTGTCAGCGCAGGAGAAAATCGCTCGTATTCCGCAGATGAAGGATAAAGCCCGGTCACTCTCGCGAATTGTCAGTGAATACACTGCGATCTTGCCGGAGAAGGACGAGGTAAGACGCGACGCATTCGTCGATACGATTACAACTCTTTGCCGAGACTCGGGGCTCACCATCCTGGTAGCCGAGCCTCTTCAGGTCCTCAAGAAGGCAGCTGCAGTTCGAGGCAGAAAACAGGCAGAGGTTGTTGTCGAAAAGGACTCCTTCACTCGCCACAAGTATCGCTTCGAGATGTCCGGCGAGTTTTCCCAGTTACACCGTTTCATCAACAGTGTCGAGAATCACCCACGCTTTCTCAGGGTAGATGGAATCGAGCTGTTTCCTTCAGGCGATGACAATGGACTGGTTTCCGCATCGGAGCCGACCAAGCGCCTTGCAGTTGTCATCTCTACCTATGTTTACGACGAGCCTAGCATCCCGATGGAGGCGATTCAGTGAGCCATTTCAACACCAGATCACGATCCGTACTCGTGCTATTGATCATCTTCTTGTCGATCCCCATGGCAGTGGACAGTCGCCAGGTAGATCAACCGAGTGCTGGAGATGACGCTTCACTGGTCGAGCCGCTGGGCGTCGACCCGGAGATCAGTACTGATCGAGCAGGGAGTGCAACATCGGCGCTCGAGGAGGAGGCGAGGGTCTCAGATCTTCGTCGCTACTCGTCCGATGACATCCACAGAAAGAACTGGAATCGTGCTCTCAACGAGATCAGGGAACTGGTCACGCTTCGTCCCTACCACGCTGATTTTCACCTGACCCTCGGGTTGATCCATCGGCGCCTCGAAGGGGTGAACCCCGGTGGAATACACCTGGAAGAGGCGATCAGGAAGTATGAAGAATACACCGACTTTGGCGGCGAAGACGCCATAGCCGCGCTGCTGATGGCAGAAGCGTATGCTCATGTCGGCGACCGCGATGGTGCCTTCCTGAATCTGGAGAGAGCCGCTTCCTACGGCATGAACATCTCCCGTGCGGTGCAACAGTTCCCCGCCCTCAAGAAGTTCACCAGCGACACCCGATTCGTCAGGGCAGCGTTGAGGTTGGAACGATACAACCTGTCCAACATCGTCAGTCGGGATCCCTTCACCGGACCCTGGAACCGTCTCGGTTCTGGTCCTCAGGCGCCACGGGTGGGTCCTCTCGAACCGCTCCAGCAGAGTGAATTGCTGGCCGAAGCACGTGAGGCGATGGCGCGCATTGAGTACGCAATTCGTAATAATGATCAGGTCGCTGCCATGGAAGCCTACGGTGTGATCGAAACCATCGGAGAATCGATAGCACGATTTGATCAACCTGAGTTCTCCACGGAGCTGCGTTCCATCATGGACCGTCTCGATGACTTCGAAGAGGGAATTGACAAGATTCGTGTCGCCTACCTCTACGCCCAGGCCATATCCAAGCTGGAAGCGATGAAAGTGGCCTTCAGCGAACAGGATTTCGATCTTGTTCACAGGATGCACGGCGAGATCCTCAGCATCGGTCAGGACATCGGACAGGCGGGGGAGTCTTACAACGCAGCTTCCGTCCTGGTGATTCAAGCCGCAGATCAACTCCTGCAACGCAGTGAAACCGTGCGGGAGTTCCTGGCCAAGGAGGTCAGCGTCGAGGGTGTCGTGATGGCCCCGGAGGGGTCGCATGCCATCATCAACGGAAATCTGATCCCTGAAGGTGGACAGATTCATGATGGCTTGCTCGAAAAAGTCCTCAGCGACAGGGTCATCTTTCGCTATCGAGGCGAGCAGATCTCACACAAGTTTGGCAGGTTCTAAAGAGCAAATAGTGGGCGTCAGGGGAGCCCTGGCGCCTTTTCCCATCGGTACTCAAGGAACAATCGCAGAGTGCCGATACTTCATAATGAAGAGTCGCCATTTCGGGCACTCGGAATCAGAAATCCTGTCCCATACGGGAGGAACACAAGCAGATGAAAAAGTTTTCGATCCTTGCGACCCTGATCGTCGCACTACTCGGTACCAGCCCCCTCGAAGCCATCCAGGCGACAGGCGGGAGGGTGGATCTGGTCACCATCGATGTGAGGGACAAGGATCTCGCTGAGGTCCTTTCACAGATCGGCGAGCAGGTTAATGTCAACATCGTCGTCGATCCCCAGGTATCTGAAACAGTGACACTCTCACTCGATGCCATCGGGTGGCATGATGCGATTGAGATCATTGCTCGTCAGACGAACTGTGTGATCATCGAGCAAAGCGATCGTCTGATTCGCTTCACGCAACCACCATCTTTGAACATCGAGTTCCAGGATGCTGAGCTTGCAGTGGTCCTGGATCTGCTCGCAAAGCAATCGGGAGCCAACATCGTCATCGCAGAAGAGGTGCAAGGCAAGGTTAGCCTGACCCTCAGGGATGTTCCCTGGCGTGAAGCACTCGAAACGATCGTGAAGACTGCCGGCTATGTCGTGGTCAGCGAGCGCAGTGGAATCAGCGAGATTCTCAGGATTGTTTCACCCGACAAGTTGATCCAGCAGCAGGAGACACGGATCTACCGGTTGCGTTATGTCCGTCCTCCCGAGCAGTACATCGCCATCATCTCCGACATCGACAAGCAGGCGGGAAATGTTGCCCGCGACCTGTCGACCGAGGTGGGGGGGGAGTTCACGCTACTGAAAGCGCTCAGAAGTTCGCTCTCTCCCGGCGGTGAGATGGATTTTGATAAAACGACCAACTCCATCATCGTCAAGGACATCGCTCCTCGACTCGATGAGATCGAGGAGATCATCAAGGAGATCGATGTTGAGCCAGCACTGGTGCAGGTCGAGGTCAAGTTCATCTCGACCACCAGCGATGACATCCTGGAAGCTGGGCTGAAGTTCGATAACCCGAACACTCCGGGCAGAGACGGATTCCGTCTCAACGCATACGGTTCTTCACCGCTGTCAGGGATTCCAGATCTGTCGGGAACCGGAGCCATCGTGGATCCAGCACTGGGCCCGGTGTTCCCGGGTTCGGTCGCACATAACGGTGGTACCTGGCCCTTTGACATCGGAAACATGCAATCGATTGGTGTTCCTTACCAGGCTCTCGGCGTGCTCGACTTCACGCAGACCCAACTGCTGTTGTCGATGGTCAAGGATGATGAGAACTCGAAGATCATCCAGCAGCCATTCCTGACAACTCTCGACAACCATCCGTCAACCATCTTCGTCGGGGAAGAAGTTCCGTTTGCGGTCCAGAACGTGCAGCAGGATCAGAATGGAAATGTCACGGTCTCCATCGACGAGAATCCGCGGTCGCCGGTCAATGTCGGCTTCACGCTTTATGTTTCTCCTCATGTGATTCCCGATACTGACATGATCGATATGTGTGTGATTCCCAAGGTTTCCACGCTCGTGGGTAATACCTCGGATATCCCTGGTTTCGATCGATTCCGCTTCAGCGATCCTGGCAGTGGCAATAGCGCCTACATCGATATTCCACACGAGAGCAGTCAGACGGTGGTCACCTACCTCAGGGTGCGTGACGGACAGACTGCAGTGATCGGTGGACTTCACACTGAACGGCGCATCGAGATCGAATCGGGCTTGCCGCTTCTCTCTTCGATTCCTTATCTGGGAGAACTGTTCAAGTGGAGAAGGCGTCAGGCGGATGTTGACCATCTGCTGATCCTGGTGACCCCGAGGATTCTCAAGAACTCAGATGACACCGAAGAGGTCTACCAGAGGGCACTGCGCGAGGCAGAGCGCTATGACTACTTCAAGGAGAAGTACGGAGACGAATCGGAAGACTCCGGTGACAGTGACGACGCTGTCGGAGCCGCCACGGACGCAGGAGCCGCTGGCCAGGGCTAGATCCACGTCAGTCTTGATACAAGGGCCCGTCCGGCAGCATGCCGGACGGGCCCTTTTTGATGGTGGAGGCTCGATTTCCTGTGGCCAGTGGAGCGGGTCTGCTGGACGATTCGACCGGGCACGCTACGCTGGTGAGAGTCCTGGGTGGCCCGGCATCTTCCTTGATGGTTCTCGAGCCGCCCTTATCGTACCGCAACTGCGGTGTCATGCTGGAGTTCGAGGTGCCCTATGCGATGGCTTGTCCACTCACAAGACCGGGATGCCCTGGCGGTCGCTCTCATCGATGCTGAGGGACTGCTCTGGGAGTATCACGAGGAGGACAGCGACACCACCCGGACACTCGGCAATGTCTATCTTGGAAGAGTGGTCAATGTCGAGGCGGCGATCCAATCTGCCTTCATAGACATCGGTGAGCGCCGCACTGCCTTCCTCCACATCTCCGACCTCCATCCGGCCTACGAGGGCTCGACCAGCGTTCCGGTCGACCACCTCGGTGAGCGCCCTCATCGAGAGCGAGGCGATGATCGGATCCAGGATATCTTGCGACGAGGTCAGGAGGTGCTGGTTCAGGTCAGCAAGGAATCGATCGGACAAAAGGGGCCCACGGTGACCACCTTTGTCGGTCTTCCAGGTCGGTCGGTGGTGTTGATGACCGGATTGGATCGGCCGGGGATTTCCAAGAAGATTGTCGATGAGCAGGAGCGAGATCGCCTGAGGGTGCTGGCGGATCAACTACCTGGGATCCCGAACGCAGGGATCATCATCCGAACGGCAGCCAGGGTTCTTGCCCTCGACCAACTGACAGCAGAGGTCGAGGCGCTGGCCGAGAACTGGAAGCGGATCTGTGACAGTGCCCAGGCGGGTGGCGGTCCGGTGCTCCTTCACCGTGAGGCGGACCTGCTGCTGCGGACCGCCAGAGACCTGGTCTCCGAGCAGGTCCAGGAAGTGGTTTTTGATGACCCCTGGGCGGCAGAGACTTTTCTCGAATATCGGAGCCTGTGGAACCCAGGTGAGGTCGCTCCCGTTCGGCTGCATCGTAGCAAATCACCGCTATTCATGGAGTTCGGGGCTTCGCAATGTGTTGAACAGCAGATCAATTCCATCTACGATCGCAAGGTTGCCCTGTCGAGCGGTGGCTCCCTCGTCATCGATGAGACCGAAGCACTGGTCGCCATCGATGTCAACTCGGGGAGCAGCACGTCAGAGAGTGATCTGGAGAGCACTGCCCTGCGGACCAATCTGGAGGCAGCAAAAGAGATCGCAAGAAACCTGCGCCTCCGAGATATCGGCGGCGTGGTGGTCTGCGATTTCATCGACATGACGGAGATCGAGAATCGTCGAACCGTCGAAGATGCGTTTCGTGAACTGGTTCGCGACGACCGGGCAAAGATCTGGTTTGCGAAGATCTCCAGGTTTGGGTTGCTCGAGTTGACGAGGCAGCGGCTCGGACCTTCCAAGGATCGAGCTGGACGGGAGCCCTGTCCAGCCTGTCTCGGTCGAGGCACGGTGCGAAGTGCCAGTAGCGTTGCCATCGGAGTGATCCGGGAACTGCGTCAGGGAATTGCGAAGTCCGCATCCGACGAGGCCCTGGTCACCGTGGGACAACCGGTGAGGGATCTACTGCTGGGAGCGCGCAGAGAAGATCTCGACGCACTGGAACTGGAGTTTGGAAAACGGATCGTGGTACTCGGTGGCCAGGACTGGTCCCCTGAGCGCTGGACGATCCAGTACCGCTGACCGGGTCAGCGTTGTGAAAGAGGCAGGATGCACGCGATCATTCGTGATGGTGGCCGACAGTACCGGGTTCAGGAGGGCGAGATCCTTTTCGTGGATCTCCGCACCGCAGAGCCGGGCAGCACCATCCAGTTTCCCGAGGTTCTGGCCATCGAGCCGGGTCCGGGTGAGTTCGTCTGTGGAACTCCACTGGTCGATGGCGCCCATGTGGAAGCCGAAGTGATTGGAGAGGTCAAGGGACCGAAGGTGATCTTTCACCGCTTCCGCCGCCGCAAGAATTCCCACCGCCGCAAGGGGAATCGTCAACGTTACACAAAGGTCCGGATCGGAAAGATCGCAGGATAAGCCCACGGCTCCGCCCAGGAGCCATCGACAGGAGTGAACTGAAATGGCGCATAAAAAAGGCCAGGGTGCTTCGCGCAACGGCCGCGACTCCAACGCGCAGAACCGTGGCGTGAAGAAGTACGGTGGTGAAAGCGTCATCGCCGGGAATATCATCATCCGCCAGTGCGGTACCAAGTTCCATCCCGGCCTCAATGTCGGCATGGGTAAGGACTACACCCTGTTCGCTCTCACCGACGGTGTGGTTCGATTTGGCACCAGGAGCAGGGTTCATGTCGACCAGGCGTCGGCGTAATTCGATCCTGAATTGCGGATAGACCGATGGCAGTCCGATTTATCGACGAAGGCGAACTCCGTGTGGTCAGCGGGCCAGGTGGCAATGGTTGTGTTTCCTTTCGGCGCGAGAAATACATCCCTCGAGGCGGCCCCGACGGCGGTGACGGAGGTCGCGGCGGTCATATAGTGCTTCGGGCCGACCCCAATGTTCAGACGCTGCTCGATTTCCTCGGCCGCCCCATCTTCAAGGCTCAGAAGGGTGCTGCCGGATCGGGTAAGAACTGCACCGGCGGCGACGGCTCGGATCTGACCCTGAAACTCCCCGTCGGCACTGCTGTCCTCGATGCTACCGACGGCTCGATGGTGGTCGATCTGACCGAGGCGGAGCAGACCGTGATCGTGGCCCGCGGCGGCAGTGGTGGTCGGGGCAACCTCTCCTATGTCACATCCACACATCAGGCTCCTCGCGAGTTCACCCCGGGCGAGCCCGGGATAGAGAGATACTTCCGGCTCGAACTGAAACTGATCGCCGATGTCGGATTGCTCGGCCTCCCCAACGCCGGCAAGAGCACCTTTCTCTCCAGGGTTTCTCGCGCACACCCGAAGATTGCGGATTACCCCTTCACGACCCTCAAGCCCCAGCTCGGGATCGCGGAACTGGACCCGTCTCGGCGCATCGTGGTGGCGGACATTCCCGGTCTGATCGAGGGCGCCTCGAAAGGTGTCGGGCTGGGTGTGTCCTTTCTCAAGCACCTGCAGAGGACGAGGGTGCTGGTCCACCTGCTCGATCCGCATCTGCGCGATCTGGATGGGATCGTCGAGGATCACCGGATCATCCGCCACGAGGTCGAGGCGCACTCTTCCGTGCTCGCCAGCAGGCATTGCATGACGGTCCTCAACAAGTCCGACCTGATGGTGCCGGAGGAGGCAGAGAGCCTCCGTGAGAGTCTCCAGCAACGTCTCGGAGAGCCTGTGGCCCTGATTTCTGGGGTGAGCGGGAAGGGGCTGGATCGGCTCATGGAGCAGATCTGGAGTGCCCTGCAGCAGCAGAGCGAACCCTGCTGAACCGACTGCTCCGGAGTCATCGGCACCGATCTGATTCGCATCGTATTCTTCTTGGGAAGATTCGTGTGCCCTTGCGGGCCAGCAACCCACGGATTTCCCGGGAGACATCATGGAATTTCACGAGATGCTGCGCCGGATGGTGCTCGAAAAAGCTTCTGACCTGTTCGTCAAGGTGGGGTGTCCGCCGTCGCTGAGAGTCGACGGAATGGTTCAGTTCCTCGACTGCGAAGAGGTCTCACCTCAGGATGCCCAGGAGATCCTCGAGATCATCCAGGACTCGCGACCCGATGCGCTGCCACAGAAACTGGATGTAGATACATCCTACGATCTGCCAGGTATTGGCAGATTCCGCGTCAACATCTTGCATCAGCGTGGACAGTTGGGCTTCGTGTTTCGCCATGTCACCCAAACGGTACCCAGTTTCGAGGATCTGAGTCTTCCTCGTGAGACCCTCGTGAAACTGGCAGAGCAGAAACGTGGACTGGTGCTGGTGACCGGAAATACCGGTTCGGGAAAGTCAACGACGCTGGCAGCGATGGTTCACCACATCAATGAGACCGCCAATCGTCACATCGTCACGGTCGAGGATCCCATCGAGTTCACTTTTCGAGATAGAAAGTCCATCATCGATCAGAGAGAGGTAGGCATCGACACCGAGTCTTTCCCGGTAGCTCTACGCCACTCCCTGCGACAGAGTCCGGATGTGATACTGATCGGTGAGATGCGTGATCGCGAGACGATGGAAGCCGCCATCGCTGCGGCAGAGACGGGTCACCTGGTGCTATCCACGCTGCACACCGTCAACGCAACACAGACCGTCGAACGAATCATCCACTTCTTTCCTCCCCATCAGCACGAACTGATCCGATTGCAACTGTCGCTGGTTCTCTCAGGAGTGGTGTGTCAGCGGCTTGTGCCCTTCAAGGATGAAGCGGGCAGGGTTCCTGCACTCGAACTGATGATCAACAGCCCAACGGTTCGGGAATTGCTGAGAGAAGGCCGCACCCATGAACTCGCCAACGCACTTCGCGAGGGCGAGCACTACGGATCCTGCACCTTCAATCAGTCCCTCCGGAGTCTCTACCAGGCAGACCGGATCAGCCTCGATGAAGCGCTCTCCTATTCGGACTTCCCCGACGAGCTCCAGCTGGAGTTGCGTGGCGTGGTCAAGGGCTCAGCGATGGGGGATTTCGACTTCGAATACTAGGCCGATCGACTGTGGATCGACCTCTCTTCACGGTATCCTTCCTGATGAATGGGAGGATCGATGGAGACCCTCGTCATCGATATTGGCAACACTCGGCTCTGCTGGCGCCATCGAGATGGCGCCGACGAGATCCAGTCCGGTGCCGCGTCGCATGAAGCGATCGCTGACGTTCTTTCTGAACTTCCAGTTGCCGATTCCATCGCGATCTCCTCGGTTGTGCCTGCTCATGAACCGGAAGTGGAGAAGTGGCTCCGGGAGACCGATCGCCCTGCGGCACTGTGGGTGAGAAGCGGTGCGGATCTCCCTGACGGTGTTAGCACCGATGAACCGCACCGAACCGGTGCCGACAGAGCACTCTGCGCACTGGCCTGGGGCGCCAGTGGCGAGGATCGTCCCGCCATCGTCATCGATGCGGGCACCGCCGTGACCGTCGATGCCGTCTCTGCATCGGGACAACTGCTCGGAGGGTGGATCGCTCCTGGACTGGGCGCACTCGATTTCGGGCTTCGCCAGTTGGCCCCATCGCTGCCCGATCCCTCCGACGTTCCAGCCGATAGCGGGGACTCGATGCATCGGGAGATCCCCTGGGCCAGTGAGACGAATCTGGCCATCCGCGGCGGCGTCGAGTGCTTCTTCATCCGTGGAGTTCAGACTCTCAGGGATCGGGTTCGATCTGGACTCGGAGATGGCGCCGCCACGGTGCTGACCGGAGGCGATTCCGAACTGTTGCTGGGCGCGCTGGAGCCGGCACTGCTGAGGCCAGGGTTGGTTCTCGACGGACTCGAAGCGTTGTTGCGGGGAACTGTCGATGGGGAGTGAAGGCTGGGTCGCCGAGGTGACGGGCGTGGGGCGCTCAGCACTGCATGGCATCATGATCGGGGGAGAGCGGTCGGCAACGTGGCTGAAGCAGTGTTTCAGGGGATCAGGGAATTCGCCTCACGGCACCATCCACGAGCACAATGGCGATGTGATCGACGACGTGGTGCTGATGCGGTGGCCCGGCTCCGAATCGCGTTACCTCATCACCTTGCACGGCAGTCCGCTGCTGAGTGAACGTACCGTGCAGAGATTCGAGCAACTCGGAGCGGTCCGACGCGACAGTGTCGACGAACTGTGGCCGGCAGCAAAATTATCATCAGGCAACGAAATCGCCCAGCAGGCACTGGCCGCATTGCCGAGCGCACCCAGCATCGAGGCGGCTACCTTCTTGCTGGAGCAGGCATCTCCTCAGGGGCTGGCCGGGTGGGTCGAAGGCGCGACAGAGAACTTTCCTTCGCGCGATCAGATCGAGTCGATGCTCGCCCGCAGTGCCATCGGGATCGGCGTATTGCAACCTCCCAGGGTGGTGATCGCAGGGGTGCCCAACGCCGGCAAGAGCACGCTCTTCAACCTGCTCGTCGGTGACCAGAGAACCCTCACATCGAGTGAGCCGGGCACCACCCGCGACCTGATCGAGGCGCCGGCGATTTTTCGAGGATTTCCGATCCTGCTCGTCGATGGAGCGGGGCTGCGAGAAGTGGAACAGCCGGTGGAACGGGAGGGAGTCCGCAGGATGCATCAGGCGATGCAGCAGGCAGATCTGGTGCTTCAGCTGATTCCTCCCTCTCTAGCAGGATCCGCTGTGGATGTGCGACAAACTACACGTTGCAGAACGCTTGTCTTCTACAGTCGTCGCGACGAGGATCGAGCGACGAGAATCGAGGGTCCAGCGATCTCCGCCCACACCGGCGAGGGAATCGACCAGTTGAGGGATCTGGTACTGATGGAGTTGTATGGGGTCGATAGGATTCCGAGTCGCGAACCGACCCTGTTCCTCGCATCCCAGCGGCGTATCCTTGAAGATGCCATCGAGGCACTCGAAGCGGGTGAGACCCCGAAAGAGTTGAGATTCGGGATCGCCCAGAGTTGACGAGAGGGAGTAGATGATGAAGTCGGCAGAGAGAGACCTGGTGGAATTATCCGACCTCGCCCCGGAGGCGATCAGAAATCTGCTCCATCGTGCCGACCAGATGCGAACGCAGCCGGTGCCGCTGTGGCGAGATTCGGTGCGTCATGTCGGTCTCATCTTCTCTGAGCCCAGCACCCGAACCAGCCTCTCCTTTGTCGCAGCGATCGATCGCCTGGGGGCTTATTCGTTGCAACTGGATGCAGAAAATTCCAGTGTCAGCAAGGGCGAGACGTTGCTCGACACCGCCTCGACGCTGGAATCGATCGGCGCCGAGGCGATCGTGGTCCGCGATGGGAACGAGCAGTCAGCCCGATCGCTGGCGGAGCACTGTGATGCGGGAGTGATCAATGCCGGTGGGGGAACCCGAGCTCATCCGACCCAGGGTCTCCTCGATGCCCTGAC